>NZ_QUFB01000026.1 GCF_003478335.1 Clostridium sp. AM49-4BH
CTTCCACCGCATCTGTAGTCTCCACTTCATCTGCCGCCGGTTCTTCCACCGCATCTGTAGTCTCCACTTCATCTGCCGCCGGTTCTTCCACCGCATCTGTAATCTTCTCTTCGTCAACCATTGGTTCTTCCACCTCGTCTGTAGTATTCACTTCGTCTACCATTGGTTTTTCCACCACATCTGTAGTATTCACTTCGTCTACCGTTTTTTTATCTGCACGATCCATACGCTTCCTCCTTATTTCGGAATGTATTTCCCTCTGAAAAAAATTCCTCACCAAAACACATGATATGCTCTGATGAGGAGAGGGGTTTGAGGGGTATATCTAGTCGCTATCTTAACGACTGACTATAGTATATCAGCATTTATTACAAATTGCAACTAAAATTGTAAGAAAATTGTAAAAAATTTCATTCGAACTTCAAGCAACGAAAATTGTCACTTCATCACATATTGCTTATTCTGTCTGCAATAAACAGATATTTTGCAGTTTTAAATAAACGTTCCGTGTTGCAATATCGTCTTATACCAAATATTCCGCTATTTACGCACTACCATATACTTTTCCAATAAAATATCAGGAACATAAGACATTTTTGCTTTGCGCAGCCCTTCTGCTCCGGCATCATCTTCTCGATTAATATAGCGGTACTGCTGGCATTCATGCTTTACAAACTGCTGGTTGATCATCGGATATGCTCCTTGGATCTCTGGAAATGCTTTTTCAAAATGGACAGCCAACGTATCTCCACCAAGCGATTCTCCCATCGTAAAGGCCACAACTTCTCTATCTGCCCAAAGCACACCTCCAACCATTCCCAATTTGTCATAATGCTGCAATGCCTGATTCACAACTTGAAATTCTTCTTCCATATCAGGATCCCATTTATCAGCACGCTTGCGCTTCCAAATTTGATTCATCTGCAGACAAGCCTGCCAATTATCCGGTCCCAACGACTCATATCGCCAGTCATGATTTTCCTCAAAACGGTGAATGTGGCCACGCTTTCCATGCAGTTTTTTACCTGCTAACGTTGTCAAACGTTCTGTCTCATAAATATAATCGTAAATATCCCGTTCCGGCGTAATGATAAATTCCCCCGGATGCCATTTTTCTAACAATTCAACCTCATCCCGCAACAAACCGTAAAACCGCAATGCATCCTGTCTTTTAGTCCATTCCAAAATACGTTCCAAAGCCTGCTGCTTATCTCCCGGTCCGGACGGAAAATCATAATACAGATCGGCGCCATCATAAAACCGCACACTGATGCAGCCATCAAATTCTGCCATTTCTGCCGGATATACACTTTGCCACAAATAATTATTAGCAAAACAATGTTCACAAGTTCTTCGTGGATCCTGTGCATACATGGTCATCATAAGCTCTCTATCTTCCAAATTAATTTTATGATATCGTATTCTTTCCTGCATAACTCATAACGGTTTCCCGTTGTTTCACCTCGTTTTCTACTCTTATCTCACTCTTAATTCTCCTCATGTTACCATGAAAAATTCAAAACTTCAACAATACTTATGTTTTCTGTCTCCCTTGCCGATATAATATACAGAGTCCCAAAGAAAAACAAGCAGCTGCGAAGCAGACATTTGTTTTTCCGGGCTCATTAACGAACACACAGTCTGGCAGCAAAGAGCTGCGGACTCGGAAAGGAATGTGGGTATTATGGTCGCTACAACTTATTCGTATGACTTTTATTTGCGGGGGATATACTCTTCAAACCGTGGTGCACGCAAAGCAGAGCGTCGTTCATCCATGCAGAATAGTGAACTTACCAAGGCGGATTCCTCAGCTATGAAAAAGATCATTGAGCAATTGCGTCAGTTGGAGTGGAGTGAACCAACCGTAATGGAAGATAAAGATTCCAATTCGATGAATACGGTCAGCGATTCCACCAATTATAAATTTACAAAACTATTTGCAGATACTTATAATAATTTACTGGAAAGTGCAGGAAACTCGACTTCCGGCCAGGCAAAACGTCTTATCTCACGGATGAAACACTTGACCAGAGAACAAAAAGACGCTTTAGAAAGCGTTGGTATCTCGATCAGTTCCAACGGCAAACTCAGTGTTAAGAAAGGCACTGTAAATCAGGCCGCAACTTATAAGTTCAAGCAATTATTCGGCAGTGACAGTGATTACCTGACAGAAATGTCTTCCATTGCAAAAAAGATAAAAAGACATGCAAGTCAGATCGTGATCCCGCCTAAAAAAGCCAAAGCGAGCACAAAACAGGATAGTACCAGTAATGCTGCCGATACTTCCTCTGTAGCGGCTATTGCAGAAATCGCGGGCAGTGTTCACACTGCAGATCTCGCCGGCATTACTACAGGTACCGCAAATACTTCCGGCTCTGCATCCAATTCTCTCATTGGCAATACCGTGGATGTGATTCTTTAATCGCTGCATATTGGCATTACCGCGGATGTGATTCTTTCCTTCCATGTGATACCACAAAAGGCACCGCATAAACTTCCGTTTATGCAGTGCCTTTTTATTGGTTAAAACCGTATTACAATCCGTTAAAAATTATACGTATTTAGCAGTGTTAAGCTTTACTCCAGGTCCCATTGTTGCGGACAAGGATACGCTTCTATAATACTGACCCTTAGCTGCTGCCGGTTTAGCCTTTGTGATAGCACCCATCAATGTCTCGACGTTCTCTACCAACTGCTCCTCAGAGAAGGAAACCTTTCCTACCGGTACATGTACGATATTAGCTTTATCCAAACGATACTCAATCTTACCAGCCTTGATATCCTGAACAGCCTTAGTCACGTCCATCGTTACAGTTCCAGCCTTAGGGTTTGGCATCAGACCCTTAGGTCCGAGTACACGACCCAAACGACCAACAACGCCCATCATGTCCGGTGTAGCTACAACTACATCAAACTCGAACCATCCATCGTTCTGGATCTTAGGGATCAACTCCTCGCCACCAGCGTAATCAGCGCCAGCTGCAAGAGCCTCATCTACCTTGTCACCCTTAGCAAATACCAGCACGCGAACAGTCTTACCTGTTCCGTGAGGAAGTACAACAGCACCACGGATCTGCTGATCTGCGTGACGTCCGTCTACACCCAATCTGATATGTGCTTCTACAGTCTCATCAAACTTTGCAACAGCTGTCTCTTTGATCACCTTTACAGCATCAGCAACTTCGTACTGTGCAGCTCTGTCAATCTTCTTAGCAGCCTCAACGTATTTCTTTCCTCTTTTCATATTATATAACCTCCTAGTGGTAGTAACGGCGGGTCCATGACACATCCCTTGTGTCGCCTCCCACATCGTTCAATCAACAACAATCTTTTTTATGCGATAATTCCGGCGTTCACTTAATTATTCCTCTACAGTAACACCCATGCTGCGAGCTGTTCCTGCGATCATGCTCATTGCTGCCTCAAGAGAAGCTGCGTTCAGATCCGGCATCTTTGTCTCGGCAATCTCCTGAATTTTTGCTTTAGAGATTGTAGCAACTTTATTCTTGTTTGGCTCACCTGATGCATGCTCAATACCACATGCCTTCTTGATCAGCACTGCTGCTGGAGGAGTCTTTGTGATAAAGCTGAAGCTCTTATCCTGATATACAGTGATAACTACAGGAATCAACATACCTTCCTGTCCAGCTGTTCTTGCATTAAACTCCTTTGTAAATGCTACAATGTTTACTCCGTGCTGACCAAGTGCAGGACCAACCGGTGGTGCTGGTGTTGCCTTTGCAGCAGGAATCTGTAATTTAATATATCCTTCGACTTTCTTAGCCATTGTCTCTTACCTCCTGTGAAAATACCGCTTACGCGGTTACTATCTAACATTGCGGATGCCACATCTATATGGCGTCCAGCTCGGAATGACTTCTTCATCCCTTCAAAACGAAATCATTATAAAACCTCAACATCGTTAAAGCTGATTTCAACCGGTGTTTCACGTCCGAACATATCGATATTGATCGTAACCATACGGTTCTGATGATCGATCTGACGAACAATTCCGGTGGTGTCTTCCCAGACACCAGACTTAACAATCACAGAATCGCCAATGCTGAATGGTGCATTCGGTGCATCCACCTTCAATCCCATGCTTGCCATCTCTTCATCTGTTAATGGTACCGGCTTGGATCCCGGTCCTACGAACCCTGTCACACCACGTGTATTGCGTACCACGTACCATGTGTCATCGTTCATAATCATCTTGATCAAGACGTATGCAGGGAACATCTTCTGCTGAGTAATCTTCTCTTCGTCATCCTTTTCCTTTACTACATTGAGCATCGGAACGGAAACTTCCAAAATCTGATCCTGCAAACCACGATTTTCAATGGTCTTCTCGATATCCATTTTTACCTTGTTCTCATAGCCTGAATAGGTATGAGCCACATACCAACGCGCTTCTGCATCTGCCATAGTCAATCACCTTATCCTATCTGAAAAACCTTGTCAAGGCCTGTCTTGATCAGCAAATCAAGCAGGGCAATGATAATACCCAAAATAACCGTACTAACTACAACTGCTGTAGTCTCTTTTGTGATCGTTTCCTTATCCGGCCAGATAATTCTGCGAAACTCTGCTTTCAGTCCTTGCAGACGGCTCTTTTTCTTAGAAGCCGTGGCGGTCTTTGCGGTCTTTTTTGGTTCGTCCTGCATTACTTCTTCTTTATTCTCAGAATTTGCCATCGTTCAACCTCATTCCTTTCCATTCACGCGGGAAACGATTATTTCGTCTCTTTGTGTAATGTGTGTCTTCTACAGAATCTGCAATACTTCTTCGTTTCCATACGATCCGGATGATTTCTCTTCTCCTTCGTCGTATCGTAATTACGCTGTTTGCACTCTGTGCATTCCAAAGTAATCTTTACTCTCACGGCTTTCACCTCCATTAAATTATTGGCGCCCGAATTTTGGGCATAAAAAAAAGACTGTTACATCGCCCATCTACTATAGCACAGAACAGGTTGTCCGTCAAGAAAAATTCTACATAAATTCAGAAATTTAGGGAGGATACGGGATTTTTCTTTCTCGTATCCTCCTATTCTGTCTATATACACGCATGCTCCCCGACGCTTGTGCTTTTATACTGCCTCTTCAAACTGTGAGTTATACAGATTTGCATAAAAACCATTCGCCGCCAACAAGGTATCATGGTCACCCTGCTCAATAATATCGCCATCTTTCATCACTAAGATAAGATCTGCATTGCGAATTGTTGATAAACGATGCGCGATCACAAAACTTGTGCGCCCCTTCATCAGATTGTCCATCGCCTTTTGGATCTCGATCTCCGTACGCGTATCAACCGAAGAGGTTGCCTCATCCAAAATAAGGATCTTATTATCCGCCAAGATTGCGCGTGCAATCGTAAGAAGCTGCTTTTGTCCTTGTGACACATTGCTTGCATCTTCGTTGAGCTCCATCTGATATCCGCCCGGCAGTGTCTGAATGAAGTGATGTGCCCGCGCCGCTTTTGCCGCTGCAATGACCTCTTCATCCGTAGCATCCAAACGGCCATAGCGAATATTTTCCATGATCGTACCCTTAAACAGCCATGTATCCTGCAGCACCATTCCGAACGCATCTCGCAGATCACGACGATTGAAATCGCGGATATCTCGGTCATTCAGCCGTATACTTCCCCGATCTACATCATAAAATCGCATTAGTAATTTCACCATCGTCGTCTTACCGGCTCCGGTCGGACCAACGATCGCAATCTTCTGTCCCGGTTCTACATGTGCACTAAAATCATGAATGATCGGCTGCTCCGGCCGATACCCGAATCCTACGTGGTCAAAGATAACCTCACCGGTTACTTTAGAAATATCTGCCGGCTGTTCTGCAAGCTGTATCTCCTCTTCTTCCTCCAAAAATTCAAATACACGTTCCGATGCCGCAGACATCGACTGCACCATATTAATAACCTGTGCAATCTGCTGAATCGGCTGCGTAAAGTTCTTGACATATTGGATAAATGCCTGAATATCACCGATGGTAATCACGTTTTTGATGGCAAGCAGTCCACCGGTCAATGCAACGCACGCATAGCCCAGATTGCCGACAAACATCATGATCGGCTGCATCATACCTGACAAAAACTGTGATTTCCATGCCGAATTATACAAAATACGGTTTGTACGCTCAAATTCATCTATCGTTTCTTTTTCGTGGTTAAATGCTTTGACAACCAAATGCCCACCATATACTTCTTCTACCTGACCATTAATATGTCCCAGATATTCCTGCTGTGCGTGGAAATATTTTTGAGATTTTCTGGTTACCAATGCAATCAATCCCATCGAGATCGGCAGTATGATCAAGGCGATCAATGTCATCAACGGTGAAATGCTCAACATCATGACCAGCACACCTATCAGCGTTGCAACGGACGTAATAATCGTTGTAATACTTTGATTTAATCCCTGTCCAAGTGTATCCACATCATTTGTAATGCGCGACAGCACCTCGCCGTAAGTACGACTCTCAAAATACTTCATTGGCATACGGTTAATCTTTTCGGAAATTTCCCGGCGCAGTCTGTAACAGACTTTCTGGGTGATCCCGGTCATGATCCATCCCTGCACAAAACTAAACAACGCACTTGCCAAATACAGTGCCAGCACGATGAGCAGGATCAATCCGATTTTATGAAAATCTATGCTTCCGGTGCCTTGGATCTTTTTCATCAGCCCTTCCGAAAGTGCTGTCGTTGCTTTACCAAGTATTTTAGGACCTGCCACATTGAATATAGTAGAAAACGCTGCAAAGAGCATCACTACAAAAATACCGATCTTATATTTTGCAATGTACTGCATCAACTTTTTGACGGATTTCTTCAGATCTTTTGGCTTTTCGCCCGGCTGCATACCGCGTCCCATCGGGCCTCTCCGCCGTGGTCTTTGTGTTAATTCTCGATTCTCACTCATGCATTGTCACCTCGCTTTCTTCCATTCCAAGTTCGCTGGCAGACAACTGAGATTCTGCAATCTGTCGATACACCTCACAGTGTTCCAGCAATTCTTCATGTGTTCCCTTCCCTACAATTCGTCCTTCATCCAATACCAAAATCTGCTCTGCGTGCAGAATCGTACTGATTCTCTGTGCTACAATAATTATGGTACTGTCTGTTACATTCTCGCTAAGTGCCCCTCGAAGCGCAGCATCCGTCTTGAGATCCAATGCCGAAAAACTATCATCAAAAATACAGATCTTCGGATTCTTAGCGATTGCTCTTGCAATTGCCAATCTCTGTTTTTGTCCACCGGAAACATTCGAACCGCCCTGTGCGATCGCACTGTCATAGCGATCTTCCTTGACATCAATAAACTCTGTTGCCTGCGCTATATCCGCTGCACGTTCGATTTCTTCCTCGGTGGCATCACCTTTACCAAAGCGCAAATTGGAGGCAATGGTTCCCGAAAATAAAATTCCTTTCTGTGGCACATAACCAATCTCCTCACGCAGATCCGACATCGCGATTCGACGGATATCTTTGCCATCCAACGTGATTTTTCCATCGGTAACGTCATACAAACGTGGGATCAGATTCACTAATGTCGATTTGCCACAACCGGTGCTTCCGATAATTGCGGTTGTTTTGCCCGGTTCTGCGACAAAATCTATGTCATGAAGTACATCCTCTGTTGCGCCCGGATAACGGAAACATACGTGTTCAAAAGCAATGCGTCCGTTATGCGTTGTAAGTGTTTCCGGCTCATCGATATCAACAATTGAAGATTCTGTCTGAATGACCTCATCAATACGCTCTGCTGCAACAGCGGCACGCGGCAGCATGATCGACATCATTGTCAACATCAGGAATGACATCACGATCATCATCGCATACGTGATGAAAGCAGTCATTGCTCCTACCTGCATACTTCCCGCATCAATCTTTTTGGCACCAAACCAAACAATGCCAACCGTCAAAACGTTCATGATCATCATCATACCCGGCATCATAAACGTCATCACACGATTCGTAAACAACGTCGTTTTGGTGAGATCTTTGTTAGCTGCATCGAAACGCTCTTCCTCTGTGTCCTCCCGACCAAATGCGCGAATAACGGAAAGTCCTGTAAGGATCTCTCGAGAGACCAGATTGATTCGATCCACTAATTTTTGCATCAACTTAAATTTTGGCATGGCCGACGACATGAGTAACAGCACATAGCCGATGATAACGATGATCGCAAGAACAATGATCCACCCCATTCCGGCACCTGTCTGTACCACTTTCAGAACACCACCAATGCCTAGTATCGGCGCATACGCAACCATCCTAAGAAGCATTACCGATACCATTTGAATCTGTTGAATATCATTCGTACTTCTCGTAATAAGGGAAGCCGTTGAGAAACGATCCATTTCTGCATTGGAAAATCCAACGACTTTTTTGAACACATTTTCTCGCAGCGTCATACCAATTCCGGCAGCTACTTTGGAGGCAAAGAAACCAACTAGTACGGTAACAACTCCCATCAGCAATGCCATTCCAACCATTTTCAGGCCGGCATATACTAAGTATGTTTTTTGTATTTTATCCACATCGACGCCTGCCGCTTTGTCACAGGCAATCGCATAGGCAATGCCTGTTGTCTTGACCAACGAACTGCCCATTGTGTCGATCGTGTTTTTCATGCTGTCTCTCGTAGAAAACAGCGTCTTTTCGTCGAGCATTCCGTTTTTTTGCATAGCGATAAATACCGGACGCACGTCGACACATTGTACCATTTTGGAATTTCCATCAGAGTCTTCTTTCTTTTGGCGGAAACGATGCAGTTTCACACCCATAAATTTCTCGATCTGATCTACGCTAAGTCCGGACTGGTTCTTTGATGATCGTCCTACTTTTGCGCTATTGCCATTCTGGCTGCCGGCATCTTTGCCGCCTTGACTCGCTGCGTCATTCTGGCTGCCGTTATTTTTGCTTCCGGATGCCATCTGGCTCGCCACCATTTTTTCGAGGTTTTCTCCTCCATGGCGCTCATTTGATAATTCATGATCAGCGGCAGCGCAAGCTGTTCGTCTAACTCCTCTAATCTGTCCTGCGACAAATTTTTCAACACCTTTGTGTCGCCTTTCTTCACATAAATATCATTCCAAATGCGCTTTTCCTGATCCGTCATGATAAACTGCGCAGTTTGAAATTCCTCTTCCTGAATCTTCTCCGGCATCACATGCTCGATGCCATGATTTTGGATTCCCACATCGATAATGTCCGACGTGTACGATGGAAGAGATAGGTCGCACCAAGCCTGCACAACCAACAGACCAATGATTGCGATCACGATCTTCCAATACGGAATCATGTTTTTAAATATTTTACTCATCGTCGTTTTCCTTTCTGTTCTTCCATTTTCTACAGGAAATTTCTTCCTGTGCTGCAATATAAACATCATTCAGATAGCAAAGAAGACGTTCTCCTTCTTCTTGGTCAACCCGTTTGCCAACAGCATCCGAAAAATCCTTCATGATCTTTTCCGCCTGCTGCATTATCGCAATGCCCTCCTCTGTCATGACAACATAGGTATTGCGACGATCCTCCGGATTCACAACACGTTCCACATATCCTTTCTGCTCCAGTCCCCGCAGCGTCCGCGATATCGCCGAGGGCTTCACGCACGCTCTCTTGATCAATTCCGACACGGAAATCCGACGATCATCTTCTGCTTTCATTGCAAGCAGCATCGTAAGATACTCCATTCGGCTGATTCCAGGCAGCATATCGCTAATATTCAGCTTACGAAACTGATTCATAATGCGGAACATTTTCTCATGATACTTTGTCATATGCTCCAGCCTCCTCCAATTTATTAACATCGTTAATTATTATGCGCGTTAAATAATAACACCCCATTCTTTCACTGTCAACCAAATGTTCTTCAACTTTAGAAAGATTTTAGAAACCAAACTTCCCATACCGCCTTATCTCAGACAATCCTCTGGGCATGTATTCATCAGAGACTTAACAAAATAAGAAATCACGCGAAACCTCCGCGCTCTGCAGCAATTGCTATAGTTTTTTTGATGACAGGATAATTTACTTTGTTGGCTGCAAAATAGCTATTAGTTTTGTGACATAATAAGTAATATATGGTTTGACAATAACCTCCGGTATGGGAAGTTGGAGTTAGAAACAAAAAGGACTTCGCAAAATTGCGAAGTCCTTGTAAGTGCTATTGGGCAACACCATCCAGATCTCCTGTTTCGGAAGATTGAATTGTTACTATTACTTTATGCGGCAGACAAATAATCGTTTCTCCATTGCTCCGGATCCCTTTATGATATACACAGATCTTGTCCGGACAATCTGCCTTTTCATGAAAACTTTCCCATCTTTTATCTGCACTGTATTCGTGTGGCCCCCATCCGACGGCACATCCACCGTCGCATCTTCCTTCAACGAAAGCGTCTTATATACATTACCATCAACGGTAATCTCCACAATCGCTGCTCTGCCTGTCGATGCAAAATAGAGCCGATACACGCCAAAACTCACCAACGCAAGCATTAGCGCAATACCTACTATCATATAATCTGCTTTCTTCACACTACTTCTCCATGAGCTCGCATACTAGCAATAATAGTTAAACAGCATACCGCTGTAGAGGGATGTTGTATAGGCATATCCCACTGCCGGCTTGCTCGTATTAGGATAGCTCACTAATGTTTTGTCAACATATTCCATAGGATCCAGCTTAACATAATTCATCTTTGCAAGCATTCTGCTGCTCAATCGGGATCTTGCTCCAAACAATTCTTGAAAGGAACCGTCCATAGCCGACTGTTCTGCCAGATAATCATCCATTTCCAAATATCCCTGATCATTAAAGGTCAGACCACAGGATTCCAAGTCTGACTGGAACGGCATCAACACACTTTGCATTTCACGCACAAGTTTCGGTGTATGTCCGCTCTTCTCTGCATAATTCCAAGAGCTGTCAATCATCTGGTTATAATGATCCAAAACGTTTCTCACACCATTGATAATCTTATCACTATCCGGTGTGTATGTGATCTGTGCCGGTTGTTCCGAAATGCGTTTCATCTGTATCTGTAAACTTCCCGCAAGCTTAAATTGATTAGACATGGAATGTTTCTCCACACCATTGATCTCAAATGATGCATTTTCCGGATTCTGAACAATCCGATTTAACCCATAGTATGAAGTAATTCCCTCGGAATGCTGTCCGTCAGGTCGATCTTCAAACGATAATATCGGCTCCCCATCCGGGCTTCCTGTCATATCCGTTGAAATCCTCATTGCGATCTTACCGGCTTCTCTCGAAACCGGCTGTGCCTGAATGCCTATTCTCGCTTTCGTAATGAAATCCGCCAGTCCACCGATCACCTCTCCGTGTCTGGCATCTTTCTTAATATTATATTGAAAATCATAGGAATCATCATTCACTCGGATCCGAAAACGGTACAATCCCTCTTCCAGGCTCCTGCTGGAATCATAAAACTCTTTGCTCACATTGACCTGCTGCTTCGCTAAACCGTGCACTTCCAGCGAAAACGGTGACGGCAGCTTCTCATAATCTTCCGTATCAATATTCACCGATACATCCCCGGCCTGCGAAGAGACTGCCTTCCGTCCACCAAAGACTGAACTGTCATCTTCTGTCATCAAATCCTCAAATGCATCATGCAAAGCAATGGAGGACTCTTTCACATTCAAGGCATATGCCTGTTTGTCATCAGAAAGTTTTACGAGATAGATTGGTGAGGACTTTGTACGTTTCGCAATGTCGCGCACAATGGAACGAAGTTCTGATGTCTTATGCGCACCATACTTCGAAGCTGCCGGCTTCGTGTTATATCCGGTCATGAGATAATTATATACATTTAAATCCATCGCCATACCGCATCTCTCCTTTCCCTGGAATCTTACAATGAGACATCCTTGCCTCTGCATCGGTCAAACATCTTACTTCGCAGTACTCCTGAGAGTCTGCCACTATTTATTTTATTATACGTAGTAACCTAAAGGACTGTCAATTGGTAAACCTGCACAAATAAATACTACAATTGGATCCGCTTAATTTTCATATGCAATCTTTTCCTGATGCTGCATCGGATAACGAATCAGTTGATCCCGTTCTAACATATCCGGTCTCATACGAACTGCTGTAATCTGACGATTATCGTATGTTGTGTAATAAAAGATTCCCTGAGATGCATTACAGCAGGACGTATAGATGGTATACTCATATTCACCATCCCTCACCTCACAGCATCCTTTTTGCTGCGAAATTGTTTCCATTATGTGAAAATATTGACCCACCTGTGATTCCTCTGTCTCACCACTGATCGCATTTAATTTTGTAAATGCCGCTCTGGCAAAACGGGATGTCGACGATAGATCTCCCGGCAGACCGAGTGCTCCCATTCCTCGGCTGTAGGTGCCAAGAACGCCGGGTGCCAAATGATTTTCAGGCTGTTTTGGTGATAATTGCATATAATTGTTCAGCAAAAACATCTGCTTGTCAAAAGGCGGATTGTTGGTAAGTACCCCAACCGGGTTGTCGTAAATACGCAGGCCTTCTTCCACCATCTCCACGGTGATCGACTGCTTTTCATCCGCAATAAGCCAATGTAGGGAAGATGCTGGATATTTGCCGGCAAATGTCTCCCCGATCAGATTAAGACCGATCAGATAGTCTCTCACCTGTTCCACACTCTCACAAGCCCCCAATACCCACGGAATAAACTCATATGTCGCCACATTTTTGGCATTTTCCTCATATTCTCCATAACAGGCATTCCCAACAAAATTCAATCCTGCCATTCCAAGACCTTTTTCATTTACTGCTTCATAATATAATGGATATTCCTCTGCGACGTGTGCCATTCCTATCATGGCATAATGCGTTGTGCATTCTCCCATATGTGAATACGAAAACTGATAATGCCGCGGCGTGATAACCACTTCTTCACCATATGAACTCTCATAATCTAATGTTCTTCCAAAATAGAAATCCTTTGCTTTATACGATATTGCAGTACACATACAATCACTCCTCTCTATGACATATAATTTACTGAAACTTCCCACACCTCATTATCTCACGCAACCACATATTGCTTATTATGTCAAAGCATGCTAAGTGTTTTGCAGCCACAATATAGCGGTTTCTGCCGACAGAGAACTATAGTAATTGCCTTGCCGCTTTATCGTTGTATAATGATACTTCTTCTGCGCAAAAGTTTTAGTTATATAATACGTGGGATTGGCACATTTTGCAAGATTATTCATACAGTAAGGTAAGACACATGAAACCATCTTTTTACAATTATCGATTATGCCGCTGCAACAAGCGGCAGAACGGAGGTTACTATGGCACGTTTTACAAATCAGGCACAGCTTCGCTACGGTAATGCTGTGACCAATTCCAACGTTGCAGTTGGTGAAATTTTGGAAGTTTTATCTGCTACCAAGACCGCTGTAAAAACCACTTACGGACAAAATGACACTGTCACTTATATTATCAGCATTGTCAATTCCGGTGCAACAGCATTCAACGGACTTACTTTAACGGATGATCTTGGTGCTTACACATTTGGTACCGGTACAGTTACACCTCTTACCTATATTCCGGGAACCATAAATTATTATATCAATGGAACGCTTCAGACTGCTCCTACAGTTGAAGCCGGGCCGCCACTGACCGTATCCGGTATTAGCGTTCCTGCAAACGGCAATGCAACGATTATTTACGAAACAGCCGTAAATGAATTTGCGCCGTTTGCAACCGGTTCTGATGTTGTAAACACCGCAAGAATTACCGGTGGCGGCATTACACCGATCACGATCTCCGAAACGATCGCTGCGGAAAGCACGCCTATCCTTAACATTACCAAATCTGTCAGCCCGGTCCCTGTTACCGAAAACGGCATTTTAACTTACACTTTCCTGATCCAGAATATGGGAAGTGCACCTGCTGCCGTCACAACAGGTGCCACGATCACGGATACGTTCAATCCGATCTTATCCGGTCTGACCGTAACCTTCAACGGAACTGCATGGACTGCGCCGACTAATTACACGTACAACGAAACAACCGGTTTGTTTGCCACTGCCGCTGGTCAGATTACGGTACCTGCTGCCACCTTTACGCAGGATCCGGAAACGGGGGCTTGGGTTACAACACCCGGCGTTAGCACATTAGTTGTCACAGGCACGATCTAGCGATAGCCTTCAAGCTTTTGATGTACTTCCGGCACGATCTAACAATAGCATTCAAACCCTTGATGTGCTTCCGGCACGATCTAACAATAGCATTCAAACTCTTGATGTGCTTCCTTCTTTCGAACACTACTTTCACTAAAAAGAGCAAAACCAGCGTTTTGCTTTTATTACGCTACACAACACCCTAATCCTATCAATTAAAAGGGGGCTGCGCACTAATTGCTTAGTGCGACAGCCCCTTTGTCTTATCCTATATTACCGTTTGCAATACTTACGTATTGCGATCATTGCCGGCAAACTATTATTTTGCACGGCCACAGCAATATTTGTATTTCTTCCCGGATCCGCATGGACATGGCTCATTACGCCCAATCTTGCGCTCCTTAACAATTGTACCGGACTTTTTCTGCTCACGATAAAGCTCCTTGCGTCGCTCCGGTGTCAACAGCTCATCCCACTCCGGCAGTTCATATAACCAATCAGCACCCGCTTCTACCATATGATAATATAAGCTTTCCAAATCAATCGGCAATTTTACAACCGTGTCAGCTTCCATTTCCTCGATTGGGTTCGGTTCTTTCAAGCTTTCATTGATTCCATCTAAGAAACCTACCATATAATTCAATTCCATGCCGTATTTATCTGCTAATTCCTGAACAGTACCGGATACCACTTTCTCCGGAGCCGCAAGTAACTGCTGATAAATGGCTTTTTCCTGCTCGAAATACTTATCCCAAATTGCTTTTCCCTCTTTGGAGTTCAATTCTACGCCATATGCGTACTCTCTCCATTCCTGTAATAATCCCATAATTTCCTCCGATTTCTACTGCTGCCTGCTCTGGTATCCACCGAAAAGACAGCGAATTTTCTTCTTGTGCGATTACTCGTCCACGCAGTCACACGCATGACAACGTTTCATCCCTGTAGCATTATACCTGTTTTCTCGGCAGAAGTCCACACTTTTTGATATTCCACTGCATAGATACTCGCAAACCATGACATCGCGCTCATTGACGGTCAAATCCTAAAACAGCTCTCTACTTCTGTTCCGGCCGTATCCAAGTCCCGCTCGCTTTCTTATGTTTCCACGAGTCTTTGGATGCCTGATATCCTGTCACCGTCATTACCTGATAATCACTCTCCGTCTTCAGCGAGCGATAAATCTTTTTGAGTGCAACCCACCGGCGATTGTGCTTAGGATCACCGGAATCTCCCAAAAATACTGCATCTTTCTGTTTGTCATATAAAAAGATGGTAACATAATGCCCCGGTGTATTTTTCCAATAGCAAGCTGAGTTACTGCTGCTGACAAGTACAATCGCTGAGTCATTGGAAGCGATCATCTTTTGAAATTTGCGATACGATGTCGGTTTGCGCCGTAGGAACACCTCAAAGCCAAGACCCTGCATAGCACTCTCCATATACTCCCAGGCGACTGCACCGCCACCACCGTAAATCGTGTTCCGCTTGGTATACTTATAAATATCTACCGGAGAAGCCTCATAAGTGGTCTGCGACGAATAAATATTGGCCATACAACAAAATCCGCAACCGAATGCACCGAATTTGCCACCGTCATAATACGTCTCTGCCCATTTCCCGGACCAAGTCAAACGTTTACCCCAAGACTTCGGCCCCTGCAAAAACGTATACACTGCATCCTCCGGTTTTACCACGTTGTTCTGTCCTGCTGTTTGGATAGATTTCCCTGCTGTTTGCGGCATATCTCCCGTGCTGTTTTTGTCCCCGACATTTTTAACAGCCCCGGTCTGCTTCCCGCCACTTGCCGTTATTTTCTGTGCGGACTTTCCTTTATCTGTCTGAGAAGCTGTCACACGCAGAGCAAGTCCCACGACCACAACTACCGCCAGCAATGCAACGAAGACACTTTCTTTCCAATAGTTCATACGTCCGCATTTTAGTACATCCCACTTGTTTCTTAATAACCTCATCTTTCACCTTCCTACCGTTATCTGCTTCTGGATTTTTCACTTTCTAACTGTCACTTACCGTGCAAAGCTCCTGCTTTATCACCGTCTACTCGTTACTCGGCTTTTCACTTTCCAACTGTCACTTACTGTGCAAAGCTCCTGCCTTATCACCGTCTACTCGTCACTCGGCTTTTCACTTTCCAACTGTCACTTACCGTGCAAAGCTCCTGCCTTATCACCGTCTACTCGTTACTCAAATATCGCGTCTTTCACTTTCCATACGGATACATCATCTTTTTGCCAGACTACATCTGCCACTTCATACAATCCATTCACGTCAACATTATACGTGCCATACTCTTGATTGCTCAAATAAATATAATTGACATCATACTTCCGGAACAACTCCTTAGCACTCGCCGGACTCGTATACATCGTTTCGACGTCCTGTTCATTTTGCTGATAGTTCAAACCATGATAATACAAAAACGAAGAGGAACCACACACGATACTGCGTCCTGTCAACGCCGGGACCGGACTGTTATGAGCCGTTGATGTCAAGATCACATCCCACGGCGTAGTTTCATCCTCAATATATCGACACGCTTTTACCGCTGACGCGGTATATAATTCATAATCAGATACCCATTCCCGGCCCATCGTCAAAAAGCCGGATATTGCACTAACAAATAACAGGCAGGCACCCAAAAGCACTACACCAGCCTTTCCGATAGCACTGCACCAATACACAGCGCCGTACCGTTCATAAATCTGAACTAACGCATCTGCCGCGATTCCGCACATAAAGACCGCTCCAACAAACAACAATTTATTGTTATCATAGTCATTCGGCTGGAAAGCCGCAAGCTCAGCCACAAACCAAATCAACAAATATGGCGCACCTATCTTTAGGTTTCTCGCACTGACCACAAAGGAGGACAGCAAAAGCAGCACAAATGGCAGTCCCAGGTTTTTAAGATAAAATACGATATACTGATCACCATTATTGGACCAATTGAAATGACTGCGCACAAAATTATCGCCGGAGGCTGTGAAAATGTCCACATAAATAACTGTGGAAGTGCAAATATCAATACTACGATCAAAAAAATGCCCCACGTAAATGCCAAACGTTTCCACGATCTATTTTGCAGATAACGCACCAACTTGTATCCCAAAAACAGGACAAACAGTGCAACCCCAATGATCATTATCGCTAATCCATGTTTGTCTGCAAACTCATTCGAGCGGTTGATCATCTGCATCACGCTAAAGAACGCCAGTCCAATATAAAGAGCATATCGAATCCAGCTGTCTGATACCGTTGCATCAGCACTTGAGCTTCCCCTGCGATTTCCGGTTGACGCAGACACGTTTGCACTTCTTCGACCAGAAGATGTTACTTTGCCATTTCTGCGTCCAGAAGCTGTCGCTATGCCATTTCTTCTACCAGAAGATGTCACTTTGCCATTTCTACGGCTGGATCCCCTGCTCGCTGACGCTGCTTTCCACCCATATGCAGCTTTTCCTGTTACAAAAAGACTATTATCTGTCAGATCCAATAGCAACCATACCGCACAGATCATCCCCAACGCCAAAAACGAATGTGTATGGATCATTGGAAGCGCACCAGCCGCCACGCCCGCCATAACAAACAATTTCTTTTTGCGCTCCGCTATCGCCCGGAACAAAAACGCCAACAGCGGAAACAATATGGCCCAGCCAAATAATGTCGCACGCTGCGGGATCAGCATGTCAACCATAACCTGTACCCAGCGCAGATTTTTATCCAAATAATTCGTTGGTGTCATATAAAATTCCGCAAAGATTTTATGTATCTTTTCTGCATTGTCAAAATACACAAATCCTAGTCCACCATTCCAAAAGAATAGGATCCAAGCGATCAACGCTGTCGCTGATCTGCCAAGCCAATATTTGATCAAGCAGTAAAATCCCATAAACACCTGCAAAATTGCTCCGAGCATCGGCAAAACGTACGCCAGCCGTAGACTTGCGCCCATCAGATACAAACTGGAACTAACACTGTCGCACAGAAACGGATAGGATAATTTATGCCCCGGCAGCAAAGAATACTCCGGCGGGAACGTCTGCTGATTAGCAATACTGGTAATAAAGCTAAAATGCATATTCATATCGCCGTAGGTGGACTGCCCCGTGTGCATACTGCCATCAGCATTTCCTACGATCGTATGTGTATACAGACAATAGCAAAAAAAGGCAAAAGTAACTGCCATCAAGATCCAAACCGGATTTTCCCGGAACAAACGTTTCCATTCGTTCACCTTCCGATATGGATGCTGCTGTAGTGAAGATTCTGAACAATGGCATCTCCAACCAACCAGCACACATAGAACTACCTGTAATAGCAGAGCCAATACATGTGCTGTCATCGAAAAATCAAACGCAAAGGCAAAAAGCAAAGGAAACCATTGTAATGCCAAGACACCGGCGACACTTCCCACCAGATACTGCATCACAATACTATATCGTTCTTTGCACAAAAGTTTTCTGCCAATATACATTCCACTGCCCAGAAACAACGCATAATAACCTACTGCTAAAACTGCCCCTGTCACTCCATTTCCACCAAACATACTTTATACTCATCCTCACTTTAATCACTATTCATCACTCTGCGCCAAGACAGCCAAAAAGCAAGGCAATCCCGTTATCTCCATGCACAGAGAGAAACTCCGTTTCATATAAATATCAGAATACCGTAGTTTCATTTCTTTGTCAAACAGCTTGCCAAACCGGCTCTTTCCATTCTTAGGCACACAACTTGTCAGACCGGCTCTTTCCATTCTTTGGCACACAACCTGCCAGACCGGCTCTTCCCATTCTTTGGCAAAATAAAAACCCCTTAAGCGAGACCGGGATATTTGCCCTGTCCGCTTAAGGGGAAACACTTTAATATGCTCTTTTGTTATTACAGAGTAATGTCAACACTTGTTGTACCTGCTGCTGCCTCAACAGTCTTGCCTGCTACAGTAATCTTAAAGCTCTTGTCTGTTGCAGTGTAAGAAACAGTAACTTTATCACCATATCTTGTTGCTGCGATATCAGTAAGCTTGTTGGATTCCTGATCGTAAATAGTTGCTGTTGCAGTCTTACCATCTTCTAAGCCATATACTACTGCCTCTGCATCCTGCAGATAATCATACAATACATTCATTTTGCCCTCTGCATCGAAATTACCATAAGTAACAATGCTGTTTGGACGAGCAAGGATCGGTGTCTGGAAATAATCACATTTTCTTGTGTAATACTTACCACCTTCGTATGTCTCACCGCTCTGGATATCTGTCCATGTTCCACAATCCGGTACATAGAACTCTGCAATACCTTCTTCATTCATAACCGGAACGATGCACAAGTTGTCGCCGAGCATGTACTGCTGATCCAGATACTTACAAGCAGTATCGTCAGAGAATGCGATGATCATAGAACGCATCATTGGAACACCGACCTGATGAGTCTTGTTAGCCTGTGCCCAAAGATAAGGCATCATCTTACCCTTTAATACAGTGTAGTGACGAAGTACATCACATGCCTCTGTATCGCCATCCTTGTCATAAACCCAAGGCACACGGTAAGAACCAGATCCATGTAGACGGCTGTGTGTAGACAACAGACCAAATGCACACCATCTCTTATATACATCAGCCGGAGCTGTAGCCTCGAATCCACCCATATCATGTGAGAAGAAACCAAAACCTGATGAGCAGAGAGAAAGTCCACCACGAAGTGTCTCTGACATTGCAGAATACTCTGCGTAGCAGTCACCACCCCAGTGTACCGGGAACTTCTGTCCACCAACAGTCGCGCTACGAGCAAAGAGACAAGCCTTATCCTTACCATAATACTCCTCTAATGCTTCAAATACACACTTGTTATAAAGGTATGTGTAGTAGTTGTGCATCTTGATCGGATCAGATCCATCGTAATATTTTACCTTAGTAGGGATTCTCTCACCAAAGTCTGTCTTGATGTTATTAACACCCATGTCAAACAGCTTCTTCAAAAGACCCTTGAACCAAGCACAAGCCTCTGGGTTTGTGAAATCGACAATTGCCATACCAGGCTGCCACATATCACACTGGAATACGCTTCCGTCCAGATTCTTGATGAAATAACCTTTTTCTTTACCAATATCAAACAACTTAGACTGCTGTGCAATGTATGAGTTGATCCATACACAGATCTCTAAGCCCTTGTCGTGTAGTCTCTTTAACATTCCCTCAGGATCCGGGAACATCTCATCATCCCACTCAAAGTTACACCACTCGTAACCCTTCATCCAGAAGCAGTCAAAGTGGAATACCTGCAATGGAATCTTACGCTCTGCCATACCATCGATAAAGCTGGTTACTGTCTCCTCATCATAGCTTGTTGTGAAGGAAGTAGACAACCACAGACCGAATGAATATGCCGGTGGCAATGCAGGCTTACCTGTCAATGTTGTATAGTTCTCTAATACATGCTCTAAGTTCTCACCACCGATGATGAAGTACTCTAATTCCTCACCAGGTACCGTAAATGTTACCTTAGAAACTGTATCGCTCATTACCTCGAAAGATACCTTGTCAGAGCTGTTGACCAATACACCATAGCTCTTAGAAGAGATATAGAACGGTACTGTCTTGTAACTCTGATCAGAACATGTACCACCATCGCAGTTCCATGTCTCTACTGTCTGACCATTCTTTACGAATGGAGTGAATTTCTCACCGAAACCGTAAATACACTCACCGATATCTGTCTTTAACTGCTCACGCAAATATGTTGTGTGAGGATCCTGTGGATAGTTGAAGAACTGATCGTCTTCCTGTGTGTTCATACGAGCGTTTGCTGTGTACTGGCTCTCGTTGATGATGGATGTAGATCTCCATGCACCGCCTGTCAAATGCTTATCTTTGTAGTAATACTGTACTTCCCAGTCATCTGCAATCTTTATCTCTACGCGAGTATCGCCGGACTTCAATGTTACCTTGTCCTCTGTGCGAGTGATCTCAGGAGTATATCCTGTATCCTCGTTCAACTCATAACGAGGAATGTTGTCCAATCCTCCTCTGTAATGATCGATGTGTACCTTGATGATATTCTCTGAAGTAGAAGAATATGTGATCTCAAGGTTTGGTCCAGCCAATGTCATACCACGATTCAAAACCGTATATGGTGTAGCCAATACTTTGATGGAATTCTCTGTTGTCTCCACCTTGTATGCCTGAGAAGCGTAGTTCACATTGTAACCCTGTTTGCTTAACCAAAATCCGTCTGCTACTTTCATGTTTCGTCTCCTTTCAAAATACCTTTTCTCTAATTTTGATGACTTTATCCCCGCTTGTCATATCGGTAAGACAAGATCATCCGATTGCGCATATCTTGCGACTTGATAGTTCTATTATACTTGCATATATTTGTTTCGTCTATAATTATTAGAGCAATTTATAACATTATTTTGATATTTTTGCTAATTTTGGTGAGAAGTTCGCTCATGACATAAAAAAAAGCAAAGCCAGCGCTATGCAAGAATTGCTAAAGCAATTCTTGGTGATGTCACGCTGCATAACAGCATTTTCCAATTCCATAAAAAGACCGTGATCCGATCTGCGATCGAATCACGGTCTCACTTAAAACCAATGTTTTGTGTTCAAGAATTTGTTTGACTCAATTCCTTCTAATTTTCTATCGAAAATTATTTGAATTTCTTGTATCCACTCTTTTTAAGTTTCTTAAGCTGAGCTTTCTTTGCCTTCTTAGATGCAGCAGTAACTTTGATTGTCTTCTTGCAGCCCTTGAATGCGCCCTTCTTTACAGAAACTTTAGCTTTCAATGTAAGTTTAGAAAGCTTCTTGCAGTTCTTGAATGCACCTGCCGGGATAGACTTGATCGTCTTACCAAGAGTAACTTTCTTAGCCTTAGCACCCTTGAATGCATTCTTGCCAAGCTTGTTGATCTTGTAAGTAGCCTTAACCTTGCTTACAGTCTTAGATACACTAGTACCTACGCTAAGCTTAGAAGCTTTCTTACCCTTCTTGGACAAGCCAACTACTGTTACAACACCCTTTGTCTTCTTAGAGCCTGTAGCTGTTGCAACCTTTGTTACCTGATATTTGAAGTTGCCAGACTCGAACTTAGCACCCTTCTTGTAGCCAATTGTCTTAGCTGCTTCGAAGCTAGCACCTTTGAGCTGGAATGTAATCTCCATGCTGCTTGTAGGAAGAGTTGTCAAACTACTCATTGCAGAATTTGCATCTTTTCCCTTAGGATAAGCTACATTCTTGATTCCGTCATCTTCTGAATATCCATCAGCTACCATGAACTGATAATACTCATCAGCATCCGGCTTGTTAGGAAGTGAGAAACCACTCTTAACAACCTTGCCATCAATCTTTAATGTAGCATTAACAGCAGTTACACCCTTCTGTGTCAAAGGAATCTGAGTTGTAACATAGAGCATGTTGAAGCCCTTAGCTGTCTTAGCATCTTTCTCAACACCCTTGATTGTCTTAAGGTTTACACCGGAGATAGATACTGTATAGTTTGTTCCGTTTGCTTTCATTGTAGCATTAGCAATCTTAGCATTGAATCCTTTCATCTTATCACCTGTGCTAAGTGATACCTGAGAATTATACTTAATTTCCTTGCTCTTAAGACCATTGCTGGCGTTCCATGGATCACGGAAGATGTAGTTATCTGTCTGGAATCCAAGGTATGCATCATATGTCTTCAATGCCGGTGCCTTTGTAGGAGCAACAGTTGGCTTTGGAGTAGGTGTTACTACAGGAGCCTCAGCAGATACTTCCAATGTAACTGCGAGTGTATCACCTGCAACAACCTCAACCGGGTCACCTGCGTTTGTCCATGTACCATTAGCATTTGTCATAAATGGGTTTGCTTTCTGGAACTCATCTGCCTTACTTGCGGATGTGCTGCAGTAGTTATTAACAATACCAGCGCGAAGCTTTCCTGTTGCTTTATTACCATCGTTATAAACGCTTGCCTTAGACCAATCAAGCGTCTGCTTTACTTTACCGTCAGCGCCAGTGATTGTGATTGTCTTAGGCTTTATAGAATATGTGCTAGGTACAACATAATTCTTCTTGCCGGATACATCCTTTGCACCTAAAGTACCAAACTCAACTCCAAGATAAGATGCCTCTGTCAAAAGATCATCTACGTCATCCTCTGCTACTGCAGATACTGTATATGTGCCTGTCGTAGAGATGGCTCCTGTAGATGCTACAAATCCACCATTAACCTCTTCTGTCTCGCCTGCTGCAAGTTTGTAAGCAGCATCAACCTGCTTAACAGCACCTGTGCTGTCCTTTACAACTCTGTCTGTTCCATTGAAAATCTTACTGTTATTCTGCACAAGATATGCAGTAAATTCTGGTGCGATCTTAGTTGCATCTGCAGCTTTAGACTTCTCACCAGTCACACCAGCACCTAAAGAAACAACCATAGCTGCTGTGAGAATCATAGAGAGTAAACTCTTTGACTGTTTTCTCATGAATATTTTCCTCCTTTTCATTTTGCAATGTTTTGGTCAAACATTGACATGTTCTTGAACATTCTGGTCAGGATATCATACTTAAATGCTGATGTCCCCCAAATCATGTACTATTATACAAGATTTTCTTTAAAATTTCCAGCCCTTTTTCCTTTGAAAAAAAGGCTTGTTTTACCTACAAAAATAGAGAATCCTCTTGCTGCACAGACTTCTACGAACTAAAACCACTCAACAAAAGCAAAGCCAGCGCTTTGCTTTACAAGAATTGCTAAAGCAATTCTTGATAACATTACTCCACACAACAGCAATCTCCGATAAAGGAACAAAAAGCAAAGCCGGCGCTTTGCTTTGCAAGAATTGCTAAAGCAATTCTTGATTGCATTACTCCACACAACAGCAATTTTCGATAAAGTATTTCCGATAATAAAAAAACAGCCGTGTCTTTCGACACGACTGTTTTCCGGTTTTCACCATATTTTAAATGACTCAATAATTATCAAAATTTAGTGTTAATTTCTTTAATTATTTGAATTTCTTGTAACCGCTCTTCTTTAACTTCTTAACATTAGCCTTAGTTACTTTCTTAGAAGCGCCCTTAACCTTGATTGTCTTCTTGCATCCCTTGAATGCTTTCTTAGCAACCTTTGTTAATTTAGCTTTTACCTTCAAAGTAGATAACTTCTTGCAGTTAGCAAATGCTCCTGCAGGAATGGACTTAATGTTCTTGCCAAGAGTGATTGTCTTAGCATTAGCGCCCTTGAATGCGTTCTTGCCAATACTTGTTACTTTATAGCTGTAGCCATTGATCTTAGCTGTAGCTGGTGCAGAGAGGCTAGATGCCTTCTTGCCTGCCTTAGAAAGACCAACGATTGCTAATGTACCAGCTTTCTTAGCTGTAGCTGCTTTTGTTACCTTGTAAACAACCTTGCCGCTCTCAACCTTATTACCCTTCTTAGGTGCCTTTGGTGCCTTAGTAGGTGCCTTAGTAGGTGCCTTAGTAGGTGCCGGGCTGTTTGTAGGAGCCGGTGTTACGTTTGGCTTCTCACTTGGTTTAACAGTTGGCTGTTCACTCGGTGTAGGAAGAGCACCCTCAGACGCATCAATATCGTCCTTTGTGATAGTATCGTTCTTTACATTCTCACCTGTCTCAGGATCTTTATAAGTACCTTCCTTAAGGTCGTTCAATGCAGCCTTAAGTCCTGTAACCTTAAATGTAATCTCAATGCTGTTCTCTGGAACTGCCAAATCTTCAGCATCTGTCTTTTCAAACAAAGGTCCCTTATCATCAGGATTCCACTTGTTGATCAGTGGATAGTAGTAATACAACTCATCTGCTTTCTGAACAAGGCTCAGATCTTTAGCAACTTCAGCACCATCAACCTTCAGAGATGTAACAGATAACTTAACATCTGCATATGCACCATCTGGGTTTTCTTCTGTCTTAGCAGAAAGGTCTGTTGCGATAGACAACAAGTTGTACTTCGTAGCTGATGACAAATCGATACCGCTAATAGCTACTGTATACTCACCATCTCTTGTAAGTAATACATCAGTAGCCTTGAATTCTGCAGCGTTACCGCTTGCCTTGATGTAATCGTAAGTATCCTGTTTTCCAACAGCATTTGGCTTGTAACCATTACGATAATCCCATGAATCCATCTGATATGCGAGATAAGCATGGATACCCTTTGTAGCCCAAAGAGCCTCATCATAAGCCTTAGGAGCGTCTGTTGGCTCTGGAGTAGGTGTTACTTCTGGTCCTTCTGTATCATCTGCGAATTTCAATTCTGTTGTCTTCATAGTTACATCAGAAATTGTTAAACCAGCTGTTACGTTCTTGTCATCATCTTTCTCTAATGCAGAATCGATGTCAGCGAACATTACACCTAACTGATTTCCAAGAGTAATTTCTCCTGCTGCAGTATAAGATACTGTATATGTTCCGTCTTTTTCGATTTCAACAACACCAGCTGATGGTACTGTGTTACCTAATGTATTTACAGACCAGTCACTTGAGTTTACACCGATGAATGCCTTGATAGACTTAGCGCCTGTCTTTGCTAATACATCTGCAACGCCTGCTGCCTTGAAAGAAATAGAGATGTCTCTAAGTGTCTGACCTTCCATTTTATTTGGATCAAACTTGCCCCAGTTGTTGAACACAAGAAGTCTTGCTTCTCCACTGTCGCCACCTATGAATTTGCTTTCTGTAGCACCATCGAATTTTGCAACGCTCTTAACTTCCTTTGCTACCTCAACTTTGAGGGATGCATCAGATACTGTTAAACCTGCTGTTACATTCTTATCATCGTCTTTCTCTAATGCAGAATTGATGTCAGCAAACATTACACCCATCTGGTTTCCTAACTTAACTGTTGAAGAACCAGTATATGTTACTGTGTATGTTCCATCTTTCTCAATCTCTGTTACTCCGTTTGCAGGAACTGTGTTTCCAAGAGTATTTACAGACCAGTCGCTTGAATTCAATCCAAGGAATGCCTTGATAGACTTAGCGCCTGTCTTTGCCAATACATCTGCAACACCTGCAACCTTGAAAGTAATAGACGCATTCTTTACATCAATACCTTCAAGCTCACTCGGGTCATACTTACCCCAGTTGTTAAACACTAACAAACGAGCTTCTTCGGAATCTCCGCCTATTAACTTAGATTCTACCGCTTTATCGAAAGATGTAACATCTTTCATTAAAGCAGGAGCTTTAATCTGAAGCTTTGTATCAGAAACTTTCAAACCTGCTGTTACATTCTTGTCATCATCTTTCTCTAAAGCAGAGTCGATGTCAGCAAACATTACACCCATCTGGTTTCCAAGTGTAATTGTTGAGGAACCAGTATATGTTACTGTATAGGTTCCATCTTTCTCAATTTCTGTTACTCCATCTGCAGGTGCAGTGTTACCAAGAGTATTCACTGACCAATCACTTGAATTCAATCCAAGGAATGCTTTAATAGACTTAGCTCCTGTCTTCGCCAACACATCAGCCACACCTTCAACATTAAAAGTAATAGATGCATCTTTCATGCTGATTCCTTCAAGTTCACTAGGATCATACTTGTCCCAGTTGTTAAATACTAACAAACGAGCTTCTCCAGAATCTCCGCCTACTAACTTAGATTCAACTGCCTTATCAAATACAACCTTGTCCACAGTAGATACCGCAGCATCTGCTTTTTCAGAAACAAGGCCGACGCTAGGAATAAGACTTAACGCCATTGCACCGGCAAGAACCCATGACAAAACTTTTTTTGTCTGTTTTCTCATTATTTCTCCTCCTCTTTTTATTATTGAGTCATCGTACATAATTGAAATGCTGTACGTAAGTTTTGAACTTAAGAACTACGAAACAAAAACTCATATTTCAATCAAAACGTACCATAGCCTTTCATTTATATACATAAAAATTTACAAAACATATTCTAACACGATACGGTAAAAAAATCAATCATTTTTACCTGTTTTTCAAAAAATCTATTGCCGATTTTGTTAAATATACACAAATTTATTTCTTAATCCTGTCTATGTCGATGATTTTTACCGTAAATATACACAATACGACAGACCTGCCATGCAGGCATTATCCAGAACTTTCCTGCCACAAATACTTGTTTCGTATTTCCATTATGGCAAAAAAGCGGAAAGAATAAATTTATTTATATCTTGTTATAATACCTTTCAAAAACTTGAAAGTGAGGCTTTTTATGACAAAGCAAAAATGTAATTCTAATAACCCAAATAGCAATTTAGACAAAAGAACCCTAACGCTAAACGAATGGTATTCTTTTGGGATACAGAATTATAAAAACGGCGTTGTCAAACCATCGACAATCCAAAATTATTGCTGCATCTACAATAATCATATCAAAAAATTTTTAGGTTATATGCCGCTTTGCGAAATTCGCACAATGCATATTCAACAAATGCTCAATTCACTGGGACTATCATCCAAGTACCAGCATCGCATCCATGCCATACTCTCGAATATGTTTGAAATCGCGGTTCAAGATGATTTGATCGTGAAAAATCCATGTTGCCATACTTATTTTCTTCCCTTTTGTATGACAGCGATGCAATTTATCGAATTTCGATCAGCTTATTTCAACTTCGTCTCCGAATGGTATCATATTGAATACTTGTCAACTCAATCCACCATTATCTATAACTGAGACTACTTTATATTGACTGCTTTAGCGCTTTCGCTGATTTCAGCTTGCTTTTTGCTTCTTTGGTTGACTACTTTGGGGACTTTTTCTATTTCAGCTTGCCTATTGGGCTATTTCGGTTGACTGCTTTAGCGCTTTCGCTGATTTCAGCTTGCCTATTGGGCTATTTCGGTTGACTGCTTTGGCGTTTTCGCTGATTCTAGCTTGCCTATCGTGCTTCTTTGGTTGACTGCTTTGGCGCTTTCGCTGATTTCAGCTTGCTTTTTGCTTCTTTGGTTGACTGCTTTGGGACTTTCGCTGATTCCGGCTTGCTTATTGGCTTCTTTGGTTGACTGCTTTGGCGCTTTCGCTGATTCCAGCTTGTTTCTCCCCCTCTACATTAACTGTTACTAGGGCTTTGCTTTGTAAGAATTGCTAAAGCAGTTCTTGATAACATCACACTGCATAACAGCATTTTCTTATTCCATAGCATAAGCTTTGACACCGCATTTGCAAATACAAATGCACCAATGGTCCTTTTTATTTACGCAGTATAAACATAAAAAGCCTCCCCA
This sequence comes from Clostridium sp. AM49-4BH, assembly GCF_003478335.1. Classification (GTDB taxonomy): domain Bacteria; phylum Bacillota; class Clostridia; order Lachnospirales; family Lachnospiraceae; genus Butyribacter. The sequence goes on from NZ_QUFB01000026.1 coordinate 28,409, forward strand.
TAAACATAAAAAACCTCCGCGGAGTATCTATAAGATACCTCGCGGAGGTCGTCCTTGTTCTGATTACTTATCTTAAAACAATTACTGCCAATTACGAATCATTGTTTGTACTACCATCAATCAATAATTAAGCGGTAATTATTCGCCTAACTCGTAGATCTGGATGCCTGTGATCGTTGGACGTCCACTAAATGTCAATGACAGATAATGTCTATCCTTTGTCAAGTTTAATCCTGCTTCATCTAATACGATGAGCTTATCTGCGAAAGCAGCATAGTCAATATCTACATCATCCTTGAACGTCGCTGTGTCAGATACACCCAACTGGATATGTCCAACGTTATCCTCGTCATCTGCTTTCCAGTTTGCCTTGTCCAATGTCTCAGGAGCGAACTGTACTGCGATAGCCGGCTTCTTGTACTTGCTGACATCAATGTTGAGGAATGACTGGAATCCGGCACCATCAAAAGTGATCGTAGTAGTATCGCCCGCAATCGTAGGAGATACTGTGCTAGATGGGATCATCTTCTTAGCTACATCCGGATCTTCTCCGTTAGTCTTATCAGCTTTATCGTTGTAACGGTTCTCACCATATGCATAGTCACCACCGTTCTTGTACCAAACACCGGTCCAGTTCCATACAGACTTCTTATCACCAACTTCCTTAATGAAAGAAAGATCTGTAGATTTACCTGTTGTCTTAGTCATGCTTGTGTCGCCGTTAGCACCATTAATCTCATTAAAGTATACGGCAACATCCTTAAATTTCAAAGTTGCTGCAGCTCTATCAAAATACTGACCAGTCTCCCAAAGCACCGGCACAGCATGATATTTAGCTGCTTCCTTGAACGTATCATTAAACCAAGCAGTTACACTACCTGTGACTGTCTGAGGACTGCAGACACCACACTCACCGATGATAAATGCATATCCTTCATCAGAAAATCTCTTAAGATTCTTAAAAAGCTCTACTGTTTTCTGGCGATCTTCATACGTATATGAACCGGCACCACCATCACCACAAAAATCCCATGGAGTGTAGTAATGTACAGATACGAAAAGCTTTGTCTTACCATTCTCAGCAATATCTGTCGGCATTATATACTTTTCGTCTGCTGTCTTCTCAAAGTCAGTATTGTAACCAGGGATCAACAGATGACGGTTTGCATTGTTACCGCCTGTAGCGCGGATAACGTCAACAAATTTCTGATTGATCTCATGTGCCATCTTATACTTATCAGCTGTCTTTAAGTTGCCGCCAATTGAAACATCTTTCTGATCATCTGTTACAGCATAGCCATTAGAGTAAATGCTGTCGTTCAAGCGATCTCCGATTTCCTCATTAGCTCCCTCAAAGATCAGATGATCGGAATACTTGTTAAAACGCTCTGCGATCTGAGTCCAATATTTCTCATAACGAACCCAAGCCTGTGCACGAACTTCTTCGTTGGCAACTTTCTTATTATTCTCATCACGCTTGCAAGCACCGAACTGGCCCCACCACTGGTTGTCCCAATGATCGTTAATGATAACATACATACCATTATTCAAAGCATAGATCACTGCTTTCTCTACAGCATCTAACATCTTGGCATTGATCGTATATGATCCATCATCTTTATCACCATTCGTCCAAGCTACCGGAATACGTACGGTATTAATACCGTAAGAATGTAATGTATCTAAATACTTCTGCGTGATCTCAACATTGCCCCACGCAGATACAAACCACGATGGATCTGCTGTCGCATAATCAGTAGCAGCCATGCTCTTCTTGGCAGAGATTCCCTGGACTGCTTCCAACGTATTACCGATGTTTACACCCATACCCATCTTAGAGTCTGCCAAATCCTGAGAAGAAAGTTCCTTACGAACCGTTCCATTATCTTTGGATTTTACAGTAGAACCATCTGTAAATGTTACCGTCTTCTCATCACCGATATTGGATTTGTCATCAATCGTATATTTGATAACATCATTACCGGATGGTCTTCCATAGATTACTGCCTCCGGATTCGGAGTTGGAGTAACCTTAGGGGTTGGTGCAGGTGTTGTCGTTGCAGGTGTTGTCGTTGCAGGTTTCTTAGTAGCAACATTTGCAGGCGCAGGTGTTGCTTTCTTCTTAACCGTAACAGTACATTTCAAAGTCTTTTTCTTTACTTTCTTAGATCCCTTTGCAATGTATTTAACCTTTACCTTGATAGTTGCCTTACCAGCCTTCTTAGCGGTAACCTTACCCTTCTTGGATACGGTAGCCACGCTCTTCTTGCTGGTTGTCCACTTCTGGGACTTAATCTTCTTCACATTTTTCTTTGTGATCTTTAATGTGACTTTCTTGCCTGCTGTAATTGAAACTTTTTTCTTCAGTTTCAGGGTTGCTTTCTTAGAAGCTGCGCTCGCGCTGGCGGTATTAAATACAGTAGAAAATGCTCCTCCTGTAAGTACCATCGCAAGTGCAAGTGCAAAAGCAACGATTCTTTTTGTGTAACGTTGTTTCATTGTAATAATTCTCCTCCTTTATGGTTTATTGTAATTTTACGCAAAAACGTATTTTACTCCGCAATTATAACATGAGACATACTTTTTTTCACTAGAATTATTTGCGATGAATCACATGATTTTTTCTATATCGTATTCGAAACTGTCATTTATCTGACATATTATCTTGTTGCATTTCAACGACTTATGCAGGACAATATAGGCTCACTGCACGTCATCGCCTTATATGCATCACATTTTCATCATAACACATATCCTGATCAACGCTTCATAATTCCACGGTATCGATTGAGGCATCCGGCCATCTCTGCTCGTCTTGGCATAGCCAGATCACTGCCATTGCCATTTGATAGCACATTCAATCCATCTCGCTCCAGTGCGTCCACGAGTTCTGACACCGCCTGCGATACCTGAATCTTTTGTCCGGCATACTGCTCCAGGATCACTACCAAAGAACGTGCAATTGCCGTCATCTGCTCACTGTCAATGATCTGCTCAAGATAACGAAGATCTACATTCGTCTTGCTGATCGCAAATCCATCTGTTCCCATCACCTTGATCTTCATACCGCGATCAGATTTCCCGGCACTCTTTGTACTTGCAGCATCCCCGCTATATTTGCCGACCGCTCGTCTATGCTCACGACCGCCAGCTTCAAGCGACTGCTTTGGAATGAAAATTTTCTGCTCTACGCTGTCCGGATATTCAGCTGCCATCGATGTGTCATTCAACGGGTATGCTTTCGCTGTCTCTTTTGCAAATTGTGTGATTTCTTTCGGTCGATAACTTTCCATTTGCAATATTGTATCTGCAATATGAAAAAAAGCACCACAGCTCCCTGCAACTAAAATGGTGGAAACCTGTTTCTGCTCATATAGCCCTTTTACCCGTTTAATAAACGGTATGATCGGCTCTTCTCCTGCTGCCACAACCTTTTCCATTAATTCATCTCGAATCATAAAATTAGTCGCACTGGTGTCTTCATCGATCAACAATACACCTGCTCCATTCTCGACAGCTTCTACAACATTGGCCGCCTGCGATGTGGAACCGCTGGCATCCTCGCTGCTAAAATCCGTCGTATCCCGTCCGGTCGGCAGATTGCGAATAAACGGACTAATATCTTTATGATAAATGCTCCTACCGTCCTCAGAACGGATCTTAACCGCACTCTGTTCCATGGCAACGTACTCTCGACCATCTCCGGCAATATGCGGATATACTGCTCTTTCTAACGTCTGCAAAAGTGTGGATTTGCCATGATAACCGCCTCCAACGATAAGCGTCACACCTTTTTTGATCCCCATACCCTTGATCATGCCTTTATGTGGAAGGTTCCACGTAACCTCCATGGATTCCGGCGAGGCAAATGGCACCGCCTTCTTCATTGGACGTTGGGATACTCCATTCTCGCGCGGCAGCACTGATCCATTAGCAATAAAAGCAATATACCTTCTTCCGCCATCTGCTCTCTGATGTAGCGCTGATCGTCTGCGAGGTCTGCAGCTCTCTGTAGCTTTTGGGCGTCAATATTCGCATAACAGCAGGCGTGATGCACGATCTCCGGTATAAATTGAAAAAATATTTTGCCCAGTTCTCTTGCATTGATACTTCTCCCATTTGCCGGAAAACCAACTGACATACGAACGGTTAGCTCCCCATTTTTCGCATTGATATGACAGGCACTTCGCTCCACGATTTCCTGTCCCGGACGGCTAACTGCAATCAAGCCGCTTTTGCCGGATCCTTTTGCCTTAAAATTAAATGGTTCGCTTTCCCTGCAAACCAGACGGAGTAAGTGATCTTCCACTGCGATCCTGCGATGCTTTTGCTCGTAAAACTCTTTTGGGATCGCATGTGTGCTCTGCGGCACCACCAGAGAAATCCGAGAGGGCGAAGCAAAAGGATCACCCTGCACTTTGTCAATACCAAGCCGATAATCGCCGAAATCATAACTGCCCTTAAGGCCTTTATATGCTGGGTATCCCTTGTGATCTATCGAATTTAACATTGTTTTTAATCTCTGCATGATCATTCTCCTTCATTTACAATCCAAACATATCATGAAAGTTTCCAACTCTGTCAATCACCATAGCATCTTCCAACAATGATGCTGATTTTTGACGCTGGTTCTGTAATATGTTATGATTTTCGTTGGCTGTTCTAATAACCCTATTATAGGATACATGGGACAAAAGGTCTATATTTACCTGCGGGAACGAAAGAAACATTTTGTCTGCGAAAAAGTCAGAAATATTTTTCCGATGAAAACGGCAGAAGCATTTTGCCCATAACATAGTATGAAATACCTCTAAACCCGTGGGCAGAGAAAGGAATGCAAAATTACTATGAATGAAAAAGAGACTATTACCACAACTTTTCAAATGCCGGTGCTAGATAAACATTGGGGGAAAACCTTTGCGCTAATGCTTATTTCTGTGATCATGATGGGACTCGGCGTGTCGCTGCTCGTTCTGACGGAAATGGGGACAGATCCCTGCTCGGCAATGAATTATGGAATAGCCCGGACACTGGGACTTAGTTTTGGTAATTATCAACTATTATTTAATACGGTACTTCTGATCTTGGTCATCTTACTTGATTGGCGGCTGATCGGTACCGGAACGATCGGAAATATGGTTGTGGTGGGCTACTCGGCTGATTTCTTCGGCTGGGTCTGGACAAACGTATGCCATGTGCCTGCACATCTTCCACTTGCAGCCCGCATTGGCATTCTGGTCCCGGCGCTTCTGCTTTTTGTGGTTGCTGCAGCCTGCTATATGCACAGCGGGCACGGCATGGCACCTTATGATGCCGTACCTTTTGCCGTCACCGAAAAAATACGGCAAAAAACCGGCCGAAATTGTTTCAAGCCGGTTCGTCTTTCTATTGATCTGATCGCAACGATACTTGGATTTCTCACGGGTGGTGAAGTTGGTGTTATGACTGTCCTGATGGTGCTTTTACTGGCACCGATCGTTGAATTTGTTGGTAAACTGTTTGAAAAATGGGGTGTCGCATAACGACACCCCATTTAAGCTGTTTCAGTTATTTCTATTACAACATTTTCCTTGGATTCAAGTTTCTCATGTCTCAATTGCAACATTTCCCTTGGATTCAAGTTTCTCATGTCTCTATTACAGCATTTCCCTTGGATTCAAGTTTCTCATGTCTCAATTGCAGCATTTCTCTTGAATTCAAGTTCTTCGTCTCACCACTTCAACATTTCCCTTAGATTCAAGTTCCTCAGATCATCACCATTGCAGCATTTCCTTAGCAGCATCTGCAATTAAACGGGCACACTTACGGTTCGTCTTTTCCGTCGGATGCCAATAAGTTCCCAAGCCATCTACCTCATCCTGCAATGGAAGCTGTACATAACGAATCGTACAATCTGGCGTAACTTTGGCAAAACATGCTGTCGCAGCATCAATCGTCGTATTCAATCTTTGATCCATCGCTCCGATCGTTGTTATAATAGCTGCATTCGGATTATGCTCGTGCACCTGATGCAACAATTTTACATAAGCATCTTCAAACTGTTTCTGTCTGTCTGGAATATCTCTTGTATAGCTCGCATCATTCGTACCTAAATAAATGACAACAAGCTGCGGTTTATATTCCTCAAAATTCCAAGTTTCCCAGTCTGACTTCTCATTGGCAAAATAATCTCGTTCCAGTCCTGCATCCGTGTATTCATATAACATTGGCATCAGCCAGGAATCATCAATCTGTGCATCCTCTTCTTCCCCTATATATGCTGTGATAACACCTTTTCCGTTCCACGATACCAGGTTAGGTTCCGCATCAAGCAATTCTGCGGTAAGTAATGAATACGATTTGGTCGGATTTTCATCTGCGGTGTCAAATATTTCATCACTCACATCACCTTCCACGCCGTAACCGCAAGTGATCGAATCGCCAAAAAACTCGATCTGTCTTTTCTTATGTACCGGCGGCGATAATAGTATTTCTTCCCCCGGGTTTACTTCATCGGTAATTTCTATAGAAACAATACCACACGCTGCATATTCTGCTTCAGAATATTTAACGATAGTAATCTGCTTTTCCGTAGTTTGTTGCGTTTCAAACAGCACGATTGTCTGCCTGTCCTGCTCTAAGCGCAGACGCTTAGCAGGATCTCTATCCTGTCCATAATAAATAGCAATCCAAGCCCTCTCCTTCTCAGTATGCTTTGATGCGTCACTGACAATCTCTGCGGTTGCTTTTGTTCCTACGAATTTGAAAGAAATAGATGTCGCAGAATATCCCAGATAACGAATACCCTCTCGATAAATAGTTCTACCCGTTACACTAACATGCTTCTTATCTGCCTGAAATTTCATTCTTTCGCCTCCATAAATACACATTTTTCTTACTCATGACCGGCAATATACAATATTGCTTTCATAATTTCATTTTTACCGGATCACTCTACGGTAACTACTTTTGCTAAGTTTCTTGGTTTATCAACATCCAATCCACGATCCATCGATACGTAATATGCCAACAACTGCAATGCCGCTGCTGCCGGGAATACCATAAACTCATCCGCCATATCCGGTAATAATAATACATCTGCATATTCTGCATCTGCCATTGAAATACTTTCGCGTACAAACAATACAACACTTGCACCACGAGACTGCACTTCACGAATGTTAGATAATTCTTTATCTTTTAGCTTTTCCTGTGTGACAACAGCAACGACCGGTGTATCTTCTGTGATCAGAGCGATCGTACCATGTTTCAATTCACCAGATGCATATGCCTCTGTATGAATATAGGAAATTTCCTTTAATTTTAAAGCTCCCTCCAGTAAGATAGAATAATCCAATCCACGGCCAAGCATAAATGCATCTTTTGCCTCTAACAGCTTTCTGGCAATTTTATGGATGTCGTGTTTCTTGTTCAATACTTCCTTTAACTTGGCAGGAATCTGAAGCATATTGTCAACATACTCTTTCTCCGCTGCATCATCGAAAATACCTCTTACCTTTGCCATGCGCCCAATTAAGAGCATTAATGTTTCTACCTGTGTCGTATATGCTTTCGTACTTGCAACCGCGATTTCCGGACCGGCTACCGTATACATGACATAATCACTCTCTCTGGCGATAGAGGAACCCTTAACATTAATAACCGCAACACTCTTGGCACCTTTTTTGCGCGCATACTTCAGTGCTTCCAAAGTATCGATCGTCTCACCGGACTGTGAAATTGCTAATACCAGTGTTTTCTCATCAATGACCGGATTGGAGTACATAAACTCAGATGCATACTCTACATCCATCAGCATTTGTAATTTTGACTGAACGATCGCTTTGGCGATCAATCCGGCATGCATAGCTGTGCCACAAGCAACAACACAAATTCGCTCACAATTCTGCAAAACATCATCCGGCACACCATCAAAGGACAAGTCAATATGTCCGTCAACAATACGATGATCTAATGTTGCCTGCAATGCCTCCGGCTGCTCCATAATTTCCTTTTCCATATAAAATGGGTATTTACCTTTACCATCACGGCTGGTATCCCAATCAATCTCCAAAAACTCTGTCTTCTGCTCTTTGCCCTTCAGGTCAAACACTTTAATATCGTCTTTGTGCAGCTCAACGATCTGATACTCCGGCACAACCATATATTCCGTAGCATGAGAGCCAAGTGCTGCAACATCAGATGCTAACATTGTGCCGTCCTCGGTACGTGCAGCCACGATCGGACTGACGTTACGGATTGCATAGATCACATCCGGTATATCATCAAAAATAATAACTAATGCAAATGTTCCCTTTAAATGCTTTACCGTTTGTGCAATTGCTTTATGCGGATCTCCATCGTAGTAACGGTTCAAAACACCGGCAACCACTTCTGTGTCCGTCTCTGACTTCAGATCTTTGCTCAACATAAAATGATCACGAAGCTCTTCGTAATTTTCAACAATTCCATTATGAACTAAAAGCACATTACCCTGACGATGTGGGTGCGCATTCTCGTCACTGACACCACCATGTGTTGCCCAGCGTGTATGACCAATTCCGCAAGTAGCCTGCTTCTTGTCATTCTCACATACTTTGCGCAGATCAGCAACGCGACCAGCACATTTACGCAACTTCGTCCGTCCTGTCTCAGCATTGATCGTTGCAAGACCGGCACTATCGTAACCACGATATTCCAACAATTCGAGAGCATCCAACAAAAAGTCCGTCACCGGACGTGCTCCATTATAACCAACAATTCCGCACATAATTTCCTCCGTTCTACTGCCAAATCGGCAGATTCCACCTGTTACTGCGACGCCTCTCGCACTGCAAACAATATCCTGCAGCATTATCGGTGCATTTCCACACTCTTCACTGTTATCTGCAGCATCACCGGTGCATTTGCAGACTTCATCCTGTGCCCATGCGGTTCTGCGTCGATTGCCTTCTAAGAACAATCATCGCAAACGAAGGATCTGTAATCTCCACTGTATTGAATTTGTTTTGCAGTCACCTGCATATTTGCCAATACATAACGCACTGGAGCGTGCGAAGAGACATCCGCCGAAATTTCGATAATCTCTTTCCTCGTCAGCCTGATTCGTGCAAATTTATACTTTTGTGCACAAAACTAGGCTCTGGCGCTTAAAATTTGTGTATTTTTGTTACAGAACTCTACATTTTACGATTTAGTCTCTTCGTACAATATAAGGTCTAAAAGCCTTTTTGTCAAGGTAAACTTGCATCTGTGGCACTTTCACATTATAATATATGCTATTATTTCGGCAATGACCTGTTCAGAGGGTATTTCAAATGAATACTGAAAATACCTTTGCAAATAACACAGATATATTGTTGCCGTCACTTGAACTAAAACAATATTTTATACAGAAACGGAGATAATTATGGCAAAAAATACAGAATACGAATTTGAAGAAACTATGGTTACGTTAACCGATGAGGATGGGATTGATAAAGACTTTTACGTGGATGAAATCTACGAGGTGGACGGCCGGCTCTATGCTGCTCTGATTCCGGGTTTTGTGGAAAACATTACAGAATATTATGTGTTCCGCATCAAAGATTTAGGAAATGATGATTTTGAATTAGAAGATATTAATGATGAAGAAGAGTACGATGCCGCAGCAGATGCCTACGAGGAACGTCTGGATGCGAGGGCTTGGAGCGAAAGCATGAAATAACATAAAACTGCCTTAGAAATCACAGGATTTTCTGTAATTTCTAAGGCAGTCTTTTTTGTTCTTCTACCGAGACTATCTCTCATTCTTTGTATTGTGTATTACACAATGCAACCTCGGCTTAGTATTCTTTCATAAGGATTAATCCTCATATTGATCGTTGTAGATGATAGCAGTTTTAACATGCTCTGCTGTTTCCGCATCTTTTAACGCCGTAATGATTTCTGCTGCAAACTCAATACACGTTCCCATTCCGCGACTTGTGATAACCTTGCCATCACGAACAACCGGCTTCTTAACATACTGACCGCAGATCAACTGATCTGCAAAACTTGGATAACAAGTTGCCTGATGATCTTTCAAAATCCCCAGCTCACCAAGCACAGTAGGTGCTGCACACACCGCTGCAACCCATTTTTCTTCTTTTGCAAATTGCTGCAATTGCTGGCACAGTGTATCGCAGGCACGTAAATTCGGTGTTCCCGGAATACCACCCGGCAAAATCAGCATCTGTGCCTCTGCGAAATCTGCCTCATCTAATAATCTGTCGGCGGTGATGCATACTCCATGTGAGCTCTTTACCACTCTCTGATCCCCGATCGCCACCATGTCAATATCAATCTTTGCACGGCGAACCATATCTACTACCGTCAACATTTCAACTTCTTCATATCCTTCTGCTAAAAAAATAAGTGCTTTTGCCATATTCCCCGTCCTTTCTATCCTAAAAAGAGCAAAACCAGCGTTTTGCTCTGCAAGAATTGCTAACGCAATTCTTGGTGGCTTCCCTCTAGGTTACGAGCATTTTCCTATATTGTAAAAAAAGTGAGAATTTCACAGAAATCCTCACTTCCTCAACAGAGCTGCTAACGGGAATTGAACCCGTGACCTCCGCCTTACCAAGGCGACGCTCTACCGACTGAGCCATAGCAGCACTCAACAATCCATATTATATAATAGCGCCTCTAAATTTGCAAGCAAATTTTTCATTTTCTCTGTTTTATAAGCCCCATTTATACGTTTTCTATCGTGTCCCCGAACACTGAAGTGAAAAGCTTATTTCCACCTTAAAGAGCAAAGCAGATTAATTTCCTTCTCTTTTATCTTCAGCAGCTCTATTGCAGTATTTCATGCAGCTTTTGGATGAGAAGAAGGCGTCATCACCTTAGTATCGTCCGTAATTTAGTCTTGATCCGCTGCAATGCGTTGTCTATTGCTTTCGGTTGCTTTTGCATATATCTGGCAATCTCCTGATAAGTCATACCACGCAAAAACAACGATAGAACTTCTCGTTCCATTCCACTCAAAACACTAAATAAGCGTTCCTCTATATCACCGGCTTCTTCTCTGTCAATAATAATGTCCTCTGGATTTTGATACAGACCTGCCGACACGCGATCCAACAGCTTGACGCTGTCCGGTCCCTGTTCATTATCGCTATCACTGGCTGAATCAATTGAAATATAAGTATTAAGGGGCCCGTTTTTTTTACGATTGGACTTTTTGACTGCAGAATACATCTGCCGATTAATGCAATGACTGGCAAATGTCTCAAATGCAGCGCCTCTACATTCATCATAGCTTACGACTGCCTTGTACAGGCCAATCATCCCTTCCTGTATTAAATCGTCCTCATCGCCATCCAATAAAAACAATGTTCGCGAAAGCCCTCTAACGAGTCCTTTATATTTAGCCAATACATACTCCATAGCCTCATCATTACCATGTTTTGCACTGGCAACCACTTCCTCTATTGTCTGCTGTTCATACTCTCTCATACTACACCCCGTACTTACCTCACATTCACCCAATACGATTTGCTTCTGCAAATGTGCCTACTTTATACCCTTAACATACCCCTGGCTATAACACACTTACTTCTATATTCTTAGCGTTCCTCTGGCTATAACGCGCTTACTTTATGCCATTAATGTACCTCTGGCTATAACGCGCTTATTTTATGCCCTTTGTGATCCGCTGGCGCACGATTTCATATGATAAAATTCCCATCGCTACCGAAGCGTTTAATGAATCAATATCACCCTGCATCGGAATGGATGCCGTAAAGTCGCAGTTTTCTTTCACTAATCTGCTGACACCATCGCCTTCGTTACCGATCACAACACCGATCGGTCCGGTCAGATCAAGCGAATACATCGTCTCTCCTGACATATCTCCACAAACAAACCACATCCCCTGTTTCTTGAGTTCTTCCATGGTTTTGACCAGATTCGTTACCTTTGCCACCGGAGTATAATGAATCGCTCCTGCAGATGCCTTTGCCACAGTGCAGTTAAACCAACAGCTCGTCGCTTAGGAATGATGACACCATGTGCACCTGCCTGGTTAGCCGTACGAATAATAGACCCCAAATTGTGTGGGTCTTCTATTCCATCCAATAAAATAACGAACGGTGCTTCCCCCTTCTGTGCCGCACGATCCATAATTTCTTCTACTGTGCTATACTCATAAGCCGCCAAATGTGCAATAACTCCTTGATGCTTACCTGTCTCTGATAATTGATCCAAGCGTTCTTTCTTGACGAAATTGACAATGGTACTCTGCTTTTTCGCTTCACGCAAAACTGTTTGAATAGGACCATCCTTGCAGCCTTCTAAAACAAATATCTTATCAACGGTTTTCCCTGCACGAAATGCCTCAATTACTGCATTACGTCCTTCTATTGTTAATTCTTCGTATGCCATATGTGTCTTCCTTCCTATATAATTTAACAATTTACACTACCGTACCAAACAATTTAATTCACTTCGATCATGCGAGTACATTATTTGTTGAGCATCTGATCTGTTTCGATCATGCGAGTACATTATTTGTGAGGCATCTGATCTGCTTCGATCATGCGAGTTCATTATTTGTGAGGCATCTGATCTGCTTCGATCAGACCATCGTGCAACAATTTCATAGCTCGCTCCATCTGGTGCGTCAAATACCAATAACCAACCAACGCTTCAAACCCGGTCGCTACACGATAATCCACAATAGACGCATTCTTTGCAGAAGTTGCTGACTTGGCGTTGCGTCCCCGACGATAATATGCCACTTCCTCCTCAGTAAGCTTGTCCTCTAAAATTTTCATGAGCTTAGCTTGGGCCTCTGCTTTTACAACAGAACTAGTCATTCTATGAAAATTTTTGACATGACCAGCACCCAGATCAATGACTATCGTCCGAATGATCAAATCATATACTGCATCCCCAATATATGCAAGTGCTAATGCGGAATACTGGCTTGGCTGCAGTTTACTTTTTCCAAAGGTGTCCTGAATCTCGTTAAAAATATCCTGATATTCCTTCTCCAATCTTAGTCTCCTTTTTTATATAGCGTAAACTAAAACGACCCCCATTTACATAGTGCAAATGAGGGTTACTAGAGGCGACTACCGGATTTGAACCGATGATCAGGGAGTTGCAGTCCCATGCCTTACCACTTGGCTAAGTCGCCATATATGACTCCAACGGGATTTGAACCCGTGTTACCGCCGTGAAAGGGCGATGTCTTAACCGCTTGACCATGGAGCCATCTTGCTAGACAATTTTTGTCTGACAACGAATAATATACTATCATATAATTTACAAGAATGCAAGTGTTTTTTTTATTTTTTTTAATGAACCAAAAATGAAATTTCAAATTTCTACGATTTCTACATTAAGGTTCCTACATTATTCCTACATTAATTATGTTTTTCCATTGCATACACAGACCTAATATGCTATAATTATCGTATCGTGTGTTGTTTTGATCTGCGGTACAGAGGGTCTGTTCTCAAGTACTGGAGATTTTTGTAGAGTAACTCTACAAGGTGCCAACATAAAGATGTTTACTTCATTGTAACATCTTTATGTTGCAATGACTGTGGTCTTACTGGCTGATGTAGGATGCCTAAGCATGTAGGTCAACTCTCACTATCCATAATCAATTTTTTCTTCGCTTTTTTTCTACTGTTCTTAAAATTAATTCCTTTGTCTTTTTTATTCCCTTGTTCCTTTTTTCATATGTCCCCTAATTAACCAATTTGTATCAAATATGCAATAATACAAAGTCTTTAATAAATGTGCCTGTAACACATTAAATGTAATAAAAAAATCTCTTCGTAAACCCATTTGGCAGAATTGGACACTTTTTTCCATAATTGGACACTTTAATTCTATATAGGAAGCTTCCAAAGATCATCTATTACCAGAAATGGGATTACATAGAGTACACCTCTTATCTTGAATGACGATATGGCAAAAAGATCAAAAAAAAAAATCCTGTAAACGAAATCGTTTACAGGATCTTCTTTGTCGCTCCCCGAGTAGGACTCGAACCTACGACAGCGCGGTTAACAGCCGCGTGCTCTACCGACTGAGCTATCGAGGATTATAACAAAAACACAGTCCTTTCTTTAGACTATGTTTCCGGTACTTTTTTTAGTACCTTCAAAACTGCATATAGTATCTTTCATCCACAAAATTGAACTTGTTCTTGGTACTCCGGCATTATAATTGCCTTCGTTCCTACGCTCAGATGTTACTGCCTTTTCGCGGTCATTCATATGCTCGCTGCGCTCACATATTCATGTTATCCCGCTCAAATGCAATCATGTTCCCAATCCGACTCCTGAAAGTAAACTTTCATCGCCGTCTTGTGATCCATGATACATCCTCGCTCCTTTGGTCAAGCCCTCGACCTATTAGTGACAGTCAGCTCCATGTGTTACCACACTTCCACCTCTGCCCTATCTACCTCGTCGTCTTCAAGGGGTCTTACTGGATTAACTC
>NZ_QUFB01000027.1 GCF_003478335.1 Clostridium sp. AM49-4BH
GAAAACGCCCGGTACTTCATTTGCAAAGCTGAAAGCTCCGTCCTTACTGCTAAAGAAATATCCTTTTCTCATTTCTTTACCACATTTTGAACATTTCATCTTCTAATCCTCCTGTGCCTGTGCTTTCTTTTGCTCTTATCAATTGTGATCCATCACAGCCGTTTCCAGCTTCCCCACTTCTCTTGCAAAATCATCCAACACCCAGTCATACATATGTGGATCTTCGTATTCACGATATCCGCACTCCACCACCATTCCCAAGCGCTGCCAGATACGATAGATCTGAATACGAATTTTCTCATTTTTGGTAAATTCTATTTTGCCATAGCCTTGCAGAAAATATGGATTAGGAACATCTCCAAAGTCGTGAAAATCATGGCTTAATAATGGATCTGCCCATAACACCGCTGCATAATCAATAAGTCCTGTCAGCTTGCCGTTTTTTATCAAAAGATTACCATCCCATGTATCGGTATGTACATAAACCGGGACAGTTACTTCATCCAATTCTTTTCCATACTTCCGAATCAGTTTCTTAAGGTCAGCCGATGTAATTCCGGGAATAGCAATTCCCTTTTCTTCGGCATCACACAACAGCCAGTCAAACAATAGATTTATAAAATCACTGTTTTTCTTGCAATAACTTTCCGGTATATTGGGAATTCCAAAGATATCTGCCTTTAAGGAACATATCTTTCGTGTGATCTCTCCCATTTCCTTCTTTACATCTGCTCTTTGAGCATCCGTAATCGTCTGATCATCACACAACGGCACTCCATCCAGATAACTCATAAAGAAATACGGAACATCACATATTTCTCCACTGTCATCATAAAAGAGTAATTTCGGCATCGGAATATCCAGCCATTCCTGAAATAATTTCAACATTTCCGCTTCCGTTGGAATATATTTCACTTCATTGCGCATAACCTTTACTCCTGTTCCGGATGCAAGCTTAAGTACCATTTTTTCTTCAGCCGTTTCTACCAGATATACGGCACTACAAAATCCCCCGGATAATCTCTTAATGTTTTTTATTGCAACCGGATGGCCTAATGCCTGATCTGTCATTTGCTGTATCTGCTCCTCGGAAATCCAATTTTTCGTAATTGCATCCATTCTGCTTTCCTCCTCTAAATTTAATTATCACCCTTATAAACGGCATTCATATAACTGATCCGAATATGACATGGGGCAAATATAGTTGCAAATATAACCAACATAATGTTTCCACTGATAATACCACTCTCCTTACATTTTGGACAAAACAGTGGAAAACGTTTTAATTCCGTATCGTCCAATATCTGTGTCCTGGTCTTTGCTCTGCATACCGGACATAAGATCCATTTATCCGTTACTACTGTCTGCATCTGACTCATCACCTCCCGATAAAGCTTGTAAAATATCCTCCCCGACACCCAAGCCTTTTAAATATGTCATCCCCGTATTGTGAAGCATACAATACATATTTTCTTTTGTATCCTGAACGATTCCCGAAGCAATCAAGGTTCCCATTCCCTGTGTATATACCATCATCGTCATGGCAAAATCCATTGCCTGCTCTATCGTAATTTCCAACATATCTGCTATCTTCTCATACATATTGGGTCCATCTGAAAGATCCTGCTGCAGCTCGAAACCATTGCTTAAAAGCTGACTTCTCTCACCCGTATAAAGAAAACGAAACAGATATGGTCTCTCCAACGCTAAATCTATAGTTCCTTTTCCTCTTTGTTCAAATGCGACAAATTCATTTTCATTGAAACTATAGTAGGTATTCTCCACATATTTCTCTGCAAAAGGAATTAATTCCTGCCGCAATCCTTCCATCTGCGAAC
Organism: Clostridium sp. AM49-4BH; assembly: GCF_003478335.1. Classification (GTDB taxonomy): domain Bacteria; phylum Bacillota; class Clostridia; order Lachnospirales; family Lachnospiraceae; genus Butyribacter. The sequence goes on from NZ_QUFB01000027.1 coordinate 1,839, forward strand.
AATCAGCACAGGTATCCAGTCCATTTTTCCGAACACAATTATGTATAGGACAGAGTTTGTCGCAGAACGGTGTTTTTACACCCTCTATGCGACATCCGACGCAGTTGATCATTTCCGGTGTGATCGTTACCCCGTTGAGCTTGCTCCACAGAGTGGCGGTTTGCTCACGCAGGGCATTGTCGTCTGTAATTGTTGCGATCCTGGCATCACACTTTTCGCAATCAAGTCCGCAACAGCCAATCAGTTGGTTTTTGTTTTTCATCGTTTTCTCCATAGCGTTTCCTATATAACAAAGAATTATTGAACTCTTTGCATAGATAAAATTTCAGTTTTACTTTGTAAGAACCTTCTTACAATATTTATGTGCTCCACAATGTGGACATACTAATTTTCGCTTTGTAATTGTATGAGGTCCCATAATATATGACTTCATATTTGGAACAAATCTATTATTACATTCAGGACACTCATAGGCTCCTGCTTTTATATCAAGGACACAGGCAATTGCAATTCCTCCAACCAACACAACAAAACCTATCCCTATAAGAAGTACTCTAATCCAGTTCTCTATCTCCAGCATCCCCGACAATATAAATAATGGAACTGCCGCTATAATTGTAAGTCCTGCCACCATTGCTGATAGGACAATTTTCTTTTTACTTTCCTGTGCTTCTTTGACTAAATTCACCATATTTTTCTCCGCTTTCTTTATATAATCTTCTACGCTCCCCCGTAGAGTAACATTTTAAATTTACTTGTTGCGCAAGAACAATGTTCTTAACTATTGTTCCTTTTTAACCATGTCATCCATTGCGTCTTCCCCCTTTCCTATCTGCAAATACGCTCCTTTTATCCATTCGCTTTTTTCTTTCTGCGTTCTGCAATCCTCCGGTTTATCTTATCTGCCTCTTCTTTCTCGAGATACCACTTCACAAGTTCTTCCGTTACTCTCATCGTTTTTCCTTTCCGGCTCCATAGCTAATGTCCTTATTCTCACAACCATATCTTCTATAGCCTTTGCCCCCGCACTATTTTCCTGCGCTGCTGCGGTTACATGTTCAATTGCCTGGTAATTGCTCCGTGTATTAACATTTACCTGCGGTACGCTCACAAAGCATTGTAAAAATAGCAGCAACTGCAATTAACACCATTGCTCTTCACAATAGTTACAAATATAACCGCACAGATTGCCAGCAAATATTTAACATATGCACCTTCCAATTTTGCAATATTCACAATGTCTGTACCAGGACTCCACTTCGTTCTTCCATACCAGCTACCTCTCCATATATTATTTGGCAATTTGCCACTGTAATTACTCTATCGTGATTTGATTTCATTGTCTATATACAGACAACTAACATGCATAAAATGGATACCAAAATGCATCCGTCTTTATGCATGTGAAAGTTTCGGAAAATAAAGTTTTTCCTTCTCGATACTTTTTAGCTGCTCCCCGAAATAAAACAGCCTGTAATCGTCGGATCCATCATATTTCTCTGCCTCGCACATATCCATGTCCTTCAGATCCGGCACGAAACCAAGCTGACATTTATGATATTCCCCTCTCACTCTCTGCAAAACATCCGAAAGTGCCACTTGATTTTCACAGATGATACTCTGTAAAAATAGTGTATCCCCCTCTGTCTCTGCTACGATAAAACAGTCCATATCCTTTGCATAATATACATTTTCCATATCTGCAGTATAAAACATCTGCAAACCAAATTTGTTGATCTGCTCCATAGAAGAATTTGCTGCACTGTGCCGGATCATGTCCATATATTTTTGCTTCATCTGCACATCTGCAGTATTTACCGGGACAAACCACTCTCCCTTAGACCTGTTCCTGCAAAACTCCTCTTTGACCTTATACTGATACTCCGTTTCCCTTGAAAAGCCACACTTATCATAAAAGTCTAACGCATCCAGATTGGCAAACAGATAAAATCCGTCACAACTATCCTTGTACTGTTTCACCACATGCTCGATCAGTTTTCTTGCCAAGCCCTGTCTGCGATATGCCTCATCGGTCATGACCGTTCCGATCTGTATGTAATTTCTCTCTACACCATTCTGAAGAAAAGTCATCCGATTTGCGGATACATTTGCAATTATTTTTCCATCCTCAATAAAGGAATAGGGAATATAATCTCCCTCAAAATATCCACCTGTCACCCAGTCTTCAAAATCGAAGAAGAATGTTTTTCTTGTCAATTCATTCAGTGCGTGGCGCATGGTATCCTCACGCATGTAATCGCTTACTAATTCCATGTTTTAACCCTCCTCTTTTCCCTTTTGATCCTTAAAGTTAAAAGCTGCAATGCAACACCCAAAAGCACCTACCCACACTAATGCAGCGTAAATTCATTGATCTATAAGACCAAATATGCAGCCGGCTATCACCAGCAATATGCCTGCTGTTCTTAATAAACGAATTGCTTTTTCAAACATCTTCCCCTTCCTCCCTGTCAATTCCTTTCTTCTCTCGAAATCAATTTAAAAAGTTTGATTGTTTTAACAGCTCATTCTGACCAGGTCTTATAAAGGGTTCCTTAATTTCTTTACTTAACAACTGACTGTATGCTTCTACCTTACGAAATGTATTTCCTAACATTTCCCGCCTCCTATAATCTCTAATCGCTTCCATATCAAACTCCGCATAAAAAATCCCCTCTGTTTTATCGTCAGCCAGCAATACTGTATTATCAACACACTCTCCATTTCTGTCCCAGCAAATCGGGCTAAATGCACAGGAACATCCAGCATTATCTCCATTCGGATTTGCCATAGCAACTGCAACCATATTTTCATATGCTCTTGTAGAAAGTGCTCGGATTCTTGGCTGCATAGAACCACAATCATTTGGTACAAGAATGATTTCTGCACCTTTTAACATCAGTATTCTTGCACTTTCCGGATACTCTCTGTCATAGCAAATCATAACGCCCAATTGTATTCCCTCAAAATCGCACACCTTAAATTCCTTCCCTGATTCAACATTTCTTTCATCGGCAAAATCACAGGTATGTACCTTTGAGTATTTCATTAATATATTGCCTGATTTATTGATAACAAAGGCTGAGTTCTGCGGTTGCTTATTACCTTTTGTAAATGCCGTGAGTACTACACCTATTTTATATTTTTTCGCTTTCTCGCATATTTTTGCAATGCTTTTATCATCATCTGCAATGCTTTTCTCATACGACATAGGCAGATCATACCCGGTAACAAAGCATTCCGGCAGCAAAAGAATATCTGCATGATTTTCCGATGCCTCTTTCATTGCCATAATAATGCTTTCCATATTCTTTTCTATTTGTGCATTAAGGGCTCGTTTTTGTAATATTGCAACCTTAAACATTTTTATGTTCTCCTTTCACTAACTCTCAACATATATTTTTCTTTCAAATATCATAAACAAAACGCGGAACCAATCCATTTTTCTTTTCGGATCAGCTCTGCGTCTCAGCGTCTGGCTCATTTATGATTTGTGTTTCATCAACAGGTGATGAAACTAATGTAACCTGCCTTAATACACTTTATTGAATAATTCTCTGACGAACAGGATTCATAAAAACATCCGCAATTTCTGTTTTTATTAAGTTTCTTCTCCTTTTATTCTCTATTTTGATTATATTCTCATTTTTGATAATGTAAAGTGTTATTTTCTTTTTGTATTTATTATCACTACAGAAAAGACGCAGATGAAAGCCAGTTAGTTATTTACTGGTAATCTTTCCCCTGCGTCTCTGGTGCTTCCATTATCACTGGTCATGACTCACAAATCATTCCATCCGATAGTTTAATAACATTTTCACATTTCATTGCAACATCCATATCATGCGTTACGATCACAACTGTTTTTTTCAATTGATGCATCTGGACAAAAATATCCATAATCTCTCCGGCAGTTTCCTGATCAACATTACCGGTTGGCTCATCTGCAAGTATCAGATCCGGATCATTGATCAATGCTCTTGCGATTGCGACACGCTGTTTTTGCCCACCTGAAAGCTCTGTTGGCAAATGCTTCTCTCTTTCTTCCAATCCTAACATGGAAATAAGGGAGTGATAATATTCCATATCTATTTTTTTCTTTGCAATTAATCGTGGAAGCAAAATATTTTCCTTCGCCGTGAGTTCGTCAATCAGTCTAAAATCCTGATATACAAACCCGACCTCCATATTGCGATATTTCGCCTGTTGCCCCGCATTATAATGGCTAATATCAGATCCCTTAAAGAAGATCTTCCCCTCTGTTGGCAGATCAAGTAACCCGATCATATTCATCAAAGTCGACTTTCCGGAACCGCTTTTCCCAATAATAGCGTAATTATGTCCCTGTTCAAGTTCTAAAGCAATCGACTTTAATGCCTGCACCTGATTCTTTTTGCCTTTTCCATAAACCTTACTTACATTTTCAATCTTAATCATAGCACTCATTCGCATTTATTCCTCCCTTCCTTTTGTCCGCATGTGCAGATAATAACAATTGTACCAATAATAAGTAATGAAACTGCTACACTTACCAATACTGTCTGTAGAAGATTACCATTCCATAAATCATACTTTGGAATGGCTTCCACCCACGGCTTGCTAAGTATGAGTGCATCATATGTATCATTCTCATACGCATTCCGCATTAAGTCGTTTGCATATGCTGCAATTCTGGAATACCCCCACACAGGCAGTATACTGATGCATCCTCCAAAAAGACCTATTTTTCCAAATCTCATCCAAAGAAGAAGTCGTATTTTCCTTTTTGTCATTCCCAAATCATTTAATAACATTCTTTCTTTTTTCATGGAAAAAATATTCATGGATATCGTATTGCCCGCACTGAGAATGCTTAACAAAATTAACACAGCAAGCAACAGGTAAAAAATAGCCATCACTCTTTTGCTGATCATCTGTTTTTCCCGAAGTATACTAAACACATCTATTTGCGCCATATACTTAGCCTCGCTGACATATTTTGACCATGTCTTATCAAAGGATTTTAATGCAGTATCGTTGTATTTTTTCAGTGTAACTCCTACTCTGGTATAATTTTTATTAGGAAGTTTCCATTTTGTAAATGCATCTGTTGATGTTAGAACATTAACAGTGTTCACGCCATTATCGTCCTCAAAATAAAACGAATCCAAATCAGCATCAACCAGTACAATTCCACCTATCCTTGCATCCAATGGAATCATTTTTTCAAAGCACAAAAATTCTTTTGTCACATTTTGCACGGTAACCTTATAACTGCTTTTTTGATTCTCGTATCCTTTTGGAATCTGTCCTAACATGCATTCTGTGCTCTCATCTAACGTCTTATCTCTTATAAAGTCTACCAATGGTAACTTGTCCCCCACCTTAAAGTAACTTGCCAGATCCTGATCCGTGACCATCAATAGAACTTCCTCTCCTGTTTCTATCTTCTTTCTGTCTATCTCTCCCGCAATAAGATTATTTTTTGCAAAAGACATCACTTCCTCAGTGGAGAGTCCGATGGTTGGCGTATGAAACACCTGCTTCTTTTTCAGATCTACACCCAGATACTTCAAATACTCAACACTTGCCAGCGCATCAATCTGATCATTCACAGAATCACTTATTGCTTCTGAAACTTCTGACTGTTGCATCAGCTTATTTGACAACATATCCGTCTTATTAACCACAAGAGCGGTAGAATAATCTACAATTGCCCCCTTTGCACTTTTAACATTCTCGTTTGATTTTAACTCTTGAAACATCTCCGTAGTTACTCCGCTATTATGCATATATTGTAAATAACCGGAATACACATCTACTGGTGACTGTTTCATATAGTAATCAAACCCCTTTATTCTTGCCTCTTTCAATTGAGCATCATAGTTGCCTGTATCGTCAGCAATCTTACATTGAAAAAATTGATATCCAAACACTGCCGAAACAAGCACAAGGCATATTATAATATTAGGCAGTATACGATACCTGATTTTGTCAATTCCCATGTAATGATTTAAAAGATAATAGAGATTTTTACACTCAAATTTTCTTTTCTTCTTTGTGACTTTCTTCATTTCATATTGTATTGGTTTCATACGAATTAACTGCACAAGGTTGATGATTGTAGCAACGACAACACTAACACCAACAACAAAAGCAGCAGTGGTATATGGGTTCCATGTCACCTTGTTAATATACGGAATATAAAATGAATCAAAATCAACCACAGATAGTAAATGTATATTTAATAAATCATTTGCGAGGCTGATAAGAAATTCATATCCCCATTTTCCACAAAAAATTCCTGCTAATATGGTCACTGCCAATACAATCAACATTTCCATACTATAAAACAGTGCAATCTTTTTGCTATTCATTCCCAGCCGAAGCAGAGTCCCATAGTAATCATACTTTCTACGGATATCCATACGAATCGAGTCAAATATCCCCACCAAAACCAGTGTAAAAATTAACAGCAATAATACCGGCATAAGATACTTTGTATATCCATCGACTGATATATTTCCATTTTCCATACTGCTTGAAACAACATTTGCCAAACTATCTCCATTCGTATCTGCTCCCAGTATATTCGCTATTGTCCATTCTCTGCCAAAAGACCTGTCAGTAGTAATATGTAAGTCTGATAATAAATCAGAATCATCTAAATAGGACTGTACTACATTGGCAGAATTTTCCTTTTTTACTACATCCGCCAAAATATGTATTCCTTTTGGATTCTTTACTTCTTCCGGATAAATATATGCATATGGGAAATTTACATTGTTCATATTACTGGTTGAAAACATTTCTTCCGGATAAAACCTTGTATCATATGTTTCACCTGTATCATGTTTTTGAACCTCTATAATTCCAACCAATGTATATGTTACATTTTCTGACGTATCATCGCATGTCAATTGAATCTTTTGTCCTAACTTTTCCGCCAAACCATTCGATTTTAACGTGATACGATCTATGCATATTTCCCCTTTTTTATTCGGATACCTTCCTTTCACCGGATTAACATAATACATATCCTCTGTTTTTTGATCCTTAACCGCACCAACTTCAATACTATTTCCGGTTTCCAAAAAGCGATACTTTCCCTGATCAAAAACATACCCCAACTCCGAAAAACGATTGTCTTTTTCAATAACATCCTTTAATTTATCACTCACTTGACAGAAAGCAACATCATAATTGCCATAATCTGATAAAAGTGTATCTGCATATAGCAGCTTTCCTGTCCTCGTTAATAACAGGGAGATTACAATTGCAATAACCCCTAAAAAAATCGTGCAACCAAACAATGCAAAATTTCTTTTCGACTTTTTTATATCTGTTCTAATAAATCTCCAAAATAGCTTCATAAAATTCCTCCCCCAAAAATTTTATTGTAATAACTTATAGATTTAGTTTAAATAACTATTGTTTAAGATTCAATGTGATTTTTGTTTAAGATTTGTTTAAGATTTGCTCAAAATTTTCCCCGACAAAGTATGCCCTGTCAAGTTGAATACTATTATGACTATCTACATGTCTGATATACCATTTATACTCAAAGTTTTTTCATAATACTAATAAACTGCAACACTGCATCAAAGAAATCTCTTTCACAAAGTAACCTTCCGGGAATCCAGTTGTCAATATATTATTTTGTTGCATCTGTAAACTGTGTATGACCGTCATGTCTACAATTGATCCAACTGTTTTATGGCAGGATTGCACTTCATAATCGTTAATGCGACAGTCCCTGTTACTCCTGCAATAACAAATATTAAACCTATTCCGGAACCACTCTGCCGTCCAACAAGAAAGGTGATCATATTTTTATGCAAAGACATCTTTTTCATAAATGGTTCAAAAATATAATCAGCCAGCATACCTCCCATTAAAAATCCTAATGGTGTTAATGCCTGTGTAATCATGCCTTGCAAAGAAAAAACACGACCTTGCATCGTTGTATCAACTTTCTCTCTTATAATAATTGTCTGATATGTATGATATATTGGGCTTCCAAAACATCCAATAAATACCACGATACACCACCACACGAGATTTCTTCCCATTCCAAACAATGTAATTCCAAGCAAACATAGATAACTGCCAAAATACATGACTGGCAATTTTTTATGAGGCTGCTTTAAGATAGACAATAGGACGCTTGCCACGATACAACCTATTGCCATAAACGACGAAACAATTCCCACGATCGTTTCATTATTGTTTGTTCTCGCTAAAAGAAGTGGTGTGCACATACCATCAAAGGAAATTGCGCCTGTAAATTCCAAAATGCAATACATCACTAAAAGCATCAAAATTGATCGATTACCAGCTATAAAATTAATGCCTTCTTTCAACCCATCCCATATTTCTGAAATCGATGTCTGTTTACCCGAAGAAATTTCATCAGGTATCTCCACAACAAATAGTAATACTAAAAAAGCAACTAGGAAGGTGCTCAAATCAATTATTAAAATCCATTGCAAGCCCAATGTATTAAGAATGGTGGTTGCCAGAACTGGCTGAAATATACCAACTAATGCGCCCATTGTTGATTGAATCCCACCAATTCTTGCATAATCTTTTTGATCCACCAATAAGGTTACCGTAACTTGAGAAGCGGGATTTTGAAATGCATTCATAAATCCATTGATCACATTTACCAGACACAATACCCATAACTGTAAACATCCCAAAATATAACAACTCAAGAGAATGACAGAACCTGTTGCTGCAATCGAATCGCAAATAAGCATGATTTTTTTCTTATCCATTTTATCAGCAACCGCTCCACCGAAAAGACTTACAACGAGATATGGCACTGTACTGCATATTGCCAGTAAAGACGCCGACATCACCTGTCCACTATTAGAATACATCCAAATAACAGTTGCAAATCCAGTCATGGAAGTTCCTAATTCTGACACCATCTGGCTAATAAAAAAAATCATAAAATAATACATCTTATTTTTTGTTCTTTTCATAAGTAATTTCCCCTTTGATCTTCTACGACTTCGTTATCATAGTGATCAACCGGTTATCAGACGCATACATCAGTATTGGGCAGTCACTATGTTCACTTGCCTTTGCACCAATTATAGCATTTAATTACGACAACTAGCTGTCGTAATTAGATAAAAAATTTCTTGCCGTATCAATCAATTCCCTTTTATATTCCTCTGGTGCTACTACTTTTACACGGTCTCCAAAACTTAATAAAAGTGCTTTCCATAATCGTTCCTTTGCTGGTACACCAATAAAAGTTCTACACACTCCATTCATCATTTTCTCTATTTGACAATCCGGAAAATATTCTTGTATTAAACCACTTTCTTGCTCTTCAAAGTGTACTTCAATATTTATACAAGTTTTGTAATAATTTTGTTCACTTTCTTTCATACGCTCTTCGATATCTCCATGATCTGTCATGGATTTTTTATTTAATATTTCAACATCTTTCATTCGTGCAACCTTAAAAGTATAATATTGCTCCTTTTCATCACGATACGCAAAAAGATACCATGCATACCATTTATAATGTATTGCTAAAGGTTCTACTGTCAGATCAGATTCTTTTCCACTGGCATTTCTATAGTGAAAAGAAATATATTTCTTCTCTGTTATCGCTTGTTCCAATGTTTTATTAACATTTTGAACCTGTTGATTCTCTTTTGTAACACCAAAATCCCAAAAAATTCTTTGTCCACCTTCTTTTCCGATAATGGAATTGTATTTTTCAATGATTGAATCCAATGTATGATTCGTATAGGAAGTGGATAAAGTTTCCAGTGCCTTAATAATCATCTGTTGTTCATCATTTTTAATATTTGTATTTTTCAGTTTATATGTTGATAAAATAGAATAACCACCATTTTTCCATTATCCGAATAAATAGGTATGCCACAAGACGCAATATTCACCATATCACGCTGAATCGTCCGAACCGATACATCATATTTTTCAGCTAGAGTTTTCGCTGAAACCTTATCATGATTAAAAAGATAAATAATAATTCCAAGTATTCTGTCAATTTTCATCTCTATTTCCCCCATTATAAATGTTGTTGTCCTTTCAGTATCATATCTACATACTGATTTACAAAGAACAACTTCTTGATGACTGCATCAAAATTATACCAAATGAACCATTATCCTTCTACAACGATTCTTTTTCATATTACACTGGTCCTGATCCAGCTCCTGCTCTTGCGGGAAAATTTTAAGCGTGACCAGTTGCTCGGCAAAAACGCAGAAGCATTTTCCCCGGTCACAGAAGCCACATCCCAATAAGAGGGCTGTGATACGATATCACAGCCCCCTTTTGCTATTTCCAAACTTCTTCTGCAATTTCTTTTACCAGCTTAAGCTTTGCCCACTGTTCTTCCTCTGTGAGTTTGTTTCCAATCTCACATGATGCAAATCCGCACTGTGGACTAAGATATAAACGATCCAATGGAACGTATTGCGCAGCCTGCTTAATTCTCTCTACAATTGCTTTTTTATTTTCCAGATCAGGTTTCTTGGTGGTAATGAGTCCCAAAACCACTTTTTTGTCCCCTGATATTTTTGCAAGCGGCTCAAATCCACCAGATCTCTCATCATCAAATTCGAGGTAATAGGCATTGACATTTTCTTCCCCAAACAACAGATCTGCCACACCATCATATGCACCTGAACTGAAAAATGTTGAGTGATAATTACCACGACACACATGTGTATTAATTGTAAGATCCTGTGGTGCTTCTGCCACAACATCATTATTAAGTTTTAGGATGATTCTCTTATATTTCTCTAACGCCTCTCCTTTTCTGCCCGTAAGTTCAACCGCTAATTCTGGGTTTACCATGCCACCCCATACGCAGTCATCAAACTGCAGATTTCGGCAGCCAGCCTCATAAAGTTCCTTGATAAACTCACCGTAAGCCTTAATGACATCCTCAGCAAATGCTTCCTCTGTGCCGTATATTTTCAAAGTGTCTTCCAAAAGCTGTGTTCCGGTAAAATAAGCATAAAACTGTCCCGGAGATGGTATTGTCTGTTTGGCAACGGTATTTTCATCTTCCAGTGCCTTTACAAATTTAAAATGTTCAACAAATGGGTGATTCTTTACGGAAATTTTTCCAACTATATAGGTATCGTCAATCATGGCAGCTTCCGCATCAAACGTGGTATTTCCATCTACTGTTTTTTTATGTTCGATCCCTTGAAATCCCCACATAAAATCCAAATGCCATGTTGCTCTTCTGAACTCTCCATCTGTGATCACATGATATCCAAGCTCTTTTATTTTGTTGACAAGTTGTATAATGCACTCATCTTCTACGCTCTTCAACTGTTCTGCACTGATTGTTCCAGCCTCATAATCTGCCCTTGCTTTCTTTAACTTTGCAGGTCTCAAAAAGCTTCCGACATAATCGTATCTAAAAGGTGTTTTCAAATTACTCATCTTGTTCTCCTTTCATTGCATCACATATACAAAGCTATTATAGGCAGCATAGGAATCTTTGCAAAATACAAAAAAAAGAGAGTTGACCATAGCTTTTTTCTATGGTCAACTCTCTTTTTTCATTTTACATAATTGCTGAATCGACTGCCCTTACCTTTATGTTAATACTAAAGTTACTTTTCTGTTGTATTAAGCACGTAAATCGTACTTCTTGAAGCACCCTCCTTTCTTAACCAACCATCCTCTATCATATTGAACAAAATCTCTCTAGCCCGACGTTGTTTCAAATCAAGAAGTGTCATAACTTGTGCCCTTGTGATATATGCATTTTCCAAAACGTATCGGTAAATCTTTTGTTCCTGCTCACCTCTCGGCAATTCTCCGGCGGTTCTCCGGCGGTTCTCCGGCATTCCTCTGATATTTCATTGTATAGCACCAACTGATCTCTCACACAATCGGGATAACTACTATTATCTGGACTGTTACTATTATTTCGATAAAATTTGTGAATATCCCTCCTTCATTCGCTCCAAAGTCTGCCCCATTGGAAGCTTGCCTGGAGAAGTAATTTCTAACCGATCATCGTAGATTGCGATCTGAATATTCCCATGATCCAGATAACTTCGATGCACAGCCGCATTAATAATCAACTCACGAATAGCATCTGGCGGAATTTCATAAACATCTTGTCGATATATTCCGACAATATTCGCTCCCAAATGAATATTTCGAAGAACATATTGAAAAGCCTGCTCTATTTGTTCCCAAATTGGGCCATCATACTCCCGTCGATCCACAAAAACCTCTTTCGTCGACCCCTTAAACACACCACACTGTGTTGCAGTATGAAATGCACCTGCCCCTGTTAAAATCGCATAGGCATTTGTTGGATAATCTTTGCCATCACGCTCTATAAGAATTCCCCAAGAACGCAGCTGCTGTCTTCCCACCTCTTTCACAGATTCTTTCTGAACTTCATTATTTGCATTTTTGACCGCCTGTTCCTTCATAGATTGACAGAGAGAATCAATATCCTCATCTGTAATGCTTAATCCCATACATAAAGTTTGATCAAAATGGCGATTGCTCCCCTCAAACATCAATTCCTTATAATTATTTTATAATGAATACATCAAAAAAACAACCTTTCATAGTATTCACCTTATCACCTATAATTCAATAAAATATATGCTACACGTCTCTGTCAAGCTTCTAAAAAACTACTCTGCCCGCCATTCTTTTAATGCCGCAGAAAGCTTTTTGTCAATATCTTTTCTCGTTGCCTCACACTCCTTCGGATATTCTTTGGCTGCTCTAAAAATAAACCGCAGCACAAATTTTAGTCCTACAGGCAATGCCATACGGAGCATGGATTCCGGCAATACAAAATGAGTCCCGTGCTCATACACAAGCGGTACATATTCACAAGTATGAGGTCGCTCTTTTAATCGTTGGTCCATGCGGCGGATATATTTTCCTGCTTCCCAGAAAGAATCATCCTCCGCACCCACAAGAAAAAGTTTTCCTTTAATATTCTCGACTTTGATCATTTCCTCTTCCGTATGCTCTCTTGCCTTCTCGGAGTCAATAAACAAACAAGTGCTTCGCTCGATATCACCGGAGCCTTTTGTTTCCTCTTCAATCTTCTGCCAGTACACCGGATGTTCATACACAAACGGCATGTAAGGCAACGGCTCTCCTTTCCACGAAAGGGTAGATGTCTCTGGAATCTTCCATTCTTTGCAGCCATCTTTATTTCCCTGCTCAAATCCCTGCCATACAAAATCACTGGCTGTAAGCGCAAAAGTCAAGGTAATATCCGGGAAATAAGAAGCTGCGACCAGCGAATCCATCCCCGCCGTGCTCATTCCCATAATGCCAACTTTACGATTGCCGTTAGCCTGCAGCCATTTGATCGCTGTCTCGATTCTTTCTAACGGGTTATTGACATGACTATAATTTTTCTTACCGGGAGATACGCACAAAGCATTCACTCCATTTTTATGTAACCATTTTGCCCCACACTTTGCCATGTAATCATTTGGATCATCTCCAAATAAACCAATGACCGTACAATCAGATCCTGTGGGATTTTCATAATAAGTTCCATAGAAACCATCTCGTTCAATTTCAAAAAACAGCTTTTTCATCACAATTTCTCCTATACCACTTGCAAAGACTCGTTCCATATTTTGATGTATGCCTGTCTGGCATTCATCATTTACGCCTTACTCAAGTTAGCATATACTAACCAAATTGTCAAACTTTCTTCCCACTTGATCCTACGCTACAGTCCTAACGGTATAAACTTTCTGACATTCAATTTTACGCTGCATTCCTAGCAATATAATAATGTCTCTTCCCGCATTATGGTTACATTTAAAATAAATCCAGCATATTGTCCAAATAAATCTTTTCACGAACCACTAGCTGATATTCCGGCTTTGTCAGGTAATAAAGCAAAAATTCTAAGATCAATGCACTGCCGAGTCCCCGTCCCTCAATCTTAAAATTGGTAAATCCCATCGGCAAATACTTTTCTTGTATATCAGTAACACCAATAAAGCCCGGATTTTTCATCGCTTTCGAAAAACGGTACCCTTCTTCCAGATCATTGGCTGTGCAGCGATGCCCGCAGCCGCTTTCTCCTAAATTTTTGCGGCTGACCGCTTCATAACAACGCTTCCTATCTTTGCAGGCAAACGAGCAGCACTCGTTGCACAAAAATTCCACTTTATCTTTCTCTGATTTGGATAATGTCTGTAACTTATCAAACTGTTTATTGAAACGAAAATCCGGCACGACATAGCGAAAATCATCCCGCTTTACTTCGCTCACAAATTGCTCAAAATCCGTCAATACCTTTGTCGTTGAAGATACAAAATAAAGCTCCGGATAGTTTTCTTGTAAATATTCTAACAACAAATCTGAATGAATGATAATACCATTTTGCACACCTTTATTTTCAGCAAATAATGCACAAAGGGCATTACATTTTGTATCCGACAGGTGTTTTTTTTGAAGCAGAGAATTACTAAAAGTTAAACGGCCTGATATTCCATATCGACGCAATAATGCTAGCACTTCTTCCGGATTTTCCGCACCGAAGGTAGTTCTTCCTCCACCCCAAAGGCAATCGGCGGGTGCGCCATAAATAGAGCCGATCTCACACCAGTTATAAAAATACTCCCTGTGTTCATAAAACAGCGCTAAAAACAGACGATATAATTCATAAAATTCAAACAATCCGGGCAAATGAAAGTACGCAGTCTTATTTATTAAATTGTTCTCTTTCATTCTGTCACCAGCCTCCGTTATTTTCTATCGTTCTTCCCTTCACTCTCTCGTCCTATCGTTTTCACTGTATTGTATCTCGTCCTATCGCTCCCGCTGTATCCTATCTCGTCCTATCGTTCCCACTGTATTTATCTTGTCCTATCACTCCCACAGTATTCTATCTTGCCCTATCGCTCCCATTGTATTCTGCCATCCCCCATAGTCTCGGAAAACGCACAGTATTTATCCACAAAGCAGACAACCCACGCCTCTAGACATCGTGGCGGCAACACCGTCAACGGGAACATATGTCTCGCAATAATATTTCTCTCTTTCCTATTCAGCGAAAAATCTTTGCTTGCATTATAAAGGGCGAACGCCGGATGTCGAAATCCATGCAGCCGATGTCCGCCATCCTTTTCATGCCAGTCATATAAAAAATAATCGTGCAGCAAGGCCCCTCGCACTAATGATTGTTTATCAACTGGCAGACGATAATTCTCCACCAACAGAAGGCTCTTATAGGCAACGTTAACACTATGCTCATAGACCGATGTACTTCCATGCTGCATCGCATTCTGCTCCTCCAACAAACGTCCCTGCTCACACAATTGGTGTATCACTTCATCTAACAAGTCATAATTTTCTTCCGATAACTCTACCTTTCGATTCATACAGCCCCTCATTTCTGTTATCTAAGTCATCTGCATCAAGTTTACAACTACTGCGATCATTATAGCACACAACATAATGCAAGCAACCCCTATCTGATTGCGCTCTAATCCCTAGATTCGATCACGATCAATTCCCCATGTGTAAACGAGATCGTTGCCGTCTGCGCTTCTGGCGCAAACTCATTGCTGATCGCGCGTCCATCACCATATGTAAGCGTATAATCTTTCAGTCCATATTGAAATCCGGTCAAAGTCACCGGATACACTTTTTCGGAAAGCGGCTGCAAGGATATATATTGGCCAAATACCTGCTCTCTGTGTAAGGTTGTCTCTCCGTCAATCAAGTATAACCGATTATGCGAATCTACAATATACGCCGGGATTCCCTGCTTAAGTGGTTTCATCAAAATATTTAGATTGGATAGAAAATGATCCAATCGTCCCCCGGTAGCACCCAGAATAGTGATTTCAGATGCCCCTTCCGACAATATCCATTCCAATACCATCTGCGTGTCCGTATAGTCTTTTGCCTTAGGATACTGCACAAACTTTGCTGCCTTATCCGCAGACCGATACTCTGCCAGTGTCTCTTGCGATACACTGTCAAAATCTCCCATAATATAATCCACGTTAACTCCTACTGTGTGTGCCGCTTCCAAACCGGAATCTGCACATGCTACCGTATCAAAAGACTTGTCGGCCAAATATTGTTTTATAAATGCAATATCATACTTTCCGCCGCTAAATAATATTGTTTTACCAAGCATTATACTTATCCCCTCTCTTCTCTTACAGAAAGTAGTTGCTGTCCTAAAAACGGCACTGCATACATCTTATCCCGTTACATCTTATAAGATCGCTATCCCCAAAAAAGGGCAGTATACTACTGCCCTCTGGTTTTCTTCAAAATATCTCTCTGTATATCATAGATGTATTTCATTAACTTACGATCTGTCATCGTCATCTCACATCCATAATAAAAGTTAAATTTATGATTGGTGGCACGTAGCTCGTCACGACGCACGACCTCTGCTCTGCAATGCAGCATACCATAAGGTGATGGAATGTCGAAAAACATGCCATCCTCCAATTGAAACTCAAAGTCAGAGTATAACCCCACTCCGCTTTCACTGACATCTTTGATCACACCACGCACGATCTCTGGTTCTATCTCCTCGATAACATCTGCATTTTCTTCTTCATCTGCAGGGCTTGGTGGTTCTGATAATCTGCGAGGTGCTCCCGGCACATCATAGTAGCCAATTAATGTTTCTTCGCCGATCTGGACGCGATATGCATTGCGTCGATTGTATGAATGACCCTTATCGTTAATCTGAAATATATGCACCGGCTCTCCGTCCAACTTCGCAATGCCTGCCTTCACTTTTGTCCATTCCCACAGTCTGTCTGCATCGCGATATACAATGCATATATCATCCTCCGCATGAAACTGAAAAGCTCTTCCATTGGATGCGATCAAACTAACACATACCTGATTTAATTTGGCTTCCTCTACTTTACTGACTAACCGATAACGATAACCTTCACGATCAATATAAATTTCTAATGTTCTTCCTAATGGAATATTCTCAAGAAGCATTTTGTCCCTCCGTGTTGATTTCTTCTTGCAAAACATGAATGTTCTCCTCGATATCCCCACGAAAAACAGCGGTTCCAGCCACGACAATATCCACACCGCATGCAGCAACAGCACGTGCATTTTCCTTTGTCACGCCGCCATCAATCTCTATTTTGAAGAACAATCCGCGTTCTTTGCGAATCTTGTGCAGCTGTTTCACTTTTTCCAAGGTCTCCCAAATCAGAGTCTGACCCCCAAAACCAGGCTCTACCCCCATTATAAGCACCATATCAACTTGATCCAAAATACCATCTAACTTGCTTAACGGTGTTTTTGGACTCAAGCACACTGCCGGCTTCGCACCACTTTCTCGAATGGCCGCAATCGTCCCCGGCAAATCAGCGCACGCTTCCGCATGCACAGTTAACCCATCCGCTCCGGCCTGACGCAAGGCGTTGACATAACGGATCGGTTCCTCTATCATCAGATGCACGTCAAAAAACATGTCTGTATGTTTCCGCAATGACGCAATCACCGGCATACCAAAAGAAATAGATGGTACAAACATTCCATCCATCACATCAATATGGAGGTAATGTATGCAAAGCTTTTGCAATTGTTTCAATTGCTCTCCCAGGCAGATAAAATCTGCCGACAAGATTGACGGTGCCAACTGTTTCATATTTCTTCTCCATTCTTTCATAGACGAGTCTATGAATGCATCTTCCTATCATATCTAATAGCGTTTCCGATTTTTGAGTTCTTCATAAAATAGTTTATAATTCTCATATCGGCTACTCGACATTTTCCCCTGAGCCAATGCCTCCTTGACCCCACAATCCGGTTCGTTGATGTGAGCACAGCCAAGGAAACGGCATTGCAATGCATATGGTCTAAACTCCTGATAATATTCCCTTAATTCTTCTTTTTCCAATTCCGGCAAAAGAAGCGAAGTAAATCCCGGTGTATCCATCACATACGTTTGATCCGGCAGCGAAAACAGTTCCGAATGTCTCGTTGTGTGTTTCCCTCGCTTAATTTTGGTACTAATCTCCCCAATTGCCATATCTGCTTCCGGAAAAAGTGCATTCATTACAGAAGATTTCCCAACACCGGATGGTCCGGCAAGCACTGTTGTCTTCCCAATCAAACTTTGATGCAGCTCTTCTAGCCCCTTCCCATCGTAGGTACTGGTAAAAAAGAGCGATGCACCACTGTCTTTATAAATATTGGTGTATTCTTCTATAAAACCATCATCTGCGGTGTCCAATTTATTAAAGCATACACTAACAGGTACATCCTGCCACTGCATCATCAGCAGAAAACGATCCAGCAAATTGATATTTGGTTTTGGATAGGATGCTGCAAAAATAACAATCGCCTGATCGACATTAGCAACTGCCGGGCGTATCAACTCCGAATGTCTAGGCAGTATCTCCTCAATATTCCCCAGCGCATTCGCCTCGTCCAGTATTGTTACATCTACATTGTCTCCAACCAAAGGTTTGACCCTTCGGTTGCGAAACGCACCCTTTGCCTTGCATTCCAACAGACCAATGCTTGGAACGTGTACATAATAAAATCCGCCTACACCTCGAATGATCTTTCCCTGCATTACTGCCTTTCCTTCTTAAACTCTACATTGTATGGGCCACCTACTTCTACGCCATCTTTATACAACGTAATCTTACCATTGTTATCACTGTATCCCTCAACCGAAAACTTACGCGGGAAATCAGAATAACTCAAAGTTCCTGACCAGGCAGTTTTAGATTTACCATCCTGCTCTAAGACTAATTTGATGGATGCCGGAGCTTCATCTTCGTAGTCAAACGGATTGGCAGAAATCGTCAAAGAACCTGTATATTTGTACTTCGGCTCTGTCGTCGGTGTCGCAGCCGGTTTCTCAGTTGCCTTATGCTTAGATCCTAAGCTGACGGTAAATTCAATCACCGTTCCAACCTCAACCTTGGTACCGGACTTCTTAGACTGGCTGACCACATATCCCTTCTGTACTGTATCACTATATACATAAGTCGGCTCATCTGGAGCTTCCAATCCTACATCTGCTAATCGTTCTCTCGCAACCTCTAATGATTTCTTCACGAGATTTGGAACACGTACCATATCATTTTCCGGTCCCTTACTGATGATCAAAGTAACTGCTGTTCCTTTGGCTACACTGGAACCCACAACAGGATCGGTACCACATACCTTTCCTTTGGCTACGATATCACTATATTTCTCTGTGGTTCCCTTAACGGTCAAATTGCTGCTCTCTAATTGAGATGTTGCGTCTTCTAAGGATTTATTTGTTACATCCGGAATCGTAATTCCACTGGATTCCTGACTGTAATAAATAGTAACTCTCGTTCCTTCTTCTACCTCTTCGCCGGATTTCGGTTCTTGATCCGTCACGGTATTAGCGTCCTCCTCAGACTCTACCGGCTTAAGCTGATATTTTAATCCTGCCTCGTCAAGCATCTTCTCTGCTTCTTCAAGTGTATGATTCACGAGATCCGGTACTGCCACTTTACCTAAAGCAGCCGCAGAAGACTGTGGATCTGCACTTGCATCTGCTGTCGAAGTCGGCGTTGGTTTCTTGTTGGAACCGCCACCCCACCAACCGGCCACTTTGCCGATCAGCAAAATAACAACTAACACAATGATCACCGCAACAACACCGCTGCAGATTTTCAAAATACGCTCTAATTTAGGATCAATAGCATCATCGTCCGATTCTTCCTCTTCATTTTCCGGCTGAACTGTACGGTCTTTTTCTGCTAAAATAGCACTCTTTTTCAACTGATCCACTTCATTTTTGTCCATAATGATCGTCGGCGAATCGTCGACAACATCGGAGATCACAACATAATCCCCATCCGGCTCTATTAACGCTCTCTTCAGATCTGCGATCAATGCAGAAGCTGTCATATAACGCATATCCGGCTTCTTCTGCATACACTTCATCACAATCTTGGATAAGCTGTGCGGAATTTCCGGATCAATTTTATCTAACGGTGTTGCCTCTTCCTGAATATGTGCAAGTGCAACAGTCACCGTGCTGTCTCCTTCAAAAGGTACTTTGCCTGACAGCATCTCATACATTGTTACACCAAGAGAATAGATATCACTCTTTTCGTCGCTGTAACCACCTCTTGCCTGCTCCGGACTGATATAATGCACAGATCCCATTGCATTAGATGTGATTGTATTTGACGTTGCTGCCTTAGCGATACCAAAGTCTGTAACTTTTACTTTGCCCTCTTTGGAAATAATGATATTCTGTGGTTTAATATCACGGTGAATAATGCTGTTATCATGTGCAGCCTGCATACCCTGTGCGATCTGCACACCGATCCCTATCGCCTCCTTGACATCGAGACGACCTTTCTTTTCAATAAAGCGCTTGAGCGTAATACCCTCCACAAGCTCCATAACGATGTAATACAGATCGTCATCTTCACCAACATCATACACATTTACAACATTCGGATGTGACAATCCCGCTACAGACTGCGCCTCCCCTCGAAATTTGGAGACAAACTTTGCATCATTACTATATTCCGGTTTTAAGATCTTGATCGCCACGAAACGGTTTAATCTCTGATCTCTCGCTTTATATACATCCGCCATTCCGCCGGATCCCACGCGGTCAATAATCTCATATCTCTCGCTTAATAACATTCCTGGACTTATCATTTCTACCCTTACCTCCTCTTAGCTTATACCTCAGCTAATACAACGGTAATATTATCATTACCGCCGTTCTCATTAGCTCTAGCCACTAACGACTCTGCCGCTGTCTGCAGAGTATCACTATTCTTTACAATGTATTCCATGTCTTCATCTTCAATCATATTGGACAAGCCATCACTGCAGAGCATAATAACATCCCCTTGCTCCACATCAATCTCAAAGAAGTCAGCCTGGACTTCTTCATTGATGCCAAGGGCCCTCGTAATAATATTTTTCTGCGGATGTATCCTTGCCTCACTCTCCGTAATATTACCCTGTTTGACCATTTCCTCTACCAAAGAATGATCATCCGTGATCTGCTCAATCCCATCTCGTATCAAGTACAATCTGGAATCCCCAATGTTGGCAATGTACAGTGTATTTTCCTCTAATGTGCAGGCTACCACAGTGGTACCCATGCCCTCATATTCTACGTGTGACGCAGACTCCTCAAAGACTGCTTTGTTCGCAGCTGTAACTGCTTCCTCAAACAAGGAAACCGGCGTCTTATGAGCACTCTTCTCCAGCGACTGCACCATTGTCTCTACACATAAACGTGATGCATAGTCTCCGGCTCTATGTCCGCCCATACCATCTGCCACGATCAACAGATTTTGGAAACTACCAACAGGTTCAGTATTGCAATACATATAGTCCTGATTCATAGATCTCTTGCTGCCTATATCTGTCTTTGCATATGCTTTCATGTAGTTTCCCCTCCTTTGTTTATAATCAACCTTACATGTATACTATCTAACATATTTTATCATAATAGTGATGTAGTGTCAAAATCTGACGCTTTTTCCATCTATTTCACAACTGACACGGGATTTATCTTCCACGAATTATATATTTTTACCGCGCAGCTGACCACAGGCAGCATCAATATCGCTTCCCATCTCTCTACGGATCGTTGCGGTAATATGCCTGCTCTCCAATATTTTCTGAAACTCCAATACTTTGGTACGCTTGGATCGCTCTCCCATACGCCCTTCCACCGGATTCAGCGGGATCAGGTTGACATGGCAATTCAGACCGTGCAGCAAATCCGCCAGCTCCTCTGCATGTTCTGCGCTGTCATTCGTCCCATCCACCAAGCTATATTCAAATGTAACTCGGCGTCCGGTGTGATCCACATACTCCCGGCATGCTTTCAAGATCTCTGCGATCGAATACCGATTGGCAACCGGCATCATTTCCCGGCGCAGTACATCATTCGGCGCATGCAATGAGATTGCAAGTGTGATCGTTAAATCTTCTTTCATCAGACGATAGATTCCATCTACAAGACCGCAGGTCGACAATGTTATATTTCGCTGACTGATATGCAGTCCCCGTTCATCCGAAATCATTCGAATAAAACGTACAACATTCTCGTAGTTATCCAAAGGCTCTCCAATTCCCATAAGGATCACATTAGAGACACGCTCTCCGGTGATCCGCTGTACCTCATAGATCTGCTCTAGCATTTCCCCGGTTGTCAGACTGCGATTTAAGCCGCCTACCGTGGACGCACAAAAACGACATCCCATCCGGCAGCCCACCTGAGTGGATATACAAACGCTATTGCCATGATGATATTTCATCAACACTGACTCTACTTTATTACCGTCACTAAGCTCCATCAAAAACTTGTTCGTACCATCTGCGGAAATCTGCCGCTTTACCATGGTACAACCATTTAACGCCGCCTGCTCCTCTAATTTATCACGAAACGCTGCGGACAGATTGGTCATACTCGCAAATTCTTTGACCATTTTTTGATGCATCCACTGATATAACTGCGTTGTGCGAAATTTCTTCTCTCCAAGATCTTCCACAAACTGCTGCAACTCAGCAAATGTCATGCTTTTAAGATCCACTTTCTGCATCTGTCCACTCCTTCTTTCCTAATTACTTTGTCATATTCCTTTTCGCTGAAATTTTGCCACAAAGAAACCATCCGATCCATTTCCCGGCAACACTTGCAAATATCCCTCTTTACCGGTCTTTCCTCGCAGCGATTCCGGAAGGTCTTCCTCGATCGAAACCGGCACAAACGGAAGTGTCTCCTCGATCCACGAAACGTTATCATTATTTTCTTCTCTTGCAACGGTACACGTACTATATAGCAATATACCACCCGGCCGTACATATTGGCTGACAACCCGCAAGATCTCTCGCTGCAGCGATGCCAGCTCATCAATATCTTCCCGATGCGTGTGATATTTAATATCACATTTGCCACCGATGACTCCCAGTCCGGAACACGGTAGATCTGCGATCAAAACATCCACCGAATCGATCCAATCTTTGCGAAGGATCCTGGCATTCTGACGGTACAGTTCGCAATGATCTACCCCGGCGCGCTCCATATTTTCCTGAATCAAATGCACTTTCGTCTCGCTTAAGTCACAAGAAAAGATTACACCGGTACCTGCCAATAAATCCGCTGCGTGCAGAGATTTGCCGCCCGGTGCTGCACAAACGTCCAATACCTCTTGTCCCGGTTTGATCCCGGAAACAGCACCAACAAGCATCGAACTTTCATCCTGCACCTGCAGTCTTCCTCTCACAAACGCCTCCATAGAATCCACTCGCTCAAAGCCGGATAAGTGAAGGGCATACGGGAACCATTTTCCGGGCTGTACTGTTACCTGCTGCCGCTCCAAAGACTCTATGATCTCAGGAACCGCAAGATCCGGATTTCCGCTCGGATTTTGCAGATTCAGATTGCACCGCACGGTTACACCACTTTCCTTCTGCATAAAACCCTGCAGGATCTGTTCTGTTTCAGCTTCACTGTATTCTTCTAAAAAATATTCAATGATCCAACCCGGCATCGAATATTTGATGGATGCGTAGGAAATAAAATCTTTCGCATCTGGATATTTAATCTGATCTTTGCCACGGATAACACTTCGAAGAACGCCATTGACAAATCCACTAAGACCTTTCAAACCACGTTTACGTACCAGTTTCACAGCTTCGTTGCAGGCTGCACTGTCAGGCACTTGATCCATATAGAACAACTGATATACTGCCATACGCAGTGTTTCACGGATCACCGGTTTCATCTTGACCACTTTTGTTTTTGAAAAACAATCTATGATGTAATCCAAACGGATTGCCTGTTCAACAGTTCCTTCTACTAATCTGGTAAGAAACGCACGCTGTTGTTTGGACAACGTATCCTCTCTATTTAAGGTACGGTGTAATGTCCGGTCACAATACTTGCCTTCTTCCATCACCTGCAGGAGAATATCCAGCGCAATGGCACGTACATTTCGCATATTCTGTTGTGGCGTCTGCCGTTTCTCCATGGTATTACTGTCCTTTCTATTGCCTAATCACAGGCAAGTATCGTTCCGCAGTCAATCTGCATGCCGCGCAGGAAATCTGCAATATTCATTCGTTTTTTGCCGGCGAGCTGCAAGCTTTGCACACTCAGGCAGCCATCTCCTGTCTGGATCCACAAGCGATTTTTATCAATCAATACGATCTGACCGCACCGGCCTTTCTCGATCTGCTCTGCTGCCTGCTGCTCCGCATCGACAATATCTGCATCCCAAATTTTTAGCATTTTACCCTGTAAGCCCGTATAACAACTCGGCCACGGATTAAGTCCTCGGATCAAACGCTCTAATTCAACCGCCGGTCTGGTAAAATCAAGCTTTCCTGTCTCCTTGGAAAGCATCTTGGCATACGTATATTCTTCTCCCTGCGGAACAGGATGGAGTTCTCCGGCTTCTGCCTGTTTCAATACCTCTAGTATCATCGGACCGCCAAGTTGTGACAATTTATCAAACAAACTGCCCCCGGTCTCTTTGGCATCCAATGTATATTTCTGAACCATCAACATATCTCCGGTATCCAGTCCCTCATCCATCTGCATGATCGTTACGCCACTTTCCGGATCTCCGTCAATAACAGACCACTGGATCGGTGCTGCACCACGAAGCTTTGGCAACAAGGACGCATGCACGTTCATGCATCCGTATTTTGGCAGTTCTAATATTTCTTTGGGTAATATCTGGCCAAATGCTACAACGATGATCACATCCGGGTTAAGTTCCTGCAAGACCGGATAAAACGTTCCGTCCTTTATGCGCTCCGGCTGAAATACCGGAATCTGCACCTCCACGGCGGCTTCCTTCACCGGAGAAAACTGCAGCTTACCGCTTCTTCCCTTCGGTCGGTCCGGCTGTGTCACAACACCAACTACTTCATGTTCGCTCTGTATCAGAGTTTCCAATGTCGGAACCGCAAAGTCCGGTGTCCCCATAAATACAATACGCATGCTTTGTCCACTCCTTTGTCTCACTCTAATCAGGCACTGTCTTCTGCAGTCTGCCTCTCTATCGTCATCCTATGAGATCATTTACTCGATCGGCTCTACGTCCTGAATCCCATTTTCCGTCTTGCTGACATACAGCGTACCGGAAAGATGGTCGATTTCATGCTGCAAGGCTCTCGCTAACAGCTCTTCCCCTTCCACAATGATCTCATTCATATTTTCATCCAATGCTTTTACCTTCGCATAATTGGCGCGTTTTACAATACCAACTTTGCCAGGCACACTCAAGCAGCCTTCCTGTCCGATCTGCTCTCCGCTAAGTTCAATGATCTCCGGATTGACCAATACGATCGGATGATCACATTCCGGTGTAACATCAATCACGCAGATCTGCTTCAAAATACCAACCTGAGGTGCTGCAAGACCTACGCCCTCTGCGTCATACATCGTCTCTAACATATCCTCGATCAATGTTTTAATCCTAGGTGTCATCTCCTTTACCGGGCGACACTGCTTTGTCAATATTTCATCTCCCATTACTCGAATTGTTCTTAATGCCATTTTTTTCTTCCTTCCTTTATTCATGATCAAAAGAAAACTGAACACTTAAATGCTCTGACAGTCCTCTTTGCCGAATGTACTGTTCTAATCGATCTTTTTCCCGTACCAAGCACTCATACTCCGCCGATTTTCCATATATCATATATCGATATACATCCCGAGTTTGGCGATCGGTGCCTCTGACGGTCCCAAAAGTACAAGCCCCTCTGTGCCACGAAGCATGTCCGCTAACTCATCTGCAAATGACGTCGCTAACGCCTCATCCTTAGAAAGCACCAATACTCCTAGTATATGGGAAACGGGCGGATATTGCAACATTTGACGCATTAAAATTTCCTGCTTATAAAATTGCACGTAGTTTTGATCTGCTGCGCAGGTAATGCTGTAATGCTCCGGCTGATAGGTCTGCAGGACAACTTCTCCGGCAAGATCGCCACGTCCTGCCCGTCCTGCCGCCTGCGCCAGCAACTGATAAGTGCGTTCTGCCGCTCTGTAATCTCCTACATTAAGCGACAGATCTGCCGCCAATATGCCAACTAATGTTACCTTCGCAAAATCATGGCCCTTGACGATCATCTGCGTTCCTACCAAAATGTCTGCCTCTCCCGCCGCAAATTGCTTTAAGATCCGGTCATGCCCCTCTTTGCCTCCGGTCGTATCCGCATCCATGCGAAGTACTCTTGCACCCGGAAATCTGCTTGCCGCCATCTGTTCTACCTGCTCTGTGCCTAGTCCAAAAGTGCCAATGTATTTCGATCCACAGGAGGGACAAGTCTGTGGCATCGGAATCGTATAGCCACAATAATGGCAGGTCAGATGCGTTACTTTGCCAGCTCTGCTGTGCGGTTTGAGTGACACGGCACAATGCGGACAGCCAACGACTTCTCCACATTTGCGACAGGACACAAAGCCTGCAAATCCGCGACGATTCAAAAATAAGATTGTCTGTTCGCCTCGTTCCAGTCTCTTTTGGATCTTACCCGTTAAACTCCGGCTAAATATCGAGAAATTCTTTGCTGCCAGTTCTTCCCGCAGATCCACAATTTCCACACGAGGCAGTGAAGCCCCTCCGGCGCGCTCCGTCAGTTCAATGCGCGTATACTCCCCTGTGGTCGTATGATAATATGCTTCCAGCGATGGTGTCGCCGATCCGAGTAACACGCTTGCCCCAAGCATCTTGGCACGCTGTACGGCAACTTCTCTTGCATGATATTTCGGAACATTTTCACTTTGATAGCTGGACTCATGTTCCTCATCCATAACAATGATCCCCAGTCGCTCAAACGGCGTAAACAATGCAGATCGCGGCCCGATCATAATATCGATCTCTCCCATCTGCGCACGTTCAAACTGGTCGTACCGCTCTCCCGCAGATAGTCTGGAATGCATAACCGAAACTCTGTCTCCAAAACGCGCATAAAAGCGCTGTACTGTCTGAAACGTGAGTGCGATCTCCGGGATCAGCACTATGGCCTGTCTGCCGCTGCGGATGACATGCTCGATACATTGCATATATACTTCCGTCTTTCCGCTTCCGGTAACACCATGCAGCAGATATACCTGCTGCTGTCCCGCATCCATATTGCCACAGATCTGCGTTACAGCCTTTTGCTGCTGCTCATTCAAT
The DNA here is from genome assembly GCF_003478335.1 of Clostridium sp. AM49-4BH. Lineage (GTDB taxonomy): Bacteria > Bacillota > Clostridia > Lachnospirales > Lachnospiraceae > Butyribacter. Next base: position 29,000 of record NZ_QUFB01000027.1, read on the forward strand.
ATCACTTCTTTGTCTGCCGCATGAAGTGTGTGATAGGGATTGCGGTAAGATCTGCTCACCTCTATACGGATCCATCCTTTGTCCTGCATTGCTCGAAGTACAGATAGCGTTGCCTTATGCGCCTTACAAAGCACATCATAATCCATCCCGTCTGCATAGTCTTCTGCCTGCAGCAAAGCATCTATGATCCGCACTCTTGCCGTCTGATGCTTGCCTGCCAGTTCCTCGCGTATCTTTCTAAGCTCTTCCCTTGTTGGGATCGGTATGACACGCTTTTTCTCTTTTATCTGGATTTCACGCCGCACCGGCATAACAGCCTTGATCGCGTCATTCATCGTGCCGCCGTAATGTGTTTTTATCCAGTAAGCAAGGGAAAGCAGGTGCGACTGTGCTACGACGCCCTGCTTTACAACTGCTATAATATCTTTGGTTCGGCGAATGTCAAACTTCGCCTGATCTGACAACCCGATAATATATCCCTGCACTGTTCGATTTCCTTTGCCAAATGGAATATCGACCAATGCGCCGATCACCGCGTCCGCCTGTAACGGATCCGGTACACGATATTGAAACGGGCGGTCTAGACTTTTCACCGATATATCGATGATAATATCTGCAAATAGCATATAAACCCTACATTCCTTTCGGTTCTGTCATCACTGCAGGAAGTTGCCGTCTTTGACAACATCTGCCACCAGTTCTCTCTCATCCATATGGTATTTCTTGCCACAGATTTCCTGATAATCTTCATGTCCTTTACCGGCTAAAACGATAACATCACCCTCTTGTGCATGCTCGATCGCATAACGGATCGCCTCGGCTCGGTCAATGATCGTGATGTATTTTCCATCCGCTTTTTCCACGCCGGTGACGATATCTGCAATGATCGCTTCCGGCTGTTCATTACGCGGATTGTCCGAAGTCACGATCGTCAGATCTGCCATCTTAGAAGAAACCTCTCCCATTTCAAAGCGACGCTCTCTGGAACGGTTACCACCACATCCAAACAGGCACACCAGACGCTTTGGATGATACTCTCGCAGCGTAGACAAGAGACTCTCAAGACTCATAGCATTGTGTGCGTAGTCGATCATAAGCGTAAATTTAGAAGAAACCGGAAGGATCTCCACTCGCCCCTTCACACGGATCTGCGATAAAGAGTTCAATATCGTCTCTTTTTGTACTCCGAAATGTCTGCAGATCGCAATCGCCGTCATCGAATTATACACACTAAATGTGCCCGGAATATCAATCTCAACGTCCATATCCAATGCCCCACTCATGTGGTAAGCAACACCAAGCGTGCCGCCTTTATCCATCAAATGAACATTAGACGCGCGAAGATCTGCATCTTCTCCAAATCCATATGTCTCCACTTCACACGTATGACCTTCCAATACCTCATCCAGATGATGTGCATCAGCATTGAATATACCGTGTTTACACTGCTTAAACAAAAGGCTCTTGCAATGAATATAGTCTGCCAGATCCTTATGCTCATTCGGACCGATATGATCCGGCTCCAAATTTGTAAAAATGCCGTAATCAAATACAAAACCGCTTACACGGTGTAACATCAACGCCTGTGAAGAAACTTCCATCACCACGCATTTGCATCCGGCGTCCACCATTTTGCGGAAAGATTCCTGCACAACATACGATTCCGGAGTTGTGTTCACCGATGGGATCACCGTATCTCCAATGATCGTCTCGATCGTTCCGATCAAGCCGGTCTTAAAGCCGGATGCCTCCAAGATCGAACGAACCATGTACGTTGCCGTTGTCTTCCCCTTGGTTCCGGTAATTCCAATCGTTGTCAGTTCTTTGGCAGGATGGTCAAAATATGCTGCTGAAAGCTGTGCAAGCGCTAACCTGCTGTCTGCCACCCGGATCACGGTAACCTCATCGGGAACGGTAACTTCCTTTTCCACGATCAACACCGCAGCGCCTTTTGCGGCAACTTCCGGTGCAAAATCATGTCCGTCGCGCACTGCCCCGCTAATGCATACAAATACAGAATCCTGCTCTACCTTACGTGAATCATATACTAAGGTACTGATCTCGCGGTCCTGCTCCCCCTGCAGTACCGTATAATCCATATCCAATAATAACTGTGATAATCTCATATTCTGCTCATCCTTTCTGTCCTATCTATATTTCTGTTACATTCCTAACCACAAACAACATCATATTCTCTGTCTCTTACATTCTACACATCAATATCTGTGATATCGATTTCCCCATCGAATACAACCGTAGCCGGTCCCGTCATAAATACTGTCTCTGCCTCACGATCATAGACAATATACAGATCGCCTCCCAGCAAATGTACAGTTACGTTCTCATCCGTTTTGCCATTTAATACACAGGCTACAACAGCCGCACACGTTCCTGTTCCACAAGCAAGTGTCTCTCCGGCCCCTCGCTCCCAAACACGCATATTGATCTCACTGCGGTTTAACACCTGAATAAATTCTGTATTTACTCTCTTCGGAAATGCTTCATGATGCTCAAAACCCGGTCCGATCTTTTCCAACGGAAGTGATGCAGTATCCTCCACAAAAACAACGGCATGAGGATTTCCCATAGATACCGCTGTTACATGATACTCTTTCCCCTCCACGATCAATGGCTCATTCACACACTGCTTCTCTCCGATCGTTACCGGAATCTCTGACGGGCAGAGGATCGGCGATCCCATATTCACTTTCGCCGTTTTCATCTTACCATCCTGTACTTCCATATCAATATATTTGATACCGGCTAACGTCTCGATCGACACCTTCGTTTTATCGGTCAGCCCGTAATCATAGACATATTTTGCAACACAGCGTATTCCGTTGCCGCACATTTCTCCACGGGAACCATCAGCGTTGTACATCGCCATGCAAAAGTCTGCCACCTCAGACGGCTCAATTAAGATCAGTCCATCCGATCCGATGCCAAAATGGCGGTCACTCACAAATTGTGCTACCTTATCCGGATGTTTCACCGTTTCCTCCAGGCAGTTCACATATACATAATCATTGCCACACCCATGCATCTTTGTAAATTTCATACGATCATTCCTTTCCCGGCTCATTTTAGAGCCGCAGGTACCATAGTTACTTTGTGTCTCTTGCTTTCTATGTTTTATTCTTTCGGTATCCCGAATGATAATACGCCTCATCTGATGCAACACGGCCTCTCGGCGTTCGCAGGATCAGTCCATTTTGAACAAGATAGGGTTCGTATACATCTTCTAACGTACCCGGGTCTTCTCCGATCGATACGGCTAACGTTTCTAATCCTACAGGCCCACCGCCAAATTTTTGGATCATCGTCATGAGGATCTGTCGATCCGTCTGATCCAACCCCAGCTTATCAACCTCTAATAAATTCAGCGCAAAATCAGCCACCTCTTTCGTTATACGTCCATCGTACTTGATCTGTGCAAAATCACGCACTCTCTTGAGCAGCCGGTTAGCAAGGCGCGGCGTCCCTCTGGATCGTCTGGCAAGCTCCAAAGCACCATCTTTATCAATTTCTACTTCTAATATTTTAGCAGAGTGCAAAATGATCTCCTGCAGCTCTTCTACCGTATAGAACGCCAGACGGCTCACAACCCCAAAACGATCTCTTAACGGTGCCGACAGCATGCCGGCTCTTGTCGTTGCACCGATCAATGTAAACTTTGGCAGATCTAAGCGGATCGACCGTGCCGCTGCACCTTTCCCGATCACGATATCGATCACAAAATCCTCCATCGCAGGATATAATACCTCTTCTACCTGGCGATTCAACCGGTGGATCTCATCCACAAACAGCACATCTCCATCCTGCAGATTATTGAGGATAGCAGCCATCTCACCCGGCTTTTCAATGGCAGGTCCCGCTGTGATCTTTAGATTCGTCCCCATCTCATTTGCCACGATCCCGGCAAGTGTTGTCTTACCAAGTCCCGGCGGGCCGTACAACAGTACATGGTCCAAAGAGTCCCCTCGCTCCTTAGCAGCTTCTATATACACTTTAAGGTTGCTCTTTACTTTTTCCTGTCCGATATACTCCCGAAGATACTGCGGTCTGAGACTGGTCTCTATCCCTGCATCTTCATTCGTAAACTCCGTTGTAATGCTTCTCTTTGCCATCCGTTATTAATTCCTTTCGTCTGACTTTGTTTTACATATTTTTTAAGCTCTGCTTAAGCAGTTCTTCTACCGTCATGTTCTCTGCCGCAGGAACTGCCCGCACTGCTCTTAGCGCATCCGTTGCCGAATACCCGAGTGCCGTCAATGCACTGACAGCATCTGCCTGCAGAGCAGAAGAATGCTGCGTCATATCTGTCTTCGACTGCTCCCCTACATCCAGTGCCGTCTCAATCGACTGCTGCATATCAATCTTATCCTTCAGTTCCAGAATAAGTTTTTTGGCTGTTTTCGCTCCAATTCCCGGTGCAGTTGCAATCGTCTTGGCATCTTCAGAAAGGATCGCAAACCGAATATCATCTCCGGAAAGTGTTCCCATCAACGCCAAGCCTCCCTTTGGTCCAATTCCGCTGACCGTGATCAATAGCTTAAACAGGTCTTTGTCCGCCTGTGTCGCAAACCCAAACAACTGCATTGCATCTTCACGCACCGAAAAGTACGTGTATATTTTCACTTGACTGCCTGCCACCGGCATTTTTGACAGCAAGGAATCCGGCACCAATACCTCCAGTCCGATCCCCTGGTGATCTATGATCACACTGGTCGCTGTCGTTGCCACCAGCTCTCCTGCAACATAACTGATCATCTTAATCCTACATTCCTTTCTCTGCCTGCAGATCTATGCATGTTTTCGCATATTACCACAGGCGTGGTATTAACATCGTCAATTATCTTTCTTATGTACTAGTCCGGTATCCGACTAAAAGTCCCATGAGACTTAGACAACCAACCTTCTTCCATATATTTCAAGATCACATACGGATGGATACCAAGTTCCTCTGAAATCTGCAGCGCATTGCTGTTTGGGAAGCGGTGCAGATATTCTACAATATCATCCAACTGATCCTCATCCTTATCACGACAATCCTTGCAGCAGCAAGTACGGATCTTCGAACGAAACACCTGATGACAGTGCTTGCACACATTTGTATACATCGTACGTTCTCTCCTCTCCTCCAAAGTTTCTTCCACAAAGGCATATATCTCGGTACTTTTGCGCCCTTCACTGCACATACTGTAATCTATTACAGCAAAATGGAAAACAAATTCAACACCGGCTCGATAAATTTATATCTTCGCGGTCTGTTCTTCCATTCTTCATAACTAACTTCATGACTTTCCTCAAAAGTAGCACAAAAATCCTTGCGGATATCTTCCTGTATCTGCTCTCCTGACATCCAAATGCCGTTTTCATAATGCAGATAATAACTGCGATAATCCATATTGATCGTTCCTACGATTGCTGCATCCTCCGTCAATATCTGCTTCGCATGCACAAATCCCGGCGTATATTCATAAATACGGATCCCCTCTTTGAGAAGACTGCCATAATTATAATATGTCAATATTTTAACCAGTTTTTTATCCGGAATACTTGGCGTGATGATACGTACGTCAACACCTCTCTGTGCTGCCTCGATCAATGACTGCTTCATGTAATCTTCGATAACAAGATATGGCGTCGTAATATACAAATATTCATCGGAATACATGATCATCTGATTATAGATGCTCTCAATCGGATTAAACGGATTGTTGGCCGGGCCATCTGAGATCACATGACAATACGTATCGCCCGTACTTTCCGGCATAACACGATATCGCAAATAACCAACATGTTCCGGGTCGGTCGAACTCGCTTCCCACATTTGCAGAAAAACGATCGTCAGTCCCCAAACCGCTTCACCGCTCACGCGAACACCCGTATCTTTCCAAACGCCAAAGCGTTCTACCAAATTTGCATATTCATCTGCCAGATTAAATCCTCCGGTAAACGCCACTTTACCGTCTACCACAACAATCTTTTGGTGTGAACGGAAATTCATATACAATTCGCCTGTATATTTGTGGATCGGATTAAAGACACGCACGTCAATTCCTGCTTTTTGTAACATCGTCGAAAAATATTTACCCGTTCGGATTGCTGCACCAAAGTCATCATACAAAAACTTTACTTCAACGCCCTGTGCTACTTTCCGTTTTAATATTTCAAACGTTTTATCCCACAAAGCTCCTTCAGCAACGATAAAAAAGTCGATCAAAATATAGTCTTCTGCCTGTTCTAACGCCGCAAAAATATCTTCAAACGCATCTTCTCCCATCGGGTAATACTTCACATCATTTGCCGCAGACAATGGGAATTCTGCCGTCTCCATGTACTTAACCATACGACCTGCCACAGGATTTTCCCGCAAAAACTTCTGATATGCCTGCTCATCGTGTATCAAGAACTGATTTCCATAAGAAATCTGTCGCAAGATATGTTGATCCAACTTCTTTTTGTTACGGCTGGATCTTCCCCACAGATAATACATTACAAATCCACTGATCGGCAGGATCAACGCTAATGCGATCCAAGCCTGCCGATACGCCGGGCTTTGACTGCTATTGATCAGCGTCAGCATGGCGATCACCGCAACAATCTCCAATATAAAGTAGAAATACACTGTTTGATTTTGTAGCAGTAACGGGAGCATTATTATCATTACAAACTGGATCAAAACGATAAATGCTGTCAATATGATGCGCAAAAATCCGGATAAATTATTTTGGATCCGTCCTTTTAACCCTCGTAAATGCTTGTAATGTTCCTCTCCTCTGCGAAACATATCTGCGTCACGTTCTCTCTGTTTACGTATCCATCTTTCATAACTGCTGTCTGATGGAGTTTTCTTCATAAACACCCTCCATTCCAATTCGTTCCTGTCGAAGTGCAACTATTACCATTCTTTGCCGCACTACAGAGACCATTATCATCATTACTCACTTCTGCATATTAGTATACTCGAATTGCTCAAAAAACTCAAATGGTCTATAATGTCCTCAAACGATGTTTCACAAACGGAGGAAACGAATGAAAACCATTACAGATACAATTACATTAGCACTTCCGGCTGCTGCTTTTCCAATGGATCCGGAACGTATTTTATTTTTTGATATTGAAACCACGGGGCTGTCGCCACGTGCATCTTCCCTATATTTGATCGGTACCATACACGCTTCCGGTGCAGACCAATATACGATCACACAATGGTTCGCCGACACATCTGCCAGTGAGCAGGAAATGCTAACATGCTTTCTGGAGCAATTAGAACATTATGATGGCCTGTGCCATTTCAATGGACGCACCTTTGATATCCCCTATATTTTGAATAAATGCGACAAATATCACATCACACCTTCTTCCCATTGTCAGGACATCTTATCCGACACAACGCAGACAAGATCGTTTGATATGCTGCTGCAGCTACGACCATTAAAGAAGTTGTTTGGTTTGGCGCATGGTGCACAAAAAGACTGGGAACAGTTTATCGGCATTGACCGAGAAGATATTTATTCCGGCGGAGATCTCATCCAGGTATACAGCAGCTACCGCCAAGATCTGCTGCTTCACCCGGAACAAGCGGCTGCCAAAGAACATCTGTTGCTCTTGCATAATCACGATGACCTGATCGGTATGCTCCACTTAGTAAAAGTTCTGACCTACCGACTGCTCTTGACACGCAAAAAAGAATCGCCTGCCCGGATCGAACACGCCACACTATTAGAACGCCGCCCCGGCTACAGCGCGGCTACGATCTCGTTTGAACTGTCGGCAGCCGTTCCCCGCAAAGTCCATGTCACAGCACCGATTCCTTGGCCAAAACTATTCCGGGACCAACCGCAAAAAGAGTTGGAACTTACCTTGGAGCACTCTCTGGGATTGTTGACGATACCTTGTGTTCATGAAGAATTGAAATATTTTATTCCGGATTACAAAAATTATTATTACCTGCCGGAAGAGGACACTGCCATCCACCGCAGTGTGGCAGAGTTTGTCGATAAAGCACATCGCAAGGCAGCAACTGCTGCAACCTGTTATGTCCGAAAGACCGGCGATTTTATTCCCTCTGTTTCCGGCAAAATAGACTGTGACGGATTATTGCTGTTTCAGCAAGAGCATCGTGACAAATTATGTTTTGCAGCACTTCCGGAACCTGCTTCAGAAGATGATGGTTCCTCATGGCTCCCTGCTTATGTGGCAGCACAGCTTGGCTGCTTTTTATAAATAGACTGCCGTACAGCTTGGCTGTTTTAACAAATATATCATTGTACAGCCTGATTACTTTAACAAATATATCATCCCACAGCTTGATTACTTTAATAAGATTAAAGTGCCAAAAGGACTTTTGACACCTTAATCTCTAATAGCAAAAAAACCGATACGTTTCCGTATCGGTTTTTTATTTCATGTACTATATGGAATGTCCATTATTCAGCGTTTGCAAGGATCTCTTTCTTATTGTAAGATCCACAAGCCTTGCATACTCTGTGTGGCATCATTAAAGCACCACATTTGCTGCATTTTACCAAGTTTGGTGCAGACATTTTCCAATTAGCTCTTCTCTTATCTCTTCTAGACTTAGAAGATTTATTTTTAGGGCAAATAGACATTTCTTTCCACCTCCTATTTGTAATCCATTTCCTTTTGCAACACTTTCTCGATTATATCAACTCACGATTGCTTTGTCAACATTTTTTTTGTGAATCTTATTTGCAGACCAGACGAGCTGTCTCTCTGGCAATAGCAAGCTCCTCATTAGTTGGTACCACCCATACCTGAGCCGCACTATCATCGGTAGAAATCTTACGCTCATCACCGCGTACTGCATTTGCCTCAACATCCAGCTTGATACCGATCGCAGCTAAACCTTCAACGATCTTGGCACGAAGCTCTAAGTTGTTCTCACCAACACCTGCTGTCAGGGCAATGGCATCTACTCCGCCAAGTGCCATATAATATGCACCGATATACTTGATCACACGATATACCATGACATCTAACGCATTGATCGCATCCTGATTGCCACCCTGTGCAGCTTCTACAAGATCACGATAATCATTGGATAAGCCGGACAATCCAAGAGCACCGGACTTCTTATTCAAGATTGTTGTCATTTCCTGTACCGTGATATTTTCTTTCTGACAGATAAACTCAATGATGGCAGGATCCATATCACCGGAACGCGTTCCCATCATCAGTCCCTCTAATGGTGTCATACCCATGCTGGTATCTACAGACTTACCATCTTTGATCGCGGAAATGCTTGCACCACTTCCGATATGGCAAATGATCATACGGGAATTGTTAATATCCAGTCCTGCAAGTTCTGCCAGTCTCTTGGATACGAAGCTATGACTGGTTCCATGGAAACCATAGCGACGAACACCGTATTTCTCATAATATTCCTTTGGAAGAGCGTACAAATATGCCTTGGATGGCATTGTCTGATGAAATGCTGTATCAAATACTACAACATTCGGCACGCCCGGCATAACTTCCTGACATGCACGAACACCCAGCAGATTGGCCGGGTTATGTAATGGAGCCAGATCATTACACGTTTCAATCTGTTTGATAATCTCTTCATTTATAATAACGGAAGAAGAAAATTTCTCCCCACCATGTACCATTCGATGGCCAATTGCGCCGATCTCATCTAAGGAGGTCAACACTCCAATTTCCTTATCCAACAAAGTATCCAATACTTTCTTGATCGCAACTTCATGATCCGGCAGATCAATCTCCTGCTTAATCTTATCTCCGTTTACTTTGTAGATCAAAGCTCCGTCAAGTCCAATTCTCTCGCAAAGTCCTGAAGCAGCTACTTCTTCTGTCTCGGAATCGATCAACTGAAACTTAAGAGAGGAACTTCCGCAATTAACTACTAAAATTTTCATCTTAAACCTCATTTCTGTGCACACGTTTTTCGTATAAGATTTGGTCGGGTGCACTCTGGCTCAAATCTTGTAAATGGAATGTGAATCCATACAAAAGTATACTTGATTCATTTTTCTTTGTCTAGTATTATTGAGAAAAACGTGTGTTTTAATATCACAACATCAGAAAGGCAGACACAATATGAAAGCAGTTGGAATCATTGCAGAATATAATCCATTTCATAATGGTCATAAATACCAGATCGAGCAGGCACGCCGCATGACAGACGCCGATTATGTTATCGTTGTAATGAGCGGTTCTTTTGTGCAGCGTGGCACCCCTGCCTGGACGGATAAATATTTGCGGACACAGATCGCACTGGAATGTGGCGCCGATATGGTATTTGAACTGCCGACCGCCTATGCCACTGCCAGTGCGAAGGATTTTGCATTTGGCGGAGTCAGCCTTTTGCAGGGATTAGGCTTTGTCGATACCCTTTGCTTTGGATCAGAATGCGGTGATATTCATGCGTTATGGAACGCCGCTCAGTTTCTCGCTGATCCCGGAGAAGCCTTTGAGACTACGATCCGTGAACTGGTCGGCAAGGGGTTATCCTATCCGGCTGCCAGAGCACAGGCATATGCGATGCATGCTCCAACAGACAATATAGCACATCCGCAAAGCACAAACATGGATGGCACGCTCAACGATATGACACATCCACAACACATAGACATGGATAGCACGCCAGACAACAGCAGTACGGCGTCCTCTTTGCTGCAATCGCCAAATAATATTTTAGGTATTGAATATTTGCTGGCACTGAAACAGTTGCACAGCAAGATCATACCGGTGACGATTGCTCGAAAGGATCACGGCTATCATGAAACAACAGCCAAGGATAAATATCTTTCAGCAACCGGTATTCGTGACTATTTTCTGACTCAGGGCAAGATTCCTGTCGACTATCTTCCTGCAGAAGCAGTCAATATATTGCAAGCAGCAAGAAACCATTATCCGGTTACATTAGATGACTTTTCGGAAATGTTGTACTATAGACTGTCCACTTGTTCCCCGGAAGACATGACTCGCTGCGCAGATGTTTCGGACGCTCTTGCTGCCCGCATCTACAATCTTCTGCCAAAGTACAAAACAGCTTCTGATTTTATCGAGCTGCTCAAGACGAAGCAGTATACTCATAGCCGCATCAGCCGCACTTTACTCCATCTGCTGCTTCATACTACCGGCGAACAGACCAAACTCCCGGTCAGTTATGGCAATCTGCTTGGTTTTCGCGGCTCTGCCAGCGGACTGCTGCGTCAGGTCAATGATTTTCCGATCATTACAAAAAAAGCCGATGCACTCTGTCAGTTTCATAAACTGACAGAGGCATCGGCAAAGCATGCTATTTCTCTTTGGAACACAGACTTACTGGCTGACAACTTATACCGTCAATGCCTGCTGCACAAAACAGGCTGTGCACTGCCGGACTGCTATCATGCCCCACTGATCATTCCTCGGTATCCTCTTTGCTGATCGTGAGACTTGCTGTACGATCATCGGAATTGCAATAGTTTTGAATATAGTATGCGCGTCCGGCTGTAAGCGCTACATTCATGGTTATATTTTTCTCATATACCCAACTGTTCGTAGTGTTGTCATAGATCTGATTGGATTTACTAAATGCTGTAGTGATCAAGTCATCCATTGTATATACATTGATCGAAGTGTATTCCTGATCTGACGAATCCATCGTAATCGTATAGTTTCCAGTCTCTGCCGGAATAAATTTCATGTAATTACCGGCCGGAACTGAAACAGTATTGTCAAGCGAGAGTGAACCATAAACTTTTGAGGATTCACCTTTGGTAAGTTTGACAGTACGATTTCCTCCTACACCAAATGTAGCCTTATATTCTACAAAATTCTTCGTTGCGTTTATCGAATAAGTTCCTTTTTTCAAAAATAATGTTTTTCCATATCCTAGATAATCTCTGTCACTGTCATACCACGAACAAGTCAGATCATCTGAGCCGCAGGATAATAACACTTTATACAACGCAAGTTTGAAATTGACGGTTGCACCATTCTTACCAACATGCTTACTGCTTACGGTATGCCGAACATCATTTTTAGATGCATAAAAATTATAGCGAACCGATGGATATACGATCATATTATAGTCGCCTGACTTCATCTTGGCATTACCATAACTATCAGTATCTCCATTCGAATAACTATATCCATAGCAGGCGTTTCGATAATACTTGTTATTATCATTCTTAAAAGAAGCCACTACAGTCGCATTATCAATTCCGGTTCCATCTGCAGCAAGTACACGCCCGGACACTTTCACACCATTCACTGCATTGACTGCCAATGTTCCCTTATTGATATGTCCCTTGGTGTCTTTTACCTGATAAGCTACACTATAATTGCGAGCCGGCAGGTATATCTTCTTATTTCCATTGCCATCATAACGATAACTGTCAAACACAATGTCACCGCTATTAAAACTAATATATTTGTTGGTATTAGATGGTAATGTATACGTATAAGCACCGGAGCCACCTACGGTATATACCTCAAAATATTCAGAAGAATTGTCATTGGCCAGGATCACCCTTCCACCAGCTTCAATATAGCTGTACATTACGCTGGAACTACCAATATAACAACTATATTTCTGCACCAGTTTTTTACCTTTTTCATCTTTTGCCGTAAGTGTCATAATACTTGCCTTGGCAGTCTTTAAGGTTCCCTCCAATTTGAAATAATCACCTTGCATCTTGGCAGTCAAACCATTTGGCACACCGGTGATCTTCATGCTATTTAAATAACCGATATGACTCTGTGAAAATCCCACGGAACGTTCTATCTTGTCTCCAACAACTCCCGTAAAGTATCTGGCTTCTGCATTTTTTGTATAACAAAATTGTGTTTGTCCTGATTTATTACCCGGTAATGCAGATACTGTTACCTGTACATAATCACCATCCTCAATATAATTTATATCGTATGGGATGTTATCATCGGTAGCCAAGCTTACCTCATACACCTTAGAGCTGAGCTTTGTTACACTTGCAACGCGCAGGGCGTATGCAAACTGTCCTGATCCGTCTGCTTTCTTGCGAACCACAAAGTTAGATGCCTTTAAGGCTTTCGCCGCCGTCAAATTTACGCGCACTGTCTTGCCATCTAATACAGCAACAGAAGCAACGCCAGCTTTCTTAGCTGTCTTTTTGGTGACTTTTACGGTCCAAACCTTCTTTTTCTTACCATATTTTGCAGTAATCTTGGTCGTACCTGCCTTTTTGGCTTTTACGACTCCTTTCTTGGATACGGCTGCAACTTTTTTCTTGCTGCTCTTCCATTTGATCTTGGTCTTTTTAGAAACACCCTTGACTTTTAATTTTTTCTTACTGCCAACTTTCAACGAAATCGTATTCTTAGATTTCTTACTCGATTTCTTGCTTGATTTCTTACCAGCTTTTTTAGCTGCTGTCTTCTTGGCTGCACTTACTGTTTGCGTGGTCATTGGCACGGAAGTGGCCGCCAACGCAATCGCAATGCCGACTGCCATTACTTGTTTTGTCACTTTTCTCATATTGTACCTCCATAAAAATATCTGTTATCTCTGCAAATAGTACTACGAAAATATTTCCGTTATTTGCACCAACACCATCATTATACTCTCCCACTGCCCTTTCCGCAACGTGATTTATTATTTTGTTAAGTCTCTGATGAATACATGCCCGAAGGATTGTCTGAGATGTCCCGGTTTAGCAAGGTATCATCCATTTTTGGACGGGACGCTTTCGCTACGATGCGCTACGTCACGTTACTTAATGTCTCTGAAATACGAGACATA
>NZ_QUFB01000028.1 GCF_003478335.1 Clostridium sp. AM49-4BH
TTCAGTACCCGATACATCGAAATGCTCATAGCTATGGTTTATTCGCTGAGATAAAAAGGTTGAGAAACCCTGAATTTTCAATAAAAAACACTTGATTATATGAGGAGGATAACTGATTATGGCATTATTTGGATTAGGAAAAAAGAAAGAAGAAACAAAGTCGTTATGTTGCTGTGGCGGAACCTGCACGCCTGACACAATGGAAAAGGCAGAAGAAAAGAAAACAGGTATGGGAGTAAAGGTTCTTGGTGGTGGTTGTGCAAAGTGTAATCAACTTGAAGCTGCGACAGTAGAAGCATTAACCGAGTTAGGTATGGATACAACTATTGAACATATCAAAGACTGGGGAGAAATTGCCTCCTATGGAGTAATGACAACTCCTGCTTTAGTGATAGACGGAAAAGTTGTTTCCTTTGGAAAGGTATTAAAGAAAGATGAGGTTGTAAAAATTCTTAAAGAGGTCAGAGGCTAATGGAAAAGAAGAAAATTGCTTTTATTTGTGTTCATAACTCATGTCGAAGTCAAATAGCTGAGGCATTAGGGAATCATTTGAGAGGTAATGATTTTGAATGTTACTCCTGTGGTACAGAAACGAAGCCACAGATAAATCAGGATGCGGTCAGACTGATGAAAGAACTATATGGGATTGATATGGAAGAGAAACAGTTTAGTAAAACTTATGATAGAATTCCGACACCCGATATTGCGATTTCAATGGGATGTGATGTAGGATGTCCGTATATTGGCAGAGCATTTGATGATAACTGGAGTTTACCAGACCCAACAGGACAAGGTGATGAAGTCTTTAAAGAAGTAATCAAGCAAATTGAGAGAAAAATTTGGACCATCAGCTATGACTTGACAAAAAATGAAGATTAGAGTAAACTACTAATGTTCAAAAACGAACAGTTCAAAATGAAAGAAGATGTGTTTGTGAAAAATTATTTTGCACATTGTGTTGATGTAGAAGAATTGTATGAAAATATGGTATCTCCTGTTTGTGAAAAATACGAATTGACCTATATGGAGTTTACAGTTCTTATGTTTTTAGCAAATAATCCCCAGTATGATACAGCTACTCAAATTGTTAGATATCGTCATCTTGCTAAATCCCATGTATCTGTTTCCATTCGTTCCTTACAGGAAAGAGGATTGGTGTTAGGTGAACATAGGGAAGGAAATCACAGAACCATTCACTTAAGTGTGGCTGACAAAGCAAGAGATATAATTGCGGATGGGCGTGTGGCGCAAGGCAAATTTTGTGAAATAGTATTCGCGGGATTTTCAAAAGAAGAAATAGAAGCCCTATATAGGTTTACAGAGCAAGTAAACAGAAATATCAAAGAATATTTGAATGATTAGGAGATGTTTATCGTGGAAAATAGCAAGGATTTTTTAGGTACGCAGCCCGTTGGAAAACTGCTTTTTAAGTTGGCAATTCCTACGGTGATAGCACAGTTGATCAATATGTTGTATAACATTGTTGATAGAATCTTTATCGGTCATATACCGGATGCAGGCAGTCTTGCTCTGACGGGTGTCGGTGTGACCATGCCTATTATTATGATTGTGTCGGCATTTGCAGGACTTGTAAGTTCAGGAGGTGCGCCACGTGCTTCTATTTCGATGGGAAAAGGAGATATGGACAGTGCAGAGCAAACGCTTGGTGGATGTTTTCTTTTACAGGTAATTGTTTCAATCATTCTGACAGTGGTACTTTTACTGTTTGGAGAAAATTTGCTGTTAGCTTTTGGAGCCAGTGAGAACACCATTTCGTATGCTGCTTCATATCTGAATATTTATGCTTATGGAACGTTATTTGTGCAGTTGACCTTGGGCATGAATGCATTTGTAACTGCTGAAGGGTTTACAAGGATATCCATGGTATCCGTTGCTATCGGAGCAATTCTAAACATTGTGCTTGATCCGATTATGATTTTTGGATTAAATATGGGTGTTCGTGGTGCTGCTTTGGCAACTGTTATTTCGCAGGCAGTTTCATGTATCGTCGTTGTGGCATTTTTGTGCAGTAAGAAATCAATACTTAGACTGAAACGTAAGAATTTGAATATAAAGCCCAAAGTTGTGTTCCCATGCATAGCACTTGGAACCGCAGCATTTATTATGCAGGCGAGTGAGAGCGTTATATCCGTATGCTTCAATTCTTCCCTGCTGAAATATGGCGGAGATATTGCGGTAGGTGCAATGACGATTCTTACCAGTGTCATGCAGTTTGCAATGCTTCCTTTACAGGGAATTGCACAGGGAGCGCAGCCAATTACAAGCTATAATTATGGAGCAAACAATACGGAACGTGTAAAAAAGACTTTTCGTGTTTTATTAACTACATGTCTGATTTATTCTGTCACACTTTGGCTGGCGGTAATGCTTTTGCCACAATTCTTTGTAAGTATTTTTACTCCGGAGACAGCGATGATCGAGTTTGCATCAAAAGCTCTGCGTATCTATATGGCAGTCATGTTTTTATTTGGTATTCAGATTGCATGCCAAATGACCTTTACAGCTCTTGGCAATGCGGCAAGTTCTATCATTGTGGCAGTTACAAGAAAATTTATTCTGCTGTTACCATTGATTTATATTATGCCACATATGGTTTCAGACAAAACCATGGGTGTTTACCTTGCAGAGCCGGTAGCAGATTTCATAGCAGTAACCTTTACTGCAATTTTGTTTTATTTCCAGTTTAGGAAAGCGATGAACAAGATTGAATCATAGTTTATATAGTCGTTAAGGAGAATTTCTTCTTGACGGCTATTTTTGTTTATAAAAAAATAATAAGTATTGGATTGACAAGTATCCGAAATCAGACTAAGAAAGGAAGGTGTTATGAATAAAGTTTCACAGTTACAATTAGAACGTATGAGGTATATGAGTCCATCTATAAGCAGGCAAAGTCATCAATATATGTTGTTGATAATTATATTGGATTAAGAACGCTGGTACACCTTAAGAATTCTCCGACCGGAGTAAATATTACTTTGTTCAGCGATAATGTTGGAAATAATAAACTTCATAATATAGAATTTACGGATTTTTGCAAAGAATATCCATCCGTAAAAATATCAATGAAAAAGACAGGAGGTATATTTCATGATCGATTTATAGTGTTGGATTATGGAACTGCAGATGAAAGGTTTTTCTTATGTGGTGCTTCGTCAAGGGATGCAGGAGCTAGAATAACCAGTATTGTTGAAGATTATGGAATATCTAAATATGCCCCTGTGATTGCCACACTGTTAAAAAATCCGATGTTGATTTTACCACAATAGGGGGGAGTGAATGTATTGGAAAAGAAAACAAAATGCTACATATATACTTGTGTATCAACAGCAATTCAGGTTGATGGTTACAGCTTGGATGTACAGAAGGACAAGCTTTGAAAATATGCAGAATTCCAGGATATGGAGATTGTAGAAGAATATTACGATGAAGGGCTTTCCGGTAAGAATATAAAAGGTCGTCAGGAATTTATGCGGATGCTGAATGATATTGAAGATGGCAAGGACGGAGTTGATTTCGTCCTGGTATTTAAATTATCCCGATTTGGCAGAAATGCAGCGGATGTACTCAGCTCTTTACAGATTATGCAGGATTATGGAGTGAATCTTATTTGTGTAAAAGATGGAATTGACGGTTCAAAAGAAGCTGGAAAATGGTGAACTTGTTATTACAGAGGATGTTACTGCATATCTATTAACTTTATCTGGGTCACTGTGGTTTCTGAGTGGCCCGGAGAAACAGAGTATAGATACATTATTTTTATGGAAAAAAGGTAAGATTGCTCGTATAATGAGTTTAGAAAATTTTAAGTAAACAATGGATTGGAGCTTGGACGCAGACCGTTTGCAGAATGGAGATTAAAATGAAGTTACGAAATGTGCTTATTGTTGTTAAAGATATAGAACAATCCAAGAAGTATTACCATGACTTATTTGGTCTGGAAATGCTTTTGGATAATGGTGGAAATATGATTCTTTCCGAGGGGCTTGTGCTTCAGGAAGAGGAATGTTGGAAAGATTTTTTGCAGGAGGATGTTCTGCCAAGAAATAATCATAGTGAGCTTTATTTTGAGGAGGCAGAGATAGAAAGTTTTGTGGACAAATTGGAACGCCTATATCCGGAAACAGAGTATGTTAATCCGTTGACGACACATAGTTGGGGACAGAAAGTCATTCGTTTTTATGATCTTGATGGGAATTTGATCGAAGTGGGAACACCGGTATAAGGCGATTTGACGGGACAGCGATCAAAAACACAATTGGTGGCACAAAACGTCAAATGCAGGCATTGTTGGCAATCTTACAATTAGGACTGCAATTACCATACAGCAAGTGTTAAAATAAAACATAGTTGATTATTCGACTTAGAATCTTAGAGGAGGGAATCCTATTTGAAAAAGAAAAAAGACGAAGTAACTATTCGTTCCAGTGCAGCAGAATACTTAACCTATGTTGCCTCTGTCGGTGATCAGCAGGACAGTATTGAGCTGCGCTACGAGAATGAGAATATATGGCTGACACAGAAGATGATGGCTACACTATATGACATTGGTTTGCCAACGATAAATGAACATATTAAAAAGATTTATGCAGATAGTGAATTAGAAGAGTCTGCAACTATCCGGAATTTCCGGATAGTTCAAACTGAGGGTTCGCGTCAGGTGTCTCGTGATACAAAGCATTATAATCTTCAAATGATCATTGCGGTCGGATTCAAGGTGAACAATGAGCGAGCAGTGCAGTTTCGTAAATGGGCCAACAGCATTGTCAAGGACTATACCATCAAAGGCTGGGTTATGGATGATGAGCGTCTGAAAAATGGTGGTTCCGTACTTACAGTAGAATATTTCGACCGTTTGCTTGAGCAGATTCGTGAAATCCGCCTCTCTGAGCGCAGATTTTATCAAAAGATAACAGACATCTATGCGACAGCTCTTGATTATGACCGAACAGCAAAAACATGTAAAATGATTAAAAATGTGAAGGTGACGGAGGTGTCGAACCATTATGAGTAATGTGAAGGAATACAAAGATGTAGTGGCATTTCACCCTGGATATTATATTGCAGATATTATTGACGATATGGAAATAAGTCAGAATGAGTTTGCCACAAGGATGGGAACAACAGCAAAGACATTAAGTAAGTTGATCAATGGGCAGGCTAATATTTCAAATGACTTAGCAAAGAAGCTTTCTGTAATGCTTGGAACGAGTGTAGAAGTTTGGCAGAATTTACAGAATACTTATGATCAAAAGTTGATTGAGATACAGCAGGTTAGCCTGTTTGCTCATGTGTAAGATGTGGACATTGCTTAAGTACTTTGTTGATTAATTTGGTTAATCCGGATTTGAATCTTGGGAAAAGTTTTGGTTGAACAGAGGTTTGGATGATGATAAGATTTAGTTGGGGCAATAGTGAACACATGAGTTCACATTTCATAACTAAGAAGTAATGGATTGGAGAAGTGCTTATGGCAGATAAAATTGGAACCGATGAATATGGGGAAATACTTATATATCAGACTGATGATGGGCAGACAAATATAGAAGTTAAAATAGAAGATGATACAGTATGGCTGACACAACAGCAGATGTCAGAATTATTCCAAACTTCTCGAACAAATGTAGTAGAACATATTAAGCATATTTATGAGGAGGGTGAATTAGACGAAATTTCAACCTGTCGGAATTTCCGACAGGTTCGAAAAGAAGGAAATCGTGAGGTGACAAGGCAGATTCCTCATTATAATCTTGATATGATAATATCTCTTGGATACCGTATTAAATCAGTGATTGCAACAAGATTCAGGCAGTGGGCAACAAAGCGGTTAAAAGAATATATGATTAAGGGATTTACGATAGATGACGAGCGTTTGAAAGGAAATGGTGGAGGAAATTACTGGAAAGAGTTACTTGACAGAATCAGGGATATAAGATCTTCAGAAAAGGTCTTGTATCGTCAGGTTCTTGATTTGTATGCTACGAGTGTAGATTACAATCCTCATAGCGAAGAGTCTGTTAGATTCTTTAAAATTGTTCAGAATAAACTTCACTATGCAGCACATGGTCATACTGCGGCAGAGGTTATATATCAGCGGGCAGATGCAGAAAAGCCATTTATGGGGCTTACTTCATTTGCCGGAGAGTTACCGGCATTAAAGGATATAGGAATTGCAAAGAAATATCTTGAAGAAAATGAACTCAAAGTATTAAACAATCTTGTTTCTGGTTATTTTGATCTGGCTGAAATTAATGCAATTGAGCATAAGCCAATGTATATGGATGATTATGTTAAGCAGCTGGATAGCGTGTTGTCATCCGGAAATAGAAAACTTTTAACTGGAGTTGGTTCTGTAAGTCATAAACAGGCGTTGGAGAAAGCAAAGTCAGAATACAGAAAATATCAGGAGATTACTTTGACGCCAGTCGAAAAAGCATATCTTGAAAGCATTAAAGAAGTTTCCAAGGAAGTGAAAAGGAGATAACATGAGATTGCATACATATTATGTGTTTTAAATTGGGGAAACAGTGTTTACCAAATTAAACAAGTCAGATTATTACTTGAGGAAGGACAAGAGGATAACAAATGAGCAAAAAAATACACAGAGTGCCGGTTGTTCTTGATGCAGGAGAAATTAAGGATTTGCCACCGGAAGATATTCGGATGATTTTAAGAGGTGCAGATGAACTGATTTTTACCGGTGGGAGAAACATGCTTGCCAAACTATTAAAAGGTTCCAAGGATAAAAAGATATTGGAATACAAACTGAATGAATGCCCGGCGTATGGATATTATCATAACCTAAAACTAAATGATATTAGCAAATGTGTTGATTGGATGATTGAGAAAGATTACCTCAGGATTAAGTATGATTATCGACTTCCTTTATTGGTGTTTTCCGAACAAGGATGGGAGATAGAAAAGGAAACATTTGCGGAAGAACTTTATCAAAGATTTTGTTTGGATGTTAAAGAAAAACATGCCCGTGTCATTTTTGAATTGAAAGAGGTAAATAGACAGGTTGTTTTGCGTGTGCTTGACAAAATAGAGGCAGAAGGAACAGATGAATTTCTAGCTTGCTTAGAAGCGTGGAGACGAATGGAAGTGAAAAAAGTTGCAGCACGGATCACAGATGTTGAAACTACGATTAAAAACAGAACAAACCTATCAGAATAGAAAATGAGTTTGATTTTTTAACGGAGGACGGTACAATGGCGAATGAAGAAAAAGAATTATATAAGTTTGTGAACGATCCGAAATATCGAAGCAAAGTGATTGCTAAAATTCACAAGAATAGTGACAATGCCTATAATAAGCGGATCAAGAAGATTGAACATGAGAGAGATGCACTGTCTAAAAAGAGAACTCGCGAAATTACGCGTATTGCCAATGACAGATGGGAAAGCCTGGCTGGCGGAGCAATCGGGGTCAATCGGACAGAAGGAAAAATACAGATCAATAATACAACGGTCTTATTTTCGAGCATTCGGGGTGCGGAAATGAACATGATGACCGGTTGCCGTGTTGTCACCCGGGAGAGTTCCAAAACCAAATCAAAGAAACATGCCTCTTTAGGAGGCGCTGTAGCCGGAGGCATGCTATTTGGACCGCTTGGAGCAGCAGTTGGGGCTGTTGGGCTTGGCGAAATGGATGGAAAGACCATCGGGACTACGGTGTCTGATCAGATACCTACCTGTACTCATCTGGGCGTTATGGTCAATATTGATGGTTTTATGTCAGAGGTGGTATTGCTCTCGAATCAAGTAGACCAAACGAGTGCTGCATTTGTAAATGCCAGAAATGAAGCACAGAGTATTATTGCGCAGCTTGGCAAATTGGCTAAGATGCCTGTTCCATCGCACTTTTTGCAGCCGGAGGAGGAACAGTCTGTGAAAGAGATCGAAGCGCAGATCGCGGCCAAGCAGTCAGAGCTCCAGATCGCCATCAACGACAGACCAACATATGATATTCCGGCTATGTACCGCACTCCAGAGCAGCGGGGAATGTCGGATGAGCAGTATTTGCAGTATTTAAATAATACAGATGCACAAAGAATGTCACAAAGTGCAGCGTATGAGGATGCATTAAAAGGGATACAAGCGGAGCAGAAGGCAGTTTGGCAGACCAAAAGCGAAGCAGAACGAGCTGAAAGAAACGCGCACATAGAGCAGAGAGTGGATAATGCAGGTTATCTGAGTACGCTCAGTTCGGTTGCCACATTGATCTATAATATTATTTTTTGGTTTCTGTCTGTATTTGTGCTGTTCTTTGCTATTGCAGGATTTGCAAATGCAGGTATTGTGAGTGGTATTATTTATTTGATCACAGCGATAATGATCAATCCGCTGGTTGGCGATCATATTCGGGATAAGGGCGCTGCATTTCCCAAATGGGCGGTTATTATTATATTGATAGTTGGATTTCTGGCGGGAGCGTTGACGTTTCCGATCACGGATACGTCCTCTAATAAAACAGCGAGTATAGAAAGAGTAAATTTTTGAAAGATATTCTCATTTAGCGTTGCGTTGATTTCTTTTTTGTGTATAATGATAACTGAGGTCGTTCGATATGCATTGTGCCTGTCAGAGGATGACGGTGCTTGATCTTGCATACGAAGGTCATAATATAATAAAAACAGGGGAGCTTGAATATAGCAGGCTGAGAGGAAGTGCTCAAACTTCGACCCTTTAACCTGATGCGGATAATGCCGCCGTAGGAAGTCATGATAAGAAGATTTTGCAGGAGGCATCAGATGTCTCCTGTTTTTTTACTTTATTGGATTAAAGTGTCAGCGGATTTTGGCACTAGGATCCATTACCAACAGAGGAGGAGAAGCATGGTAAAAGTAAATGGTGAGTTGTTAGATCTTGCAGGAAAGACAATTTCTGAATATCTGACAACAACAGAGTATGATCCAAAGCGAATTGCGGTAGAGCGCAATGGAGAAATTGTTTTTAAATCGCAATATGATGATGTGGTTTTGCAGGATGAAGACAGCATAGAAGTTGTCAGCTTTGTAGGAGGTGGTTGATGAAATGTCGATGAACAGGGAACAGAGCTCTGCTATCCCCACAAAGGAAGAATGGATGGCGGCGCTCACGATGCGCCATGGAGAGGAACGGCAGAAAGCATTTTCGGCTGCAACAGTTGCTGTTTGTGGATTGGGCGGACTTGGCTCGAACATAGCGACCGCATTGGCGCGTGCCGGCATTGGTAAATTGATCTTGATGGATTTTGACTGCGTGGATATTACGAATCTTCACCGTCAGCAGTACAAGATCACGCAGATCGGAATGCCCAAGACAGAGGCGATGGTACAGAATCTGCGGGAGATCAATCCTTATATTGATACGGAGATACATACTGTGCGCATTACAACGGAAAATGCGGTTGCTCTTTTGCAGGAGGCGGACATTGTATGTGAAGCGTTTGACAATCCGGAAGCGAAGGCAATGCTTACGAACCTCGTGTTGGAGCAGTTTCCACAAAAGTATTTTGTGGCGGGCTCCGGTATGGCGGGATTTGGGGATCCTAATATGATCCGGACGCGGAAATTGACGGAGCATTTTTATTTGTGCGGTGATGGATGCAGTGATGTTGCGGACGGCGTTGGATTAGTGGCGTCCAGAGTGATGATCTGTGCGGCACATCAGGCACATACGATCCTGCGCATCCTCGCAAAGGAGCAGTAGACAGCAAACTAAAAGGTTGGTTTCACAACGGAAAGAAGCAGCCGGCCAAAAACAGACGCTGGTTTCACAACGGGAAGCAGCAGCCGGCTAAAAACAGACGCTGGTTTCACAACGGAAAGAAGCAGCCAAATAAATGACACATACAACAGAAATGGAGATTATCATGAAAAATGACAAATTAGTAATTGGTGGACACGAGTTCAACTCTCGTTTTATTTTAGGTTCTGGAAAATATTCCATGAAGTTGATCGAGGCGGCAGTAAAAGATGCCGGAGCGGAGATTATTACGCTTGCAGTGCGTCGTGCCAATACGAAAGAGCAGGAAAATATTTTGGATTACATTCCGGAAGGGATAACGCTATTGCCGAATACCAGTGGCGCCAGAACGGCTGAGGAAGCCATTCGTATTGCACGTTTGGCGCGGGAACTGGGCTGCGGCGATTTTGTTAAAGTAGAGATCATGCGCGACTCGAAGTATTTATTGCCGGACAATCAGGAAACGATCCGTGCAACAGAAATTCTTGCGAAAGAAGGATTTGTGGTTATGCCATATATGTATCCGGACCTCAATACGGCTAGGGATCTTGTGAACGCCGGTGCATCTTGCGTGATGCCGTTGGCTTCACCGATTGGATCCAACAAAGGATTGGCTACGAAGGAGTTTATTCAGATATTGATCGATGAGATCGACCTTCCGATCATTGTAGATGCCGGTATTGGAAAACCATCGCAGGCGTGTGAAGCAATGGAAATGGGTGCAGCGGCGATCATGGCAAATACAGCACTTGCAACCGCAGGAGATCTGCCAATGATGGCATCTGCGTTCAAGGCAGCGATCGAGGCCGGAAGAAAAGCATATCTGGCGGGAATTGGAAGGGTATTGACGCGTGGTGCATCTGCTTCCGATCCGTTGACCGGATTTTTGCGCGACTAAGGCGATACAGATTAAGGTGTCAAAAAGTTTGAATAGCTCTATCATAGAAAGGGACTATAGACACCATAATCCTATCATAGAAAGGGACTATTGACACCATAATCCTATATAGGAAAGGAATATAAAATGGAAAATCAATTTTTAGTAGATTCTGAGTATCTTTCCCCGGAGGCTCTTGCGGTAAAGCACCGTCTTGAGACAGATCCTTCTTCCAGAAAAGATCATATGGAATATTTACCGGGAATGGAGATCATTGAGTCAGACGTCTGTGGTAAGGTGATGACTCAGATGAAACAGTATGAGGCAGATCGTTATACGGCAAAAGATGTGCGGGCGGCATTAGAGCATGAGACATGTACAATTGAGGATTTTAAGGCGTTGATCTCTCCGGCAGCAGAACCCTTTTTGGAGCAGATGGCGGAGCGTGCACGAAGGGAAACGAGTAAACATTTCGGTAACACGGTGTATCTTTTTACACCGTTATATATTGCCAATTATTGTGAAAATTACTGCGTGTATTGTGGCTTTAATTGCTATAATCACATCAACCGCATGAAGCTGACGATGGAGCAGATCGAAAAGGAAATGAAAGTTATTGCGGATTCCGGCATGGAAGAAATTTTGATCCTGACCGGCGAGAGCAGAGGGCAAAGTTCGGTAGATATATTGGAGAAGCCTGTAAATTAGCGAGAAAATATTTTCGGATGGTTGGACTTGAAATCTATCCGGTCAATACCGATGAATATCGTTATTTGCATGAGTGTGGCGCAGACTATGTAACGGTATTTCAGGAAACCTATGACATGGACAAGTACGAAACGCTGCATTTGATGGGACACAAGCGCGTGTGGCCTTATCGCTTTGATGCGCAGGAGCGAGCACTGCGGGGAGGAATGAGAGGCGTGGCATTTTCGGCGTTGCTTGGTTTGTCCGATTTTCGTAAAGACGCACTTGCCAGCGCACTTCATGTATATTATTTACAGAGAAAGTATCCGCATGCGGAAATGTCTCTTTCCTGTCCGAGACTAAGACCGATCATTAACAATGACAAGATCAATCCGTTGGATGTTCACGAAAAGCAGCTTTGTCAGATCATCTGTGCTTATCGCATTTTTCTGCCATTTGTGGGCATTACGGTATCCTCACGTGAGAGCGCTTCTTTTCGTGATGGCATTGTAAAAATAGCGGCAACGAAAGTATCAGCAGGGGTTTCTACCGGAATCGGGGATCACGACAGTAAGTACAATGGCAAAGAAAATGAAGAACCACAGGGCGATGAACAGTTTGAGATCAACGACAGCCGCAGTCTGGATAAGATGTATCAGGATATCGCGGAAGAGGGATTGCAGCCGGTCTTGAACGATTATCTTTATATCGGTTAGTTGCTCTGTAAATAAGGGGAAACCTTGTCAGAAGTGTCCCTATTAAAAGATGGAAAGGTGGAGGATAATGAGAAATTTTGATCCGAGTTTATATTTTATTACGGACAGTACCGGATTTACGGAAGAGAAGTTTTTGTACCGGGTCGAGCAGGCATTGATCGGAGGAGCAACGATGCTGCAGCTTCGTGAAAAAGAAAAGACGACCAGAGAATATATGGAGCTTGCTATCAAGGTGCATGCGCTCACGCAGAAGTTCAATGTGCCGTTATTGATTGACGATCGTGTGGATGTAGCACTTGCGGTTGATGCAGAGGGTGTACATGTTGGCGCCAGTGACTTGCCGGTTGCGGCAGCCAGACGTTTGATGGGCGATCATAAGATCGTTGGTGCGACGGCAAAGACAGTTCCTTGGGCTCAGGATGTCTATGAGCAGGGAGCCGATTACTTAGGCGTGGGAGCGATTTACCCAACAACAACTAAAGTAAAAACCGTGTTGACTTCGACAGATACACTGCGGGACATCTGTGAGGCAGTGCCTATCCCGGTCAATGCGATCGGCGGCCTGAATAAGGATAACCTGGATATATTGGACGGCATTCCAATCGCAGGGATCTGCGTAGTGTCGGCGATCATGAAAGCACCAGATCCGGCATTAGCGGCTAAAGAATTACGAGCACAGGCAGAGAAGCAAAAGAGTTCACAGAAAATTCACAAAAAATATTAGCACTCACTCTTGACGAGTGCTAATAATAGTGGTATAACATAATCAGAACGAAGGAAGAGGAAAGAAAAAGAAGTAAGATTCAAATCCCAAGTTCCAAAAATGTAACTTTTACATGTGTGAGCATTAAAAAGTTGAAGGAGGAATGACTTATGTTAATGCCTAGTATTTTTGGAGAAAACTTATTTGATGATTGGATGGATTTTTCATTCCCGGATATTGACAAGGCTTTGTATGGCAAGCATGCAAAGAACGAGATGAAAACAGATGTCCGTGAGACCGAAGATGGTTATGAATTGGATATCGACCTGCCTGGCTTTAAGAAAGATGAAGTCACAGCACAGTTGGATAACGGATATTTGACGATACAGGCATCCAAGGGCCTAGACAAAGAGCAAAAAGATAAGAAAGGCAAATATATCCGCAAGGAGCGTTATGCCGGTTCAATGAGCCGCAGCTTTTATGTTGGTGATGCGATCACGGAGGAAGATGTTCATGCGAAATATGAGGATGGTATCTTGAAACTGTCCGTGCCGAAGAAAGAAGCCAAAGCAGTAGAGCAGACGAAACACATTGCCATTGAAGGATAATGTGAGGTTAGAAAGTTTGTCCCTAACAAATAGATGGAATTGCAAAGGCTTTCGTGACCAGGGGCGTCATACCGTAAGGTATGGCGCCTTTTTGTGCTGTTTGGTGGCTGCAAAATGTTTTATTTATTGCTGATATAATAAGCAATATGTGGTTGTGGAGAATTTGAGGTATGGCAGGTTTGAGTATTTTATTTCATTGTGAATACATCTTGATTGTGCTAAAATAAAACAGACTGTGAGAATGAACATTTTGCAGTAGAGGATTAACATATATGACAATAAATTCTTTGTTTGCTACACTGTTATAGCGAATATATAGTGGCAGGAGGTATGAAATGAGGTACTATAAAAAAGCAATCGCAGCGATCATGGCTGTTGCTGTTTTGGTCGGATTGGAACCATATATAGAGAGGATTAATATTCACGGTGTGCAATATGCCTCTGCACAGACATCAGAAGATACTATAGAGACATCAGCACAACTGTCGGAAAGTGCAACGGGAATCCCTACACAGACACCGGACGTCACACAAGGAGTATCTGCGTGTGATTATTATCAAAATATGTCAACCATTGGAAAAGATACATCGGTTGTCACGATATCCAATGCGGACGATCTTCGTGCTTATATGAAGATTATGCAAAAAGTGACCGGATTTGGGTTGACTTTTGTGCAGACAGCAGACATTGCGCTCAGTGACTACAACTTTCGATATGATAAATCTTTGAAACGTATTGCTGTTTATGATGGTGATACGTTAAAATGCACCGTTGCATCGAATGGAACTGCGTATCAGCCGGACAATTCCGATCGCAGCGCTTCGTATGCAGCACTTGGTATGTCAGAAGATTTTCTATGGTTACACGGTCACGATTTTCATGGTGTGTATCAGGGAAATCATCATCGGATATCGGGGGCTTTGCTTGGAGGATCGAGTGCGATTTTCGGAAATGCGAGAGGTGCAGTGGTCAATTTGGTTCTGGAAGGATGCGCAGAAATTGCGGCAACTGATTGTGCATTGTTTGCGAAGGAGTTACAGGGGGCGATTGTGAACTGTTGTGCCAGGAACTGCATCATAGTAGATGTGGAGCGTGGGTACGCAGCGTGGGATGTTGGTGCTTTTGCCAGCCGTGTGACGGAAAAAGCAGTTGTAGAACAATGCACCTCTGAGAACAATCAGGTGATTGCAGAAGATATATGTGGAGACAACATTAGTCTAAATGTTGGTGGAATCGCAGGCAGTAGTTATGGTTCTATTAGAGATTGCCGGGTGCAGGGAGGCGTTGTGCATGGAAGTAATGCCGGTGGAGTGAGCGGTCTAATATCTGCTGGCGAAATATCTGCTGGCGAAATTATGGGGTGCTGCAATTCCGCAGATGTTTATGGGGTGTATTATACCGGGGGGATTTGTGGCTGGAATGCAGCCATGACGTATTTGCAGATGTCTGAGTGTGTGAATGAGGGAACCGTACATGAGTGTTCCGAGACGAGTGGGAGTATGGGGCAATATGCAGGTGGGATTATCGGGTATACATTAAACGGAATTACGATTAACAGATGTCGTAATGCAGGAAATATCAGTTCCGGAGAGCAATCCTGTAATGCGGCACCGGTTAACGTAGGTGGTATATTGGGCGGTGGCTGGAATGACGGAAGCTGTGATTGGATCATTTCTAATACAGTTAATACCGGAACGTTGATCGAACGGCAGCATTCCATCAGCTATATTGGTGGCGTTGTCGGAGACGGTGCCTATCCTCTGCTAAGGCTTTCTAATATCGCGAACTTCGGAACGCTGCTCTATACAGTACAGGATACGTATGCAGAGGCGGCGATTGGCGGTATATTGGGCAGAGGCTGTGAGGCAGAACAGACAGGATCAACTATTTGGAATTTACTGCAGCAGCATGCCATGACGAACTGTGTAAATTATGGAACGGTGCAATTTGACAGTGATTCGAAAAGTGAAGAACAAATCGACTATCATGCGGTGACTGGTGGCGGACTATCCGGAAATGCTGCTGCGACCGCATGGAAAAATTGTTATGAAGCTTCGGTATCAGATCTGCCCCTATTTGGAAAAGAGGGGAATGGTACGATCATGGAGGTTCATCGGATCGATCGTGCACAAAGAGCAGGAGAGGCTTCTGCGGCGTTCATTAGTGAGAATGCAGCGTCTTATGCGCACACTTCCTCACTGGCTGAAGCCTTAAATGCATATGTTTCAGCACAGAATGGAGCGAAAGGGGATTATCTGTCTTGGCTGCAGGGAGACGATACGTATCCTACGTTAAATCTCACGATCGATCTGACGAGAAGCGGATATTCGACCGATAGACTGGTGGACGGTGCTTCCTTGTTGCCAAAACCAAGTGCGGCACCCACGAGTTCACCAACGAAAACACCGACAGCGAATCCAAGTGTTACGCCATCTGTGGCGCCGAACATCCGTCCGACAGCTAACCCAAGTGTTACGCCATCTGTGGCACCGAACATCCGTCCAACAGCGGTTCCGACGAAACGACCAACGGTTGTACCGACAAAGCGTCCGGCGGCACCGGCAAAGCACCCATGCAAACCCACGATAGCACCGAAGAAATATCCTGCACCGCGCGTGAAAGTAGTCCGCAAGAAGACCAAAGCCGGTCAGCGGTATATTCAGGTGTCTCTGCGCAAAAAACAAAATTGTTATTTGCAATTTTACCGTAAAACAAAACTTGGGTTCATGCGCTTAAAACTTAAGAAAAATCGGTTAAAAAACGGACACCGCAAGATTAACATTGCCTATAGCAGGAAGATGAAAACCGTGACGTACAAAATACGTATCTACAAGAAAGTAAACGGACGCCGGAGGTACAGCAAATTTACGAAAGTAAAGAAAATGCGGTTATCCTAGCGCATTACTTCTTAAACAGCTGTTGTGTCGGATGGGAAAAAACGGATAAAAAAATAAGAAATTGATAGACAGCTATGACATATAATTAAGAAAACAATAGACAAAATCAGTATATCAGCATTGATACACATAAGGGAGTAGTACAGACATTGGAAGACAAAAAGTATTGTATGAATTGTATGCAGCCATTGAGTTGGGATGGAACTTGTCCACATTGCGGTCTGGCAGCAGAGAAGATTTCGGATGCCCCGCATCATATTCCACATGGCAGTAAGTTATTTCATGGCAAATATTTGGTTGGTCGTGTGCTTGGTGAAGGTGGATTTGGTATTACATATATCGGTCTGGATCTGACGCTTTTAATCGCTGTGGCGATCAAAGAATATTTCCCAAATGGTCTGGTTTGGCGAAAATGCGATAAAACCAGATCATCTTATCAGGTTACCCCGTATACTCCGGAATCCAAAGTGTTATTCGAACGTGGCAAGGACGATTTTCTCAAAGAAGCCAGAGTGCTGTCACAGTTTGGCACACAGGAAGGCATTGTCCGTACACGCAGTTTTTTTGAAGAAAATGACAGTGTATATTTGGTTATGGATTATGTGCGTGGAGGCAGCATTAAGGATTATGTGAAACGGAATGGACCATTTTCACCACAAAATTGTTGGAATATATTGCACAATCCGATCCGGGCATTGCTGGACCTGCATCGGAGGGGTCTTGTTCATCAAGATGTCAGCCCGGATAACGTGATCATAAATGCAGAGGGCAATGGCGTATTGATTGATTTTGGCGCAGTCAGACATGCAAATGCCATTGATGACAAGACGCGGACTTCTATATACAAACAGGGATTCTCGGCATATGAACAATTGGAAAAGCGTGGCCAGAGGGGACCGTGGACAGACGTATACAGCTTATGCGCTACGATTTATTATATGTTGACCGGACAGGCACCTATAGATGCGACAGAGAGAGTATTTAATGACACGATCAAGCCATTGTGGGAGTATCCGGTGGATATTACCAAAGATGTGGCTGAAGTCATTATGCATGGACTGGCTGTGGAAAGCAGTACGAGATTGCAGACATTAGACGAGTTGTACGAAACGCTCTATGAGTGTCCGGCGCATCGTAAAGATATGGCAGAAGTTGTTGAGTCGGCATCTGTGCTTGGCGAGAGCCGTGAGGCTATGCGTGAGGAAGCACTTGGTAAGCAGAAAAGGCGGGAGCGGCATATTCATCATTTGTCGGATCAGTTAGAGCAGATGGAAAGACGCCGCAAACACAAAAAGTGGGTGGCCGCCTTTGGAATCATGGTTGGCGTTTTGGCAGTGATCAGCGGTATCAGGTATCGTCAGATGGCAGCAGATCATGGCAAAGCGGAGATGAAACCGCCAGTGATCGCTTCGGCAGAACCGACGAGACTTCCGGAAGATCAGGCGGGACGATCGGTAGTTCCACAGGCAGATGCGGCAACGGCTTCGACAGAACCGACACCAACTGCCACAGAGCCGGTACGGACGAAAAAGCCAAAGGCAACAAAGCACCCGGTACGGACGAAAAAGCCAAAGGCAACAAAGCACCCGGTACGGACGAAAAAGCCAAAGGTGATAAAGACACCGGAGGTAGCAGCGACACCGAAGCGGACCAAAGCACCGAAAAAAACTAAAAAACCAACAAAAATACATATGGATGGTGATATGGATGAGCTCACAGAGTAGTACGAGAAAGATTGCAGAGAAGATTGCGGTCATCAATGACCGATCCGTTTTTTTGGGATTCGATGTATATATGACATTAGAATTGTTGTGTAAGACGCCACAGCAGTGGATGGATGCAGATGTAGAGCAGCAGGCCGCCTGGCGTGTGGAAACATATAAAAAGCTAAATATGGTACTTGGCAAAAAGAAGATCGTGTCAAGGCCGACATTACGACGTTGGCTTGCGCTGGATGGGGAGAACGCAGTATTTCCCAAAAGAGAACAGATCCTAAAGATGGCGCTTGCTCTTTCTTTTGATGAAGAACAATTGCAGCGTTGTCTAAGACAAGGCATACAAGAACCGGGTATTCAGATCAATGATTACCAGGAAATATTATGTTTATATTGTGCGGCACATCATCTTGATAATAACAAATATGAGGATATGCTGCAGATCTTTGAACAGGAAGCGAGCGAGGACACGGAATTAAAGCAAAAGAGTCATACCAGCCAGCTATGGAATATGTACAGAGTGCAAAAAGACAAAGAACCGGCTGATTTTCTGGAATGGATGTTAGAGCATGCTTCGATGTTTAAGGGCTATGGTAAAATGGGACTGAAAGTGTTCCATGAATACCGGGAAAAGATCGTGTATTACGCCAACAAAGAAGTACATGAACGTCTTGTTCGTGCTTTGGAGCAGACGGATTTTGAGGAATGGTCGGCAGAACATGGATACAAGACACCGGATTATGATAGAGGTGTTGTGCAGTATTTGAAAAATAAAAAGCGACGTAAAGATCCGGGCATTGACCAAAATTCATTACGAAGCATACAACGGGATCATTTGCTGTATTATTCCAAAATGGAAAAGAATCTGGTGATGCTGCGCGAACTGTATGCAGCTATTTTGATCCCGCAGGAAGAGCGGGATAGTGGCAGGAGCATCGTTTTTCAGAAACAGCTTAAAAATATGCCGTCGGAATTTCACTTTATGACCGATGATTATGTATCTAAGCTATTGACGGTATCCAAGCAAAAGGAGTGTTTATTCCGATTATCCAGTGAGTATGCCAAGACGAGGGACAAGAAGTGGTCGATCAAGATAAAAAGTCAAAAACAGCGCTGTCGTCAGGTGCAGCGTTCGGATATCCTGCCTATGATCCAGTGGGTTGCAGTACACCGTTATCTGGAGGAAAATGAAAAGCAGGATAGGGAATACGATCAACAGGAAGCGAAAGAGATGTTTGAGCAGATGGCAGAGGAAGCCCTGCAAAAATGCGATATGGCACCATTAAATCCGAGATATCGGTTAGATTTTGTGCTGCTGTCCTGTTTTGGGGACACAGAGATGTCGTACCTGTCAGAAATATTATGTGAATATATTCAACCGGAAGAAGAGTAGAGTGGAAACACTCTACTCTTCTTCCGGTTTTTTCTTGGTTTGTAAGGTCTGCATTGCATTGCCTAGCATTTCGTAGGCATTATTTGATCTCGCCTCGTTTATGTCGTTCAAAGAAATCTTTTGTTTCCTTAGCAACAACACCGCTCAGTGCGAATAATGCGATCATATTTGGCAATGCCATCAATCCATTGAAGATATCTGCAATCGTCCAAACAGCTTTTACAGTCATATATGGTCCGATGAAGATCGCAAGGATATAAATATATCGGAAGATCTTCACATGCTTCATATTACCTCCGCTTAAGTATTCTAAGCAGCGCTCACTGTAATAATCCCATCCAAGGATCGTTGTGAAGGCGAAGAATACCAGACATAGCATTAACACAAAAGCAGCAAATTCATTCGGGAAAGGAAGTCCCTTCTGGAATGCATAAGTTGTTACCTGAACGCCCTCTAAGCCCGGTACTTTCCAGGCTCCGGTAAGTACAATAGACAGACCGGTCAATGTACAGATTACGATCGTATCAATAAAAGTACCGGTCATGCTGACAAGACCCTGGCGAACAGGCTCATTGGTCTGTGCAGCAGCTGCTGCGATCGGTGCACTACCAAGACCGGCTTCGTTGGAAAAGATACCTCTTGCAACACCTTTCTGCATAGCAACTAACATACTTCCTACGGCTCCGCCGGTGACGGCCTTCGGCGTAAATGCTGCAACAACGATTGTTTTAATTGCTGCCGGTAGTGCCGTAATATTGCAAAGAATTAAGATAATAACAACGACGAAATATAAAATTGCCATAAATGGTACAATAACCTGACTGACGCTTGCGATTCGCTTTACACCACCGATCAATACGGCGGCAACGCAGAACGTTAAGATCAAAGAAGCGATCACAACAGACCAGGAATAATCTGCCAAAAAAGGAATGGATTTTACACGGTGTGTATTATTTGGATCAAAGAAGTTGTTTACGGCACTGGAGATACCATTTACCTGACTAAAGGTACCGATGCCGAATAATCCAACGCATACGCCGAAAAATGCAAATATTTTTGCGAGCCATTTCCAACGCTTGCCCATTCCCTGCTCTATGTAATAGAAAGGACCGCCTAAGCTATGTCCATCTTTCGCAACAACACGATATTTTACAGCAAGTAATCCTTCGGAGAATTTTGTAGCCATTCCTAGGAAGGCTGCGACGATCATCCAAAATAAAGCACCGGGACCACCGGCACCTACTGCTGTTGCGACACCGACGATATTGCCGGTACCGATCGTAGCACTTAGTGCTGTACAAAGTGCCGAGAAACTAGAAATTTCACCTTCGCCACCTTCTTCGTTTTTGATCATCCACTTGAGTGCTAACGGAAGTTTGCGAACTTGAAGTAGTTTGATACGGGTTGTTAGAAGAAGTCCACCTGCCATGATCAATATGATCAGAGGGACGCCCCATACTAAATTGTCAACAGTTACGAGAAAATTATTGATTTCTTTCCACATTTTTTTTACCTTTCTTTTGTTTTCTGTCCTTTTACCTGAGAGATTCCAGCCATAGGCTTGTTGCACCTTCGGTATCTGCCAAAACCGCAGAATTCTCCAGAGAGTCGATCCATTTACAGTTACACCGTATTGCACGGCACCTGAGAGTGTTACTCCTTCGGCAGGTGAAACCACCATTTTCCTGTAAACTTCATATCGAAACACACAATATATACTATATAACGTCTCCTATTTTTTTTCAAGAAAAAAGAAAAAAGCATTGACAACTAATAGAAGTTAGATTATACTAACTACCGTGAAATAAAAATTATTTCGCATTATTTTTTGAAGGTGGGTTAGTAAACGCTAACTATAATAAGTTATAGAAAGAAGAGGGTACTGTGATGGCAAAAGAAGTGATTATTCAGAAAATGAAAGACTCCGGCTGCAGAATTACGAAGCAGCGTATGATACTCTTAGATATTATTCTGGAGGAGGATTGTTCTTGCTGCAAAGAAATTTATTTTAAGGCATCCAAGAAAGACTCCAAGATCGGTGTGGCAACCGTATATCGTATGATCAATTCTCTGGAAGAAATCGGAGTGATCAGCCGCAAGAATATGTTTAAGGTAATGTAGTTAATAGATTGTTTTGCAAAAGCATTTTATATAGGGGACAAAAACATATTGTGTGCATTTATGTTTTTATTCCGTATGAATTCTACAAAAAAGGCAGAAACTTATGTTGATGCCTTTTTTTGTTACTTTATAGGAAACTGCTCACTACAGTAACTTCCCATACCGGAAGTTACTGTTCAAACCACATATTGCTTATTATGACGATGGTCTAATTATATTTTGCAGCTATTAGATAGAGAATCCTGCCATCAAAAAAATATAGCAATTACCTTGCTAAACCGGGACATCTCAGGCACTCCTTTAGGCATGTATTCATCAGAGACTGAACAAAATGAGAAAACGTATCAGAAGTATGTATTGACGAATGGAAAGGAGTTAGTTATCATACAGATAAGTTAGCAGAGACTAACTTAAAAGGAGGGAACGGTCATGCGAATAGAAACCTGGGAAATCATGCAGAATGCAGATTTGGATGAGATAGAATTGCAATTGGCGTTTCAGTGTGCACCGCTTATTACCGGTTTGAAGGTGTCTAATCTGTTTCAGATTGACAGTAGACATTATAAAAGATTATGTGAAATATTGGATAAAAGTAATTTTTCATTTTGCGGTTTGGGCGGAAGAAATGGGTCGGTGTCGTTGCTGATCTATCAAAAAGAATGGCTGGAGCAGTTTTTACAGCAAGAGGAGGTGCGGATATTGATGCATCGTTTGGGCTATAGGGATCTGCACTTGGAGCGGGTATTGACCAAGTTTCGCAGCAGATATATCCGATATATGCAAAAAAAACAGCAGTTCCCGCACGAGATGGGAGTACTGCTCGGATATCCGCCGGAGGATGTGGAAGGCTTTATTATATACGAAGGAAAGAACTCTTTGTGTGAGGGGTATTGGAAAGTGTATGCAGAACCGCAAAAGAAGCTTCGGTTGTTTGCACAATATGATAAAGCAAGAGAGTGGCTTTTGGATCTGCTGTATTGTGGCGTTGGGATGGAGGATATTGTAGGGGTAGCTCTTGATGCGGAAAGCAGAGCAATTTCGCAGGATTATCTTTTTGCTTCGTGAGATCGGGGCAAGATCCGGGAATGCACTGTGATTCTGTATCGTTACAAATAATATAGGCGAAGAAACTTCGCGGTATAAATATGGTGCCTGATATTCAGCAAAACGAGATTGCGGGATAACAGGAACATAAAAGAATGGAGGATTATTATGAGCAAAGTATCAATTGTGTACTGGACACAAGGTGGCAACACACAGGCTATGGCAGAGGCAATCGGTGAGGGTGTTACGGCAGCCGGTGGTGAGGCGGATGTTGTATTTGTCAGCGATGCTAATATTGCAGATTTAAAAGCAGAGGGTGCATTTGCATTGGGATGTCCGGCGATGGGCGCTGAGGTGCTTGAGGAAATGGAGATGGAACCTTTTGTTCAGGATGTTGAGAGGTTTGCCAATGGCAAAAAGATCGCGTTATTTGGTTCTTATGGATGGGGAGATGGTCAGTGGATGCGCGACTGGGAAGACCGCATGACCGCTGCCGGAGCAACACTGGTTGGCGGTGAAGGCGTGATCTGTCAGGAAGCGCCGGATGAGGCTGCATTACAAAACTGCATCGAGATTGGTAAACAGCTTGTGAACGCATAAGTTTAGATGTATCATTTTGTGGCAAAAGCATTCTGGGAGCATTTTGTCATGAAATTATTATATGGATTCTTTTGATTTAAGTCTAAAAGCGGTCTTGTTGATAAAATATATCAATAAGGCCGCTTTTGGCTGGAAATTCAAAAAATCGTAATGTATAATACTTTTTTGAGAATTCTCTACAATAGATCATAACAGAAGCGCACGGTTTTGTGATGCTTCGGAAATGGAGGAAGCATATGTTAGATTGTTTAAAAAAAGTGGATGGTAAAAAATTAGGAGTGTTTGCAGCCGGTGTAGCATTTGGTACTGCAGGTATCAAAGTATTATCCAGCAAAGATGCAAAGAAGCTTTATACAAATTGTACAGCAGCCGTTCTTCGTGCTAAGGAGTGTGTGTTAAAGACAGCAACGAAAGTGCAGGAGAATGCCGAGGATATTTATGCAGAGGCACAGCAGATCAATGAGGACCGTGCGGAAGCAGAAGAGGTTCTTGGTGAGGAAGAGACTGTAGAAGCGGAAACAACAGAAGAATAATTAACGCTGCACCTGTGGACGGGGTCGCTGTCTACAGGTGTTTTGTCGTTTATTGTCCGGGTGTGCTCTGTGCAGAGATGCCCGGACAGAGTTTTAATTAGAATACCGGTTTCAATGGTTAGAAAGGCATGAATAATTATGAAGTTTGTCATTAAACATGAGATAAGAGGTCGTATTCGAGTACATCTGATCGGAAAAGCAATGAGTTTTGCGCAGGCAGACACGTTGCAATATCAATTTGAGCAGATGAAAGATGTAACGGCGGTCAAGGTACAGGAACGTACTATGGACGTTACGATCTGTTATATAGGAAGCCGTAAACATATTATTACGGCATTAGGACAGTTTTCTTATGATAAGGTGGAAGTGCCGGAGGTGTATCTCAAAAATTCAGGACGGGAAATGAATCGTTTTTATTGGGATAAATTGGTTGATCAGACGGTAGTACATTTTGTAAACAAGATATTTTTGCCGGCACCGTTACGGGCTGGGATCGCTACTGTGAGATCGGTCAAATATATTGTGCAAGGTGTTAAGACTTTGGCTAAAAGAAAAATAGAAGTACCGGTGTTGGATGCAACGGCGATCAGTGTGTCTTTAATACGAGGTGATTATAAGACGGCGGGCGCTGTCATGTTTTTACTTAGTATGGGCGAGATCTTAGAGGAATGGACGCACAAAAAATCAGTCGGAGATCTGGCACGAAGTCTGTCCCTCAATATTGATAAAGTATGGCTTGTTACCGATGATACGGAAGTGCAGGTGTCGGCTGCACAGATTAAGGAGGGCGACCGGATTCGTGTACATATGGGAGCTGTTATTCCGTTTGATGGCATTGTGATGGAGGGAGAAGCGTTAGTCAATCAGGCGTCGCTTACCGGAGAGTCGCTGCCGGTGCGTAAGGCGGCAGAAAGTCCTGTTTATGCGGGTACCGTTGTTGAAGAAGGAGAGATTACTCTTTTGGTCAAAGAAAGTACCGGATCCAGCAAATACGAAAAGATCATGACGATGATCGAGGATTCCGAGAAGCTTAAGTCGTCCTTGGAAGGCAAAGCGGAGCACTTAGCTGACCGACTGGTACCATATACGTTTTTGGGTACCGGCCTTACGTTGGCATTGACTCGTAATACTGTGAAAGCGTTGTCAGTATTGATGGTTGATTTTTCCTGTGCATTGAAATTGGCAATGCCGTTGTCGGTACTGTCGGCGATCCGTGAATCCAGTGCACATGATATTACTGTGAAAGGCGGTAAATTCTTAGAGGCAGTTGCGGAAGCCGATACGATCGTGTTTGATAAGACAGGAACGCTCACTAAGGCACAGCCTACGGTAGTTGAGGTGATTCCGTTTGACGATAGAAGCCCTGATGAGCCGCTTCGTATTGCAGCCTGTTTAGAAGAGCATTTCCCACATTCTATGGCAACGGCAGTTGTTGTTGAGGCAATGAAACGCGGTCTTGTTCATGAAGAACTGCACACGAAAGTAGAATATATCGTGGCACATGGTATTTCCTCTACGATCAATGACAAGAAGATCATTATCGGAAGTCATCATTTTGTCTTTGAAGATGAGGGCGCTGTCGTTCCGGAGGATAAGAAGGAACAGTTTGAGCAGCTTCCGGAGCAATATTCTCATTTGTACATGGCGATGGATGGTAAGTTGGTTGCCGTGATCTGTATCGAAGATCCACTGCGAGTTGAGACAGCTGAGGTGATCCGTGAATAAAACATCTTGGTATTCATAAGGTTGTGATGATGACTGGTGACAGTGACCGCATTGCTGCTAATATTGCTCAAAAGGCTGGTGTTGATGCGTATTATTCGGAAGTGCTTCCGGAGGATAAGGCTAATTTTGTGGAGCAGGAAAAGAAAGCAGGACATAAGGTTATCATGGTTGGTGATGGGATTAATGATTCTCCGGCATTGTCGGCGGCTGATGTAGGCATTGCGATCAGTGATGGCGCGGAAATTGCCAGAGAGATTGCAGATGTTACGATCGCAGCAGATGACTTGCGTGAGATCATTACACTCAAGAAAATCAGCAATGCTTTGATGAAGCGTATTGACAGAAATTATAAAGTTATTGTAGGATTTAATACAGCACTTATTTTGTTCGGCGTTGGTGGTGTACTTCAGCCAACAATGTCGGCATTATTACACAATACGTCGACCATATTGATCAGTCTGAAGAGCATGGAAAACTTGTTGGAAGAGTAAGATATCATCTGAGAGGGGTATTGTAACAAGAATTAGGAGGAGTTTATGAAAGATATCAAGAAACCGGAGTTTATGCTGGAAGCGATGCGAGGACGGAGAGGGTTTATCGCCGTGCTTGAGATATTGATCGCGATTGTAGTCTTTGTGGTCAGTTCGATCGCAATGTCCATTGGTACGATTCCTTTAATGATCGGTTATTTCGTGAGTGATCCGGAGTTTATGAAAACGGCACAGTCTGTCGCGGACGGATCGATGGATTCGCTGCAATATATGCAGAAAATGCAGGACTATGCACTTCATTTGCCGGATTGGATGACCATTGCAACACTTTTATTAGAAATCCTGATGATTGCGGTTGTTTTTGTCTATTGCCGTTTTTTGGAGAAGAGAAAGATCCGTACATTAGGATTTCGTAAGAAGGGAATAGTTCCACAGTATTTGAAGGGTGCTGTGGCTGGAGCACTATTTTTTAGCGTAGCATATTTGATCTGTGTTCTAACAGGAAGTATTCATGTAGAAGGATTGGTGACCAATATGGCACCTCTGGGGATTCTTGGTTACCTTGTTGGATATTTGGTACAGGGCATGGCAGAAGAGGTGCTTTGCCGCGGCTATCTGTTTGTATCGTTGTCGAGAAGACATTCCGTCGTGTATTCGGCAGTGCTCAGTGCACTGTTCTTTGCTATGTTACATGGTGCCAATTCCGGCTTGACGCCACTTGCGGTATTTAACTTATTCCTGTTTGGTATTTTCGCAGCACTGTTGTTGGTAAAATGTGAAAATATCTGGGTTGTTGGTGCGTTCCACAGTTTGTGGAATTTTGCACAGGGGAATATTTATGGCATTCAGGTCAGCGGTAATTCTCTTCAGCCGGCAATCTTAAACAGCAGCAACGTGAAGGGACATGGTTTGATCAACGGTGCAGGCTTTGGCTTAGAAGGTGGTCTTGGCGTGACGCTTGTACTTGGTCTTGGTATTGTCTATTTGGTGTACAACTTGAACAAACAGGGCAAGATCGTGGAATGGGAAGGATTCCGGCCGGTCGGAGAGAATTATAATAACGATATGCCGAGCGGACAGAATTATGCAGGTCCACAGTATAACGGAAATCAGCAGGATTATGCAGGTCCACAGTACAACGGAAATGAGCAGAGTTATGCAGGTCCACAGTATGGCAGAGAAGAGCAGGATTACGCCGGTTCGCAATATAATGGAAATGAACAGAGTTACAATGGTTCATCATATAACAGCGATCAGGAAGCTTTTGCCAGACCGCAGGAAGAAGCACAGTTTGGTAAGAGTACAGAAGGCTATGAAAATATGGGCGTAGCACCGGGGCAGACACCTTGGCATCCGGAAACGCCAGAGCAGCAAATGTCCGATGAAAAGACATTTAATGCAGACTATTTTAAGGAATAGACGAGATAAAAAAAGCAAAGCGCTGGCTTTGCAAGAATTGCTAAAGCAATTCTTGGTAACATCACACTATATAACAGCAATTTCCTATTAAGTGAAATAAGAGGCATGTATGAATGGTATTCGTACATGCCTCTTTTGTTACTTTATAGGAAACTACTCTTTCTCAGGTTGTTTCAAGTTTTTTGCGGCTGTTGAGAGCATCAATTTGATTCGGTTTAACTGGTTCACTTCGCTGGCACCCGGATCGTAATCAACAGCAACAATATTGGAATCCGGATAGCAGTGACGTAATTCTTTGATAACACCCTTGCCGACAACGTGGTTTGGCAGACAGCCAAAAGGCTGTGTACAAACAATATTTGGAACACCGGAATGGATCAATTCGATCATCTCACCGGTTAAGAACCAGCCCTCACCGGTCTGGTTACCACAGGAAACGATCGGTGAAGCATATTCTGCAAGTTTGGCGATTGGAACCGGTGGGTCAAAGCGTTTACTCTCTGTCAGGGCATCGTGCATCGTCTTGCGATAATGTTCAATAAAACGGATCGCAGCGTTGTTGATCAAAGCACTGGATTTCTTTTTGCCTAAATAATCCGCCTTAAAGTTTGCATTGTAAAGACTGTACATAAAGAAATCGATCAGATCCGGACATACTGCCTCGGCACCTTCAGACTCCAATAATTCGACTAAGAAGTTATTGGCAAGTGGAAGGAATTTAACTAAAATCTCGCCGACAATACCAACACGCGGTTTCTTTACATCCAGCAATGGAAGTTCATCAAATTCTTTCACAATGCCGCGGATATTTTTCTTAAATTCGCTGTGTTTTCCGTTTTGAACGGATTTTTGTGCGATCTTCATCCATTTTTCATGCAATGCATTGGCAGATCCCGGAACTGCCTCATAAGGACGTGTTTTGTAGAGGACACGCATAAATACATCGCCGTAGATCAATGCCTGTAATGCACGGTCAGCCATCTTGTAGTTGATGTCTAATCCCGGATTCTTTTCAATGCCGGCGCTCATGGAAATGACAGGAATCTGCTCCATGCCTGCTTTTTCCAAAGCACGACGGATAAATCCAATATAGTTGGTTGCACGACATCCACCACCGGTCTGCGTAATGATCAACGCTACTTTGTTAAGATCATATTTGCCGGAAAGCAATGCCTGCATAAACTGTCCGACAACGAGCAGGGATGGATAACATGCATCGTTGTTTACATACTTTAATCCGTAATCCAGGCACTCGCCGGTGCTAGGTAATACTTCCAAATTGTATCCGCAGGATGCCAGTGCCGGTTCGAGAATATCGAAATGGATCGGAGACATCTGTGGAACAAGGATCGTATAATCTTTACGCATTTGTTCTGTAAAGACTACGCGGTGGTGTGCAGTATCTTTTTTGACCGGTTTGATCTGCTTGCGCTCGCGTTCACGAACAGCGGCGAGCAGAGAGCGGATACGAATACGTGCAGCACCTAAGTTATTAACTTCGTCAATCTTTAATACCGTATAGATCTTATTCTGCAGCGTCAGTATATCGCTGACCTGATCGGTCGTTACCGCATCCAGTCCGCAGCCGAATGAGTTGAGCTGGATCAGATCTAAGTCGGAACGGGTTGCTACATAAGAGGCCGCTTTGTATAGACGGGAATGATACATCCACTGATCCATAACGATCGTAGGACGATCTACGTTGCCGAGTTCGGATACACTGTCTTCAGTCAATACGGCAACACCGAAAGAGGTGATCAGTTCCGGAATACCGTGATTGATCTCCGGATCGGTGTGATATGGTCTACCGGCGAGCACGATACCGTGGCAGCCGTTTTCTTCCATATAAGCGAGTACTTCTCGTCCTTTGGCGGACATATCATCACGTACATGCTGCATTTCTTTCCATCCTGCAGCAGCCGCACGGCGGATTTCCTCTTTGGAAATGCCGTTTTCTTCCGTGA
Organism: Clostridium sp. AM49-4BH; assembly: GCF_003478335.1. Taxonomy (GTDB): domain Bacteria; phylum Bacillota; class Clostridia; order Lachnospirales; family Lachnospiraceae; genus Butyribacter. Next base: position 29,243 of record NZ_QUFB01000028.1, read on the forward strand.
AGTATTCTACCAGACGTTTTGTTAATATTTTTTCACTTTCAAACGACAGGAACGGGTTTTGATATTTGATCTTGCCATCCTGCAGTTCTTCGACATTATTTTTGATGTTTTCACCATAAGAGGTGACGATCGGGCAGTTGTAATGGTTGCCGGCACCCTCTACCTCACAGCGTTCATATGGCACGCAAGGATAGAAAATGTAATCGAGTCCCTGCTTGATCAGCCAAGATACATGCCCATGCGCAAGTTTTGCCGGATAACATTCGGATTCGCTTGGAATGGACTCAATACCCAGTTCATAGATTTTACGGCTGGACTCCGGAGAGAGTACCACACGATAGCCAAGTTCGGTAAAGAAGGTAAACCAAAACGGATAATTTTCGTACATATTCAGTACACGTGGAATACCGACCGTACCGCGCACGGCGTGCTCTTCATCCAATGGTTTATAGTGAGCGAAGAGTCGTTTGTTCTTGTATTCAAAAAGGTTTGGAATATTCTTCTTGTTTTTCTGACCGCCAATACCACGTTCACAACGGTTGCCGGAAATAAACTGTCTGCCGCCGGTAAAACGATTGATCGTGAGAAGGCAGTGGTTGGTACAGCCCTTGCAGCGAGACATGGACGTTTCGAAACGAAGCTCGTTGATCTGGTCGATCGTGAGCATCGTGCTTTCCTGTCCGGTATAATGATCTCTGGCAATGAGTGCGGCACCAAACGCACCCATGATACCGGCGATATCCGGACGTACGGCTTTGCAGCCGGAAATGCGCTCAAAGCTTCGCAGTACCGCATCGTTATAGAAAGTACCACCTTGAACAACGACTTTTTCCCCGAGATCTTTTGGATCCGTCAGCTTGATTACTTTTAACAAAGCATTTTTGATAACGGAATAAGCAAGTCCGGCAGAAATATCTGCAACGCTGGCACCTTCCTTCTGAGCCTGCTTTACTTTGGAATTCATAAATACGGTACAGCGGGATCCAAGATCGATCGGATTCTCGGCAAACAACGCAACTTTCGCAAAATCAGCGACCTCGTAATTGAGAGATTTTGCAAAGGTTTCGATAAAGGAACCACAGCCGGAGGAACAAGCCTCGTTTAACTGAACTTTATCAACGGAGTGGTTTTTGATCTTGATGCATTTCATATCCTGACCACCGATATCCAAGATACAGTCTACTTCCGGTTCAAAGAACGCAGCAGCATTGTAGTGTGCTACCGTTTCTACTTCACCCTCGTCCAAAAGGAGCGCAGCCTTTAACAGTGCTTCGCCATATCCGGTAGAGCAGGATCGAACGATCTGTGCTCCAGCCGGCATTTTACTGTAAATATCTTTGATCGCCTTGATCGCTGTTTTCAGCGGGCTTCCGTTGTTGTTGCTGTAAAATGAGTACAGCAGGGAACCGTCTTCGCCGATCACAGCTACCTTTGTTGTAGTAGAACCGGCATCGATCCCTAAGAATAAATTGCCTTTATAACTTGCAAAATCGCCTTTCTTTACATCATTTTGCGAATGCTTTTGCAAGAAATCATCGTATTCTGCCTGATCCTTAAAAAGAGGCTCCATACGGGTTACTTCAAATTCCATCTTGATCTCTTGGGAAAGATCGGTGTGTAATTTGCCAAGGCTTGACATATCTTCTTCCTTGGCGTTCATTGCTGCACCGGAGGCTGCAAACAGATGAGAATGTTCCGGAGCGATGATCTGGTCGCCTTCCAGACCGAGAGTACGGATAAATGCCTGCTTTAATTCGGTCAGGAAATGAAGCGGACCGCCTAAGAATGCAACATTACCGCGAATCGGTTTACCGCAGGCAAGACCACTGATCGTCTGATTGACCACTGCCTGAAAAATAGAGGCTGAGAGATCTTCTTTGGTTGCACCTTCGTTGATCAGAGGTTGAATATCCGTTTTGGCAAATACGCCGCATCGAGCTGCGATTGGGTAAATTGCTTTATAATTTTTAGCATATTCATTTAATCCGCTGGCATCCGTCTTCAATAAGGTAGCCATTTGGTCAATAAAGGACCCGGTACCACCGGCGCAGATTCCGTTCATACGCTGGTCGATACCACCGGTAAAATATATGATTTTAGCGTCTTCCCCGCCTAATTCGATGGCGACATCGGTGTGAGGGGCGTAATCTTTGAGTGATGTTGCAACTGCTACTACCTCCTGTACGAAAGGAACGTTCAGATATTTGGACAGCGTCAGTCCACCGGATCCGGTAATGACCGGAGCAACCGGCAGATCACCAAATTCATCATAGGCTTTTTCAATAATAGCAGCAAGAGTTTCCTGGATGTTGGCATAGTGCCGTTGATAATCGGAAAAAATAATTTCGCCATCTTTATTTAACAGCGCAATTTTTACGGTTGTGGAACCGATATCGATTCCCAATGTATTCATGTGTAATTTCATAAATACCCTCCATCTAGTATCTTGTATTACTCTTAGTTTCTAATGGTATGTCAGCAACGATAAATTATGAGTTTGTGCTTGATTTGCGAGGCACAAAAATTCGTCGCATTTTCCTATTATAATGCTATTATGAGAGGAATGCAATAAACATTTTTTGCTTTTGTGGAGTGAGATCCGGATCCGCGGCTGCGAGTAGAGTCACCATTTCACGGAAAGCAGAATATACTGTAGCAAATAAAGGCATAAGGTGAATACACCATGAATCATGAGTATTGTAATGGACATATGCATATGATAAAGAAAGGAGATACACTGTACGCTTTGAGCCGAAGATATCATGTCCCGCTGGAAGTGATGTTACGTGCCAATCCTTATGTAGATGTATATAATCTACAGCCGGGTGATACCGTTTGCATTCCGGGAAAGAAAGCAGATGGATGCAATATAGATCTGATCATGCCGCGGATGGGTAACGAACAGAAGGAGATGACACCGGACGTGCAGGAAAATATCGCAGAGACTTCCGTTGATGCTGACCGTTCCGAAGAAGATCAGGAGAGACAATCCCATGAAATGACGCGGGAGTTTGACACGACAGTTCCCTATGATGACAGGTATGTGACCGAGCAGGGAGATTCCCTACAGTCTTTCTTGCAGAGAATGAACGTTTCACTGAATGATTTTTTGGAGCAGAATGAGCCAGAGGACGTCATGCTGCTGCCAGGTATTGCATATCGTAAATAGCAGAGATGCAGCCTGTTGTAAATAGCATATTTTGTCGCAGGATACACCCGCTTGCGGACGGGGAATCCAATTGACAAAGAATACGCGTCACACTATAATGAAATGTACTATGGCGTTCTTTTCGATTGCTGTAAAAATACGCTGTAGTACATTTTTGAATTGCATGTAAAATATCCTGTGAACAGATGGACTTTTGCAGGGAAAATATCAGGCATAGAAAGGACAAGTATATGATACAATGGTTAAATAAGATGGAACGCAAATTTGGAAAGTATGCGATCCCTGACTTGACACGTTACGTAGTTGGTGCATATTGTCTCGGTGCTTTGTTAGAGATGCTGACAAATTTTGGGATAATACCGTTTGATATTTATTATAACTGGCTTTGTCTGGATATGAGCAAGGTGGCGCATGGACAAGTCTGGAGATTGTTTACGTATTTGCTGGAACCGTATGGCTTTAGCGGCAGCACGTCCTTTGTACTCAGCGTGTTGTTTTTGGTGATCCAGGTTAATCTGTTTTTCTTGTTTGGACGATCTTTGGAACGGGCCTGGGGAACGTTTCGATTTAACATGTATTTCTTTAGTGGTTATCTGTTAAATATTATTGCAGCACTGATCCTGTATTTATGTCCGTTTCATATTGCAATTTATGATTCCGGTTTTCAGTATGTTTACTGGGCGATGTTCTTTGCTTTTGCACTGATCCAGCCGGACACGGAGTTACTTTTGTATTTTGTGCTTCCGATCAAAGTAAAATGGCTTGCGCTATTGGATGCGATTTATATGTGCTATTTGATAGTGGGCAATTTTGTGGCAGGTTTTCGCATGATGGGAATGACAGCCGTGTATGGAGCACAGGCACAGGCGTATGGCTGGATGCATATTAGTCAGGCGTTTGCGGTTATCGTAGCAATGGGGAACTTCTTACTGTTCTTCTTCATGACGCGGGATTACAAGCGGATGTCATATGGAGAGCAGAGGAGACGAAGAGGTTTTAAGAAGAAGATGAAAGCAGCGGGTGCCGGACAGCGTATTGTGCATCGCTGTGCAATTTGTGGCAGGACTCAGGAGGAATTTCCGGATCTGGAATTTCGTTACTGCTCCAAATGTGAGGGCAATTATGAATATTGTGCGGATCATTTATTTACACATCAGCATGTCAAAAAATACATGTAATTATTTAGGAGGAAGGTTGAAATGACAGCAATTACAGTTATTGCTATTTTGGCTGCGGCCGCAACGATCTATGGCTTTGTTGCAATGGATTCGTGTGAGCGCATTAAAGTAGCACCAAAAGGAAAGAAGAAGAAATACCAGGTACAGGAGGTTCCGGAGACGGGTATTCTTTTTATGGTGATCATGGCGGTCGCATTGATCGTTCGCTATATTGCGGCAGCAAAATATTTTGGCAATGAAACGGATATGAACTGTTTTATCGCTTGGGGGGACATGATCTTTAAGGACGGGATTGGTAATTTTTATTCTTCAGATTCTTTTACAGACTATCCACCTGGATATATGTATATTCTGTATATGGTCGGTGCGATCCGTCATGTACTTGGGGTGGCTTGGAATTCTACGCTTAGCGTGATGCTTACTAAGACACCGGCGATCATTGCCGATCTGGCCACGGCTTACCTGCTGTTTCGCATTGCCGGAAAGCGTTGGACGCAGAAGGGTGCGGGAATTTTAACAGCAATCTATCTGTTTGCACCGGCGGTACTGCTCGATGGAGCGATCTGGGGACAGACAGATGCAGTATTTACCTTTTTCGTTGTATTAATGATCTATTTGGTGACAGAGCGTAAGCTGATCCCGTCGTATTTTGTATTTGCGGTTGCAGTATTGGTAAAACCGCAGTCTCTTATTTTTACACCGGTATTGATCTATGGCATTATCGATCAGGTGTTTTTGGACGGCTTTGACTGGAAGAATTTTTGGAAGAATCTGGGGCTTGGTCTGGCAGCGATTGCGATGATCGCCCTGCTGATGCTCCCGTTCGGATTTAAGGATGCGTTATCACAGTATACGGAGACATTGGCATCTTACAAATTTGCCAGTGTAAATGCTTATAATATTTGGACATTGTTTGGACAAAACTGGGCCGAACAGACGAAACACTTTATGGGGATCACGTATCAGACTTGGGGAACCATTTTTATTATTTTGATCGTGGCAGCAGCTACCTGGCTTCATTTCCGTGCAAAAAATAATCCGGCACGTTACTATTTTGTCGGGGCATTTATCGTAACAGGAATGTTTTTGCTGTCAGTTCGCATGCATGAGCGTTATGTGTATCCGGCGATCATTATGCTGTTATTTGCATTTGCGATGCGTCCGAAACGTGAGATTGCCTATTTATTTACCGGGTTGTCAGGAATGGCATTTTTCAATATGGCACATGTCGAGTTTGTGTATGATCTGAATAATTTTAACGCCAAGGAACCGGTGACCTTAGCAATTGCAGCCGGTATGGTGATCGTATTTGGCTACATGGTATATGTAGCGTTGACATGCTTTAACGGTTATTTGTCAGAGGGTGAGATCGCGCGTACTTCGACCGGACGGCCTGCACAGGCAGGACGTAAGAATACGCGTGCGAATAATGCACGTAACAATGTAAGCAAAAAGGAATCAGAGGGCAAGATCGCCCGTTCTGTAACGCTCAGCAAGATGACGAAAGTTGACTGGATCGCAATGGCAGTGATCACATTGATCTACGCAGTGGTAGCATTTGCGCGTCTGGGGAATATGTCGGCACCGGAAACAGCATATTCTGCTGTGAAAGAAGGAGCGATCGTTCTTGATTTCGGTGAAACTACCAACATTTCACAGTTATGGGATTATCTGGGGTATGAAAATAATCCGCACTATAACATTGAATACAGTAACAATAAGGATTCCGGTTATACAACATTTTCGACCGGTGTTACAGATGACAATGGTAATACGCAGAGCTATTGGGATGCAGGTTCTGTATTTTGCTGGAACAGTCTTACATTGAATGTTCAGGCAAGATATGTCAAAATTTCTCCGACGGAGGATAATTACGAGGATAGTCTGTTAGAGCTTGTGTTCTTGGATAGCAATGGTAAAAAATTGGAGCCTGTGAATCGAGATGAGTATAAGAATTTGTTTGATGAGCAGGATGAATTTGAGGGACGTGCCAGTGCAATGAACGGTACGTACTTTGATGAGATCTATCATGGACGTACGGCATACGAGATGATACATAAGCTGTACTGTTATGAAAACACGCATCCGCCACTTGGTAAAATATTCATCGCCTGCGGTGTACTCATGTTTGGAATGAATCCATTCGGATGGCGTTTTATGGGAACCTTATTCGGAGTATTTATGGTTCCGATCATTTATTTGTTTGCCAAACGTTTCTTCAACAAGGAATGGATCAGCATTGTGACGACGTTATTGTTTGCGTTTGACTTTATGCATTTCGTGCAGACAAGAATAGCGACGATCGATGTGTTTGTTACACTGTTTATTATGTTGTCGTATTACTTCATGTACTGCTATCTGCAGAAGAGTTTTTACGACACAAAGCTGCAAAAGACATTCATACCGCTTGGACTTTGCGGTGTTGCAATGGGGCTTAGCTGGGCCAGTAAGTGGACCGGAATTTATTCCTCGGTAGGTCTGTGTATATTGTTCTTCCTGCATATGTATCGCAGATACCGTGAATATGTCATTGCCTGCAAGACACCACGCGGTCAGACGAATGGTATTTCACATACGTATATTATTGATAATTTTAGCAGTTATTTTTGGAAGACGATTGGATTCTGTTGCGTCTTTTTTGTGGCAGTTCCGGCAATCATTTATATATTGTCTTATATTCCATTTAATGATGGAACAGACCATAACTTATTGACGCGCGTGATCAATGCACAGAAAACGATGTTCGATTATCATTCTGCTTTGAAAGCGGATCATCCGTATTCTTCCAAATGGTATGAGTGGCCGATCATGACAAGACCGATCTGGTATTATTCCGGAACGATTGGCAATCTGCGTGAGGGTATCAGTGCCTTTGGTAATCCACTTGTTTGGTGGGCCGGCATTCCGGCAGCGTTTTATATGCTGTATCTGCTGTGGAAAGATAAAGACCGTAAGGCCGGATTTTTGCTGATCGGGTATCTGTCGCAGTATGCACCTTGGTTCTTGGTAAGCCGTGTGGTATTTATTTATCATTATTTTCCAAGCGTACCTTTCGTTGCCGCTATGGTGGGATACAGTTTCTTTAAGCTGGCACAATGGAAACCAAAGATCAAACCGGCGATCTATGTCTATGTTGCCTGTGCGATCGGGTTATTTATCCTATTTTATCCGGTGTTGTCCGGGCTTGCGATCGATCCGGCATTTGCAACCAAGTATTTGAAATGGTTTGATAGTTGGGTATTGTTACAGACTTGGTAATTTGATCAGGAACAGGGTGGTAAAAATGTCATAAATTTGATGATCTGACAGAATATGGATGTCAGGTCATCACGGATAGAAAGGTAAAAATATGAGCAATAAGTTACGAGAGTGTGTCAATAAATTACATAGTAATAAAGAAGTTGGGGATCTGTTACCAGAATATCTGAAGCAGAGCATGATCCTTCATGATGGATATACAAGGATCAAATTGATGATGGAATATTACATGTTTTACGAGGTGGTCACAGAAGATATCAACCCATATATTGCGATGGCAAAGGAAATGATCACTTCTTTGAATGAGACAGTGGGACAGGCGATGTCTGATACATTGGATGATACACAGAGAAAACAGTTGGTCGATCATATTTTAGCAATGCGTACGGAAGTGATCGACCGTATGCAGGTGTTGACCGGATATGTGGACTGTTTTGTCGTATATGAATATATTTTAAACCGTATTCAATATCGGTTTGATGAGAAAGAAGTTTTGCCGGAAGACACTGCATTTGCGCAGGAGGTTATGAATTTTATCTTTGGTTCAAATGATAATGTGACGATCAATGATAATTTACGCGTGGTACTGGGACAGCTTCCGATGCGAATGACCCGTTCTCATTATTTTGATCTGATCAAAAACTGCATTTCCGTTTATAAGGGCAGTGAGATAGAATCATTGGAGGGATTTTTGTATATGTTCCGTACCAGTGCCATGTTGTATAAGCATCCTGCACAGGAACAGTATTTTACGGAATTTGCCGGTGTGCTTCAGGAATTGATGGAAGCAGACTACGAGCATATGGATCGCACATTATATGAATTGTATGCAGAAAAAGTACGAGTCAGTGCTTCAAAGCTCAATGATCTATCTGATCTGTATATGCAGATTGGACAGATTATCAATGGTGTGTATACGTTAGTGGTGACAGAACCTTATTGTGTTGATGAAGAGAAAATGACGGTAGTAGATGATGTGATCCGAGGCATCAATGCACTCTTTTTGGAAAAAGAGATTGATCTTTGGCAGAGGGAGGATCTTTTGACAGAAGAGGATCGCTTAAATTGGCTTGCCGAGAAGCTTCCTGCGGTTGAAGGCCAACAGGAAAAGTTATATCAGTCTGTTAATGTAGCGGAAGCGGCACTGGATGAACTATTGGAAGGACGAGCAGAGGAAATTGAGGCAGCAGGGCTTAGTGATGCTTTTATCAAACTGCATCATTTGTCTCAGCTTAATTCGAGCAGTGTCTTTGCACCATTGGAGAGTCAGGAATCAGCAGGGATCGTTACGGCAGAGATCGCAGAGCAGGAAACAGAAAAACTGCTCAGTGAACTGAAAGAGTTATTTCAAGGACGCAGCCGTATGTTTCGCCGTGCCATCATGGCCGCCACTGTGGAAAAATTACCAACCTTTTTCAAGAGTGCACAGGAGATCGCAGACTACATGATGAACGCACTGAACCAATGTGACGATGAAGCAGAAAAGTATGCATCCAAACAACTGATTCTCGAAATGATCCGGTAATCACACCCAACTTTGCATACCCACTATTGCTTTAGGCTCACATATTGCTGACATAATAAGCAATATGTGGTTCGATAGCGACTATAGGTATGTAAAGTTGGCGGAAGTATGATAAGTAGCAGTGCGGAAAGGCGGAGGTGTTATGATCTGGTGGGATGAGAAGTTGTATACCGATGATAAGGTGGCCAGACATCCGGCTCGATACCGGAAACGGGTCGAGAAAAAGGGGCTGCGTGGATGCTTTTGTGTAGTGCTGGGGCGTAATCCTGCGAACAGCCTGGAAATCTATGCGTCGAGAACGCTATGGTTCCGCTATGAAAAGGAATGCGGTGTACAAGTAGTGGGGCTGGCGGCCTCTTATGACAGTGCTGTGGAGCTGTTGCAGCAAATGATCACGGATGTCTATCGTGATCGAGGGAGCGTTGATTCCGATGCGATCCGTGCTTATTTTACGGGGAGGTGACAGACCGGGCGATGGAAAAGATCATATTATTGGTTTTGGTTACCATAGCAAAAGTGATAGGGATCCTTTTGGCGGTACTTGTTATCGTGGCACTGGCGATATTGTTTGCGGCAGTGCGTTACTGCGGAAAGATCTCGTTCGATGATAAAAAAGCACAGATCAGTATTCGATGGTTAGGTGTTGTGCTTCGTGTGCCAATCCTGATCACTGAAAAGGATCTGCAGTGGAAAGTCCGTGTTTTTGGCGTGCCGATCCTGCGCAGTGACGGCGCACATAAAAAACGCCGTTCTAAAAAGTCTTCTGCCCCAAAAGCACAGAAGCGAAAAGCTGAGAAGGCAGCCGAAACAGTTCAAAAAACACAGGGATCATCGAAACAGGAGAAGAAAGCGCTCTCTGTGAACTTGGAGAAGAGTCCGACAGCACCTGAACAAGAGAAGCAGATAGCACCTAAGCAGGCGACTGATCAAAGAGAAGAGCAATCGGCTTTTAGGCAGGCTGATGAAAGAGAGAAAAAGCCGCGGGGGATCCGACAGTTGTTTCTTTGGCTTCAAAATGTAATAAAGATTGTGCGAAAGATTAAGAAAAAAGTACATTCTGTGCAGGATCTGGTTGATATTTTGCGCAGTGATGCGGGAAAAGCATTTATTTGCATCGTCAAAGAGAATGTGATACATTTATGGAAACAAATACATCCGCGGCGTATGCGCGGTAAAGTAATATTTGGAACCGGAGATCCGTGCTCTACCGGTGAGCTGTTGGGAGTGCTCGCACTTTTTTATGCATGGTATGGGAACGGAGTACAGATCATTCCGGATTTTGAGCAGAAACGCATAGAGGGGAATGTTTCATTTCGTGGAAGAATCCGCATGATTACATTAATTTGTATTGCGTGGCGCATAATAAAAAATAAAGATGGCAGAAAGCTTCTACACGAATGGGAGAAGTGGAAGGAGGAAAAGTAAATGGCAGACAATTCTTTTAACGCAAATGTAGGATCCTTATTTCAGGGGATGGAAGGATTTATTACCGGAAAGACCGTTGTGGGTGATGCCGTGAAATTTGATGATGGAACGATCATTTTGCCACTGGTGGACGTTAGCTTTGGTGTGGCTGCAGGTGCTTTCGCAGAGCCGGGCAAGAAAGAAAACAGTGCCGGAGGTATGGGCGGAAAGATCCAGCCGAGTGCGATCTTAGTGATCCGCAATGGTGAGACGAAGCTTGTCAATGTAAAAAATCAGGATAGCATTACAAAAGTATTGGATATGGTTCCTGATCTTTTGGACAAATATGTTCCTTCCAAAAAGGAAAAAGCGCAAAAAGCAAAAAATTAAATTTTGTTCTTGCATTTCTGTTTAATTTTTGGTATTATGTTCATGTTGTGCTAATAACACTGACAGAAATGACAGGATAAATGAGACCATCAGGAATAAAGGTAAGGAGGTGCTTACGATGGCAAAGTGTGCAGTATGTGGAAAGAGTGTTCACTTCGGAAACAAGGTGAGTCATTCACATAGAAGAAGCAACAAGATGTGGAAGCCGAACATTAAGTCTGTTCGTGTAAAGGTGAATGGTGGAACCAAGAAAATGCCAGTATGTACAGGATGTTTACGTTCTGGAGCTGTAGAGCGTGCATAATCGCAATCACCTTTTATATGAGAATCCACAGGATCGGGATTATTCCCGGTCCTTTTTTCTTATTAATTCAAATTTCGCACATCCGAAGCTGCCATCTGGTCACATATTGCTTATTATGTCGATAGTTTAATTATTTTTTGCAGCCACCATATTGTGGGTTCTGCCATGAAGAAACTATAGCAATTGCCTTGCCGCAATTAGTTTTCACAGTGATTTCTAGATTTTGTTGTCTCTGATGTATGATTTACATGCC
>NZ_QUFB01000029.1 GCF_003478335.1 Clostridium sp. AM49-4BH
ATTGCCGGTTAAATGGAGTAATTTGCTGCCGGGAAACTGGCTGATGGCAGCGCGAAGCAATTTAGTTTCAAAGGGTGGATATTCGATGGCGGCTGCGTTATTTGTGGAACTGCTGTTGTTCGTGATATGCAGTTGCCTATTGGTCAATATGCGGCCAGGATTGGAAAGAAAGTGATCGTTTTTTAAATTTTATCAAGGAAATCTCTTAATATTATTGCATAAGTGAAATGTTGACAGCCAAGATTTAAGAAACGGCTGTCGAGATGTTTCACATCTTCTTCAATGATTGCACACGTAATTTTCATGATTTTTTAATAAAGTAATTTCCAACCAAACATCAAATTTTTAGGTTACAACATAACTTAAGCAAGTTGATGAAGTCTTAAAATTAGCGAATGAAATTTGAGACGACATCATTTGTAGACTGGAGGTTACTATGAAAATTACAGCAAAACGAATCAAAAAGAGGTGGATTGCAGGGGGAATTGTGATCGTGGCAGCAGCCGTTGGAATCGCACTTTTTGTGAAAGCGAAAGGAAGCAAAGACACTGTAAATGCAGGATCTGGACAGCAATCGACAGTTCAACTCTCAAAGCAGGATTTGGTAGAGTCTATCAGCGCAACCGGAACTTTTGAGAGCGCAACGAACAAGAGTGTAACGTCGACAGCAACCAATCTAACAGTTAAAAAAGTTCTTGTGGCAGTAGGAGATACAGTACAAAAGGGAGATTCTCTCGTTAAATTTGATCAAAGCGATCTGGAAGATGCTTATGCAGATGCAAAAGACAACTTATCCGACACGACAACCAGTGCGAATGCTGAGGTGACAAATGCAAAGAAACAGCTCAGTAACGCACAGACAACTTATTCAGACAGTAAGACATCAAGTGCAGCGGAAGTAAAGAAAACGAAGGCATCCCTGCAAACAATCAAAAAGACAATACGTTCGTTAAAAGATAAAATTAAGGCAGCAAAAGATGCTGCACGCAAAACAGCGTTACAACAGGAATTGTCACAGGCGCAGGAGCAGTTGACGCAGGCGCAGGAAAAATATGAACAGGCTGTCAGCAACCAGACCTCCGGTAATCGTCAAAATCAGTCTTCTGTGGATTCTGCCAAGACTGCAGTAGAACAGGCTGAGACAAATCGAACCAAGCAGATCAAAGAAGCACAGAAGCAGGTAAAGGAAGCAAAAGAGAATTTGGACAATTGTGCTGTTACAGCACCCGTATCCGGTACAGTAACCTCACTTTCTGTAGAGGAAGGCGATACGTATTCGGGAGGAACTTTATTACAGATTCAGGATACACAATCCTTTGTTATTACGACAAGTGTAGATGAGTATGATATCAGCGATGTTAAGGTGGGGCAGCGAGTAGTTATTTTGACGGATGCGACAGATAATGACGAGCTGGAGGGTAAAGTGACATTTGTGGCACCATCTACAGATAGCAGTGGCAGTACGTCAACAGAAGCACAGGGTCAGTCATCAGGTACAACTGCCAGTTCTAGTGACGGATACGAAGTAAAAATCAAGGTGACATCAAGTGACGACCGTATTAAGCTTGGAATGACAGCTAAATGCAGTATTGTCAAAAAAGAAGCGTCGGATGTTTACGCAGTACCATACGATGCGGTACACAGGGAAAATGGAGAAAGTTATATTTTGGTCAAAGATGGGGATTCTACCTCAAAAGTGACCGTAACAACCGGAATGGAGACAGATTATTATATTGAAGTGCAGGGCGATGATCTGCAGGAAGGATTGCAAGTAGTTATTCCAACAGATAAAACAGATTCCTCTTCGGATTCTAATAAGCAGAATAGCACCTTTGGTGGTTTCGGCGGAATGGGAGGCACACCTGACGGCAGTACAGGGAACAAAGGCGACCGTGGTGGCATGAATGGATCCAAGGGTGGATCCGGCGGAATGGGTGGACCGGGAGGCGGTCAGGCACCATCCAAATAGAATGGAGGATTAGCTATGGAGATAACAAAGAAAGCAAAGCAGCAGTTGACAGCAAGTCCAGCCATTATTGATCTGCAGGGAATCGTAAAACGTTTTTATATTGGTAAACCAAATGAACTTGAAATATTACATGGTATTGATCTGCAGGTACAGGAAGGACAGTTCGTATCTATTGTCGGAGAGTCCGGTTCCGGCAAATCGACATTAATGAATATTATTGGTGCTTTGGATCAGCCGACAGGTGGTCAATACCTGCTTGATGGCGAATGTGTTGGTAATTTGAAAGATAAACAGTTGTCTGAGATCCGTAATCAAAAGATTGGGTTTGTATTTCAAACGTATAATCTGATCCCACGGACATCTGCACTTGCCAATGTAGAACTTCCGATGCTTTATGCGGGGGTGCCGCATGGGGAAAGGACACAGAGAGCGAAAGAGTTATTAGCGCTTGTTGGAATGCAGGATCGTATGTATCACAAACCGGATGAATTATCCGGCGGACAAAAACAGAGAACGGCCATAGCACGTGCTATGGCAAACAATCCGACATTGATCCTGGCGGATGAACCGACCGGAGCCTTAGATTCGGAAACGGGTCATCATATCATGGATTTATTTCACAAATTACACCGCGAGCAGGGGAAAACGATTGTCTTGATTACACATTCTAGAGAATTGGCAGAAGAAACGGAGAGAATCATTACACTGCGGGATGGCAGGATCGTGGATGATACCGGGAGTAATGGTGAGATAACGAATGACAGGGACGTGAATGATATCCGGGAACAAGGTGAAAGGAAGGCAGATACCGGGAAGCGAGGTGCGATATGCTGATCATAGAAAACATACGAATGGCGGTAGGTTCACTTCGAGCCGGTAAAATGCGTGCACTTTTAACAATGCTTGGAATCATTATTGGTATTGGTTCCGTTATAGCGATCATGACAGTCAGTTCCTCGTTGACGACATCCATTGCGGATTCTTTTCAGGAAATGGGAGCCAATAATATTACTGTTGGCGTAAAGCAGTCCAGTGAACAGGAGCAGGTTTCTGCGAATGGAATGCGATTTGGCACTTCTGGCAAAAGTGCGGATCTGGAAGAGGACGATCGTATTACGGATGAAATGATCGAAGGTTTGCAGAAGCAGTATTCCGATCAAATTGATGCGATTGCACTAAGTGAATCGGTTGGAAGTGGCACAGCAGAGCGGGAGAGTGAATCTGCGAACATCACTATTACAGGAATAAATGAGCAATATTTTGCCAGCAGTAAAATTACATTATTAGCTGGCCGCAAGATTAAGAAAAAAGATCTGACCGGTAAGAAAAAGGTGATCATGGTCACCGATAAAGTAGTGGAAAATCTGTTTGATGGAGATAATTCTGCAGCACTGGCACAGAGCATAAGCCTAAATCTTGATGGCAGTTATGAAAAATATTATATTGTCGGTGTGTATAAATATGAGAGTGGCAGCGATGTCAGTGAATCTTCGGATGAGGATGTGACAACGGCGGCGTACATTCCGCTAACGACGGCAAAGGAACAGACACATGCGGATGAAGGATATTCGCAGTTTACAGTGGTTACATCGACCAAAGTGGATAGTGTGTCTGCTTTTGCAGAGCAGATCGAACATTATTTTAAGCCATATTATGCGGCAAATGAAGACTACGAAGTGTCGACTTCGACGATGGAATCAATGACGGAGTCGATGACAGAAATGGTGCAGACAGTATCGATCGCAATTGCATTTATTGCCGGAATTTCATTGTTAGTTGGAGGAATCGGCGTTATGAACATCATGCTCGTCTCGGTTACGGAGCGAACCAGAGAAATCGGCACACGAAAAGCATTGGGGGCCAAAAACAGCTCCATTCGATTGCAGTTTATCATTGAATCTGTGCTCTTGTGCTTGGTTGGAGGAATCTTGGGAATTGTCGTCGGTCTGATACTCGGTGCGGCAGCGGCAGCTATTTTAGGATATTCTGCCACAGCGCCGGTAGCCGCAATGATCATATCTGTAGTATTTTCGATGGTGATCGGCATTTTCTTCGGCTATTATCCGGCAGGGAAAGCAGCAAAGCTGGATCCGATCGAAGCACTGCGTTACGAATAAGAGAAGAGAAACGCTGCAGGGCACTGTATCATATCTTTATAAGCAAGATGAGAGGCTGGGGAATCTACTCCGGCCTCTTGCACTATGCTAATTGCCACATTGAGCCGATATAACCAATATAGTGAATCATCAGTTCTGATTTGTAGTGCTGATTAGATTGCAGATCAAGGAGGGAGTGCAATGAATCAAGTTAGTTTTGGAAACGGAGTTCCAACAAGGACACAGGTGGCAGTGCATTCTGTAGGTGCGCAGAGTACAGATGGTGAATCGTCAGAAGCAGTCGCAGCATCTGATACGATGACGCAGAGTGCTGCGGAGATGGGTTATGCACAAGATGCGGGACAGATGTCTGCTACGGCAAAGAGGACATCGACAGAGAAACAGGCGGCAAGTGTGGAAATTTCAGAAGAGGGATGGAATGCGATGGAAGATTATAATCAAAGTGCGATTGAGTATTCCATGCAATTGTTAGAACGCTTGAAAGAGAGCCGTCAAAACAGTAAGTCTACAAATACAAAAACAACAAAGCAGCCGGTTAATTATAGCTTTCGCAAAGTGTCAGCAGCGATTGCACGAGCCAAAAACGTGAATCAGGCGAGCAATGCGCTTACCTCTGCCAATTCTGCGCTATCCGCATTGCGACGCAAATCTGCTTCCGGTCAATATAATGACGACGAATTGCAGATTGCCATAAACCATGCCAAAAAGATGGTACGCGTTGCCCGCAAAAAAGTGCAGAATATACGGCGTGAATCGCAGATGGAAAGTGATGATAAAGGAACAGTGCATCGGAAGCAAAACGAAACCGGACAGAAGATAGTGCGACGTCGCAAAAAGGCAGATGAAAAAGAAGATGCACTGCAGGAATTACAACTTCTGAAAAAGCAGATGAAAACGCGCAGGGAGCAGGAAAAATATTCACATCGAAGGCACGAGGGACAGAATTTAATGAGTGCCGACATGGAATATTTGCAGAAAATGATACGTTTATTGAAAAACGAAGGATTTGGAACGATTAATGCCACTTCTGATCTGATGTTTGCAGATGAGCAGACGGGAATGATAACGTACTCTACTACTGCAGCAGCGACAACGACAAGTACAGGGGAGAGTGCGGCATCTGCGACAGTGGAAGCACCGGTAAGCGCAGAATAGGGTGATCCACTATGAACAACAGACGTTTCAAATGGTAAGTGAATAAAATTAATGCTATATGTGAAAAAAATTAATTTTAAGTGTTGACAAATCGATTTTAAAGTGCTAATCTTTGTTTCAACAAAAACAAAATCGTTGAACAGAACAAGGTTTTTCGGATCCCTCGTATTGCAGAGAGCTGTCGGTTGGTGCGAGACAGTATACCGAACGGAAAGCTATCCTCTGCGAGAT
Source organism: Clostridium sp. AM49-4BH (assembly GCF_003478335.1). Classification (GTDB taxonomy): domain Bacteria; phylum Bacillota; class Clostridia; order Lachnospirales; family Lachnospiraceae; genus Butyribacter. The sequence goes on from NZ_QUFB01000029.1 coordinate 5,473, forward strand.
GTGCACTGAAATTTCTGGCTTAGTCAGATACGGTAAGTGTCACCGGGTTCTCCCGTTATAGAGAAGCTTATTGAAAATATGTGGTCAATTTATGGGACACATATCGTGATAAGAGTAAGAGGTCATTTTGATGTGACAAATGAAGTGGTACCGCGGAAGTATATAAGCTTTCGTCTTTGTGTAAAGATACATAGAGATCTTTATATGAAGACGAAGCTTTTTTACTTTATGGGTCACATCGTCAAATCCATGTGAAAGCGTCATGGATCTGTAATACTTTGTTTTACGCTTTAGAAATGGAGGAAAGAAATGAATGGATTAGTTATTGTTTTAATCAGCATTGTTGCATTAGGTGCCGGTTATCTGCTGTACGGAAGATGGCTTGCACGCAAATGGGGAATTGATGAGAATGCACAGACACCCGCTAAAAAGTTTGAGGATGGTCAGGACTTTGTCCCATCTTCAAAGTTTACTGTATTTTCGCATCAGTTTTCATCTATCGCAGGTGCCGGCCCTGTAACGGGACCAATCTTAGCATCTGTATTCGGATGGGTTCCGGTGCTCTTGTGGCTGATCGTCGGCGGTCTCTTTTTCGGCGCAGTACAGGATTTCGGTGCTTTGTATGCATCTGTTAAGAATGAAGGTAAATCGATGGGTATGATCATCGAGAAATACATAGGTAAAGCAGGAAGAAAGTTGTTTATGCTGTTTTGCTGGCTGTTTACTTTGTTAGTCATTGCCGCCTTTACGGATATGGTCGCCGGTACTTTCGTAGGAAAGGGAGCAAAAGACCTTACACAGGCATCTGCTTATGCACATTCTTCTGCAGCATCTATTTCAATGCTTTTCATCTTAGTGGCAGTTCTTTTTGGTCTGCTTCAGAAAAAAGTAGGAGATATGCCGGAGTGGTCAAGAGCAGTGGTAGCAATTGCAATGCTCGTAGCAATGTTTGCGATTGGTATGAAACTTCCAATGTATGCAACTAAATCCACTTGGATCTACATCATCATGGCATACTTGTTCTTAGCTTCCATCATGCCGATGTGGCTTTTGATGCAGCCTAGAGATTATATGACAACATTTATGCTGTTAGGTATGATCATTGGTGCTGTTGTTGGTGTTGTTGTAGCACATCCTGCCATGAAATTAAATGCGTATAACGGCTTTGTTGTAGGACAGGGACCGGCAAAGAGCTATTTATTCCCAACTTTGTTTGTTACGATTGCCTGTGGAGCGGTATCCGGATTCCATAGTTTGGTATCCTCAGAAACATCTTCTAAGACAGTAAGTAATGAAAAAGATATGCCGATGATCGGTTATGGCGCCATGGTAGTAGAATCATTACTCGGTGTTGTTGCTTTGGTTGTCGTTGGTGCAGTAGCTGTTAATGGAACAAAACCAGAAGGTACACCATTTGCTATCTTCTCAGCAGGTGTCGCAGGATTCTTAGAAAAATTTGGTATTCCGGTACAGATCGCAACAGTATTTATGACAATGTGTGTATCTGCATTGGCATTGACTTCATTGGATTCCGTTGCTCGAATCGGTAGAATGTCTTTCCAAGAATTATTCTTAGGAGATACGACAGATCCGGAGAAGATGACACCGGTACAGCGTGTACTTACAAATAAATATTTTGCAACAGTAATTACATTGTTCTTTGGTTACTTATTAACACTTGGTGGATACAACAATGTATGGCCACTCTTTGGTTCAGCAAACCAGTTGCTTGCTGCCTTGGTATTGATCGCACTTGCAGTATTCTTAAAAACAACAGGTCGTACAGGATGGACTTTGTATATCCCAATGTTTGCTATGCTAGCAGTAACATTTACGGCATTGGTTCAGAAGTTTATCGCATTAGTACAGAATGTATCTGCTGGTCAGGCTACATTCTTAGTAGATGGTTTGCAGTTGATCGTAGCGATCCTGTTGATGGTACTTGGTGTATTAGTGGCATTTAGCTGCTTGAAGAAGCTCTTCACTGCTAAGAAATCAGCAGAGGCGTAAGGAGTTAGCCAAGCGATTAGTAATCAGCAGAAGCGTAAAAGGTTGGTGGAGCGATTACTAGAGATTTTGGATTACGTGATGGAAAACTTATAGGTTAATGAAAGAGAGTTTGTTATATGTCGCTGGAAAGACAATATAACAAACTCTTTTTTAATTAATAGGAAACTGCTGTTGTGTAGCGTGACATCACCAAGAATTGCTTTAGCAATTCTTGCAAAGCAAAGCGCTGGCTTTGCTTTTTTTGAACTGATTGATCAAAATATAGTAAATAAAAACGAACAAATATTGTGAGATGTGTACAATTTTGACGTACAAAAATATGAAATGTGCCAATAGTAATTTTTAACTGAAAATGATATAATGCCACATACGAAATGATAAACACAGCATATTTTAGGGAAGAGGAGATTACTATATGGCAATGAAAATGAAGAAATATGAGGAACTGGAACTACGAGACGACTTTATGTTTAGTCGGATCATGAGCAATCCTAAATTTGTGAAACCGCTTTTGGAGACGATCTTAGGTGTAAAGATACGAAAGATCGTATATCCTCAAACACAGAAAACCATTGATCTGTCCCTACAGGCGAAAGGGATTCGGCTGGATGTATATGTGGAGGATGATCAGAACACAGTATTCAATCTAGAAATGCAGACATCCGATGGCGCAAACCTGCCGAAGAGGATGCGTTATTACCAGGGATGATAGATCTTAATATATTGGATAAAGGTCAGGATTATACGACATTAAAGAAAAGTTACGTAATCTTCATCTGCACATTTGATCCATTCGGAGAAGGTCGGCATATTTACACATTTTGTAATACATGTCAGGAAAATACAGCATTGACATTAGATGATGACGCAGTTAAGATAATCTTAAGTACAAAGGGAACAATGGACGATGTGAGTCCCGAAATGAAACGGATTTTGGATTATATTGATGGAAAAGGTGCGTCGGACAAATTTACAGAGGAGTTGGAAGAAGCAGTGCGTTCGGCCCGCCAAAATGAGAGATGGAGGTTGGATTATATGACATTAGAATATGAATACCGTCAGCGCTACCTAGAGGGAAAGGAAGAAGGGCGAGAAGAAGGTCGTGCGGAAGGCCGAGAAAGAACGATTCAAAAGCTACATGAACGTGGTGAAAGTATTGCATCTATTGCGGACATTGTAGAGTTGAATGAAGAAGAGGTTAAGCGTGTAATATCTAAATTGAAACTGTAAGGTATAAGAACTATAATGTACCCTATTAAGTGGACATGTGAAAAAGGAATCAAATCCTATAAAGTAGGCACATGGTTAAAGGCAATAAATTAATAAAACTTCTCGTTTCCTATAATTTCTAAAATGGAGCAAAAGAACTAAATTTCTCTAACAGGCGGTTTTTTATTGTTTGGTGGTAATAACGTATTATAATGCAAGAGTTGATGGCAACGGAGAGATCCGTGGCATTCGTGGTGGTCAATATATGAAGGATTTGCGTACAGAAAAGGGGATTATTATGAGTAAAAATATAAAAGTTACAATGACAGCAATATTTTCCATGTGTATTCTTTTGGTGGCAGCTGCAGGAGTAAAAGCGGACAGCAACTTGCAACAAAAGACAGTGCATATATTGACAAAGCAGGAAAAGGAACAAAAACAGGAGTTACAACAAATAAAAAAAGAACTTACGAATCACTCAAAATCGTATCAGAAAAATGATACAGAAGGAGAGACGGTTGAAGAACAAGAAAGTGCTTTGGGAAAAGAACAGTACGATTACAGTAAAGCGTTTCGGGTACAGTTAGTAGATGATCTGATGATTACAGCATATAAGAAAAAGGGGAAAAATATCGACAAACTATTTGGTGATACTTACGAATGGTATGTTCCCTACACAACGAAATCAGGGCGTGCAGGAATTACAATGTTGCAGAAAGTGAACGGCAAATATCAATGGATGTCAGAGTCAGACGATGAGGGGATTGGTCAAACCGTTTTAGATAAAGACAAAGTTGCGTCGGTGGTTGCTAAAGTAATCAGCGCAAAGAATACGATAAAAGATATTCGTTTGTTAAGAAATGATTTGTATTATTTAAATATGATATATGTAAAATGTGCAAAAGAAAGTTATATGATACCTTTTGCAGATGCACCGGATGTGTTTAATGCTAAAGCTGGGAAAAAGGGACTTGTTAATGGAAAAGTATATACAACAAAAGAATTTATGAGTCTTATGAACACCATGTTTGATGAACAATTGTTGTTGAATGCAGATCCCGATACTTCCGGGAATGCATTACCCTATAGACAAAAATCTTCAAAATATATGGGATTTGTTATTTTGTTTCTTATTTGCGGCGGTGCGGCTATCATTGGATGCAGATTATTTGACAGACAGTATACAAGGTGATACATTAAAATATAAGGCATATCGGTTACAAGCACAGGTCTATATGTAGCAGTAGATAAAAGGGAGAGCAAAGTTTCAGATTACAAAGTAGCGATTTATCAAGTACAGTTAAAATAGTGATTGCAAGGAGGGGGATTATGAAAAGAGCAGGTTATATTATTACATTAATGATCGCATTTTGGCTGGTAGCAGGGGGATTGTTTTTTGCACAAAGTGTACAGGCAAAAGTAGTCTCTGGAAGCTGTGGTGGTGAGACAAAATACCGCTATGACAGCAAGTCGAAGAAGCTGGAACTTTATGGACGGGGAGTTGTGTCGCAAACCATTCGTGTAGATGAACAACTTAGCCGTAAAAACAGATACTTTCAGGTGAAAAAATTAGTGATACGACAGGGGATTACAGCAATCAAAGATTCTTCGGTTCTTCAATATGCGTCCGAAGAAGAAAGAGGAATATCGGATGATTATGAGCCCGGCTGGGGTTTTGATGTGTGGAGAGGTCTGGGTGATGCAACTGAAAAATTATATGTGGAATTACCGGAAGGATTCACCACGATTACAGCCAACATGTTTGGTGATATACAGGTAAGGGAAATCTATATTCCGGCAAGTGTGACAAAAATTGAAGAAGGGGCATTTGGGGCACAGATTTATCTTACAAGTATTCGAGTCTCTTTTAACAACTCAAAGTACAGATCGCAAAATGGTGTTTTATATAATAAGAAAATGACAACACTTATCTGTTATCCGATGGGAAAGGAAGGTCGAACCTTCGTTGTTCCTGATACTGTTCGTCAGACAGCACCACTATCATTTAAGGGAAATTATTATTTGAAAAAAATTGTCTTACCGAAGAACTTACACAAATTAGGAGAGGGAAGTTTCTTTGATTGTATTTTACTTAAGGATGTGAATTTGGAGACACTTAATCATCTGGAGCGAATTTCAGATTATTACAACAAGTCTGATGTGCGAGTGATACATTATTATGATTCGGAGAATGAAGACCCATATGATCGCTATGTGAATGGCGTGGACTATTTTGCGTTAGATCATGATGAGGGACAATTCGATGGCTATTTGAAGAGATATGGAACTTTTGCAGGGACAGGAATTACGAGTTTTCGTATGCCGTCAAACTTACAATATATTGCACCGGAGACATTTAGAAATTGTGAGCAGTTGAAAACATTTTACATTGGCAAAGCATTTCGCGGAAAGATCAATTATGGCGAAGAAGGAGATCCGGATACGCTGTTTTTGTATTATGCACCGATCAGATTGATCCAGATTGATAAGGAGAATACGTCATATCAGTTGCAAAACGAAATTTTATATACGAGGGATGGTCACATTCTTTGCCAAGCACTCAAAAATGACAATGCAGATTCTCAATTGACAATTCCATCCTGTGTGACGGAGATTGCGGATGGTGCCTTTTATCGTAATAGTGAGTTTGGGGCGATTGAAGTGAAGGGGAGTCTTGAAAGAATTGGAATCTCGGCCTTTGCTTGCGCTGATGTCGGTAGTTTTTATGTGAAAGGTGGGGTAAACTATTTGGATTGCGGAAGCTTTTATCAGAGTGCTATTTCCGAATGGCGATGTCATGGAGGGGTGAAAAAGTACGAGAAAAGTGCATTTCAGGATGTTGATGCAACAAACGGATATGCGATAGATATGAATGCAATAACAAAATTATATCAAGAACTCTTATATGTGAATGCTACAACGGATTTGAGTTATTGGGTGAAGACAATCTGGAACTGGATCATAATGTAATGGGAATATCATGTAAGATTTGAGGACAAAAGAAGTGAGGGATAATGATGTTAAAAAAATAAATTTTTTTGTCAGGATTTTGCCGTGCGATTCGTTATATATTATTGAAACAGTTGAATTGATTATTCTAAAGTGTTATACTGTCAAAGAATAAAAGTATCATTAGTGGCGATGAGACAGTAAAGTGTTTTTGCTTTTTTTAAAATCATTTTAAATTATTCAAATAAAATGAACCTTTGGGGCTTCTAAATAGTCTAATATATAAAAGGGAATATTTTGGCAGGGCTCAAATCATTTGTCGAATAATACGAGGGGGGTATAGAAATGGTGAAAGTTGCAGTATGTGATATTGATGAAAATTATTTAAGGAAGGAGAAAAAGCTTGTAGATCAATATATGCGGGTACATGGTTATCAATACTGCATAGAATCTCCTGCATCTGAGGTGGATTTAATGATTATCGGAGATGCTTACCGCATTATTTTCGTGACAGCATGTCAGGGAGTGCATGTTGATGAAACTAAAATAAACGCAATGCAGAATATCATAAAAGGTGATGCTATGTGGGATAAGCGGATAGTTAGATGTATGGACGATTTTATGCAGAGATTTATTGAGAAAACTTCAAAATTACAATTTGCTTTTGTGGAAGGTAATAAGAAGATATATCCTAGCGATATAGTATATATTGAGAGTTGTTTACATAGAGTGATATTTCACATCAAAAATGTATCGAAAACATACTCTATGTATCAGAAATTAGATAGAACTGAAGAAATATTGTGCATGTATGGATTTTGTCGCATTCATAAAAGTTTTCTTGTCAACATGAGATATGTCGAGAGTATTCAGCGATATTCGGCGAGATTGACGGATGAAATTAGCATTCAAAAAGAACTCAGTGTTTCACAAAGTAAATATAATAAGGTACAAGAGGAGTATGCGAAATATTACGATATATAGCACAGAGGATAAATTATTATTGTGACTTTTAAATTCTGCATTTTATTTTTGAATTCTGCAATAGTTATAGATATATTCCTCAGAGTATGTAAAATAAAGACAGATGCCATGAGGGTGAGCTTGTTTAGAATATCAATGCAGTTTTAACTGTGAAATCGGTGACAAATTCGTTTCCGACTACATCAGTTTCATTTACAGGGACTTCAAATGGAAAGGCAATGAAATATAAAAATGCTATACCACTTGCAAAACAGAAAATAAAATTTAGAGGGACTGTAACAAATTACACTGCTTTTACAATTAAAGCACAGGTGAAAGGATAATAAAGATTATGAGAGTATTTCACAAAAATTATTTACTATATTGTATATTATTAATTCTTACATTATGCATTACAGGCTGTCAAAAAGCGCCGAAGCGAGACAAAGATACAACGGATAAAGTTGATTTATCTTCGGACAAGTTAGTGCCTGTACAAGAAGCAAAGCGACAGACTTTGAAGTTGCAGGGGATTAATATGGATGGGCTGCAATTTCCTAAAATGATTATGTTTCCAGACGTGCAAGAGATCTCGGAGATAAAACTCACCCCTTGGTATACCCAAAATGATAATGATCTAAAAAAAGTGATCCAATCGTTATGGAGTGATTATGATACTGTGGATTGGGAGAAAATTCAAGAACAGGATTTTCCAAACGACAATATTCCAAATTATTATGGGAAGGAAAAAAGTGATAAGAAAACCGGAAAAACATATTCTTATAGTTCTATGGGATTTTTCTGTGGAAATTCATTGGGAGATGAACCTGAGCCATCAATTGATAACTGTGTGAAAAAATATAATTTTGAATGGGGAGAGGTCGCATCAAAGCAGGACAAATATGCTCTACAAGACGGTGAACTTTCGGTATTAGATGCAGTTACATATACAGAAGGTCTCTTTAATAAACATATGCGGTCGTTTGAGAAGGAAAAGTTTACTTATAAAGTACAACATTTGTATGTCATGAAAGTACCTGATCAAGAGTATTATAGCTACAGCATGGTGATCGGACGGCTATATAATGGAATGGTAGTGGATACAAGCTCCGATTTTTTATTAGCTGATGGAAAAAGTTATCCATATACGCATTGCGGAAATCACATTATGGCGACTATGTGTCATAAGAAGACATTAGATTATGTTAATACAGGTTTCGAATGCTTTGATATTGCAAGCACGAAAGCGCATAAAAAAATCATCTCGCCACTTTGGGCGGTACGTAAAATTAAGAAAGAGATTGCTCATATTGGAGGTATGTCGTTTCAAAATTGTGGATTGGTATATCTGCTTGTACAAAAGAACCATGAGGCAAAGGATAATGTTCAGGGGGTGTATCAGTGCGTAGACGATACGACTTGTTTGCGTCCGGTATGGGTGTTTATGACAGGAGCTTCAGGATCTGCATTTAATACAAGCACAGATGATATACATGGCGCTAGCGTTATTGTTGATGCACTGGATGGGACATTATATTATTATGAGGAAACAGGGGGGTACTGATCCTATGATAAGGTTAGAGATCAAAAAGAGCATAAAAAGCAGATATTTTTTGATTGCAGTTGCACTTCTTTATATTATGTTTATGCTTGGGGACAGTGGACAGGTATTAGGAGATGAAACATCAACAACAATCCTTCAGGCAATTTGGAACAAATTTCATGGAAATTGGACCAAAGGGTTTAGTTCATCCTATTTGACCCCTATGAACAATATGTGGCAGGATAATGCATATTTGCCGGTTGTGATGCCTGTAATTTGTGGTTTCCCAAGTGTGATTAATTACTTAGAGGAAATTTCAACGAAAAATAAGAGGATGATAATTACAAGATGTAGTTTTAAGGAATATTATACTGCTAAAATCATTGCAAATGCGATTACTGCAGTAGGCGTTTCTATCACGGCGATCGTATTATTTTATGCTACACTTTTGGTGGGATATGATTATATTCCAGTGTCTGATGAATCGTTTTCAGTTATATACTTTACGTTTTCCGGTAAGATGATAGAGGGAGCTGATAGTGCACAAAAGATTTCGATGACTCTGATTTATATGCAACTGATGAAAGGAATATTATTCTTTTGTCTGTATTCCGTGATAAATAGTTCTTTCTGTTTTTTGATGGGAGTATTGCTACAGGATAAATATTTGGTATTAGGCAGCACGATTGCAGTAATTTATCTGCAGTGTAGAATATATGGAGAATTATGCACCAAATATCTTAGAGATAGAAAAATTCTCGCAGGCAGAGTGGCAGATTTGATCAATCCATGTTTTTTGCATTATGCAGGTTCCTCGGTAGAGGGGTTTTATCAAAATAGAACATGGCTGGCTTTGCTTATTGCGGTGATTATCATAGCGTTTAATTATTGGTTGATGGTTTATGTGTCGCAAAGGCAGTTTGATATTACGGAACGCTAAGGAAAACAAAAGATCATAGAAACGGAGGGCTACGATGAAAAAAGTTTTATTGATACTTCGACCCGGTTTGCAAGAATCATTTGCAGATAAAAAGAATATTATTTTGTTGTTGATCATTGGTTTTATTTTGGATAACGGTGTCAGAGTGATGGTTGATCATGCAAAACAAGTTGGACAGCCGCTTGGAATATTTGAAACATTTATTATGTGCTTAAACCACTGGTATTATCTGGTTATTTTTTTGGTGGGCTATGTGTTGATCCTCACTACGATTCCAAGGTTGGATAGTGATCAGTTGTTATTGATATACCGTGCCGGTAAAAAAGGGTGGTTTTTTGGAGAACTTTTGCAGATTACCTTGTATTCTTTGGCATATATCTTGTTACTTATGGCTGGCTGCATGGTTTGTGCTGCAAAGTATAGTTATATAGGAAATATATGGAGTAATTTTACCATCTATTATAAGAGCAGTTATGAAAAATTGCTGTCTGATAATAATCGATTTATTGACCAACAGGTTTTTAAGTATTATTCCCCTTACCAAGCGGTAATTCATGGTGTAGTATTACTTTTGCTTTGCATGGTGTTAATGGGAACGGTGACGCTCTATTTTTCGATTATGAATAAAAAATTAGTGGCAATTCTGTTGAATGTGATTTCGATTTTATTTGTACTTATTTTTAATAATTATCGCATAGGGGCTATGTGGTTATCTCCGTTTTGTCACGCCGTGCTCGCACTTCATAATAGGTATGTTTATACAGAGTTTTCTGTATCGCTTGGGTATTCCTATGCATATTTGGTGTTGTTGGAAATAATAATGGTTGGATTATCTATAAAGCAGTTGAAGAAAAAGATGTTTTATTAGTACACTGATTTAAACTTCGCACATCAAAAGATGCTGTCGGGTCACATATTGCTTATTATGTCAGTAAAAAATATGATATTTTGCAGCCGGCAAACTAACTTGTTCTGCCGGCAGCGAACTAAGATAATTGCCGCAGAACGCAGAGTTTTTGTGTGATTTCTTATTTTGTTAAGTCTCTGATGAATACATGTCCGAGGGATTGTCTGAGATATCCCGGTCTAGCAAGGTATCATCCATTTTTGGACGGGACGCTTTCGCTACGATGCGCTACGTCACGTTACTTAATGTCTCTGAAATACGAGACATAAGTAACGACGAGCGCAAAGTCCCTTTCAAAAATGATGATTACCTTGCTTCCGGGATTTCGAGTTCTCCGAAGGGCATGTAAATCAATCATCAGAGACAACAAAATTTAGAAATCACCTAAAACGTAAATGCGGCAAGGCAATTACTATAGTTCTCTGCCAGCAGAAATCGTCATGTTGTAGCTGCAAAATACATAGTAATCTTTGACATAATAAGCAATATGTGAAGATGTGATGATTTTGGAGATGCGAAGTTGGAATGCGCTGATGTATTAGATTGTAAGGGAGGACTAGAGCATGATAGAAGTTCAAAAGGTATCATTGCAGATAAAAAAAGCAAAGATATTAGAGAATGTTGATTTCACCTGTCAAAAGGGGCAGATTTGTGGTGTCGTGGGTAGAAATGGAAGCGGTAAGACGATGTTGATGAAGTGTATCTGCGGTTTTGTGAAACCGACTTCTGGAGAAATACAGGTAGATGGTCAAGTGATTGGAAAAGATATAGATTTTATTCCGAATGCTGGAATCATTATTGAAACGCCGGGGTTTATTCCTAATTATTCAGGCTATAAAAATCTGCAGTTGTTAGCATCTATTCAAAATAGAATTGATAAGACAAGGATTCGTGAAGTTATGCAGATGGTAGGATTGGATCCGGATATGAAACGTAGTGTAAAAAAATATTCCTTAGGAATGCGTCAAAGATTGGGGTTAGCACAGGCAATTATGGAAGATCCAAGTGTATTAGTTCTTGACGAGCCCTTTAATGGGTTGGATAAGGAGGGGGTTGTGGAGATGCGGCAATATCTGTTGCAATTAAAAGATGCGGGAAAGGCGATTATGGTTTGCTCACATTCATCGGAGGATATTGCAGTTTTGTGTGACCGTGTGTATGAAATGGAGCATGGCAAATTGACGCCTAAATGATTGCATTCGCCCCAATTGGTTGCTATACTAATATAGTAGAAACCGTTCCGGGCATGTTGTGTTCGATGCAACGTGACAATGAGCGGTAATGAGTATTGATAGGCAATAGATTGGAGGAGTTATGGCATACGACGATTATTTGAAGGCACAAAAATTAGCTTTAAAAGCATATAAAAATAAAACAGTGAGAGGTGCATATCCGTATCTTCCGGTATTGGATGAGATTCTTTCTCATGTCCGGATTGAGAGAGAGGAAATTCTGGGGACGGTAAATATTCCATTAAAACAAGTGGTGGGAACATCCTCTGCAGGGCGTACGCAGGCATTTGCATCTAATTTTATGCCTTTGCTGGATTACGGCAGCGAGTTTGCTACAAAGTGGTCAACACTCTATGATGCGCAGATTGAAGAGGGGATTCATACTCCGATCAAGGCCTATGAATTTTTAAATAAATATTATGTGATCGAAGGAAATAAGAGAACCAGTGTACTCAAATATGTAGATTCTCCAACTATCGCTGCGGAAGTAATTCGTAAGGTGCCTCGTTTAACGGATGATCCGGAGATTCAAGTCTATTATGAATATATGGATTTTTATCGTAAAACAAAGATTAGTTATGTCATCTTTACCAAAACCGGAGGATATCAGAAGTTATGCGAATATGTGGGACGAGGGAACAATGAAGAGTGGACGGATGATGACCGCATGAACTTTTCATCGTTCCATTTGGCATTTTATAATGCATACAAAGCATTGGGGGGACTGGAGTTAAAGGATATTACAGAGGATGATGCGCTGTTATTGTATCTGTCCCTGTATCCGTACAATGAGTCCATGGAGAAATTAACCGGTGAGATAAAAAAAGATTTGGAAAAGATCTGGCCGGAAATCAAAACGCTGACCGTAGAGGAACCGGTAGAATTATTGATCACACCAACGACGGAAACGTCTATGATCAAGAAGATCCAGTCCAAAAAAGTGCACAAGGTGGCATTTGTTTATGATGTACCACCATCAAAATCGGATTGGATCTATGCACAGGAATTAGGGCGCGAGCATATTCTGGATGTATTTCACGGGGAGATTGAGGCGGAGAAGTTTATCGCCAAGCCTTATGAGGAAGATGAGGAGTTATTTACGGAGCTTTGCGAAGAGGGATATGATATTATTTTTGCAATCGCACCAATGTTTATTCGTGCCTGCATCAAAGTGGCACCGTTGTATCCAAATACAAAAATATTGAATTGCTCGTTAAATTCACCGCATGCATCCATTCGAACCTATGGTATTCGTATTTATGAAGGCAAGTTTTTGCTGGGGATGGTGGCAGCAGCGATGAGTGAGCAGGATGACATTGGATATCTGGCGGATTATCCGATTTACGGTGTGATTCCGGGAATCAATGCATTTACGCTGGGAGCGCGCGCGATCAACCCACGCGCCCGTATTCATTTGCAGTGGTCGACGATGAAAGATGCGCATACGGATGAGTACTTTTTAAGCCATGGCATTTCATATATTTCTTCGCAGAATATGATCTCGCCGACGAAAGAGGACCGTGCCTTGGGATTGTATCATTTGACCGAGAATGGTGCCAAAAATATAGCTACTACGGTGTACCAGTGGGGTGCTTTTTATGAGGAATTGATCAACAGTATCATGCGCGGATCTTGGAAAACAGACACGACCAAGGAGCCAAAGGCGCTGAATTACTGGTGGGGATTGTCCGCAAATGTGCTGGATGTTATTTTGGGTAGCAGTGTTCCGACCAGCACGCGCAAACTGGTTGATTTTATGAAAAATGCGATCGCTGAGGGAAATTACTGGATGTTTTCCGGAGAATTATATGATAAAGATCATAATAAGCGCTGCAATGCAGACGAAGCGCTGCAGTCTGAAGATATAATGATGATGGATTGGCTGATCGATGGTATTGTAGGTGATATTCCTACGATCCATCAGTTGATAGACCATGCGAAAGAGCTTGTCAGTCTCCGTGGATTGAAGCAGGCGCTTCCGGAGGGAGAAGGCAAGATTTTGTAGGAAAGGCATGGTGAGAACGGATGAAGATATTGTTATTAGCGGATGTAGAATCAAAATATTTATGGGACTATTTTGAAAAAGAAAAGCTTGATGGCATTGATCTGATCATTTCCTGCGGAGATCTGAAAGCGGAGTATTTGTCTTTTTTGGCAACATTTACGACAGCTCCTGTACTTTATGTACATGGTAATCATGACGTGAAATATGATTATAAAGCTCCGGATGGATGTGTATGTATTGATGACCGTGTCTTTGTGCATAATGGGCTGCGTATTGCGGGACTTGGTGGCTCGATGTGCTACTCCATGAAGAAATACCAGTACACCGAGAAGCAGATGTATAAACGACTGGCTCGCTTAAAGTGGCGTATCCGTATTCGGGGCGGGTTAGATATTTTAGTGACACATGCGCCGGCTAAGGATCTGGGAGATGCCGAAGATCAGCCGCACAGAGGATTTCGGTGTTTTCGTTGGATCATGAAACATTACAAACCGGAGTATTTTTTTCATGGACATGTTCACATGAACTATAACCGTAACCAGCCGCGTGTCAGCAACTACTTAGATACAACGATCATTAATGCGTATGACCGGTATATTGTTGAAGTGCCGGATCCGGAGAAAAAACGCAAATTTTGGCAGAAAATGAACAAATTTTTGTATCCAAACGACATTTATTTTGAATAAACAACTCAAACTTCGCACATCCAAGATTATCGTGTTGTTACATATTAAGTAATATGTGACCTGACAGTAGCTTTGGATGTGCGAAGTTTAAGTAAATAGCATTTTTGTAAAATGTGGAAAGGCACTTCCTTTTGGTGCGCTGCATAAGATATATGGATAGCGTGAAAGGGGAAGTGCGACAATGCAATCATTTCCACAACCTCCCAGCGCCAAAGAAGAAAAAGAGTACCTGAAAAAATGCAAGGAAGGTGACTGGCAGGCGCGTAATCAATTGATTGAGCGGAATATGCGCTTGGTTGCCTATATTGCCAAGAAGTACCAGCAGTCAGGGGTAGAAATGGAGGATCTTATTTCGATTGGAACGATTGGGCTGATCAAGGGAGTGGACAGTTTTAGGGAAGACAAAAAGATTCGGCTTGCAACGTATTGTGCGAGATGTGTAGAAAATGAAATACTGATGTATCTTCGTTCCGTAAAAAAGACAGCGCGTGATGTATATTTGTTTGATACCATAGGTTCGGATAAGGAAGGAAATGAAATCAATCTGTTTGATGTATTGGAATATGAGGAAGAGGATATTGCAGACCGTTTGACGAGAAAAGAGCATATTGGTAAGTTGGAACAATATATGGAACAAACCCTGACACCACGAGAAAAAGAGATACTTTGCCTGCGTTACGGCATACAGGCAAAAGAGCAGAAAACGCAGAGGGAGATTGCAGAAATTTATCAAATTTCCAGATCTTATGTATCACGTATTGAAAAAAAGGCACTAAAGAAATTGAGAGATCGTTACGAAGACGAATAAAAAAGCAAAAAGGGGTTGTTATATGAATTGCAGATGGTTCATATACAGCCTCTTTTTGACAGATTTGGACTGGACGCGGACGGTCAAATATGCTAACATTTTCTCTATATGATAAGATCAAGGACAGAAAGGAAATGAAAAAGATATGACATACATCAAAGAATATCAAGAGGGAAATAAGTTTTTTGGCATTTATTTGTGCAAATCCAAGCAGGTATTAAAAACAAAGGCTGGTAAGACTTATTATTCTTTGCTCTTGCAAGATAAAACGGGGATTATTGACGGAAAAGTTTGGGAACTCACCAATGCGATCAACGATTTTGACAGCATGGATTTTATTATGGTAGATGGTATGGTTACGACTTTTCAGGGGAGCAGACAGGTAAACATTAATCGTATTCGCCAAGCGCAGGAGGGAGAATATGATCCGAAAGAGTATATTCCGGCATCGAAATACGACATTCCTCAGATGTATGAGCAGCTGAAACAGCATATTGACGGGATTAAAGAGCCACATTTACATAGACTTGCAGAGATGGTGTTCGTGGATGACACAGAGATCGTTAAGGAGTTTCAGCAGCATTCTGCTGCCAAATCGGTGCATCACGGTTTTATTGGCGGACTGTTACAGCATACGCTCGGTGTAACAAAAATGTGCGAGTATTTTGCGCAGAATTATGAAATCTTAGACCATGATCTTCTGATCACTGCAGCGATGTTTCATGATATTGGAAAGTTATATGAATTGTCTGACTTTCCGACGAATGAATACACAGATGAAGGTCAGCTTTTGGGACACATTTTCTTGGGTGCTGAGCTGATCGGCAAATGGAGCAGCCAGATTCCCGGATTTCCACCAGTATTGGCAACGGAGCTTCGTCATTGCATTTTGGCGCACCATGGTGAGTTAGAATATGGATCTCCTAAAAAACCGGCGTTGGCAGAGGCGATGGCACTTAATTTTGCGGACAACATTGATGCGCGCATGGAGACAATGACGGAATTATTTGATAAAGCGGATCCAACGATGGAATGGCTTGGATTTAATCGAATTGTAGATTCCAATGTACGTCAGAGCTCAGGATATTTGCAGAAACGCAAATAGAGAAAGTTGTGAAAGGTCTTAAGAAGATATGGGCTGAGGAAGGAATAGATAGTAGCATGGGCAAAAAAACAAAAAAAGAATTTTCAGAGGCGGTTTGTCACAAAAATGACGAGCTGACCCTGGAAATAATTGATATGGGAACAGAAGGTGAAGGAATTGGGCGTGCAAATGGGTACGCCCTTTTTGTCAAGGACGCATTGGTTGGAGATATTGTCCGAGTACGGGTAATGAAAACGAGAAAGCATTTTGGATATGCGCGTTTGTTAGAAATTATACAGCCGTCACCGTTCCGCGTGGAACCGAAATGTCCGGTGGCAAGACCGTGCGGTGGATGCCAGTTGCAGCACTGCAGCTATGAAAAGCAGTTGCAGTGGAAGCAGGAAAAAGTGGCGAATTGTCTCCGGCGCATCGGCGGGATTGATATAGACAAAAATGAGGTTGTTATGGAACCGATCATGGGAATGGATGTCCCATACTATTATCGCAACAAATCGCAATACCCGGTTGGTTATGATAAAGAGGGAAATTTGGTCGCAGGTTTTTATGCCGGTCGTACGCATCAGATCATTTCCTGCCGCAATTGTGCGATTGCTGATCCGGCAAGCCAACTGATCATAGACACCGTGCTTGATTTTATGAAGCAATATGGCATTCGTGCTTATGATGAAACGACCGGGAAAGGAATTGTGCGGCATATATTGATCCGTTCCGGCAAAAGCACCGGGCAGATCATGGTTTGTCTGGTTATTAATGGAACCAGACTTCCGCATAAGGAAGAATTGATCGAAGTACTGCGAGAAGCGAATCCACAGATTGTCAGCATTTGCATAAATATCAACGATAAAAATACAAATGTTATTCTCGGCCGGGAAACGAAAGCGATTTATGGACAGGATTATATAGAAGATTGTATCGGCAGCTTACGCTATCGTATTTCTGCGCAGTCGTTTTATCAGGTAAATCCTATTCAGACGAAAAAACTTTATGATAAGGCATTAGAGTATGCTGATCTGCATGAGGATGAAACGGTTTGGGATCTGTACTGCGGTATTGGAACGATCTCCTTGTTCTTGTCCCAAAAAGCGGACAAGGTATATGGTGTTGAAATTGTAGAACAGGCTGTAAAAAATGCACGTGAAAATGCAGCATTGAATGAGATATCCAACGTAGAGTTTTTGCCGGGGCAGCAGAAGAGGTCGTACCGGCAAAATATCGTGAGAGCGGAGGGACATTGCGCAGTGACGTGGTCGTGCTCGATCCACCGCGAAAGGGATGTGACGAAAAATTATTACAAACGGTCATTCAGATGGAGCCCAAACGCATTGTGTATGTCAGTTGCGATCCGGCAACGCTGGCAAGAGACTTGAAGTATTTTGGAGAGAATGGGTATGTCCTGAAACGAATCTGCCCGTGTGATATGTTCGGTCACAGCTATCATGTGGAGACAGTGTGTTTATTGTCCAAACGAAGCATCATGTCAATGTGAGACTGGATATGGATAGTTGTCGTATTCTGTACGGAATTGCATTTACGATAAAAATGAGTAAAAAGGAAGACCATTAGATTGACGGATATTTCGATTATGTGGTGCCACCATTAGAGGGATTCTGGTGTCAGGATGGAGTATCCGGAATTGATTATGCTCGTAAGGAAGATTTTAAGTGGATCTCTGTTATTCGATTGCCGAATTTTGTTACCAGGGAAGATTTCGACTGGGCTGTCAGGAAGGCTACGGCAAAGAAAAAGCAGGATTTTTCTAAGCTCAGTGATCGTTCTGTAGAAACTTGCGAAGCCTACAGGCGGGGGAGAGCCTGCGGGTCTCTCCCGTTTCATTTGATAAGTTTTTGATGTAAAATTAACCACAGGGAATCCTCCTCTTTTTTGTTTAGTATGATTTTTTGTGGTGATTAAATTTTACATCAAAAAGAAATAGGATTCCTTATATTTTTGGCATTTTAAAAAGTTTTTTATAATAAGCAATGATGATTATAGGTTCTGTGGATAAAACTGCGGAAACTCAAGGAAATAAAATGTTGTTTTTCTGAAAAAAAATTGCTATTATGTATATAAAAATTTATAAAAAAATCTAGAGGGAATGGTTTTGGTTATGAAAGTGAGTATAAAAGATATTAGCAGACGTACTGGATTTTCGCCAGCTACCATTTCTAATGCCTTGAACCATAAAAAGGGAGTCAGTGAAGAGACTTCAGCGGAGGTATTTCGAGTAGCAAAGGAAATGGGGTACATCAGTGAATCTAAAATAATGAGGGTGAAACTGGTTATTTTTAAGAGAAATGGATTAATCATTGACGATACTCCTTTCATGATACAGATGGAATTAAAGCGGTTAAGGGCTGATTAAAAAGTTTTGGAGGTATAACAAATAATGGATGGATTGAAATATGCCGCACAGGTGGAAAAATGGGATCTATTTGAGATAGAAATACAGGGAAAAGCAGAAGGTAATCCTTTTACAGATTATGAAATTCAGGGCGTTTTTACAGGAAAGAATGAGACTGTTACGGTTGACGGTTTTTATGACGGTGATGGCATTTATAGAGTGCGGTTTATGCCATCTTTTGAAGGAGAATATAGATTTAAAGTGACTGGAAGCTTTTCAAAAGAAGAGTATGAGGGCGGTTTTACAGTAACAGCTCCTTCAAAAGGCAACCATGGACCAGTGCGGGTGGCAAATACCTATCATTTTGCCTATGAAGATGGTACTCCTTATTATTCTATTGGAACCACCTGTTATGTGTGGAACCTTCAGTCTGATGAATTGATTGAGCAGACTTTTGAGACACTGAAGAATAGCGCATTTAACAAAATACGCTTCTGCGTATTCCCGAAACACTATGATTACAATTTGGGTGAACCGCGCTCTTATCCATATGAAGGGACACCTATGGATTCCAGTGTATTAACAAAGGAAAATTTCTATGGATATACAGGAAAAACAGAGGGAAATCACTGGGATTTTACCAGATTTAATCCGAAACATTTCCAGCATATTGAAAAATGTATCTTGAGACTTCGAGATATGGGGATTGAAGCAGATTTGATTGTTATGCATCCTTATGATCGCTGGGGATTTGCTCAGATGACGAAAGAACAGGATGCTTTATATTGGAAATATGTGCTGGCCAGATTTTCTGCGTATCGCAATATGTGGTGGTCTCTGGCAAATGAATATGACTTATTTGACCACAAGGCAGTGGAGGATTGGGAAGGTTATGCAAAAATTATTTGTGAAAAAGACCCATATCATCATTTGCGTTCTATTCATAACTGTCTTGTATTTTATGACTACAATCGTCCATGGATTACTCATTGTAGTATTCAGAGACAGGATTTATACAAATCTTCAGAACTGGTAAACGAGTGGAGAGAAAAATATCAAAAACCGGTAGTATTAGATGAAATTGCCTATGAAGGAAATATACAGCATGGATGGGGAAATATCAGTGGTGAAGAACTTACCAGACGTTTTTGGGAAGCAGCTTGCAGAGGAGGATATCCGGGACATGGAGAAACCTATATGAATGATAAGGACATTCTTTGGTGGTCTCATGGGGGTACACTTCATGGAGAGAGTTATAAGAGATTTAAATTGCTTCATGACATTATGTGTGAAACTCCGGGAATCGGGTTGCGTCCTTATGAAAATAGCGGATGGGATGAAGTATGTGCAGTACCAGAAGAGACTACACAGAAAATGAAACAAGTGAAAGACTACTATCTGATTTATTTTAGCTTTATGAGGCCATCTTTTAGAGAATATTATTTTGATGATGAGACACAATTTCGGGTAAAAGTAATCGATACCTGGAACATGACTGTGGAAGACAGAGGAGTATTCAAGGGAAAATTTAAGGTAGAACTTCCGGGAAAACCATATATGGCTATTCAGATTAAGAAAATTCAGTAAGAATTGCGGTGAGACGGTGAAGGTAAATATCAGAAAAATTTCTGAGAAAACAGGTTTCTCACCTGCAATACTTTCTCTTATGACCCGATAGAGGGGTATGTGTCGGAGGGAAGGCTCAAAGCGGAAGAATGAGGTCTAGAATACGGACATATCTGAATAATTTGTTATAACGATAGATGAATCGACTATGAACAGGAGGTCATGCAAGTTATGGAAATGGATAAGACTATGCATGGAAGCAGAGAATTAGAATTTGCAATTTTCTGTATTGAAAATGTTGCATCAAAGTTAAATGTGGATGCTACCAAGGTCTATGCCGCCTTGACAGAACAGACAGATATTTTGAATGAATATATCATTCCGGAATATGAGGTTCTGCACACGCAAAGCAAGGAGTATATCGTGAATGATATTATTGATATTATGAAAGAAAGAGGCGTGAAATTATGATCTTATATCATAGCTCATTTGTAGTGGTTGCTCAGCCGGATTTGTTGCACTCCAGACCGAATGTTGATTTTGGAAAAGGCACTGTCTTATTTGTTGTTTGAAGGGAGTGAAAAGCTATGAATGCCAATCCAATTCTCTTACAGAAGAAGTATGCACGCGTGGTAGAACTTTTTGCAAAAGAGAATAATATCTCGCTGGAGAAAGCTTTAGATATTTTTTATCATTCCGAATTGTATAAGCTCATGAGCGAGGGTGTATCCGATATGCATTGTATGAGTGACGAATATCTTGTCCAGGAGCTGGAAGAAGAAATAAATATAAAATAGCTTACTTTTCGAGTGAGCAGAATAGATGTCAAGTGACTTGAAAGCTGTCGGCATGCTGATATCGCCGAAGCGGAAGAGTATATATTATAAATATGATTCGTGTAAAAATCAATGAAAAAAGAGAAAAAAACAACACTAAATCACATGAATATCTCTCAAAAAATAACACTAATCGATAATAAATGTGTAAAAAGATATAATGAATGGCTTCAACAATTTGACACATATATTATAATAAGGTCGTACATAATATAGATACCTCAAACTTCGCACATCCGAAATCACCATGTCGTCACATATTGCTTATTATGTCTGCAATAAATGCGATATTTTGCAGACGACAAGTTAACTTGCTCTGTCGGCAGCGAGCTAAGATAATTGCCGCAGAACGCAGAGTTTTTGCGTGATTTCTTATTTTGTTAAGTCTCTGATGAATACATGTCCGATGGCGGCTCCGGATGTGCGAAGCTTGAGTAGGTAACAATTGACAGAAGTGAAATGGAGGTAGTCTATGAGCAAACAGGTAGACACAAGAAAAGCGGCGATGATAGGATGTGGATTTGTTGGTTCAGCATCGGCATTTGCATTAATGCAGAGCGGATTATTTTCGGAATTAGTATTGATTGATGCAAATCACGATAAGGCAGAGGGCGAAGCGATGGACATTGCGCATGGTCTGCCATTTGCGGGACAGATGAAAATATACGCTGGCGATTATGATGATATTGTGGATGCAGCAGTGATCATAGTGACAGCCGGTGCAGCCCAGAAACCAGGAGAGACAAGACTTGATCTAGTCAATAAAAATGTTAATATTTTCAAAAGCATTATCCCTGAGATTGCGAAGAGAAACTATAAAGGAATCCTTCTGATCGTGGCAAATCCGGTTGATATTTTAACATATACTGCAGTTAAGCTGAGCGGTCTTCCGGAAAATCGTGTCATAGGATCCGGAACAGTACTTGATACTGCAAGATTAAAATATGCGTTAGGAGAACATTTGGAAGTTGATTCCCGAAGCGTTCATTCCTTTATTATTGGAGAGCATGGGGACAGCGAGATCGTTGCTTGGAGCAGTACTAACGTATCGGGAATCCCGGTCAATGATTTTTGCGAATTACGTGGACATTTTAACCATGAAGAAGCAATGCACAGAATCGCAGACGATGTTAAGAACAGTGCGTATGATATTATCGAAAAGAAGGGTGCGACGTATTATGGTATCGCAATGTCGGTTAAACGTATCTGTGAGTGCATTATGCGTGACGAAAAGTCGATCCTGCCAATTTCCTCTATGATGCATGGAGAGTATGGGATCAGTGATATTTGCCTGAGTATGCCTACGGTTGTTGGTAGAGAAGGAGTGGAAACTCGTGTGCCGATCCAGCTTAATGAACAGGAGGAAAGTGCATTAAGTGCTTCTGCGGAGCAATTGTCGAAAGTGGCAGCACAGTTGGATCTTTCTTTATAAATAACAGTACAATATTGCTACAATCTTCATTCCGTGCTATGATATTTGGTAGATTTGGGCTGCAAAATTTTACGGTCTTAGTTGAAAATATTATTATATTGGAGGAAAAAATGAAAGAGACAAAAGAAGGTATTTATGATGCGCGTCAGCTTGGCAAAGCAAAAATGCTGATCCTTGGAATACAGCATATGTTTGCCATGTTTGGTGCGACTATTTTGGTGCCGATATTGGTAGGCGGCTACTTTAAGGAGGCATGCGGCGAACCGCTCACACAGGGGCTTACGGTTGCGGTTACGTTGTTTTGTGCAGGTGTTGGTACACTGATATTTCATGTGTGTTCCAAATTTAAGGTTCCGGCGTTTTTGGGATCTTCCTTTGCATTTTTAGGTGGATTTTATACCGTGGCCAATTTGAAACACGGGATGTACGCAACAATGAGTGCTAATGATAAAGTAGCATATGCATGTGGCGGTATTGTAGTGGCAGGTCTGCTGTATCTGGTCGTTGCGTTGATCTTTAAGCTGGTCGGTGTAAACCGGGTTATGCGTTTTCTGCCGCCGGTAGTAACAGGACCGATCATCATCTGCATTGGTTTATCTCTTGCGCCATCGGCGATCCAAAATGCATCGACCAATTGGCTGATCGCCTTTGTAGCATTGGCGGTGATCATCATCTTTAATATTTGGGGAAAGGGAATGTTTAAGATCATTCCGATCCTTATGGGTGTTGTAATTGCATATGCTTTTGCGCTGATTTTGACAGCCTGTGGTATTACGAATCCAAATGGTAAGGCGATTCTTGACTTCACTTCTATTTCCGGAGCTAAGTGGGTCGGTCTTCCACCGTTCCAGATGTGCAAATTTGATATTACATCCATCCTTGTTATGGCACCAATTGCTATTGCAACAATGATGGAACATGTTGGTGATATGTCAGCAATTTCTGCAACAGTTGGTAAAAACTATATCGAAGATCCGGGGTTGCATCGAACTCTGTTAGGCGATGGTCTTGCAACCGCTTTCGCAGGATTTATCGGAGGACCGGCGAACACAACATACGGCGAAAATACCGGTGTATTGGAACTGTCTCGAGTGTATGATCCGAGAGTAATTCGTATTGCAGCGGTATTCGCAGCGTTACTATCCTTTGTACCAAAGTTCTCAGCAGTGATCTCAACAATGCCGGCATCCATTATCGGTGGAGTATCATTTATGCTATATGGTATGATTTCTGCAATCGGTGTTCGTAATGTGGTTGAGAACAGAGTGGATCTTACAAAGTCCAGAAATCTGATCATTGCCGGTGTCATTTTTGTATGTGGATTAGGTTTTTCGAATGGTCTGACATTCAAAATTGGTGGTGCGACGATCACCTTGACTGCTTTGGCAGTAGCTGCAGTCGCCGGAATCCTGTTGAATGCTATTTTGCCGGGCAATGATTATACGTTTGGCAAGAATCCGGATGGAGATCAGAGCCGTGGGGTTTATGTTATGAATCACGACGACAAATAGAATCAGAGCTGTGGGGGTTATATTATGGACCACGACGACAAATAGAATCAGAGCCGTGGGGGTTATGTTATGAACCACGATGACAAATAGAAAATGATAGTTTAAGAAATATAAGGTTGCTAATTTTAACTGATTTTGGAGGTATATTATGGATAATGTAGTAGTATTTGAGCACCCGTTGATTCAGCACAAAATATCCTTGCTGCGCGATAAAAACACAGGAACCAATGAGTTTCGTCAGTTGGTTGACGAGATCGCAATGTTGGAAGGATTTGAAGCGCTGTCAGATCTTCCGGTGGAAGATGTTGAGATCGAGACTCCGATCGAGAAGTGTATGACACCAATGATCGCAGGGCGTAAACTTGCCGTTGTTCCGATCCTTCGTGCCGGTCTTGGCATGGTATCCGGCATTCTGGCATTGGTGCCATCTGCGAAAGTAGGTCATATTGGAATGTATCGTGATGAGGAAACACATGAGCCACAGGAATATTATTGCAAACTGCCGGATCCGATCGAGGAGCGTACTATTGTGGTCTGTGACCCGATGCTGGCAACAGGTGGTTCTGCAGTGGATGCGATCAATCAGATCAAGAAACATGGTGGCAAGAATATCAAGTTTATGTGCATTATTGCTGCCCCGGAGGGACTGGAGCGATTACACAAAGAGCATCCGGATATTCAGATCTATGTAGGTCATGTAGACAGACAGCTCAATGAAAATGCATATATTTGTCCGGGTCTTGGCGATGCCGGAGATCGTATCTTTGGAACAAAATAATACGCAAACGTTTTTGAAATGTCAACTGCTTAAAAAGTGTATAAAACTACTTAAAAAAGTATATAAAATGCCTAAAAATAAGGGGTTGACGAATTTTGACAAATTGTTATAATGATACTACGAAAAAAGTCGATATATTAAGTAGTAGGGAATAGGGAGACAGGAAGATGATGATATTTTCCTGTCTTTTTCCCTGAAATATTAACTTTTAAGATAAAAATGATAGAGAGGATGTGGTAACGATGAAGAAGATTTTGGCAGTGATCAGTGCGATGGTATTGGCGGTAAGTACATTGACGTCATTTCAGATCGCATCAGCAGCAGAAGTTACCATCGATGGCAAGGCGTCAGAGTGGAAAGGTGTTGAAATGCAGACATCGACCAACACTAATATTGAAAAATGGGCAGTAATGCAGGATGATAAGTATGTATATTTTTATGTACAGCAGAACGGAGGCAACGAATGGGGGCTTCCGATCACAAATACTTACGTAGACATTTCCTATGCAAGCGGTCAAGGAGGGCGTAATACCCAGATTCGCTTTGTTAATATGTTGAAGGAATTTAAGGATGCCTGGTATGGTGATATTGACGGAGCGATAGGAGCTTATGAGCCAAGCAAGGAAGCGAATAAATATGAGATTGAATTTGCAATTCCGCAGACATTTTTCGTAGATGATGATTATACGATCAAATATTGCGGGGCAACGGTAAAGAGCAGTGATATTAAGGATCTTAAGGAAGTCGCAACGCCGGAGCCGACGGAAGCAGTGTATCAGGGTGTTACGATCGATGGAACGTTTACTGACTGGGATGCGGTTGCGCGTACAGATGTAAATGATGCTTCTTTGGAAGAGGTAGCGACCGTATTTGATGGAGATTATTTCTATATCTACATCAAGGAGAAAAGCGTTGGCTCAGCCACATCAGCCGGTGATAAGAGTAATGGTAAATATACGATCTATACAGATTTAGGTCGTAATACAACATTTAAATTGAATAAAAATTCTATTGATGGTATTGAAGGTGCCAAGGTTTCTTACTCGAACAAACAGTACGAGATTGCGATCCCGGCATCAGCCATCAAACAGTATAAGGATACAATCTCGTTTGGCTATTATATGTCAGAGGATATGTTTATCAAAGATATCGCTAACCTCAAAGAGAATGACAGTAAGGATAAGTCTTTTCATGGCATTAAATATGACGGGAATTATACAGACTGGGATTATTATCCGCATCAGTTAGTACAGTATTCTACGAGTGGCGGTGTTGGCGAGGATGCAGAGGCAGCGTTGTATTTAGACGGTACAACATTGTATGGACATGTACTCTCTACTTTGCATAAAAATGAGCGCGAGTTCCAGCCGTTTACGATCCGCGTTAATGAGAAAGAGAAGACTTCCATTAACTTCCGCTTGGTTGCAGTTGATAAAGATGGTAAGATCAATATGAATCCTAAGTTAGAGGGGCTGGATGCAGGAACCTATGAGTTCTATCTGTGGGATCGGGATTCCGGATCGACAGCATCTAGTATCAATGACAAGGATGCACCGATTTATGGACAGATGAAATTGACCGTACGCCAGACTGCAGATGGAGTTTCGATTTCTGACGAGATGGAATACAAAGTGAATCTGGAGAAGTTGGCTGAGCATTTTGATATGGATGCTTCTGATATGAAGATGATACAGGCACAGTATATTAATATCGGACAGGAGTGGGTTACGATCGCAGGTACTTCGACAGGTGCTGCAATGGGAATTTCGCTTTGCGTATTATCTGTAGGAGCAGTGATGCTCTATCGCAAGCGCAGATCCAAGGTGAAGACGGCATAAACAGAGAGGGTGTACCGGTTCAGCGATTTGGAATGATTTGTGACAGGCAGACGGTGGTGCAGATATAAGGCAAGGTGAAGGAATGACGATAATTGCAGGAATCATATTTCTGATCGTATGGTTGTATATATTATGGGCGCTGCGACGGAGTGATCTTCCGGCGTGGCGCTTTATATGGGGAAGTTGCGGACTGTTTGTTTTGATGATGATATTTGTCAGACCCTATTGCACACAACCGCTCGCACAAGTCGTTGCAGCGATTGCAGGAGCTTTTGGCAAGATCACGGGAATGTTCAGTGCTTACTTTAAGTATGGTGTAGTGTTTGTAGATTCTCGTGCAGGTGCGATTTCGTTGTTGATCGATTTCGAGTGTTCCGGCATTTTGGAAATTATGGCATATTTGTCATTACTCGCCTTTTTTCAAGCGTATAGTCGCTATGAACGTATTGCGGTAGGAGTTATTGGAACAGTTTATATTATTCTTGCCAATGCGATACGCATCACAGTGATCGGAGTTATCATTTATTACAAGGGAATGTCAGCTTATTATATGGCACATACTTTTGTTGGAAGAATCGTATTTTATGGCTTGTCGATCATGCTGTACTTTATTGTATTTACAAAAGCACAGATTGTTCGACAGAAAGTGGGCGGATTTACGTATGGAACTAATAAATAAATTTTGCAACTCATTTTTATTTTGGGCTGCATGGATCATAATACCGGTTATGATGGAGATTGTACCATCGGTTGGAAGTGTGCTTGTATTGCTTAAAAAGCATCTATTTAAGAAAAAAATATTAAAGCCGACAATTGATCCGGAGATTTCTTTAATAATTCCAATCTACAATTCTATGGACACATTGGAACAGTGTATTCAATCGATTGAAGACAGTGATTATCCGGATTCCAAGATCCGGATTTTCCTTGTTAATAATCAAGGGCAGGATAACAGCTTTCAAGTATTTTGCGAGTGCCAGCGGAAGTTTCCGGGGCTGCATATGCAGTGGCTCAATGCAAAACAAGGCAAATCGAAAGCATTGAATCTTGCCTTATTTAATAGTGAGGGAAAGTACATCATTCATATTGACAGCGATGGTTTATTGGAACGCTCCGCCTTGCGCAATATGGTGTACCGTTTTGAAAATGATCAGTCGATCGAGTGCATGACCGGGGTTATTTTGACAGAGCCGAAGCAGGTACAGGCATATCCGTTAGTCTTTCCACGAATTTTGCGTAAGATGGAATTTATGGAATATGCGCAGGCGTTTTTGGCAGGACGTAACTATTCAGCAGAGATCAATGCGGTGTATACGTTATCGGGTGCGTTTTCGGCGTTTCGCAAATCAGTTGTGCTGAAGTCACAGTTGTATAATACGGATACTATTTGTGAAGATACGCAGATTACGTTCCAGATGAAATATTTATTAAAGACGAAAGTTGGGATCTGTGAAGATGCGATCTTCTTTGTAGACCCGATCGAGGATCTTAATAAATTGTATACACAGAGACAGCGTTGGCAGCGCGGAAGTTTGGAAGTATCACATTTGTTTTTGAAAAACAAGTTAAAAATCAGAAATATGTTTACGAATGTAGGCGTTAGGACATTAGTGTATGACCACACCTTTGCGTTTCCTCGTTTGATCTGGTATTTAGCGCTGATCTGCTTGATGTGCTTGAATTATTCCTTTGCGCAGGTGGGATATTCCACGTTGTTTTTGTATTTATTATACGTGTTGATTGGTTTTTTTTACTATATATCGACGGTTGGCTTCTTAAAGAACTTTAAGGAGATTCGGAAATATTATGCAAAGCAGTGGTATGTATTGCCATTGCTGCCACTATTCAATCTGGCAGTGTTCTTTATTCGCTTTGCAGGCGTGGTAAATAGTATTAATACCAATAGCGCGTGGAAAACAAAGAATTTTACGCAGGAGAAGGATAGTCTGAGCAAAACAATAACCGATGATTTTGCGGTTGTAATGCGTTTTATCCGCAAGATCAGGCAATTGTCAATAAACCAGAGGAACACGTATAGAAAGGCGAGGGGCTGAAGTGAAAAGTAATAAACTGAAAGAGCTATTGATCAACAGCAAGACGATTTCATTCACGATTATTATTATTGTAGGTGTGCTGGCATGGGTGGGCAATCAGCAGATGAAGTCTTATGAGGACAGCATTTTGTCAATCTATGCAGAGCAGCAGGATGCGTATGTTCAGCTTGTTCTTGACCAGATCAATGTGTTGGACGACCGCAGCGATGAAGAGATTGTGACGAAGATATTAGGCTCGTTGGATGCATCCAGTCGTAAATATTGGACATTGACGAAGAACAAAGCCCTTTTGTTTGTAAAAGATGTCACAGAGACCAACCGATATAAGGGACTTACATCTAATACATTTTTTTCCGGAGACAGTGCAAACGATTTTTTACAAAATTTGGCAGTGAATAAAGTCTCACATAAGATCATTCAGATGGGGGATGACCGTTATGTGGCATCCGGTGTGATCTTTGGCTATAACGGAGCACGTTATACAATATGCTTATTGACGAATGACACGGTTATTTTGGACAATAATTCCTTTATGGCCTCCAAGATCGGGTTGTCGGTATTCGTTAATGGAATTTTGATCGTATTGCTGCTTTCTACAATGGTATTTAGTATTTTGTCAGATATTCGCAAAAATAAGCTCGCTAAGATGAAAGCACATACAGAGGAGCTTAACCGTATTGTTGAACGGCAAACCGAAACGATCAAGGCGATGGATCATTATCATACCCGGTGGAATGTGTACCATATCCGGCTGATGGATGTGTTTGTCCAAAAATTAGGACAGAGAAAAGTGACGCCAATTACACTTGTACGGCTTTCATTTGCTTCGGAAGCTGCGAAAAAACAGTTTTTAGAACGGGCACAGGTGCTGTTGGATGAAAAGATCATTCGTTTTGATGCAGAAGATTTAGGCGTTGTATTGATCTTTATCCAATATCGTATGGAGGAAGCGGTACAAGCACTGCGCAGACTTCCGGGAAGTGAGGAGATGTTTAACGTCGAGGAGACGATGGCGAAAGAAGATGAGGAACTATCGCTGCAGGCCGTGTATGTTCAGTTTCAGAAGGCATTGCGCGAACGAAAGGAGAAGAAACATGCATAGTGGAGCGATCAATCGAGAATATAAATTTAAGTTTTACCTGAATGCCAATCATTATATTATTATTGATGGTAAAGAGGGAGAACAGCATCCGCATACGTGGGAATTTATGGTTCACATTCGAATGAATGGTCAGAAGTTTGTGCAGTTTGATGCATATGAAAAAGCCATTGATGAGTATTTCAATCAATATCAGAATCATTTGATCAATGAGATTGAGCCGTTTGACCATATTATTCCAACATTGGAAAATATGTCCGATTATTTTGTGCGTGCGATCAAAAAGATCGTACAAAATCTGGATGGAGAACTTGTCCGAATGGAGAGTAGTGAGACACCGACGAGAAGTTATGTGATCAATTTTGAGCACAATGAGGATTATTTGGAAAGTGTGCGCAGGAATTCCGATCGTCAGATGAGTGAGATTATTGATGAGGTGTTGGATCGAGTGATTGAGTAGCGAGGAGAGAGTGCAGTGAAGAAAAATGCAGGCATTGTATTGGCTATGATATTATATGCATTTCTGGCAGTAGGGATTGTGTTTGTAATATATATAGGTGGGACGTATCCGGTGGGAGCAGATGCGATGAGCCATGTATATAAGGGAAATGTATTATATCATAATATCAGCCAGGGAAATTGGTATCCGCTTTATGATAATTTGTGGTACAACGGAGTTCAGATGTTGCGTTACTGGGCACCACTTCCGGTGTATTTTTCGGCGTTTTGTCAATTCCTAGCAGGTGGAAGTGATATTAACGGATATTTGATATATATATCCTTAGTGTTTTATGGTGGGGCATTGGTCTGGCTGTATATAGGGATTCGCCAACAACGAATTATGCTAGGCACTTTTGTGGGTGTTTTATGGTTTTTCCTGCCCAATAATCTTTATACGTTGTTTGTAGTAGGACATTTAGGTCGTGCTTTGCTAATGGTTTTTCTGCCATTAATATTGTATTTCATAGAAATCAGTTTAGTAAAGGGAAGATGGAAGACGGTATGTAAAATAGTTCCGATTTATGCGTGCATGTTGTTGTGTGATTTGGAATATGCGGCTGTGTTTGCGCTGATCATGTTGAGCTATCTTTTGATCTATCGTATCATTAACCATCAAAAAGGTCGTTGTATTCCAATTATGTGTGCAATGCTCTTGGGCTTTGCGTTGATAGGAATATGGCTTGTGCCATCGCTGCGTGGTGGGAAATTAGCGGACGATGCGTTGCGTATGATGAAAGGATATTTTCAAGACGCAGTTATTTCTCTGGATCCGGTAAGAAGACTTACGCGAGGCAATGTTGATTATTATTTTGGCCTGTCTGTGTTTTTGCTGGCTGTTTTCGGCGCAGTTTGTGGCAAGAAAAGGTCATTGCACGGTTTCTGGGCAGGATTGATCATTTTTGCATGCACGACAACGTCTATGTGTGCTATTTTTGCAAAAATACCGGGAGGACGTTATATATGGATGCTGCAGTTTATTTCGATTGCCCTGTGTTTTATATTATATAGTTTTGTGACCTGGGATACGTTGAAACGTGGATTTGTTGTTATTTGCTGCATTATATTAGTTGTCGACATTGTTCCGTCTTATACGTTGATCTATCACGGAAAAGGAACACTAACGGCAAGCGAAAATATGGAGCAGAGTGCACAGGGAACATTGATTGCAAAGGCTCGTAAAATCACCAAGCAGCGCGCAGCATTGATTGACGGGAGTACGCTTGGAGCGATGGCACCATATTTGTTGACAGACTATAATGGAGCGAAAGTTCCGGAATCATTTGGAACCGGATGGCGGGCAGCAACAACATCGAACAATATTGCTCGTTTGAATGATGCTGTTGAGGAAGGATTTTATTTGTTTTTATTTGATCGATGCCTCGAATTAGGTGATGATACTGTGTTGATCAAGAAAAGTGAGCTTCGAGATCCGGATAAAGATCTGATTGAAGTGACCGAATGTGCCCAAAAATTAGGATACAGACTGGCAGCATCGAATGATAGTTATCTGCTTTACCATATAAAAACTTATGAGAAGTTTGGTACGACTTGTCAATATGAGGGGTTAGCTATCGGTTCGTCTTCCGATTTCTTAGCATATGGTTATCCGAATATAGAACCGGGGGACTCGAATAATGTAAATGATTATTCGTATGATAAATTATCAAAATATAAAGTGATTTACTTGTCAGGTTTTACGTATGATGATAAAGATAAGGCTGAAAAGATGCTTTTGAAGCTAAGTGAGGCGGGGGTTAGGATTATTGTAAATGGAGATGGAATACCTGATAATCCACAAACTAAAATCAAAGAATTTATGGGTGTGGAATGTCAGGATATTTATTTTCAGAATGGATACCCTGTGCTTTATACAAAGGAGGGGGAAATGGATACGTCATTATTTGACGTAGATAAAAGAAATTGGAAAACAGTTTATCTGAATGGTCTGGATAATACAATGGGATATTTATATGATACGGGAGTAAAAATTGATTTTGCGGGAAACGTCGAGAATGATAATATTGTATTCTTGGGAATTAACTTAACGTATCATTATTTCCTGACTAGAGATGAGTCAGTTGGGAAGTTTTTAGGCAGCTTAATGGATGATTCCTTGGCTGAACTTCCGGATCGGGCATTGGTTCCATTAGATATTGCACAAGCCGGAGATCAGATTATCATTATTAGTCCGCAGGATCAGGTTAATACGACAATTGCGTATCAAGATATTTTTGATAGCAGCGAAAAGATTCACTCGGTTCATAATTTGTTGGAAGTAAACAGTGGAGAAACAAAGATTACGTTGAAGTATCCATATTTTTGGCCGGGGATGATAGTTTCAATATTTGGTGTGATCGGTTGGATTTTGTTTGGTGTATGGATGCGGAAACGCCAAATCTTAAACAAATCTTAATGAAAAACCACCTTGAATCTTAATGAAAAAATCGGTATCCTTAATCTTGTAAGTGGCATGTAGATTTCTGAGATGGATTTGAGGGGAATATCTGGAAATGCTATCGAGCTTACGTTGTTGTAGTAGAGATTCTAATAAAAAATCTTACATGTTTCAAAAGAGCAGGTGTCCATATCTTCGGACATCTGCTCTTTCTCCGTTCTGCAGTTTCTTTTATTTAACTTAAACTTCGCACATCAAAAAATACCATGTTGTCACATATTGCTTATTATGTCGATAGTTTAATTATATTTTGCAGCCACCATATTGTGGGTTCTGCCATGAAGAAACTATAGCAATTGCCTTGCCGCAATTAGTTTTCACAGTGATTTCTAGATTTTGTTGTCTCTGATGTATGATTTACATGCC
>NZ_QUFB01000003.1 GCF_003478335.1 Clostridium sp. AM49-4BH
GTTATAATTCATTTGATGACCTCCCTTTGTATGCGGTAATCCCTGTTACTATTTGCTTTTGACAATCATTAGTATACAGGTAAATCCACGAAGTTACAAAGTGGAGGTCGTTACATATTGTCTAACTACCCAAGAAACGCAAGCTGAATTTCCAAGAATTCTAATTCCAGTCAACTAATTCAATTCACCCCTCCCCCTACTTCAATAACATAGTAAATGAATATCATATTATCTTGCATTTCCCATACCAAATGCTACTGTCATCCATATCTGCCATATATTGCCTATTATATGGGCTTGTAAAATCTTCTGGTATGGGAAGTTTGAGTTTTTAAGAATTTGACATTAAATTTCATATTCCAGCACTTGACAATTATCAATACCAAATGCTGCGTATTCGTCATTCGTCATGTCCACAAAATAGGACTGCACAACGCGGGCTATACCGTTATGCGCAACTAGCAGATACGTTTTATCATCCTTCAATAATTCGTCCAGTAAATTATATACTCTCTGTGCGAGCTGCAGCATGGATTCGCCACCCTCATAATGATTGATAAACTCTCTCTTAGCGACCTTAAACTCTGCGCCATTTCTAGCAGTAGATTCGTATTTACCAAAGTTCTGTTCTTTGAGCCTTGGTTCCTCCACACATGGGATTCCTGTAGCCTCTGCAATATGATGTGCGGTGTCTGCCGCACGCATTAACGGAGAATAACGGATCTCATCTATCTTCAATCCTTGTTCTCTAATCTTACGTCCCAGTTCCATTGCCTGCTCATGTCCCAGCTCTGTCAATGCAATGTCCGTCGCACCACATATTTTATTTTCTACATTCCAAATTGTCTGTCCATGACGTGTAAAATATATTTTTTTCATCCTTATCTTATCCTTTCCTACTACTTTTAAAAACTCAAACTTCGCACATCCAAAGCCGCTGTTCGGTCACATATTGCTTATTATGTCAGCAATAAATATGATATTTTGCAGTCGACAAGATAACTTGTTCTGCCGGCAGCGAACTAAGATAATTGCCGCAGAGCGCAGAGTTTTTGTTTGATTTCTTATTTTGTTATGTCTCTGATGAATACATGCCCGAAGGAGTGTCTGAGATGTCCCGGATTAGCAAGGTATCATCCATTTTTGGACGGGACGCTTTCGCTACACTGCGCTACGTCACGTTACTTAATGTCTCTGAAATACGAGACATAAGTAACGACGAGCGCAAAGTCCCTTTCAAAAATGATGATTACCTTGCTTCCGGGACTTTTAAGTTCCCGAAGGGCATGTAGATCAAACATCAGAGACAACAAAATTTAGAAATCAACAAAAACGAAAATGCGGCAAGGCAATTACTATAGTTCTCTGCTGGCAGAAATAGCTATGTTGTGGCTGCAAAATACATAGTATTCTTTGACATAATAAGCAATATGTGACAACATGATAATTTTGGATGTGCGAAGTTTGAGTTAAAAATCTTAAAATTGGGGGCAAAAATATTTTGCCCCCAACGAATGCCACAGATTACTGCAAGCACATTTTTAATACCATAAATTATTTTTGTTCGGATTCCGATGTTTGTGATGCAGCTTCCTGCTGCGTTTGCGCTGCCGCAGCTTCCACCTCGGCTTCAGTTTCTTCCGACTTGTCCGGTGTGTCAAGCACTAATTCCATCAATTCACCGGCTTGAACCTCTTCCCCATCCTGTACTGTTAAGGATGCGTGAAATCCTTCCGGATCCAGCTTGTATCGAACCACCATTGCGACACTGCGAAGAAGTTTAAGCAAACCACCGATATAAAGAAGTGCAATCGCAATGACCGCTACGATCACCACATCCGGTACAATACGGTACAACAACTTCCATGGGAATATTTTCTTCTGCACAACAACAAGCACTGCCGTAGGTAATACGATCTGGATAAAAATATCCTTGACCAAACGAGCCGCATGAAAACCTGCTGCCGCACGTTTTCTCCAAATCCCGGTCATAAAGATCGGCAGACTGCAACCCACCAATATGATCAAAAGGAGCAGATCAATGAGTCCATGCTGAAGCAGATAACTATTTGACGGAATGTTCGCTGCTTTCTCTCCCAAAAGGATATCCGTTACACCAACGCAGATTTTTTCCATCAACTGTTTGCCGACCAAGTAATCGCCGCCATTAAACAACATGACAAAACCGATTTTTTTGTCCGGTATCAATGCCATCATTGTCATTTGATTTTCCAAAACACCCGACTGATAATACAGATCCGTGCCTTTGTACCGGGTTGCCATCCAGCCCATACCATAGGCTTCTTCAGTTCCATACAAACTATCTTCTTTACTCTTGTTAATAACCGGCACGGTATTTTGTAATACCCCTGCAATATCTTCCGGATTTACGACATCCCCGCCTTCCTTCAGATACATCTGCAAATATTTGCCCATGTCCTTTACGTCAGAGATCATATACCCCGAAGATACCGTTGCCCACTGATCCGATGCATTGTATTGATACTTGGCTGCAACCGGATAACCAAAATAATTTTTATATGCGGGTGACATTTCCTCCTGCATTTCCGGATTTTGGCGCAAGCTGTAAGTGGATGTCATACCGCAAGCATCCAATATATTTTCCGTCAAATATTCTTCGTAAGTCTCACCGGAAACACTTTCAATCAATTCACCCAAAATGGAATAATTCACATATGCATTCTGATAAATGCCTTCTTTGCCCTCGGCCTTCACCTGGTCTAACATCGTTTCTTTTTTGATCCCCGTGGTCTGATGAAGCAATTTTTCGATCGTAACACCCTTCAGCGCACTGTATTTTGGCAAATACGTCGTAATATCATCCTCTAACTTGATCTCACCATCTTCTGCCAGACTCAACACACCTAACGCTGTCATAGACTGTGTCAGATTACCTAACACATAATCAGACTGTGTCTTGCCATCCACACCGAACGTAGCGCTGTAAATTTCTTTTTGATCGCTGACGATCGATACGCTGACCCCTGGCACACTTGCCGCAGATAACTGGTTCATGACATACTTTTCAACATCATATTCATGATATCCGCCTGCCTGTACCGTACTCACTCCGGAAAACACGGTCGCTACGGTAAGCGCCACTGCAGTCATTACTGTATAAAATCTTCTCATGCTGTTCCTCCTTATCGCATTACATAAGACGTATTATATCGAAAAATATGGCGTTCGTAAAGTAGCTAACTCTCCTGACCGTCAAACAACATATAATATTGCAGGATCTTGTATTCCCGGATCCATTGCTGCATGGATTCCGGTGCTTCCTCCAACGTGTAATACCGCCCCTCTGCATCATAACAGCCATTATCAGACAAGGAAGAAATTTCCTGTTGCATCGCCTGTAAGAAACATTGATAAGCACTCATGCTCTGCCCGGTATCTGCAGCCATTTCTGTCGACAAATAGTTCAGCGATATATGATCAATTTCTTTTTCCGTAATATCATAATTCGCCCAAATAAGAAACGGTATCTCGTATTTTTTGAGTGCCTCTTCTTTGGTAAAACCGGCAGGAATCTTTCCTGTCATTTGGAAATAAAAGGAGTCCGGCAAATGAGGCTGATGATCTCCAAAGAAAACGATCACTGCCTGCTCCGGCTGTTTCTCATAATATGCAATTAATTTTTGCAATGCCGCATCCGATTCGTGAATCAGGGACAAATACTGCTCTACCTCCGGATCCGCCTGAAAAGATGTGACCTTGATCGGTTCCTTGAAAGAACTTTTCTTGGTATAGGGATTGTGATTTTGCATTGTCACATTAAACATAACAAACGGCTTATCCCCTTTTTGCTGCTCATAAAGATCAATCATCTTGTCATAATCTGCTTCATCCGAAATCAAACCACGCACCTTCTTTGCTCCCACAAACTCTTCTTTCGTCACAAAAGAATCCACCCCGATCAACGGATAGACACGATTTCGATTATAACCGGATGCATTATACGGGTGCATCGCATAAATGAACGACCCCTGCCTGTTTTTCATGTCCCATAATAGGGACGGCGTTTTGGTATGTATGTATTCCAAATAGGGATTTCCCGGCAAAAATGCTTTCGTACAGCCGGTCAAAAATTCAAACTCCGAGTTCGCTGTATAACCGCCATAAACGGATGACTGTGCAAACCCTTTTACCGTATTTTGCTGCAAGCTGTCCCAAAACGGCATCACGGCTTGGTTTGTCTGAAAATCTCCCCATACACGCAGATCACTAAAGGCTTCGTTCATAAT
Source organism: Clostridium sp. AM49-4BH (assembly GCF_003478335.1). Taxonomy (GTDB): domain Bacteria; phylum Bacillota; class Clostridia; order Lachnospirales; family Lachnospiraceae; genus Butyribacter. The sequence goes on from NZ_QUFB01000003.1 coordinate 4,269, forward strand.
CATGATCAGGTTGGGCGACTGCTCCTGCCCCGTGGAAACTGCCTGTTTTTCATATTGCTGCAATATCTTCTGAGCAGCCGCCTTACTATACCCTTCCGGCTCCGATACCGTATGTACCTGTGCATTGGCAAGGAAATAAACAAAGTAGCCATATTTTTGCATACCGATCTGATGATCCCAATATACCGAACTAACACCATCCATCAAAAGTCCTGAGCCAAACATCCCCACTGTCATCCCGACACATACGATCAATCCGATCAAAGAACCACGCAGTTTCCAAGCAGTTTCCTTCGAAAGCAGCCCACACACTGCAACAATCTGCAACACCGCTACCGCTGTCGCCGCGATCAGGCACGGTATGATCTTAACGGTATACCGCCCCGCCACTGTCATCGCCGTAGAAATAGCGTAAAAATCCATAAATATGATTCCATAGCCACGAAATTGCACTACGAGATAATTGATCCCTCCAATAAGGATCATCAATATTCCACCAAACAATAATGCAGGGCGCATTTTGCGAAAGAAACAAAGCAGCACGCCATAATAGATCATGAACAAAAACATATTGCGTGCAATCCCGTTTACTCCTATTGTGAAAGGATTCGCATCAAGAAATAACTGCATCATACAATACGATGCAAAACTATATAGTATGAAAAAAATAACTTTTGCATACCATTTTTTCAGCATAACATTCCCCCATTCCACGAATTCCAAAAAACGATTCGTTAACAAAAACATGCTAAAACCGCATTCTTCAGAAAATAACAATAGCGTTATTATGCAACGCAAAAGACCCGCCGTCAATACGGCAGGCCCATTTATTTCTTGCTCAAGCTTCGCACATCCAAAATCATCTTGTCGATACATATTGCTTGTTATGTCAAAGAATACTAAGTATTTTGCAGCCACAACATAGCGATTTCTGCCGTCAGAGCACTATAGTAATTGCCTTACCGCATTTTTGTTTTAGGTGATTTCTAAATTTTGTTGTCTCTGATGCTTGATTTACATGCCTTACGGAGAACTCGACGTCCCGGAAGCAAGGTAATCATCATTTTTGAAAGGGACTTTGCGCTCGTCGTTACTTATGTCTCGTGTTTCAGAGACATTAAGTAACGTGACGTAGCGCATCGTAGCGAAAGCGTCCCGTCCAAAAATCGATGATACCTTGCTAAACCGGGACATCTCAGACATTCCTTCAGGCATGTATTCATCAGAGACTTAACAAAATAAGAAATCACACAAAAACTCTGCGTTCTGCGGCAATTATCTTAGTTCGCTGACGGCAGAACAAGTTAGCTTGTCGGCTGCAAAATATCATATTTATTACTGACATAACAAGCAATATGTGATCGAACAGCAGCTTTGGATGTGCAAAGTTTGAGTTTCTTATTAGAGTCTTTCTATCATGTATCTATTAGTTACCAAACAAATCTCCAAATCCGAACCAATCGTTGCCGGATCCGCTGTCGCTGCCGGAACTTCCGTTGTTACCATTGTTGCCATTCTGGCTGTTGTTGCCGTTGTTGCCGATGTTACCATTGCTGCCATTCTGACCGCTGTTGCCATTGCTGCCGTTCTGACCGTTGTTACCATTCTGGCTGTTGTTGCCGGAATTGCCGCTCTGACTGTCATTGTTGGACGATTTGCCGGAACTTAAACCGTTTAATGAACTGGAACCTTGCAGTGTAACTTTCACCTTCTTTTCTTTATACGTTCCAGAATCACTTCTCTGCAAAATGATCTCTACCTGAGTTCCCTTTTTGTAGCTATTGGCTTTTTCCTGCAGACTTTCGATAGAACGGACTTCCATATTATTAATGGATGTAATGATGTCGCCTTTCTGGATGCCTGCTTTGTCTGCCGCACCATTCTTAGATACTTCTGCAACATAAACACCATTTGGCATATTGTAGGCTGCCATCTCGTCAGAAACCGTTCTTCCGCTGATTCCTAAATAGCCTTTTTCACTATCTTTGAGGTTTTCTTTATTCATCAGATCCTCAATGATCGGTTTTGCGACGGAAATCGGGATCGCATATCCAACACCTTCTACTTCAGAAGCTGCGATCTTAGCAGAATTAATACCGATAACCTGCCCCTGCATATTGATCAAAGCACCACCACTGTTACCAGGATTGATAGCTGCATCGGTCTGAATTGCCTTGATCGTATTAGAGGAGGAAGAACTGGAGCTGCCACTCTCAGATTCTGAAATTTCACGATCTTTTGCACTAATATAACCAACCGTTACCGACTGACCATAACCAAGTGCGTTACCGATAGCAACTGCCATCTCACCAACTTTAATCTTGCTCGAATCGCCAAGATCAGCTACGCGGATCTTGTTCATTGTGCTCTCTTTGATCTTAGATGTCTGTACTGCGATAACAGCCAGATCATTGCTGCTGTCTGTTCCTTTTACCGTTGCCTCGTAAATCTGCTCATCAATAAACTGTACAGAAATTGTCTTTGCACCGTCTATAACATGATTGTTGGTTGCGATCAGCAATTCTTTATCATTCTGTCCTACAATAAATCCGGAACCGGCACTGGTCGTATCCTGTCCCTGATACTGCTGTCCAAACAAGTCATAATAGTTCGCACCCTGTGAAGTGCTTGTGATAGCAACGATTGCCGGCATAGTCTGCTCCGCGATACCGGAAACGTCTGTGGATCCTGTCTGCGTAGTCGAAGGAGAAGAGGTGCTCTGTGCTGTGCTCGCACTCTTACCGTCTGTTGTTGACTGCAATTTCGTGGTAGATGATGTTGTCGTAGGCAGGAAGCGATTCGTTACATAGCGAACGCCTTGGAAACATATTCCGGAAACAACACCAAAGATAACGGCACATGCAATGCAAAATGCAATTTTCTTTCCGGTACTTACGCTGCCCGGCTGTTTTGATTTCTTTGCTTTCGGTGGTTTTTGGTTCGGCTGTCTGAAATTCATCTGTGGACCGCCGTTCATCTGCTGTGGACCACCGTTCATCTGTGAACCGTAACCATTCATTTGCTGTGGACCGGCTCCGCTTTGCTGCGCAGATTCATTATTTGGCTGTGCAGCTCCACCGCCATAATAATCTCCGGAGTGTGTGCTTGTGCCCTCTCCATTCTTGTATGAGTAGCTGTAAGTACTGCTCTGCTCTGCCTGTGCGCTTGCGCCCTGCTCAGAAGCAGACTGCGCTGTCTCACTGTAAGCCGCCGCATTTTCTGTTTCTACCTGTGGTGCATCGTTGTGCTCCACCGGATTACCGTACTCACCTGTGTATCCTGAATCTGTTCTTTTGTTCTCTTCCATATCTAACCCTCCATTTCTATTTTACGTCCTCTCGGTATCTTCTCAAAACGAGTCACTCCGAGTGTACATTTTTCGTCGGTCAGATTGTCGAATGTATCTCATACGCTCTAACCATTTACAACTAAGAATCTCATGTGCTGTTCTTAGTTTCTGACTGTAAGTCTACCAGTGATTTGTGTTCTTATTGTGAAAACTTCTTTAAGAAAAAGTTAAATCCCAGTTGGATATTGCGAATAATGGAAGAAAATACTATAATACTGTGGTAGCTGATAGATTAATAAAAGCGGGAGGTTTATATTACATTGATACGAGAAAATCAACGATTATTGAATTTATTTCATATTATAATAGATGCCCTTATTATTGCAGCAGCATTCCTGCTGTCTTACGAACTGCGTTTTAACGAGCTTTGGAGTCCGTTGATCCGTCACCACATTATCAGTCCGCCCATCGGATATTATTTGCGGCTGGATCAATATCTCAACACATTGGTATTTTTGATCCCATGTTTTATCATTATATACCGTTTCTGCGGCTTATATGATCCAAAGCGAACCAACAGCAAACGTCATGAGCTTTACTGCCTGATCAAGGCAAACCTGTTTGGTATCGTATATGGTACAGCAATTTTGTACTTTATCAAACAGACTGATTACGCCCGTCTGTTTTTGACCATGTTTATTATGATCAACCTGACTGCAGATTACATTTTCCGTCTGATCGTAATGAGCATATTGAAGCTGTTGCGCAAACGCGGCAAAAACCTGAAACACATCCTATTAGTTGGATACAGCCGTATGGCAGAGGGCTATATCGACCGTCTTCGTGCTCACCCGGAATGGGGCTATTATGTACACGGTATTTTGGACGATAACAAACCGGTCGGGGAATCTTACCGAAATGTGGACGTGATCGGCAACACCAGACAACTTGCCGATCTGCTTGCTACCAACAAGTACGATGAGATTGCTATCACACTTCGCATCCAGGAGTTTTTCAAACTGGAAAAGATTGTGGCAACCTGTGAAAAATCGGGAATCCATACAAAATTTATCCCGGATTATAATCATATCATCCCGACAAAACCATATACAGAGGATCTGGATGGCATCCCTGTCATTCATGTGCGTCATGTGCCGCTTAGTTCCTCCTTTAACAATGCGATCAAGCGTATCGTTGATCTGTTTGGCGGCGTTGTGGCTCTGATCATATTTGCCATTCCAATGTTACTGTTGTCTCTTATCATCAAGATCACCTCACCGGGACCGCTTATTTTTAAGCAGGTACGTGTCGGACTGCACAACCGTGAATTTGCCATGTACAAGTTCCGTTCTATGCGTGTGCAGGAAGAGTCTGCTGAGAAAAAGGCTTGGACAACAGCCAATGATCCTCGTGTTACCAGCATTGGTAAATTTATGCGTAAGACCAATTTGGATGAGCTTCCACAGATCTTTAACGTGCTGAAGGGTGATATGAGTCTCGTTGGTCCTCGACCGGAAAGACCATATTTTGTCAATAAATTTAAGGAAGAGATCCCGCGTTATATGATCAAGCATCAGGTTCGCCCGGGTATGACCGGCTGGGCACAGGTAAACGGATACCGCGGGGACACATCCATTACCAAACGTATTGAATGCGATTTATATTATGTAGAAAACTGGACACTTTTGTTGGATTTTAAAATACTGTTTTTAACATTCTTTGGACGCAACACCAACAAAAATGCCTATTAATAACAAGAGGAAGGGTTTGATAGAGGTATGGCAAAGGATTATGAAGATTACCGTCGCCGCAATGAGCGTACGCAGGAGGCAGTGCGCCGCAGACGCAACGCTGACTATGCAACACGCCGCAGCGCGGGATATTATGAGGATGAAGATTACAGCGAGCCGGTCAGACGAGCTCGTCAGACTGGTTCGACAAAAAGATCAGTACCAACGCAAAGCGCAGACAAACTACGAGATCGGGCAACTCAACCGGCAGCCGAAGTCATAGCGCACGGTCCGGCAGTTTCATCGGCAGCCGCAGTCATAACGCACGCTCCGGCAATGTAACAGACAGCCGCAGACGAGATATGCGCTCTGTTGGTGCAGCAGGTAGACGTAATAAGAAACGCCGCCATCCGATCCGCCGTTTTTTACTATGCCTTTTACTGATCGTTGCTTTATGTGTCGGCGGCATATTTGTTTATTTGGTAAAATCACTGAATACGATTGAAAATCATCCGCTATCAGATGTGACACTTTGCGGGGAACAGGATGCAAATATCAAGAATTACACCAATATTGCCCTGTTCGGCGTGGATTCCCGTGCCAACGACCTAAGAAAGAATACACGAAGTGATTCCATTATCGTAGCAAGCATTAATAATAAAACACACGACGTCAAGTTAGTGTCCATTTATAGGGACACTTATGTAAAAATCCATGATCATGGCTGCACTAAGATCAACCACGCTTATGCGTATGGCGGTCCTGATCTTGCCGTCAATACACTCAACAAAAACTTTGATCTGAATATTAAAGATTTTGTCACGGTAAACTTTAGTGCTTTAACGAATGTTATTGACGAATTGGGCGGTGTTGAACTCACGATCAAAAAAGAAGAGTTAAAATGGGTAAACGCCTATGGTCACGACGTTGCAAAGATCAATGGTCAAAAATATACCAAGATCAAGCATCCCGGCAAACAGACAGTGACCGGCGTACAGGCTACCGGCTACTGCCGCGTACGCTATACAAAGGGTGGCGATTTCACCCGTGCAGAACGACAGCGAACCGTCCTTCAGGCTATTTTTGCCAAGGCAAAAAAATCGAGTCCTACTGCGCTGATCTCTGCCATGAATAAGATCTTTCCGCAGATATACACCAGCCTATCGACATCGGACATCCTGTCACTCATGAAGTACCTGCCTTTTTATGAGATTGGCGATCAACAGGGATTTCCGTACAAATTAAGCTGTCACCGCGGGCGGGACGGTATATATTATGACTTCCCAACGACACTCGTATCCAATGTAAAGAAACTGCACAAAGAACTGTTTGGAACCGACAATTACGAGCCAAGCAAACTTGTACACACGATCAGCAAAGAAACCAGCAATTAGCTTTACGATAGTGGTTTCATGACCACTGTGGGGGATTGACTATGAAGATTCGTACCAAACTTATTATTGCCTTTTTGATCATGATCTTATTTCCATTTGGCATGAGCGTACTTTGCGTACACTTCGTGATGGAACGACAGACAACATTTCTCAAAAGCAACTACGATATTGAATCTTCGGACTACGAATTATCTCTCAATCCGATCACGATCATCTTTAATGTAACGATGAACGACTATGTTGCCCTAGTGCAGACGGCAGACCAGAATCCGGATCGCTTTTACGATACTGATTATCTCCAGAAAGCAAATGACCATTTGGCAAGCCGCGACTCGTTCCTTATTTTGAAAATAGACGGTAAAGTAACATTCACCGGCAATTCTAAGCAGCACAAAAGAATGGAAACGCTCCCAGGCTTTATTAAATATGAAAAAGGTACCGACAACATTGTATATATGGATCAAGGTGCTTCAATGGTAACTAAGAAAAAAGACTTTTACTTCTCCAACGGAACACAGGGACAGCTCTTTTTGGTGACCAATTTAGCATCTCTGGCACCTCATTGGAAAAAAGCGATATTTGATCTGATCTACTCTTTCTTAGCGATTATTTTGATCACCGCGCTGCTCCTCGTGATCTGGCTCTATCGAAGTATCGCATATCCGATCAGCATACTGCGCATTGCCACGATTCAAATTGGTGCCGGTAATCTGGATTACCCGATCCATCCGATATCGTCGGATGAAATTGGTGAATTATGTCAGGAATTCGAGGAAATGCGTATTCGCTTAAAATCTATGATGGATGAACGTATTCATTACGAGGACGCCACCCGTGAAATGCTAAACAACGTATCTCATGATCTAAAGACGCCATTAACAGCGATCAAAGGGTATTCCGAAGGACTGTTGGACGGCATAGCGGGCACCGAGGAAATGCAGCACAAATATCTGCATACTATTTATGCCAAAGCAAACGATATGACCTATTTGGTCGAAGAACTTTCTCTATTTGCCAAAATGGAACAGAGCAGACTTCACTATGATCTCATTCCAATCAATCTGTCCGATTACTTTACGGATTGTATGGAAGATCTTTCCCTTGATCTGCAGAGTTACGGCATGACATTGTCCATGTTTAACTCTACGCCGCCAGACACCAAGGTGATGGCAGATCCCGAGAAATTAAAACGAGTGATCTTTAACATCGTGAATAATGCTGAAAAATATATGGATCATTCACCGTCTACCCTGCACGTTATTATCACCGAAGAACCCTCTAAACCGGAGCAGCCGCCATTGTATCGACAGCTCAATAAGGACGGTTCCGAGATTGAGCCGGCATTGCCACCAGACGAATTTATACGGATCCACATTGAGGATGAAGGCCCCGGCATTGCCGCAGCCAGTTTACCATATATATTCCAACAATTTTACCGCGCCGATGCCTCTAGAACTTCATCAACAGGTGGAAGCGGTCTGGGACTCTCCATCGTCGAGCAGATCATTTCTGCACACGGCGGTAAAGTGTGGGCTGAAAGTGTAGAAGGCGTTGGAACGAGCATTATATTTACCCTGAAAAAAGCAAAAAACACTGATTTATCCTAAGGAGGTACATTCATGAGCAATATTTTGATCATTGAAGATGACACTGCCATTGCAGAATTAGAAAAAGATTATTTAGAATTAAGCGAATTTCATGTAGAGATCGAACATGAGGCAGTGAGGGTGCTGCCAGAGCTATCGATGAAGATTTCGACCTGATCTTACTGGATCTGATGTTACCCGGCATGGATGGTTTCGAGATCTGTAAGCTGATCCGTGAAAAGAAAAACACACCGATCATTATGGTTTCCGCCAAAAAGGAAGACATTGATAAGATTCGCGGTTTAGGTCTGGGGGCTGATGATTACATGACCAAACCGTTCAGTCCAAGCGAACTGGTAGCTCGCGTCAAAGCGCACCTGTCCCGCTACAAACGGCTCACCTCTGCCGGGCAGGAGACAAATGAAGTCATTGAGATCCGCGATCTGGTTATTGATAAAACAGCCCGCCGCGTCATTCTTGCCGGTGAAGAGAAAACATTTACCACCAAAGAGTTTGATCTCCTCACCTTTTTGGCAGAACATCCAAACCATGTTTACTCCAAAGAAGAACTCTTTAAGAAGATTTGGGAAATGGAATCTGTCGGTGACATTGCAACTGTTACCGTACACATCAAAAAAATACGCGAAAAGATCGAAGAAAACACCTCAAAGCCAAAATATATTGAAACGATCTGGGGCGTCGGATATCGTTTCCGCCTCTGATCCCTTTCGTATATTAGATATTATTTGCATCTCTAATTGCATTTCAGGGATTGGATCGCAGTTCCGTCTCTAAACCATTGTTTTATTTATGATGCAGTTTTTCTTCCAGCCGGCGCAGCCGTTTTGCGGCCTCCGGCTGTTGTTTTTCCAGACGCTTTTCCAACTTCACACGGCTAGCCTTCAATTTCTCTAAAATCTCAGGATTATCCTGTTGCAGCTGTCTGGCAATATGACGACGACGTTTTTCGATCAATTCCAGCACAACTCTGCGATTATGTTCTTCTGTCATATGCTCCGGTAATTCGTCCATATGAAGTTCCATACGACGCAGGAATTCATCCTCATCGATCGCACCAAGCGTATGCCATGTTTCCATCAACTCCTCAATTCCCTGCTCAGCCAACTGCTCGAGATCCGGCATCTGATGGATATGTTCCAACACAATATGCACACGCCGCTCAATCTCATTAACCGTATCTTCTCCAAATGCCCACGCAAATTCTTCCAAAGTATTTTCTGCTTCTGCCGGAATATTCATAATAAACTGTCGTTTCTGCTCCGGCATTGAAGTTACCGGATAAGGCTCCCTAATACCTGCATCATGTAAAGCAGCCGTAATTGTTCTGCGCACATATCCTTTTTGGATCATCTGCCCTTTACCAAGCTTTCGCAACTTAGCGTTGATCCCCTCGTGATGCTCTGTCATATAAAATGCAATGCCTCTGCCCTGCAGACTGTCTGCAAGCTGTTCCAACCGATCCGCCGCTGTAATATCAATATTTGTGACAGCTCCGGCATCGACAATGACCACCTTTGTGTCATCCGTAATACTTTGCTCAATATCATCCACAAAAATTTTGACATTTGCAAAAAATAAACTCTCACTGAACTGATACATAACAACATGATCGATCGGATACGCAAAACGATTTTTGGCGCGGTCATAAAATCCATCCCGCCCCGGAATAATCCCCAAAAAGCAGCGTGGAGGATCTGTTTCACGCAGAATGACTTCTACAAAAGATAAGATAATACCAATGATAACGCCGTAAATTGTTCCAAGCATCAGTACACCAAAGAAAGCTGCCATATAAATATAAAATTCAATCCGACTCACGCGGAATAATCTCACCGCCAGATCAAATTCCACCACTTTCATCAAGGCTGATATCACGATAGCGGTAAGCACCGGCACCGGCAAATACCCTATAAATCCGGTACCAAACAGCAACACACATACCATTGTCAAACTCGCTGTGATCGAAACTAACTGCGTTTTGCCGCCATACTGGTCATTCATGGAAGTACGTGAAATACTCCCGTTGACCGGACAGCATCCAACAACGGCTGCACCAAAATTTCCGACAGCACATGCCAAGATTTCACGATTGTCTTTGATCTTATATCCATTTTGAAAAGCAAAGTTATTTTCAGAAAGCAGCGTTTCTGCCATCACCACCACTGCCACGATAAGTCCTCTTCCGACGGCCTGCGTCATGTTTACTCCGCCCAGATCCGGCAGATGAAATGACGGGAGACCGTTTTTTACATCTGCAAGCATACGCACGCCATATTGCCCTAAGGAAGCATATTTCGTCAAAAGCACACCCGCCACCATCACAACAACGACCATCGGAAACTTCGGCGCTATTTTACGGCTTATTACAATGATCAGCAAAGAAGCACACCCCAATACTACTGACATCCCATTCACGTGATGCATAGTTTTCCATAAATGGTGCAATAGTTCCGGAAGCTCCCCTGTTCCGGAGGAAGCACCAAGTACCTTTGGTATTTGCATCAAAATGATCGTCACAGCAATGCCACTGACAAAACCACCCATGACCGGTGTCGATATAAAATCTACCATCTTTCCGGCTTTCAATACATAAAACAGCAACAACCACAATCCGGTGCATAAGGCGATCATGGAAATATAATCAATCGCTTCCGCAGATCCAAATGCAATTCCAAGGGAGCTCACACTGGCGCCAACAATTGCTGCCGGTGCGGCATCCACGCCAAAGATAAACTGTGGCGATGTCGAAAAGCAGGCAAATAAAAGAATCGGAAGTACCGAACCATACAGCCCATAAACGGCCGGAAGGCCCGATACTTCCGCATATCCCATGGCGATCGGAATAGACACTGCCGCCATTACAACGCCCGCGATCAAATCCTTTGCCAAATAATTCTTTTTATAATTATGTAATGTAGTAAATAAACGCATAAACAATCCTCCCATCTCAGACGTCTTTGTCAGCAACCGCATCAAGGCCGCAGCAAAAGGTATCCGTTGTCTGACATGCTCACTTGTCTATCATTTTACCACATTTTTTGACGATCTGCAGGCAAAATCTATTCCTACGGATTTACTACATCGCATGACCTGCCGTCAAAACCTGTTCCTGCGCCATATTTACCGCATCACATAATTCGCCAAAATAAAACATCTCATCTTCCTGATAGCAGGCTGCCAGCAATGCATCCAACTCATACATTGGATTCCATTTACGCATACCACATGCTGCAAATGTGCTGTTGACCATGTCACGAAAAACATCTAGAGCTTCTCCCTGCTCATATCTGCTCTCTTTTTGCTCGATCGAACTTTGATATTGCTTTTGTGCAACATACAGTATCATCGGCAGAAAATCCTCGCGCTGAATGAGCTGGCATCTTCGATGATGTTCTTTGCTGAATTTCTCGACCCAGACCTTAGCCTCCAAGACCGTCTCCGCATAATAACTATCCTTCGTGTAATCTGCAATAAATCGACCGATCCATTCCGGGCAAGCCTCCTTTGACTCCATATCGGAAAGTACATTCAGCGCAATATTGGTGCGTATTTCCCGCTCTTTCTGTAAAGGAGTATTTAGCATATCCGACAAATGTTTGGACGTTAATTCCGGCAGGGGTGATTGCTTTACCTCATTTGAAAACAGTTCAATGATCGTAGAATTATACGCCTTCTTAGAATTGACCATATGATTCAATTCGTGAAGCATTTCCAATACATCATTATTTACATCTTTTTTCTTGCGTCTGGCTCCGGCGATATATTTCTCGATCAACTGATACTCCTTTTCAGATTCCGCAGAACATTTCATCCTGATCCATGTTGCAAAATCTGTCTCGCGGATCAGATTATCCAGGCTGCGTTTTGCATCCTCTCTGATCACGTCTATTATCATATATTTGTAAGTATTCAGATAGTCTAGAGTTGTCAGACTATATCCCTTGAAAAATTGGCTGTTTTCCCGCATCCACTTCATGAATGCCTCTTTGCTGCTGTTTTTATGATAGGCAAACTCCTGCATGAGCTGATTCGTACTATGCGTATGTATTAATTGCGTCTGCGTTTGGAACGATTTCTCATAGCCATCGATCATCTTAAGTGCCTGTTCATAAGAATAATGATGATCCAAACAATATAAAAAGATAACTTCTCTGTAATCATTATACTGTGCCGCCGGCTGACCAATTCCTTCCTGCAGAAAATGATTCAACCGCTGCACACTAAATCCCAAACAAAAGCTGATCATGTATGCCTGAGCTCGATTTGGCGTAGCCATACCATTGATCCCAAACCACCGGCGCATTGTTGGTCTGGAAGCCGGATATGGTTCGGTCAGCTTATTCATCATAATGCGGAATGCCTTTTTACGGTCTGCTTCTTCCTTCCCCTCCACACCCATGAGTTCCATCATATACCAACTACTCTCCCGGTGCTTTTTCTTCAGGATATCTTTTACTTCCGCATAAAATTTCTTTTTTGATTCATCGCGTCTTGTTGTATTCATGCCGTACGTTCTCCATTTCTTCTTACTGTCTTTATTCATTAAGGAATGACACCAACAAACTTTTTCTTAGACTTGGAAGGTTTCTTCGTCGCTGTTACAGTTCTCTGTGGAGATACTGCTTCCTTGGATCTTGCAGTGCTTTTTGGCTTAACAGTCCGCTTCGGTTTCGCTGACTTTTTTGGTTTCGTGGTGCGCTTTGGCTTTGCCGTTTTCTTTGGCGTCACTGTCTGCTTTGCATCCGCTGTCTGTTGCGGATCCCCCACTGTCGATGTTGCGGGATTGTTCTTCTGTGCCCCTGCGGAAGCTTTCGCATTCGTCTCATCCGCATGATCGGTACTAATCGCCTGTCCGGAAGCAGTCTTTGATTCTGTCATGCCTGGTCTGCCTGACGCCACAGGTGATCCAATGGCTGACAATTTGCCGCCCGTTGTCAAAAGCGCACAGACAGCTAACACTCCTGCCAACACCACTGCGCCCCCTGCCAACAGTACGCGTTTGCTCTTGTGCTGAAAATACAATACCACTCGCTGCACCCAGCCTCTCGATTCATACAGTGCCGCTTCTAATGATTCCATGCTTTGAAATCTGCGATTTGCTTTGACCGCCATGCCTCGCATGATCGCATCCTCTTCTGTCGCAGACAACCGAATATGTGGCATATCCCGCAACAGCTTGATGTCATCATGGATCATTCGCTCAATCGACTCGTTTGGCACGATCCCTGTCAACATAAAATACATTGTCGCACACAAAGAATACACGTCAGACCAAGCTCCCCAATTACCTCTGCCGCGATACTGCTCCTCCGGCGTATATCCGCGCTTAAATAACACCGTCATGCTCTGTGTCATAGTCTGACGTTCTGCTCTGGCTGACCCAAAATCAATTAAGACTAACTCTTCCTTTTGATTGACTAATATATTATCCGGGCTGATATCTCTATGAATGATCCCTGTCTTATGGATCGCAGATAATGCTTTGATCACCGGATGTATCATTTGGAGTACACGCTCTCCGGCAATCGGACCGTGCTCTTTGATATATTCTTTTAGCGTGATCCCGTCTACATATTCCATAACCAAATAAGCTGTTCCATTCGCATAAAAGAAATTAATAACAGAAACCACGCCGGCGATGCCGTGAAACTTTGCTAAGATCTTTGCCTCATTATAAAATTTTTCCAGACCATTCTTGTAACTTTCGTCCTCGTCCCCGGCATACACATATACCGTGTTTCCCGTATCACTTTCCTCTTCCAACATATCTCTGCTCACATGATTGATCGGAAAATATTCTTTAATCGCTACAATCTGGTCGAGAAGCATATCCCTGCCAATATATGTAATTCCAAAGCTCCCCTCACCGAGAACTCTGCCTATCAAATATCGTTCTTTTAATATACTCCCCAGACGAATGCAACGTGGTGCTCTATCATAACTTTCCAGAGAAAACCCACACAGTGGACAAGTTGATCTTTTGTCTTTTCCCTTGGGAAAGGCTTTCATGCACCCCATGCAGTATGTCATTCGTTCTGTTGTCATACGCTGTCCATCCTTGTTATTCATTACTTATGCTTACATTTTTAAGAATAGTATATCACAAATTCGCAACGCAAGGGAGCTTGTTCACTTGCGCAGAATTTGTGAACGACAAAATCATAAAGTGCAATGCACGACAGATGCGAAGCATCTGGATTTTGGAGTTATTATATCATACATCAATTAGCCTTTTTATTAAACTCGCAAATCCGCTCCTTCAGAGCTTATTCGCTTGTTACACAAGCTTATTTGCTCGTTAATGAGCCCAGAAAAACAAATGTCTGCTTCGCAGCCGCTTGTTTTTCTCTGAGGCTCATTATATCACAAACTTGATACCCATTAAAATTTTTCCGTTTTTTTCATTCTTCATCGTATCGACACTTTCGCAACATTAGAATACACACTTTTTACTTTTTTTCCTCGCACTTTTCGATAGGTCTTCACCCGAAAATAATATGTTTGTCTGCGACTGCTGCAGCGTATACGAAAACGACGGCGATTTTTTCGGATCGAACTGGATGTTAACGGCAGTCTCTTCCAACCTCTTTTTTTCATGCGGTAATAAATTATAACATTTGTGCCCTTGTATTTACACAATCGCAGCGAAATATAACGGATCACACCGACCCGTCCTGCACCTGCTTTGATCTTTGGACGTATCATATTATTGGCAGCCTTTTGTCTGGATGCCGTCATCTTTTTGGATATTGCATTTTTCTTTGGTTTTGATTTCGCTGTCGCACGTGGTTTCACGGTTGGTCTGATCGTTGGTTTGACCGTTGCAATCGGAATTATCCCCGTTGAAGCATCAATGTCCTCTTGCGTGATCGTATCATTGGCTACCTTTTTACCCGTCATCGGATCCCGATATGTTCCGTTTTTCAGATCATTGAGCGCCGCCTTGAGACCGGTGATCGTAAACGTGATCTCTATGCTGTCCATCGGTACCGCAATATTGCCATATCTGGCAGCCGCATATAACGGTCCGCAAGTTTCCCAGCAACATGTCAATGCATAACAGGCAGCGTCCTCGTTTTCCAATAAAACCGGAGTAAGTCCTTGTTCTACCGTCACACCATCTACTTTCAGAGAGACATTAGAAATGTTAACTCCGGAATAGATTCCTGTCCCATTTTTCTCTGTCTTCACAGACAGATCCGTTGCGATCTGCAGTATATTATACTTTTGAGACGCGCTTAAATTAATTCCACTAATGCCAACCGTATACTCACCATCCCGGTTAATAAACACATCTTTCACGGTTGTCGTTGCCGCATCCACTTCCTTACCATTTGCTCGAATATATGAATAACTGGATAGGTAGGTGTCTTTGGTAAAACTACTGCGATAATCCCAAGTCGAATCCATCTGGTAGGATACATAGGCGTGTATGCCTTTCTGCGCCCAAAGCTCGTGATCGATATACGGTGCCGGCGTTGCCGTTGGCTTCTCGTGCGCGTTCCCATTCGCATTTCCATTTCCATTCGTATTGGTATTCTTTGAAACGTCGGATACCGTAAACGCCACCTCGATGACAGAGCCGGCGCCTAACGTCAGTATCTTTTCGCTGAACAGATCGATCATATCCCATTCATTAAAACCATATGACGTATACTCTTCTCGATAATTGTTGCAATAATCAGCAACATAATAATGATATGCCAAATACGGATTTAGAATCGTTGCTGCGTAATTTTTTTCTTCATCCGAATCACGATATCCCCATAAACTTCCCGGGTGCAACAGTTTTCCATTAGAAAAAGAATACTCGTTCTTCTGTGTACCGTCCGCAGATGTGATCGTCATACCGGTAACGTCTACTTTCATCTTGCTTCCCGAATACAGATTGGTATCCAGCCAGATCATCTTCATTCCATCATCCAATGCTGTCGTGTAAGAAATGGTATAATCTCCCTCTTTTGTGATCTGCATCACATCTGTAGTTGTAAAATCTGCAAAGATCACCTCATCCCAATTCTCTGACACATAACTGATCCCTACACGAAAGTCATCGTCTTTCCCCTGGAACTGCTTTGTCGCTTCATAATTTGGCGTACCACACACTGTCTCATTTTCCTCAGCCGCCGCTTTTTGGATCATGCTATTTGAAAAACCTGGCATCGAACACAATAATGCCAGTACCACAATACACGCAATTCGCCTTTGTCTTATTTTCATAATGCTCCCCTTACCATAATTCTACTCATTCACCATAAAAATCTACAGGATATTTCCATCCGTTCAGATTAAACTCCTTTTATTATACCGATAATCGCCAGCCGATACAAGAAGCAAAAAAGCAAAGCCAGCGCTTTTATCACACTACACAACAGCAATTTCCTATTAAAGCAAAAAAGCATAGTCTTTTCGATCTCTCGAATTGACTATGCTTTTTAGAAAGAGGGTTTATAAGTATTGTCCGCACAGGATCATTGTTCCTGTGCGGAACACAGGACAAACAAGATAACTCTCTTATTTCTTGATCTTTATCTTCTTCGTTTTACTGTATGGACCAAATATCTTCTTTCCCTTTTCATCTAATCGGTAAGCGCGTACACGAATATAATAGGTCTTCTTTTTCTTCAGCTTCTTGATCGTCAGTTTTCTCTTCTTCGTCAGTTTCGTTTTAGCCTTTTTGAACTTTTTGTTCGTGCTATACTGCACGCAGTATCCATTCGCTCTGGCAACTACTTTCATGGAAATGACTAACTTCTTGGAAGCCTTGTTCTTAACCGATAAGAATCTCGCTTTGCCAACGACAATCTTTGGTGCCGCCTTTTTCGGCTTATCACTTGGTTTTACAGTCGGTCTCACCAGCGGCGTATGTGTTGGTTTGACAGTCTGTGTTGGCACCGGTCTCTTCGTCGGCTTAACAACCGGTCTCTTCGTCGGCTTAACAGTTGCAACCGGATTCTGTGTCGGCTCGCCACTAGGAGATGGGGTCACATTTGGATCATCTTCCGGCTCCGGTGTCGGAATGACAACCGGATCATCACCTTCCATCTCATAGGAAACATCAGGCGTTGCATCCATTCCAACATCATACGTCTTGCCCTCCTCTGCTCCCAACGTGACATTGATCTTTTTCGTCTCGATACCATTGGATACGATAATGGTTCTTGCAACCTTCTTCTCGTAACGATTATATACATCCAATGCTTTAAGCTTTCCATCTTCAATGACTGAAGTAAACGTCAATGGTCTGTCATACTGCTTCGAAGGTTTTACAATACTAAAGGCTGCCGTATTATCGATCAGATTCAGTTCCTCTGCTGCAGCACTGCCATTGTATGCTGTTGCCTGCAACGATATTGATACATTCTTGGCTTCACTGGTAAATTTCGGTGTGTAGTTAAACTGTAACACATATTCACCACGGTTGATCGCTTCCATAGCATCTTTACCACTAATAACGATCAACTTCTTATCCTCATCAAATGATGCACCGGCAGTTGTCGGCTTCACAGTCACTGCTTTCTTATCGACAGATGTCAAGGCAACACGGATCGTATCATCCTCTGTCAACGCCTTTGTACCGGCATTGCTGATAACGACCTGTACAATACGCTCTCCACCTTGCAGATTCTCTACCACTTCCGGATTACCAAGTACCATATCCGTACCAAGCAGCGTTAACTGTGCCTTCGCAGTTGCTCCATTGTCTGCTGCAACCTCAAAAGTCTCATTTTGCAAGGTATTGCCAAGTGTGTAACTAAAGCTCACCTGACCACGCTCTCCACTCTCCAAATGAATTGGAAGCGCATCCGCAACCGTTGTACCTGACTGTTTCACTGTGACAGAATCCATAGCCTTCCGTCCGGCATTCGCAAAGGACAGTGTCACATTGATCGTACTATTCTGCTCCACGTTCTGTCCAAAAGTATCTGCCGATACCTCTGATAACTCATTCTGAATGGTCTTCGTACCGGTGATCAGTCTTGCCGGCTGCTCCTCGTCCTTTGTCTGCGTCAGATCGGTATCTTTCGTCGTCTCAGACTGTGTTGATGTCTGCGCACATGAAACTGTTGTAAAACGGTCACCATCTACTACCACACTGCCTCCTACCAACATCTCATTAGCAGACGCCGTACCAGTAATCTCGTACTGCATCGACAGTGTACCCGTCTTTGCATTCAAGTATTTCACATACGTATGCATCTTAGAGTCATCGCCTGCCGACTGCCAATACACAGCAGTGTCACTGATCGTATCTCCACCTTTGGCAAAATCAAAATTCTCCGTAACTTCTCCGGAGTCTTTCATAGAAACTGCATTAGCACTGCCATCTTTTTGATACCCCTGTAATGCCAAATACGAATCTGTAAGTTCACCTTTTTTGTATTCCGACTGCTTCCATGCTGCTAAGAACATACCACCGTCGTTCGTTACATATTTCACACGTGGCTGCGTCTCTCCCGCATCATTACAGGTAATTCGGTTTACACTCTTCTGGGCTCCATCCTTCACAATATATGAATAAAGCTCTCTCTCCTGCACCTCTTCACTGCTGCCCATGGTTGCCAATACCATCGCCGTACCATCGTCAGACAGTGCTACATCATACGCCTGGCTCCCTTAATCTCGCCACGTTCCAAATAAGCCGGTGCACTCCAATCTGTTCCATCATAGTAACTATAACAGATCTTCTTTTCTCCCATCATATCTTTTTGAAGTGTTTCTGCATCCGTATCCGCAAGATTATAGGTGTCACTCTGCCATACTACAATTGCTTTTCCGTTGTTTACTGCTACTTCCGGTGCCATATCGGCCACATTATTTGCAGTAAGCGTCGTATGCTTTCCATTAACATATACATGGATCTCGGAGGAGTTAAACGTAGCGTTTAATTCTTTGCTGTCAACGTTTCCATCCGAATTAATGTCAGAATCATACACGGCAGAATCAAAGGCTAATACCTTTAAGCTGCCATCAGAAGCATAATCTACTGAATTAACCGTTTCCGATTTGCCTTCTGTTCTCCATGAAGTAAGTACTTCCGGTTTCGTCCATTCTCCGCTTTCTTTTGTGCTAACCGCAGGATTGATACTTACAAGATCCTCAAGCGTATCTGAATAGGTGAGTGCCATACTGTTGCCATTGGCTGCAAGCACCGGCGGCACATCCGGATTGATATACTGTGTCCAATCTGCGCCCTTCTTCTTCGAAGAATACCGTACCACCTTACCGGTAGTCTCATTACTCATATTTGCAAAGTCCAACGGATTTGGTCGCCCTGCCGGGAATTTGTCCCAATCCTGATACGTTCGTATCTTACTGAAGCCGGTTCCGCATATTTGTTTGTGATACCGAATAAATAATCCTTTGTACTCAAAATCTAAGGAGATGCTTCCGGTAAAATTCAAACAGCCACCATAATAGGCTTTGGTCTTCTTAAGATCACTGAATGTAACGATACGATTGTCATATCCGATAGACAACCGTCCAACCGGACCAAACTTGATCTTTACAATCTTACCATCAAAACCAATTCCTCCACTGGCACATACATAACCCTCTACGCCTACGAGAATGTCTGATACAAAATTATATTCACTGGTAACCGTCAGATTATTCGTCTGGAAATTCATACCAACGAACTTATCATGATATGGATTCTGGCCACTGAGCAGCGCATCGACACTGACAGTACATCCCACTTTGATGCCATAATAGATCGGGATGATGCCAACCATCGTATTGTTATTAAAACCAAATTCATAACCCAGTGTTCCGGCAATACCACCACCGGTATAGGTCAAGATCCATTTGCCATCAATATAGTCTGCCGTACCAAATGCATATCCGGACAGCGTCTTGGACACTTTATTGTCACGCAGATCATTGATCGTCTCTGTCACTACCGATACAACATTATTTTCATCGAGTCCCGCTGTACCAATGGCAACCATAAAGGTTTTCTTCAGCGGATTGTCGGTATCCTGGTATGCGATCTTCATTGGCAATACCTTCGGAATATTAAAGGATAACTTACGGTTAATGACCTCTCCGGCTGATATCTGCGGCGTCTCGATCGTTCCACAGAAGTTTACCTCTGTCGGCTTCGCCGGCTTACCAATCTCTGAAATATTACATACGGTATAGTCTGCCGGCTGATCTGCAAGCACCTCTCCACTCGCTGCTTTGATCTGATACTGCGGCGTAAACTTACCTACTGCTGCGTTTTTGGTGTTGATCGCAAATTCTGTTTGCTTCCACTCATATTTCATACCATCGACGGATGCCACGCTCTCAGAAACGCTAGGGATCTCCTTGTCATTAATAAACATGGAAACCGTATGTTTCTGTGAAACCTGAGAGTATACGATCACTTTCTTATCATATCCTTTATAAAGCGTAAGATCGCGAACAAACTCATAATTTTGATCTCTGGATGTTAATACGCAGTCATTCGTTCCATAGCAAGGCTGCAGCCATATGGACGTTCCGGTATTTTCCTGATATCCGTCTCGATACAATGGATAACGCACAAGCTGTGCCGCATAGGCATCATCCTTTGCCGTGACTTCCACTAACACATCGGCGTCCTTCAGTTCCTGCACATCCTCATACTCTAATGTGATCGTCTCTGAACTTCTGGACAATTTCTTCGCTTCTGTTTTGTTGGCGGAAGCGATCACGTTTCCATCCAGATCCACGATAAAGGATCGAACTGTAATATCAATATCCTCATCATCATGTCCATATCCTTTTAACGTCACATTTTGTTTGTAAGTGGACGATACCGGATATATATTGATCGGATAAGAGCCATCACTCTCACCACTCTTCAAATCCTCTAACGGTACTTCGGACTTGCACACGCCACAAGTTACTCCGACATCACGATAACTTGTTCCCAGCTTCCATACCACAGCATCTCCGTTGGATAACTGTTTCACCGTTTGATTGGAAGTATTCATCTGTGTCCATTTAACGTTCTTCTTAACCTCTGCCTTTGCTGCATAGCTTGCTTTGTCATTGTCCGCCAAATAGGACTTGTAGCTGTCAGCCGTGACAGGTCTGATAATATAAAGCGCATCCTTTAAGGTTGTCACATAAACACTCAGACGGTAAATCTGTTCTGTGGTCTCATCCGTGATCGTCACATAGGAAAAGCCTTCATTTTTGCCGATCAACGTAAGCTTCGTCCCCTCTACCGAACAATCTAAGATATCTTCTTTTGAAGATACCGCCGTAAATACATCATCTTCCGATGCACCGCCCTTAATATCCAAATGACGTACCATCGTAGCCTGATTCAGCTCATTGTAAAAGGTATCCGCATCATCTGCATTTTTTACTGCTTTGGCAATCGCCGTTCGATTGGAAAGTCTATAAATTTTTGATATAGGTTCTCCATTTTCCTCCACAGAAAGCGGGGTCTTCTTTTTCTTTTCCCAAGTAGCATACATCGTTAAGGTCTTTTCACCCTCATAACGGGAACCGGCCTCATACATATCACCGGTACCGTCCTTCTTGGTATTCCAACCTATGAACTCATATCCTGTTCTCTTCGGCTCTTCCACCGTAAGCACCGAATTATAAGTATCCTCTTTACACTGCGTATTCGGCGATTCTATCACCTTATCCGTAGTGTTCACATTATAATTCAATGCATACTCGCCATCTGCCATTGCTTTATCCGAAAACGTATCGACCGCATCCATAACCTCCGGCGTGATACCGTTTGTTACCGGCTTCTCCCAAGCAATGTAGTCGCCCTTTTTATATCCTCTGTTGCAAGACATATAATAGCCAAATCCATTCGAGCTTACAAACTGGATTCCATTCTCATCATATTTCGTAACTTTACCCATGCACAGCAAGCCCTTAATACCATCTTCATATACTCTATTCATATATTTTTTGCCCTTAGCGGTCGAGCATACATTATCTGCTGTACCGACTAAAGATTTGTCCGGCAGATTCTTAGACGAACCGGCAACAACCGGCTTATCATTTTTCTCATACATAAACAGTGCAAACGGATATCTGTCATCTCCGCTATAACGGAATATAAAATAACGATCCTTTACCTGCTTCTCCGAATACTGATGTCCCCTTGAGGCGTTGGCCGTTCCCCAAGAAGCATCATATGGATAACCATTGATCTTATTTGCTGACGTTACATTATCAAAAAACTGATTGCTGCTTAACTTTACCTTAAACAGACCAGACTCATAATGGCGATCCCACGTTGCATACATGGTCGCAGTTCGATTGGAAGTATACGTACCACCGGCTGCATATGTGGTGCCGCTTCCGTCTGCCCGTGTATTCCATCCGGTAAAAGTATATCCACTTCTCTTCGGCACTTTTGAAGACAACGTCAACGGCTGTCCTCCCTGTTTGACCTGATCTTCCGGCATATCCGTAACCGCTTCACCATTTGCCTGATACATGACTGCAAACTCACCGGCAGTCAACTGGTGTGACGAATAATCCGTCATTGCAGCAAGCTCTTTCACGGTTGCCTTCTTCGCAGTCGATTCCCATGCAATCTTCTCTCCAATACCACGCCCCTGATTGCCGCTCAGGTAATAACCAAATTTATTTTTGCTTATAAAATACATTCCGTTAGAATCCGCTTTTCCGACCTTGCAAAGTGCCATAACACCTTCCACACCATCGGCATACGTTTCCTTCATATACTTCTTAGCAGTGGCCGTCAGTGTGACATTTTTCTCAAGTCCGATACGAGATCCCTCGAGCAAGCGATCCGATTGATCTACAACGACCGGTGTACCATTCTCATCGTACAAACACAGTGCGATCGGATAATCCTCGTCACCGGAATACTTGAGAACAAAATAACGTTCCTTCATAATTTCCGTTGTCAGCTGCTGACCCTCGGAATCATTAGCACTACCCCACGATGCATCATATGGCAGTGCATTCAGTCTACCGGTACTCATGATATAGTCAAACAACTGATCAATACCGTAGCATCCTGAAAAAACACCTGTCGTGTATTCTCCTTCCCTTACCACAGACTGTGAGTCTACTGATGCTGCCTTGATCGTGATTCCCTCAAAGGATGTTGACGAAAAGACCATTCCCAACGTCAGCACACAGCAGATCACACGCTTCATAACCTTGTGTAAATTCATAGGTTCCCTCCTTCTTCTATTGTTTCCATTGTCTGTTGCAAAACAAAACCTCATACATTACTATACTTTCTTCAACCTGCCACACCGCATTCCTATCACATTTACCGGCTGGAAAGTTGAGTTCCCCATGTAGAAATTATATCATCTTTGGAGGGAGGGGGTGCCCACGTGGCGTGAATGTCAAAATAGGGTGTGAAAAGTATAGGGGGTTCCATTATTTTTGACGATAAATTTCCTTTAGATCTTCAATTGCAAGCTCCGGTGCCATTGTGTGAAACATCAGATAATTACGTTTCATGATTGCCACCGGTGCCTGTTTATAAATATCTTAATAAAACGTGCGCTGTCTAAATTTCTATCTACGGAAAGTTCGAATAATCTTCCTTGAATATCGCAAAACTGTAACTCCAGTGCATTCATGATCTGTCACCTGCTTTCTCTACAATTACAAATATCCAATTGATTCTTTGCATGCTTCACACATGTTCTCCAAAGTTTCATTCCAAAATAATCCACAAGAAATTCCGGAAAAGCACTGATAATAAACACTTTATTATTGCCTGCTAAAGCCTGTTCACACATAAAGATATCATGTGGATTTGCTTCATCTAAATACTGTTCATAAGAAATAACTTCTGCATTTCCTAACAGGCATGATATTTTCATTGAAAAATATAGATATTTTCTCCGGCCGGAAGCGTAATAATTTTTAAATTTCCATGCTTAAAGAACACCTTTGAAATATTATCAATAACCTGTGGTTCTCTGGCTTCTCCTTCAACTATAAATGCCTTATAGTCCTTATCTGCCATTAAACGCACCTGCCTTATACATTTTCTGAAGATTATGAGCCTGACGAAGCTCCTTTTCTGTCAGCTCTGAAATTGCATTTATGCTATTATTCTCAAGAAGGAAATAGCAATCTGGCCTGAGTAAATCATTGCTCATAAGGTTTGTGTTGTGTGTAGTTGTAAATACCTGCACATCGCTAATTCTTCTAAGTCTCTTCTGAACTGACTCTGATAATTCATAATGGTAAAATGCATCAAACTCATCAATGAAAACAAATGATGCTTTTTCCATACGGATATACCAGTAATAGAATAATGCAAGGGATCTAGTTCCTGTTGAAGCAATCTTGAAGAAGTCAGCATCTTTATTGTCGAAATGACAATATATAGCCTTTCTTCCATCGACCTCGCATCCATATAATTCATAATCGATACCATTTTCTTTTAAGAATTCTTGGAAATCCTTAACTTTGCCACTATTAACAATTCCTTCTGCAATACTCTCTGATCCGTTCATAAAACCTTCATATCCACGGCTATCAAGTGAATAGAATAAAAGCATTCTCTCGACAAAATCAATAAACTTCTTAAATACCTGATTCTGAACATTATCTGAAAGAATTGAATTACTATTTACATATTTCACTCTCGAGATCGGGCTTTCATTTCTTATTGATGCATTCAAAGTATCTGATCCCTCAAGCAAAGTAAATCCATCTCTTGTCAGGAAGTCAAAGAAAATGACTTCTTTTCCATCAATGGACAAACTTTCACTCTTTAAGGAATTCACATCCATTTTACTGTACTTATATACAACTTCATGTCCGGCGAATACGAATGTGTACTCAAACTCCGCAAAAGATTTCCTTCCACTCATATTCAGATAAAAATCATAGCTTCCCAGGAGTTTTTGCTTTTCAGTCAGATGAGTAATGATATCAAAGATAGCCAAACCAAGATTCGACTTTCCACAACTGTTGATACCATATATAATTCCCTTCGTTATGCAGCCATTCTCTATTATTTCAGAATTAAAGCTGTAATTACTGGGTGTTCCTATATCTAATGTGATTTTATCCTTAAATCCTTTGAAATTTTCGACACTAAATTTCTTTAACATGATAATCACCTTCCATTTCTTTTTCTTTATTATATAATTGTCTGCAAAAAAGTTCAAGTCTATCCGTATTTTTTTTGCGGCAATGTCGAATTTTTGTTTCGAATATCAATCCCACAGTCTTCCATTTCGCGATTTTGCACAGAAGAGGGGGCGCCGGTCTCCACGATGAGGCTTGCTATGATCCACGACTGTAGTTGCTTGATGACCTCCTCTCAAATAAAAACAACAGCACGATCTATATTTCTATAGACAATGCTGTTGTTCGGCAATCACTTTTATTTTCAATTGTTAAATTATATTTTCAGCTTATTCATGCCCCGCATACCAATAGACTGTACCGCTCTTAAAGTCTATTTGATCATCTGTGTAATAATTCTCCGGTGCGTCTCTGACAATCGTTTCACTATCATTCGGATTTATTCTCTCCGGTAAATAACTCTCGTGGATAGCAACAACATTACCATTGGCATCTTTATACAATACCGTCCAATAACACTGAGCAGTTTTGCTTGTGGAACTATTTGTAAACGTGCTTTCCATTTCCAAGTTCCCGTTGTCCCTTATAAAAGAAATCTTTCCGCTAACATATTTTGCCATACTTGTACAGTCATCATCAAGATCTAGTGTTATTTTCGTAATCTTTGTCTTTGACGGAACAAGACTTTCACGGTTATAATCCGTTAAATCAAAAGGTCCTTCACAAGTTGCCGTATACCAAGTACGCTTCGCACCCAAATATTTCGCATTAATTGTAATATCGTTTAATAATCTGCCTCTATCATCATATATGTTGCAGGTTACATCCATAGATGGAATAAAATAATTCGATCCATTATATATTGCGAACAAAATATTTCCGTCTTTTAAGCGACTAACCTTAAGACTAATACTGTTCTTTATTTTCGTTTCAACAGTAGATGCTGTCGATGTATTTTTTTTCGTTGTCGGAGTTTTTTTCGTACTGGTTCTTCCGGCACTTGTTTTTTTCTTTGATTTTTTCTTCGCCTTTACAACTATTTTGGCGTACCATCTCTGTTTACCCGCCTTAACCGTTATCCTAGCTACACCTTTTCTACGTGCTTTGATCACAATGCTGGTTTTCTTGCGTTTTACAATTTTTATAACACGTTTCCCCGATGTTATTTTCCACTTTGTTTTCTTCTTACAATTATTGATTCTCAATATATCCTTCTGTCCCACCCTAAGTGTAAATTTGTTCACACTCTTTGCCTCGGCGTTCATAGCAGCACGAGAGCTGCATCCGATCATTAATGTACAGATTAATACTATTGCAAATATGCGTTTTATTTGTTAGTCATTATAATTCCTCCTGTTCAAACTCAGTAGCGTCTTGTCCTCTCAAAATCGCCATCTGATTATCACAATATGATACATTCAAATCAATTTGCGAATTGTCTTCATCCGCAAATTGATTTGAAAAAGATTTTTTTATCCGTGCAAAACATATTGAATGGCTTTCACAATTCCATCAAGCTGATTTGTAATATCCAAAAACAACAAGATTAATCCCATTACAAAAATCCAAATTACTCCCGATATGATCTGCTTCATGATAAATTTCTTTTTAGCTTCATCAGACATTTGCAATACCGTTCCACAGCTTGGACAATAAGTTGTCTGATCATCGCATTGCTTTCCACATTTTGTACAAAATTTTGCCATTTTTCTACCTCCAATTTAACTATGTCGTTATTATAAGCTTCTACAGGTGGTAATTGTAACCGAGGGTTGTTCTATTCTCTTTTCCGTTATTTTCATTTTCGCAATTTCCCTAAAGCATGATAAATTCAATCTAAAACACACTTTTTGAACGGTTATTTATGCAAACATTGTGCGTATTCGACAATTATTAGAATTAACTTCGTTAAAAATAACAATAATTTTTTTCAATCTTCTCCATATATTTAAAATGACCGTTTCGCAAAATCTAAGCGAAACGGTCATTTTAATATGTCTTCTAGCATCTATTTCCCAGCATCATCCGTCAATATCTGTTGTGTTTTCTGTTTCCCTGATAAATTATTATCCGTACTTTGTTCTGGAATTAAAGCAATGATCGCCAATGCCATTACTAACAACAATGCTGCAATTTTAATAAGATTACTTTTTCCCATGGTATCTTACTCCTTCCCTCTTCATGCAACTTTTTTACTTACCTCACGCTAAGCATACACCATCTATGTTCAAATATTTCTCCGTTTTTTTCATTCCTTTTATAATCACTACAATGATCGATTTTATCTGATTTATTCTAGGTTTCTATCACTACAAAAAATATTTTTTCTTCGACCGCCACTCGACGATTTGTAAATTATGCATAATTTTCACTCATAATTTTTGTGAAAGTTTTTTTCAAAAAAAGAGGATCGCTAAAATAACGATCCTCTCTTGCTACTACTTGCCAAATGCTATCATAACTTATGTACAGTTAGGCATTTCAGCATATTATTCTGCTACTACATACTGAACCCATCTCTTAACATTACTAATACTGTCAGATGCCTCTACCTTTGTAGTAGACTCTTTGCTTTCGACCTTCTTCAGATAATATGTGTATACTTTAGAACGGTCTGCATAACGATACTGTGTTTTATAGGAGGATACCACTTGTCTTGTAGATTCTCCATACCAACATGGAGCACTTCCGTATAAATTGAAATAACCTCCAATTTGTTTTGAATACTGATTACCTACACAGGCAAGCTGAGCTCCCCAACCTCGTTCCTGATAATTGGTGCAAGACTTTCCACCCCACACACCAGAACAAGGTCCGGATGTTCTTCCATCTGCAGATAAATATCTAATGTAATTATACTGCGTGGCATATCCATTAGGAACAGACCGCGTCTCAACCTTTCTAGAATCACTGCCACTAATATTACCATCTGACCAGCCGCTCCAGCCTCCATATGGTCCCCATACCCAAGAAGAATCATATAAGGTATAACCTGCTACTGAGCTATTGCTAGACGTAATTTTTGTTGTGTAATCATACGTCCACTTTTCGCCAACGATTGTAGCATTATCTGGAACTTCTGATTCCAATACCCAATCCATAGAACCATACTTTAACTTATTGTAACTGTCCTCATTAATTGTCACAAGTTTTCCACTTGTAAAGTTCAGCAAAGAATCGCCTTCCACTTTACCGTAGATCATATAGTCACCTGTCAATACTAATTTACCAACAATATTAGCATTCAATCTCGTCAAGGACACATCCTTGGACAATACAACGTTAGAACTTGTCGATTCCAACTTAATCGTACCATATAACGAAATATCTGTCTTATCAGCAGACAATATCATGGCAAATCCATTTGTCTTAGCAGATATTCTTGCCAAATTCAGTTTTGCAGAAGAACATACGACCGGAGCTGATTTATTGTCCTCAAATACAAAACCGTTCAGTGTAGTTTCTTTAGCATCGGAAGAAATTTTAAGTCCTTTATATGCTTTATTGCCACCATTTAATTCAAAATAATCTGTTGACTTTGTTATATCATATGTCTTATTTGCTAACGTATCTTCCATATCAGCCAGATTAACAATTAACTTGGTAGCTCCTGAGGTAATTGCCGCATTGGCAATATCACTATTCTTGGCATTTACTGTAACTTTTCCTGCTCCGGTAAATGCATTTTTGCCAAGCTTCTTAATGTTTGTAGTTACCGTAAAATCATCCAAACTGCTACATCCACTAAACGCTTTATCGCCAATAGTTTGTAGTCCCTCTGCCTTGACAGAAGTAAGTGATGAACATCCTTCGAAAGCTTGATCTGGTATTTCCGTAATATGCTTGCTAAGTTTGATTGACTTAAGCTTATCATTTCCGGCAAAAGCATCTTTTTCGATACCAACGATCTTAACAACGGATGTTGTTCCGTCACCGTTGTCGGTAGAAATATAGTCTGGAATATACACATTAGTTCCTTCACCAGTGTAATCTACAACCGTACCTGTTTCACTATCATAAACAAGCCCCTTGGATCTAACCAATGCATTATCAATATACTGATTTACTTCAAACGGAACTTCAAATGGTAAAATTCCATTTTCATAATCATTAAAGTTATGTGTCTGCTTCGAATAGTCAATGAAATCGTATGTGTCATCATCCTGTACACCATATGTATATACATAATAGGAACTAGACGCAATATCATATCCTACAACTGCAAAGACATGAATGGTTCCAGCACATACCATTCTGTAATATCCCTCTGGAGCATCCGCATTCGAATACGTCTTAGAAGTCGTTTCCGTCTTTTGCGTCGAATAGGACAAAGCCGATGAATATTGATTTGATTCAGACGACGTGCTACTGTCTGATGTAGATAACGCTTCTGATCCCCCCTCTGAATACGTTTTGTTGTATCCATAGGTATCACTCACCTTACTGCTAAGCATCTGAGAATGTGACGAACTTTTGCTCGCTGACATACTTTGTTCTACACTATCTTTGCTTCCCCAATAACGACTATCCGTCGTAGTGTCTGTATGTTCTTCGTTCTTTGTCCTTTCTCCATTTACTTCTCCATAAACTTTTCCACCAATTTTAAAACCTTTCTCGCCTCCAACACTTCCACCATCAATGCCCAAATTGGCAGTTTTTTTCTTGGAATATTCTCCATTGACTTCTAATCCTGCCTTAAAACCAAGCTTAGAAGTTACACCATTTTTATCCGTTACAGTATGGTCTGTACTACCTCCATCTTCTACGCTATTAAGTGTAACTAAACTTGCACTTGCTACAGAACTGCTGGCATCGACCACTTCTTTTCCACTTTCATCAGTATGACTCTGCATCAAAGTTAAACTATTATTCCAATTTTTCGATAAAGACCACGCAGTTGTACGCGTTGTTGAATTTGCAATCGCATTAACAATTGATTTAGATGTCGCCTCTGTAACCGTTCCACTTGATGTGATCGTTTCAGATACAGTGAGACCACTTGTATTACCAAAATCTTTAATTGTATACAATGGAACATTTTCCATCTGACCAATTTCATAAGCGAACAAATACTGCCCCTCTTTTTCATCCTCGACAATCATTGGCTCGCCTAACTGTTTTACCGGTCTTGTCTGATTTCTCTTACTGGTCCAGTTTGCATGTAAGGTAATGTTTCCGGTTTTACCCAATGGAATCTTATCAACAAGATTATCTTTCTCATCGGTCCATCCCATAAATGTATAGCCAAACCACTCAGGATTTGTCAATGTCGCACCCTCATTTACCTTGTATTTAATGCTATCCACTTTTGCCAATGGTGAATCAAAAGTAATCGTATACTCTCTTGCTGTCCAATGCGCATACAGATCAATATTACCCGTTTCGCCTGCAGCAATCTGTTTTATCTGCTTGGCATTAGAGCCTTCTCCATCATACCAGCCTTCGAAAATATAGCCTTCACAACTAATATTCTTCAATGTTAAACCAGTTTCAGAGCTATATGTATTCGGGTTTGTATTTTCAATTTCCTGCTTCTGCAAATATGCATCATCCTCATACAGATGATACGTAATAGAATTCTCCGAATTCTCCAATGGTGGAACAACTTCCTGTTTTACTAACACTGCGCCACACTCACCACAATGTGAGCCTTCGGTAAGTCCTGTACTTTCTGAAGTGGCAGCTACTGCAGCATCTACCACGGAAACATGTCCCTTAGCTGGAATTACAGTATCTTCCAATTTGATATTATTAAGACCTTTTTCGTCGCTATAATATTTACCACAAGAGGTGCAGTAATAATAAGCCTGATTACCCTTTTCAGTACAAGTAGCTTCCTTTGCCTCAACTGCCTTCATGGTATGGGTGTGTTTCTCCGTTGTCGTACCAAGATTCACGCCATATCCACCTGCAATATATCGACGCACAAGAATGACATCTGCTGAGTTAATTCTTCCATCCTCATTGACATCACAAGCTTTCTCGTTAATAGTCTGCTCATATCCACCTGCTATCTGTCTTCTCATCATAATGACATCTGTAGAATTAATTTTGTTGTCCTCATTAAGGTCACCTGGTGTAAATGCAGAAATTCCAATTTCGCCATCTTCTGTTTTTACATCTACAGCATTCAAATCTGCATCAACCATATCTCCAGCGTCACAAGATACACTAATCTTATAGCTTTCTCCTGATTTTGCAGTGTCGCTCACCTTAAAAGAAAGTTTTAAGATGGTGCCATCTTTGATGTCATCCGCTGTTATTTCCTGTCCATCCCATACGAATTTACATGGAGACTGTATTTTTCCCGGTTTTGTCAATACTAGAGAAGAGAACGCATCTCCTGCAGTTGCATCAGTAAGCGTCAGACCCTCATCATATTTCAAACTAACAGCTGCTCCTAATATTCCCGGATTATCTTTTACATCAACAGTAACATCTACTGTTGCACCAGGCTTCGCTGTCTGACTTTGCACAGAAAGTGTAACCTGTTTTTTAGCTGTGTCTGCCTTTACATAATGCGACGGACAACCGGTCACAATCATAGCAGCAGCAAGCACACTGACAATAATTTTTTTTTCTATTTTCATAAATGCTCCTTTCTCACATCTAATGTTAAGATGCGTCTTTTACTATAGTTATTGTTCCATTGCGTAATTCCAGATCAATTGGCATTAAATCGCCATTTACAATATCACCGGAATTATAATAAAATCCAATGTCATACTCTCCTTCTGCAGCTTCTTCCGAAACATCAAAGGTCAATAACAGCATTACACCGTCTTTTACATTATCTTGGGTGATTGATTCACCATCCCACGTAAATTTGCAATTATTTTTTAGGATATTTGCCTTTGTCATAACTAATGCATCTTTAAGTGCATCTCCATTTGAGGCATCTGTTAACGTCAGAATTTTGTCGTTATAATCTATCCCCAAAGTCATGCCCAAAATTCCAGGATTGCTATTAATATACACCGGTACTTGTACTGTTTTCGCACCTGGAGATGTCTTTACATCTCCGACAATAATTGCCGAAGTCATATCCTTCTCATACGTTGCTGTGACAAGCAAATCCTCTGTCACGTTATCATATGCCTTATCCCATGATTGGAAATTATAACCTATTCTCTTTGGAACATTTGGTGCAACTGCAGCTTTCCCAGCCTCCACAGTTTCTTCTTTCAGGACTGTATTGTCATAATCCACAAACTTCACCTTGAACGGTCCTGTAGGACTTGCCGTAGGCTCACTACTTGGCTTAGTACTTGGTGCTACCGTAGGCTGCACTGTCGGTTTACTACTTGGTGGCACTGTTGGTATTGTTGTTGCCCCTGGGTTCTTTGTTGGTTCAGGTTGTCCAGAAGACGAAGGTAACTGTATGTATTTTAGTCCCTCAAAACAAAAGGAAACTGATATTACATCACCTTTATTCACAGGTATTTTCTGTGTACCAAGTGTTTCAGATGCATCATCAACATAGTCATATGGATTCCTTAACGCAAAACGATAATACCCATTTTCATCACTATCAAACCACCCTTCACCCAATTCGAGAGAACGATCATTAATCTTAACTTCTGTAACGAAACCAAACATTTTATCTTTAACATCGTTATATTTCATGTTGGTATCAACCGTCAATACCGCAATATCTGTGTCTGCATTTTGCACAGTATATGTTGCAGTATATGTTCCATCCTCTGTAATATAAACTGCACCATCTTGATAACCAAATCTATAATCTTTCCAATTCTTTCCAGCATATCCTATTGCTGCCTTAACTGCCGGTCCGGTTGGCTCTGGAGACGGTGTTATTGTTGGCGCATTTGTCGGAACCGGTTGTGTAGAAGCTTTAGGAGCTTCTGTAACACTTGGTTGTTTTGTCACAATCGGCTTCTTCGTTGCTGTCGGTCGCTTCTTTATTGGCTGCACAACGATGCGGCAAGAAGCCTTTGCTTTTTTGTTTTTCTTGGAAATAGCAGTGATTTTTACTGTACCAGCTCTTTTTGCCTTAACAACACCTGAATTGCTAACTGTCGCAATACGTTTATTGCTAGATTTCCATTTCACTTTTTTGGTTGCTTTATTGGGCTTTACTTTCTTTACTTTTAACTTATACTTTTGCCCAACAAACATCTTTTTGGTTTTCACAGACAAATATATTTTTTTTGGTTTCTTTGTCTGTTTTGCATCTGCATTTGGTGCAATACTTAACACAGTCAAACACATGATCAGACCAATTGCCAGATGCTTTTTCATCTTTGAAACATAATCAAGTTTCATCACTATCCCTCCTTCTGTATTTTTGACCATTAATGTGTAATTGTTATTTTTCCATTTGCGATTAATGGTGACACGGGCAATAAATTTTTATCTATCACATCTCCTTCCTCATATTTTATTTTTATTTGATACACTCCCGAAGTCGTTGACTTAGGAATGTCAAATAACAACTCTGCTATCTCTCCATCCTGAATTTGATAGTCTTCAATCTGCTGTCCATCCCACATACATTTACAGCCATTCTTTAATTTTCCTGCTTTTGTTAATGTCAAAATATCTTTGAAAGCCTTTCCATTTTTAATATCTTTCAATTTCAGCCGGCTGTCATCATAATATACAGACCAAGTCATTCCCAAAATTCCAGTGTTGTTTGCTATTTTTACCGGTACCTTCACATTAGTTTGTCCTGGCTGCACTTTAACATTTGCAACTGTTATCCTAGTTACCGTATTGTCTTCTTTATAAAGTGCTTTTATCTGTAAATCAGATTTTATATGTTCATAAGATTTATTCCATTTATCAAAACGATAGTTCTTTCTTTCCTTTACTATTGGGGGTGTTGCATTTTTATTTTGTAATACAATTTCTGTTTTTAACACATTATTGTCGTAATCCATAAATGTAACCTTATGTGTACGTTGACTACTTTTTTGCTTTTTATCAGATTTTCCAACCACAATGCGATTTCCATCCGAAAGATGAAGCATCAGCTCACGATTGTCATCCGTGGCGTAACCAACCACTCTAACGCAATCTTTTTCTGCATAATGTTTTTTCTTTGTCAGGGAATACTGTGATATTTTTTGTTTACCAATCTGACAATTCTTCTTATCAATAACCACCAACTTATCCAATAGCGAATCGCACCATTCTTTCTCTGACCCCTCAAAATTATTATCTCCAATTACATGCGTAATAGCATTTTGTCGGCTCGCTATATAGATGCCTCCTAATGCCAATGCCACAGCTATAACACTTGTCCATACAATTTTTTTATTAAATTTCATCTGTAATAATCACTCCCAGCTTAAATTTTATATTTTTAACGTTCCTATCATACCCTATCGTTTACCATTGAAATTTCCAATTTTTTCAATATCTTTCATAGACCTCAATTTGATTAAATCCGCTCTATTTCTGCATCTTATTTTTATGCTGATCATGTTCATTCTACATTACACCGGGTGAATTGTATAATTTGCACAATTTTCACATGTGAACTTTGTGAAACTTTTTCGCAAAAAAAATATATTTTTGCCCCGCCGTCTTAACCTTACAATTCTTCAGCTCGCTTTCTATAAACATCCGTACTATAAAAGAGACCGCCAATCGGCAGTCTCCTCTATATCCCACAACACTTATCTTTCTTTAATTCCTCGATATCCCTATTTTACCTTGATCTTGACGCTCTTCTTTTTGCCACTGCCATCGGTTGCATAAACTGTAATCTTCACAGTACCTTTTTTCTTGGCCTTAACTACACCCTTTGCAGATACTGCAGCTATTTTCTTATTGGAAGATTTCCAGCAATACTGCGTGGATGCCAGCTTTTTGCCCGGTTTTGCTTTTACCTTTAATTTCAGTTTTTTGCCTTTCTTAAGGTTACGCTTTCCTGCCTTAACGGTAAGTTTCTTGACGGGCTTTTTCATGACTTGGATACGAACTTTTTTGCTTAATCCATTGGCTGTCGTAATCGTAATGACTGCCTTGCCTGCTTTTTTGCCTGCTTTTACAGTACCATTTGCCGTTACTTTCACGATGGATGGTCGGCTGCTCTTAAACGTTAGTTTTTGACTTGCAGCATTTCTCGGAACCCACTGAACAGTAAGTTTCATTTTTTTCTTAGCAGCAAGTTTATAGCGAGAACCTACTGCAATTTTACCTGCTCCCTTAACTTTAGCATACACAACAAATCCTTTCGCCGTTACACTTGGTTTTCCCAGCTGATGCGATGGCGTCGCACTCGGACCTGCGCTTGGATTCACACTTGGTTTTGTGCTTGGTCTCACGCTTGGTTTTGCACTTGGTTTTGCACTTGGCTCTGTGCTTGGACTCACGCTTGGCGTTGCACTCGGTTTTGCACTTGGCTCTGTGCTTGGGCTCACACTTGGCGTTGCACTCGGTTTTGCACTCGGTTTTGTACTTGGCTCTACCGCCCCATTTACCTTTGCACCGCTAACAGCAAAGGTAAGTTCCACCGTATTAGTTCCCTGATACGAAGCGTTATTAAAGGAAGCTTTTTTCTGTCTTTCTACCGACACATCCTGAATATGTGTCATGACATCTGCCCAAATATTAATAAAAGCAAAATCAAACACATTATTTGACAGTCCATCGGATGCTGCCGATTCCAAACTGCTATCATATGTATACGTGTCGTCTTTGATCGTGTACTGTTTCCCATTTACTGTTATTGATTTCAGCGTAATAACTGCATAGCTAAGTGCTGAACCTGCCGCTTCGGCCGCCTGTATATCTTTGATATATAACGAACCGATATTTTTAAGCTGCGTGTCTGTCGGCTTAACTGATAACGTGAATTCTTCGTCTTTCATTGAAATATCTACACTTTGTTCACTAGCGATCGTCGTCCAGCCGGATGTATCTAACATATACAGCTTTGTCCGTATATAGGAAGGTTTTGGCACGGTCACTTTGCACGTTGCCTGACATCCGGCCGCAATCGCTGCCGTAATTGTGCAAGTACCTGCACCCACTGCTGTGACCAAACCATTGGAATTTACTGTGGCTACTTTCTCATCATCGGATGTCCATTTAATAACATCTTTGCTGTCAGATGGTGTTAAGGTTGCATTAAGTTGTGTTCCCGCATCCCCAACATGAATCGTGATTTCCTGCTGATCCAAAGCTATCCCGGTTGCCGTGGAAGATGCACGATAGATCTCCATCATTGCATCAATAATGTCTTGATGCGTTACCTGACAAGAATACCGATTTATCAGACAAAAACCATAGTCACCATCGAATCCATTATCCCATGCAACAGGCACCAGTTCGTACTGTTTTGCATAATAACATACTTTCTGATAATAATCGGCTCGACATGCCTTATTCCGACTATCATAGTTTGCTTTGTTGATGGCTCCAAACTCGCCAATGATAACGCCATATCCCTGTGATACGAATTTATCATTCATTTTCTTAAACTGCGAAGCCATATAACTTTCATCGCCCCAAGTCGGTACTTTGGATTGGTTTGTTGCCTCGCTGCCCCACTGTGTTTTATCGGCTGATTCTGTACCACAAAAATCCCATGGATCGTAGTAGTGCACAGAAACCATAATTCTTTTTTCGCCGGATGCAATATCAGACGATAAATACTGATCCGTTGGCAGCACAAAACCATAATTGTCTGCCGTATAATTAATGTTTGTATTCCAACCAGGTATCAACAGCCATCTGCGATCGTTGTTGCCACCGGTTTGACGAACCGTATCCACAAAAATCTGATTATAATCATTGATATTGTTATACGCTGTCTTATTTGGAGTACCATAGGTTCCGTCAAATTCTTCGTTCATTGACTCAAAAATCAAATGTTCATCATAATTTTTGAAACGATCAGCAATTTGCTCCCAACATGCCTTGTACTTAGCTTTGATCTTAGTCTGATCGCTGCTTGCGCAGAGCAGCCAGCTACCGCTTACCGTTGTGTAACCGTCTCCATGCATATTAACGATTGCATACATATTGTTCTGTACACAATAGTCTACTACTTCCTGTACATGATCCAGCCATGCAGAATCAATTTTGTATCCATTGTTATCATCAATTTTACTCAAATAAGATACCGGAATTCGAATTGATTGAAATCCTGCTGCCTTTGCTGCCAAAACAAATTCTTTGGTTAAAACCGGATTCCCCCATGCTGTCTCGTTTGGAGTTCCTCCGCTATTTGCTTCCAGGGAGTTTCCTAAATTATATCCAACACCCATCGCCTCCGTGATCTGTTGTCTGTTTAGATCTTGGAAGGATTCTGTCCCCGCCGTCTTCTTTGTCGAAACTTTGTTTGTCACGCTGGCGATCTTACCTTTTTCTGTTGCGCTCGCCGCTTTCTTTGTCGAGGTTCTGTCCGTCACGCTGACGATCTTACCTTTTTCTGTTGTTCCTTCTGCCTTTCCTGTTGCGCTAGACATTGTAAATGATGTTACAACCATCGCCGCACTTAGCAAGTACGCCCATATTCTCTTTTGTTTTCGCATGTTTTCACCATACCTTTCTGTTGATTATTAGATTCTTTTCCCACGAACATACGCTCTCCCCCGTACAACAAATACGATAAATTCTTCATGCACATCACGTTCCTATATACTTCCTTTATTATACTACAAAGCAATCTAAGTGGATATACTTTTCTTATATTTTTGCCTTTTTTTCTCCTATAAATCATGACGTTAATATATTCTCTTGCAGAGTAAAATTAATATAAAATCCACTTATTATGTTGTATATATAGGCATACGAGTAGATAAATGGCTGGAATTTTAGTTTTGGGAATTCCAGCTTGTCTTTTTCTTGCTTTGGTTGACTGTTTTGATGATTTTGAGGATTCCAGCTTGCCTTTCCTGCCCAATTAGTTGACTTTTTTTTCTATTTTCGACATTTCAGCTTGCCTTCCTCACCTATTCCGGTGATTGGATTCTCCATTTCCGACATTCCAGCTTGCTTTTTCCTCCTACTTCGGTGACTGGATTCTTAATTTTCAATTTTCCAGTTATTTTGTATCGGCTTTCTCCATGACAGTATTCAATCCCCCTCCAAAAAGATATCAAAAAATCTCTCTAGTCCAAATAGATACCAAAAAATCTCTCATCAATCCAAATAAATTTATTGCAGAAAATGACGTTCCTTTGCAACAAATAACATTTCCTTGCGTCTATTTAAATGTAACCAGCTCAAACTTCGCACATCCAAATCTACTGCCAGGTCACAGATTGCTTATTATGTCACAAAAATAATAGCTACTTTGCAGCCAACAAGCTGACTTGTTCTGCCGGCAGTGAACTAAGATAATTGCCGCAGAACGCAGAGTTTTTGAGTGATTTCTTATTTTGTTAAGTCTCTGATGAATACATGCCTGAAGGAATGTCTGAGATGTCCCGTTTTAGCAAGGTATCATCCATTTTTGGACGGGACGCTTTCGCTACGATGCGCTACGTCACGTTACTTAATGTCTCTGAAATACGAGACATAAGTAACGACGAGCGCAAAGTCCCTTTCAAAAATGATGAATACCTTTCTTACGGGACTTCGAGCTTCCGAAAGGCATGTAAATCAATCATCAGAGACAACAAAATCTAGAAATCACCTAAAACGTAATTGCGGCAAAGCAATTACTATAGTTCTCTGCCGGCAGAAATCGCTATGTTGTGGCTGCAAAATACTTAGTATTCTGACATAATAAGCAATCTGTGACAACATGATAATTTTTGATGTGCGAAGTTTGAGCAACTCATAAAAACCATCCATAAACGCAGATTTCTGCGCATCGTACCACGATAGAGAATCTTCCCTATTCATGGTATGATAGATGGGATTTACAACACTGACAAAAAGGAGGGAATCATGGAAGACAACGATATTGTAGCGCTTCTTTGGGAACGGCAGGAGCCTGCACTTGCACACTTACAAGATAAATATAGTACATATCTTATGCAGATCACGCGACGTATCATCATTGATGAAGAAGATGCTAAGGAATGTGTCAATGATGTTTGGCTCAAAGTATGGAATTCTATTCCACCCGGCAAGCCCAAGCATTTAGCAGGATATCTGGCAAAAATCGCCCGCAATCTTGCATTGGACAAATACCGTCAGCACAATGCCGCGAAACGAGGAGGGGGGCACTTGGAGGCTAGTCTTGAAGAATTGGAAGAATGTATTTCCGGTTCTAACGAAATTGAGGAAAAGATTAACATAGAGCATCTAAAAACCGTGATCCAACAGTTTTTGGAACGCTCACCGAAAAAGAAACGAATCATTTTTTTACAGCGTTACTTTTATATGTTAGATACTGCCGAAATCGCATATATGATGCAAATGAAAGAAACCAGTATACGCTCTATCCTTTCACGCATGCGAAAGGAATTAAAAAGCGTTTTAGAAGAAGGAGGGATCTGGGTATGATGAGAGAGCAAGACCATAATCGCAAATCAGAACTGTTATTGCAGGCAATTGGCGAGCTGCCGGATGAGATGATCGCACAGGCAGCACCACAAAACTTACCACTTACAAAGCATCGAGGCGCAAAATTGTTGCGTCCACAAATGTTTCCCGCTGCTGCAATGGTAGGTATTGGTATCGGTCTATGCCTGTTAGCACATCATTATACGTCTCCAAATAATGGTGATCCAAACGCAACAAATTCATCAGATTATGCATTTACCAACACATCTCCAAATCCAGACAATAGTAATGCTTCCGGGGCAGATACAAACGAGATGGAGGACAATTCGAACTCCATAGCAAATCTAGCCTCCTCTCTAGGTCTGCAGGTGATCGCCTACGCAAAAGAAAACGAAGGCAGCAAGGAATACGGTTGCTATAGCAGCCCTACAAAAGCGCCATCGGACGAAACTGATGATGAGGGTACAGCTAAGAAATCCCGTTCAAAAGGCGACACAGAAACTCCTACAGAAAACTCTTGTTCGAAAAGCAATGCTGAAATACAGCCTGGGAACTCTGACGCAGAAGATGCGCAGCAATCACAGTCGGAACCTTTAGAGGATTACAAGAAAGTCACCTTGAAAGCGGAAAATCCATGCCTTCTTGGTGAATATTCTCCTTACATGAGTTCCGTTCCGGCTATGCCATTTTCATTTGAATTGTCTTCTTCTGCCGAAAACATCCGCATTGAAGTTGCAGCCGATTCACATGGCAGCATACAGCTTTGGGGCAAGAATTCATCCGAAGGCAGCCTGACCATGACAAGAGAAGCGAAAAAACTTTCCTGCAAACCCGGTGACATTATTTACTGGGCACCGAAGTCTTTCAAACCCGGCAAAAGCCGTTTAACCGTGCGCTTATACAAAGGCAACGAGCTGCTCGGAACACAGGCTATACAGATCACTTGCGACAAGAATTATAAATACCGTGCAAAATTACTGTCCACGGATACAGCCTTTGCCACACCAAAAATGGATGCCAAATGGTATTCAACCAACGAAGCTGCCATTCAAAAACGACTTGCATCGTACCCGGCATCATACTCATCGGCGAACGCTGCTGCCAAAAAACAGGTTCTTATGATTCCAACCATAAACAGTTCTGCCAAGCAAGCACAAACTGCGACTGCGATATTGAACGAATTTGTTTCACGTTTTCAAAAATGTAAAAAAAAGCAGCTTTCCTATAAGCAGGCATTAGTGATCGTGCAGTTTACGGTAGAAGGTGATGCGATTTATGATTATATTCTAAATAAGGATGGCGTCCTGTATATCTACGAAGATACGAGCCGCGATGCATATGCCGGCGGTAATACCAGTCGCTTCATACGCACAACTACTGTACGCAAAACAGTACAGAACAAGGAGGACAACCAGCTTATTACTTATGAATTTGGTCCCGCCGATAACAATTGCAGCATCACTCTGAATAGCAGCAAACAATAAATACAAAATACAACATAGGCAGAAAAGGCACCTGTACCTCACTATGCAGCAACATAAGCAGAAAGGACGTCTACAATACACCGCAAATATAGCGTCAGAAAAGAAAAGCACCCTCTGAGCGGACGTAAATCCAACGATCCGTCCCCAGAGGGTGCTTTTTATCAAACTCGCAAATTCGCTCTTTCAAAGCTTTTCCGTTTGTTTCACAAACTTACTTGCTCGTTAACGAGCCCAGAAAAACAAATGTCTGCTTCGCAGCCGCTTGTTTTTCTCTGAGGCTCATCATATCACAAATTCACTATGCTACCTTCTTACTTTTAAGCCATTTCTTATACGCTTTTTTCTTGCTCTTTGGCACCTTGATCACAACCTTTTTCGCAATACCAGCAAAGGACTTCTTCGTAACTTTCTTAAGTTTCTTCGAAGTGATCTGTACTTTTTTCAGCTTCTTACACTTGCTAAAGGCGTTGGCGCCAATCTTTGTAACATTCTTACCGATAACAACGGTCTGCAGTTTCTTCTTGCCACGCAAAGCTCCTGATGCAACTTCTGTTACCTTGTAGGTTTTACCCTTGTATTTGATCGTTGCAGGAACGGTCACTTTCTTGACATCCTTTTTGATACCGGTCATCTTGACAGTATTTGCGGATAATTGCTTATAACGAACATTTCCCACTTGGATAATTTCTGTCTTCTCCTGCGGCAATGGAACTACCTTCCCCGGCGTCTTTGTCGGCGCTGGCGTTGGTTTCACGGCTGTGCCATCCTGAACAACCACGCGGCATACCTTTGCTTTGTCCATTCCATTCATAGTTACCAAAATATAAGCTGTACCTGCTTTTTTCGCATGGATCAGACCACCGCCGAGAAGCTCAACGATATCATCGTCACTGGATGTCCAGTAAAAGGATGCATAGACTTCGTTTCGATCCGGTTTCAGGTTCAATTTCTTCTCCTGTCCCACTTTCAGTACAATATCATTTTGATCCAAAGTGAAATCTTTCGCAGTGTATGCTTCCTCATTCTCAAAATATTCTGAAATCGGAATAACATGGACAACCAACTTGGCAGAGACACCATTTCCTGCAGAAATGGTAATCGTTGCCGTTCCTGCTTTGACTGCCATCCAATCACGTGAGTCTGACTCTATATAATCAGAATCTTCATAATCTGATTCTTGTAACCGCACAACAGTATTGTCTGAACTCGTCAACGTAACATTCGCTGTGTTGGCATTATACGGTGCTACACCATAGTTAATATGGAAATCATGCCACTCCGGTACATAAATCTCTGACCGCTCCAACGCAATCTTAGTTGGCTTTACTAACTTACTCTCATCTTCCCACTGTGCTGTTAGAGTGGTATCCTCTGTAAAGATGTCTC
Source organism: Clostridium sp. AM49-4BH (assembly GCF_003478335.1). Classification (GTDB taxonomy): domain Bacteria; phylum Bacillota; class Clostridia; order Lachnospirales; family Lachnospiraceae; genus Butyribacter. The sequence continues at coordinate 46,632 of NZ_QUFB01000003.1, forward strand.
CCTTTTGCTGTCTGACACTGAAATCATCTTTATCATAGTACCAACCGGTAAAAATATATCCCTCTTTGGTTGGTGCGCTCGGAATATCGTTTTCCTTTGTCGATGTTGTGGTGACTTTCTTGTAAACTTCACCATCCACCATGTAAGTCAGTGTAACCGGCTTTGGTGCAATAGTATCCAGATTATTATCAATCCAATCAACACGATCTGCGATCCAAGTTTTCAAACGCTGAATTTCCTGTGCATAGCTCAACTTTCCTGTTGCGCTGTTATAGTTATCGTCATACCCGTCGTCACTAAAATCGTTAAATCCCCATTTATTGAAATTGTTATCTGCGGATACCGCAAGTTCCTGTGCATACCGGTCCAAAATTCCACCGTCAGCAATGGCATCCTCCAATGCTCCTGCTAGCGTTACCCAATACTCTTTTACCTGCTGTGCAAACTCCGGATCTTCCATCAAGCGGTTAAACCATGTTCTCTGAGTAACAAATCCGCTATAGGAATCTTCCTCTTCGCTATAGTCATTGGAAGACCAGGCTACATAATCAAAGTCCCACAACGGTCCCCAATATAGCTTACCCTTGGCATCCGCTGTGTCCTGTTTTTTGTACAGATAGGTGCTCGTGGAAATAAATGCATCTCCATTCATAGAGACCTCCTGCATCCAATAATAGGCAATTGCTGACTTCACATCCATTAAGTCTTGATACGATGTTCCATCCTCATTTTTGAAGTCATCTCCATAAATTGCATCCTCTGTCTTCTTCATGTAATTCTCGATATAAGCCTTTGCCTGTGACTGACACGCTCCCGTTTCCGGAGATTCGATCAAATACGAATTATACGTTGTTTTGATCACGTTGTCTGTCTCTTCGTTTGGTTCCATGGATAACAGATAACCACCGCTGACATCGGCACCTTTATCTGCCTTTTCAAGATTATTTTCATCCACACGATTCTCATCCAGACGAATCTGTTCGCACAGCAAATAACTGCCCAAATACTCATGATTCATAATGACGTCAACCGGTACACATTCCGGTGTATATTCCATGCCAAGCTTACGTCCCAAATAATAGGTCAGGCGATTACGTACCAAACTATTATCATAATAATTTGCTATCAATACCCAATGCTTATTTTTACCCATGCCAAACAGATCCGCTTTCTTATCCAGCTTGATCTTATATGGTTTCTTTGGGACAGTCCAAGTTGAATTGCCACGGCCGCGTATATATTCCATATCGTAGCTGCCAGCCGTCTTCTTCGCTGCTGCCTCCGGATCCTTGCCATACTCTGCTGCATAGCCTTCCGGTACATCGATATTCATCTTGCCATAGCATTCCGTATTATGTGAACTATCACCGTTCATCTCGCTAATGCTTCCCAAAGACTCATCAATATCAAAAGATACGGTCGGAATACTTTCCTGCACGAACTGGATAGAACGCAGCAGCACGCTTGTCTTTTTGTCTGCTGCCGTTGTCTCATCCTGAAGCTGAACACGTACCGTATGTTTACCGGTCAGTTTCTCATTCTCTGCAAATTCATAGCTGTAAACTTTGGTCCTTGTCCAATTGTCTGTCTTTGGCTGATTTGGAATTCGCACTCTCACAGTTGGTGTAACAGCATCATCCAAATACACTTCCATATAGGTCTTTGTCGCTTTCTTAGCCAATGCATCGATCTGGATACGCTGCACCTTGTCTGTGCCAAAATCCAATGTGTTCTTTAATGTAATAGCCGCTCCGGATACCACCTTATTCTTACCGGTGAGTAACAAGTTATCGGCTGCTGTTTCAGTGTCAAATGTAATCCCCTCTGTTGTACAAGAAAGCCCCCCCTCCTCATACAGTTCTGCAAACTTCTGTGCCTTAAAATCCGCTGATATCGTTTTCAACGCTGTTTTCGAAACCGATTTCTTATTTGTGTCCCTCTCTGCTGTCTGATTGACTTGCTTTTCTACGCGGGTTTCAGCTTTTGCTCCTACCGTACCCGGAACCAAGCTAAAAATCATGGCTGCAGAAAGTACTAAGCTTGTCAATTGTTTGTGACGCTTCTTAAATTTCTCCATATGCTTCCTCCATTTCTTAATAATATACACTCAAGATTCTGAGAGTACATAATGCAGTGCTGATATCCTATGCCGGTTATTTTGAATAGGACTCTTCCCCCTTCGTAAACCAGCGTCACCCATCAGGCGACAAAACATGTTAGCACCATTTTCCCTACGTTTACATTGTAACACAACCCCAAATTCTAATAAATGACATTTTTATTACAATGACATATTTTTGCCACAATTTTATCAAATTTTTGTCAAATTGCAACGCATTTGTCATTTCAAAAATTGTCATGCATCTCTTGTTCTGCTATACTTGAGATAATACGCGTTAAGGGAGGGCGTATCACGGAAAAGCATTTACAGAGAGCAAGAGAAAGGATTGAAAATTTTTATGAAATTAGAAAAGTTAAACAAAAAAGCATTATACTGCATGTATTTGGTCACCTCTATCGTTTGTGTGGTCATTGCCGCCGTTCTGGGAGTCATTGTCTTCTTTACCAGAACTGAAGCTTTCACTTCCAATAAAACAGTCATTGGATGGGTTACTATCATCTGTGCCATTATTATGATACTCGAGATCATTGAAACGATCGTATCCCCACTTTTTCGCTACCAGCGTTATGCTTACGGATTGACCGATGAAGAAGTACAGATCAAGGAAGGCTACCTCTTCTTAACACATACGATCGTGCCGATCAGCCGCCTTCATAAAATCGAAATTTCTTCCGGTCCGCTTGACCGCCTGTTTGGCCTTGCCAAAGTTGAAATCACTACTGCCGGCGGAGACGTAACGATCAAATTTCTTGAAAAAGATAAAGCAGAACATATTGCTGACAGCTTGAAACAGCGCATTAACGAAATCGTAGAGGAGGAACGTGCTAATGGACAATAAGTTTCGAAATCACCCGTCTCTAATGTTAGAGCAGCTTGGTGTATTCGGTGTCATTATTATCACATTTTTAATATCCTCCCTGGATGATCTTGACGAAATACTGGGCGATATCAAAAATTCTGATAGCACCACACTGCTTATCGTCATATTAGTAATCCTTGCTGTGATACTATTTCGACTGGCAGTTAACACCATTGTTTGGTATAAGACTTGGATCACGGTAGATGAAACCAGTATCACGATTACGAAAAATACCATTTTTCGTTCTGTAAATACGATTGGCCTGCGCAATATTTCCAATATCAACATCGAGCGTAATCTATTGGAACGCATTCTCGGCACCAGTACGGTTAAGATCGATACCGAAAGCCGAAGTACCGCCGATACTACAGACGTCACCATTTTGCTTCGCAAAGACAAAGCCGAGGCACTTAGAGAGAGACTCTTAGCGGGGGCAACCGCTGCCAAACATACGCAAACTATAGCTGCCAACGAACAGCTTGATGGAACCGCAGGGGCTGCTGCTTCTGTCCCAAATAACGGTCAGACGAGCGATCCTACTTCCGTCCAAAACGACGGTCAGATAAGTGATCCTACTTCTGTCCCAAATAACGATCAGATAAGCAGAGCCACTTCCGTCCAAAATAGTGGGCAGATGAGTACTGTTTCTTCTGTCCCAGATAACGGACAAGTAACCTCAGCAAATGCTGCTCCAAACAGCAGACAGGTATTATCCGAAGTAGCTTACAATACCAAGCAAGTGCTTACCCACTGTGTTTACAGTGCTTCTATTATAAGTCTGCTCGTATGCCTTGCCGCTCTGATCGCCATTATTGCTTTTTTCTTAAAAATGGTTGTTTTCGGCAATCACAGCATCGGTTCCTTGATCCAAATGATCCCAACTGCATTAGGTGGAATCGTTGTCATTGGCTCCTTTGTCTATGCAGCACTGCGTAGTCTGATCGGTGATTTCTTCCGCTATTACAGCTTCCGGATCAAACGTATGCCGGATCATCTGCATATGGAATTTGGTCTGTTCAAACGCACCAGCTATGAAATTCCAATCAAACGCATCAGTTCGATCATCGTACAGCGTCCGGTATTTAGCCGTATTTCAAAGCGATGCTTTGTCGATATTATAAATATCGGTATGGGCGATGAAAAAGAAGAAAACACGCGTTTACTGCTCTCTATCCCAGAGAAACACTTACCTGAATTACTGCATCGTCTGCTTCCGGAATTCGATGCTTATTTCACCGAAAGTGATACTGCACCGATCCGTCCACCGAAAGCGATCTGGTGGAAAAAGATCATCGATTCTGCCAAACTGCTTGTATTTTTAGCAATTGGGTGGACTCTTATGATTACAGTCTTTGGCGTAACCGGTCTACCGGCAGTCCTGGGCTGTATCGGCTCTTTCGTGCTAGCAATGTTGATATATCTGATCGGCTGTTATGGCACTTACAAAGCCAACAAATTGCAGCTTCGTGAGAATTACATTGCAATAACAAACGGAATGTTTGCTTCCTCTACACAATTTATTGATTATCACAAAATACAATATATAGAATTGCAGCAGACTCCGGTAGAACGCCTGCTGCATCTCCAGCACGGGATCGTCTATATCCTCGCCGGAGCGATGAATAGCTTTACCGGCATTCCATGCTTTGCAAAGGAACAGATTGATCCTATCGTACAGCTCTTCTTGGAAGATAGCTGCAACCGCAGAAAAAAATCATAGTAACGCTAACTTCACATACCAAACCTTACTGACAGCCTACATATTGCTTATTATGTCAGTAATAAGCAATATATGGCTGGATAGTAGTTGAGAAATACGAAGTTAGAATAGAAAATTAAAAGCCGTGGATACAGAAAGGAGAGGTTCGCCTTGGAATATACTCACGTTGTACATGAATTTGCCCCTGTATACGATGCAGATTCTACCGTATTGATCTTAGGATCCTTTCCATCGGTAAAATCAAGAGAACAGCAATTTTATTACGGGCATCCGCGCAACCGCTTTTGGAAAGTGATCGCTGAATTATGCAATGAGCCTGTCCCGGAAAGTATCGCGGACAAAAAGGCTCTATTGCACAGACACCATATCGCACTCTGGGACGTGATCGCCGAGTGCGATATCAAAGGGTCTAGTGACAGTTCTATTCGGAATGTGATCCCCAATGATATTCCTAAGATCATAACCCGCTCCTCCATAACCGCTGTCTATGCCAATGGACGCAAAGCATACGACCTATACCAAAAATATGTGTATGATAATACGGGGCTGCCAATCGCACTACTACCATCGACCAGCCCCGCTAATGCAGCTTGCTCTTTTACACAGTTACTAAATACTTGGAACCGTATTCTAAACTAATCTAACTTTTTATTCACTGTTTCGATTTATTCCATCCCATACCCCTTTCTGATGCAGCAAATATCTGCCATCGAAAATATTCATCATTGCTATTACTACATGTATACAAGCATATTGGCTTACACTTTTCTTGCATTCTTTTTTACAATTTCTTTGGCACTTTTGACGGTTCTATTGATTGTGACGGCAATCTGGTTTATTATAATAGCTAGAACATTTTGAAAAGGATACATAATACATATGAGTAATTATATTGAAACTGCATTCATGCAGCAGCGAACAGATTTCATGAAAACATTGCCGGATCGCCGTAAGCGTTTTTCCATCCCCGACGGCGTGGACATGTATCTTGATATCGAATATGTGAACGATCAGAACGAAGCACACCGATTGGATGTATTTCGACCTTCTGAATCGCCGGACAAAGAGCTTCCGATCATTTTCAATGTGCATGGCGGCGGCCTGATCATGGGATGCAAAGAGTTCAACCGTTACTTTTGTGCCAGATTATGCAAACTTGGCTATGTCGTGTTTAGCATCGAATACCGTCTCGTCCCGGAATATACCTTCTATCATCAGTGCACGGATTTCTTTCAGGCGCTGCGGTATGTTCAAGACTACGGTAATCTTTATTATGGTAAAACTGACGAGATCTATGGTGTCGGAGACAGCGGGGGAGCCATGTTATTAACCTACTGTGCTGCCATGCAGAACAACGCCGAAATGGCTGCTGCCGCGCAAGTGTCTGTATGCCCTGCACCACTTCAGGCACTGGGGCTGATCAGCGGTATGTTTTACACCAACCGCTTTGACCAGATTGGCTTGTCTTTACCAAAATATTTATATGGCACGGATTATAAACAAAGTGATTTTGCGCCGTATGTGAATCCAACCTATCAGAAATTAGTACAAGCACTGCCGCCTTGTCTGCTGGTAACAAGTAAGAACGATAATTTACATCATTACACCACGAAGTTTGAGAAGGCATTGACAAAATACAATATGCCACACCGCCTGCTTGACTTTCCAAAAAACAAACAACTTACACACGCTTTTAGTGTATTTGAACCTTTCCTGCCGGAAAGCACGCAGACGATTCAGGCAATTGCAGAGTATTTTGCCGAAATACATGAGCAGTGAATCGCAAAATAACAATATATGAAAGAACTATGAGGTTAACGATTATGAATTATGACGAAAACATTTTTAAGGAAAAGGCGAACCGCAAAGCACGCAAGATATGGCTGATCTTTGCGCTATTATTATCGGCTAATTACGGCAGTGACGTTGCTAACGGCCTTCAAAAAGCAGATTATTATATCATCTTTTTGATCCTGTGCTGGCTGCCGATCATCCTTGGCGAGATATTACTACGTGTCAAAGGGTTTACAACGGATATTTATAAGTATGATCTGGTGATCGGCTATGGTATCTTTTATACTTTTGTTGTAAGTACCACCGCTTCTCCCATCGCCTTTACTTATATCCTGCCGGTGACGAGCCTGCTGGTTCTCTACAAAAACAGGCGTTTCATGATAAATTGCGGCATTGCGAATTCCATCATTATTATCGGCAGTGCTGTATATCGTTACATGAACGGGTTTAATTCGGCTACAAATGTAAAAGACTATCAATTACAATTATCCTGTATTATTTTATGTTATATCTGCTATGTCATGTCCATCAAGCACCTGAATGAGTCTGATGGTGCCATGACAGACAGCATCAAAGCGGATCTAACCCGTGTTATTACAACAGTAGAACAGGTGAAACAGGCAAGTAACTCCATTATGGATGGCGTCACGGTCGTTCGAGAACTTGCTTCAGAGAACACACACGGAGCCGGAATCGTTGCACGAAGCATGCAGCAAGTCGAAGAAAATAATCTTCACCTGACAGACACAACGGCTTCTTCCAATGAAATGACCGCCAAGATCAAGGCTCAGGTCAATCATGTTGCTTATTTGATTGAGAAAATGGTTCTGCTGACTGCCACTTCCGGCAAGCACACCGAAGTAAGTTCCAAAGATCTTGACAGTCTCATTGACACAACGAACAATATGGCTGCACTATCACAGGAAATCGAAATGACTTTACAAGACTTCAAAAACGATTTTGCGATGGTAAAAGAGGAAACCGGAACGATCGAGGATATTTCCAGCCAAACTAACCTATTGGCATTAAACGCATCGATCGAGGCCGCCCGCGCCGGAGAAGCCGGTAAGGATTTGCCGTTGTCGCAGAACAGATCCGTACCCTCAGCACCGGTACAAAAGCTTCCTCCAGCAAGATCAGTCAGTCTTTGATGCATCTGGAAGAAACCTCTACCAAGATGATGCACACGATGGAAGAAACGTTATCATTGATCCGCATGACTCTCGACAAGGTAACAACCGCTGGTGCCAGCATTTCCAAAATATCCGAAGATACCGCACAATTGGAAGAGAATATTCAGATCATTGATACGGCAATGAAAGATGTGGAACAATCCAATATCCAATTAGTCGACAACATGGATCAGGTATCCTCGATCATGACGAAAATGTCAAAACACATTTCCGATTCCAACGAGATCAGTCATCGTATGCTGAGCAAATATGATGAATCCGCCAATAATATCAATTCGATCGAACGGTCGTTGAATCTTTGATGTGTGAGCTTGGTATTGGTGGTTTTATGGGCGTTGAGGACTTACAGCCGGGCATGAAATTCACAGTGACTTTGGAGGATTCTTCAAATTATCATGGCGATATAGTAGAACGCACCGAAAATACACTGACTGTTTCCTTGGACAATTTCCCACCAATCACTAAAACGACAGAGTGCGAATTACAGGTAACCGTCGGCAATGTATTGTACCATTGGAAACGTGCACTGATCACGAAAGACTCGCAGATCATTATCGAGTCCCGACCTAAGATCAATAACCGCCGCAAATATCCTCGTGCAGATCTTTCCAACACCTGCAGCATCACTATTGCTAATACGTCCGCAGACGGCATCGCACCACTACCAATCGATGCCACAATGGATAACATCAGCGCCAATGGATTTGCTTTTCTGACGAAGGATCCATTCTTTACAGATCACAAGGGGGCAGACATCCATGTTACGATCCATGATTTTGATCTGCCAAATCATAATGAATTGACCGGACATGTCATCCGATGCTCGAATAACGAAGGGATGTATATTGTCGGCTGTCAAATGCCGGAGGACGATTTCTTCATTCGCGATTACGTCAAACAGTTATTAGCAGAACAGGCTGATGACATATCACAAGTTGTCAGTGCGGAATAAGTGCTATCCGGCGCTAATGATAAACACGTTAGATATAATAATGCGCAAATAACCAAAAAGGGATCAACAAGACAATATCCGCCTTGTTGATCCCTTGATATCCAATGGTTTCAAATCAAATGGTGTAAGATCCAGTCTTCGTAATTTTTTGCAATTGGTAAGTTTAAGCTTCTTCATACTTACCACATAATTACTTTTGCTTTAATCTTCTTTGCTACTGCACGTATCCACTTTTTGTCAGAACTGCGTAACTTCTTGTTAATAATAATCCGGCGCGGCGTATATTGTTTCATGACAAATTTATAACCATTGGCCAATTGCCGTTTCTTCATTGCGCTGCTCAACCGTTTCCACGCAGATATATCCACAGTCTTTACTTGATTTATATTGTATCCACCTAAGTAATGCTCATAAGTAAAAATCCCACTTTCTTCAGCATTTGTTATTGGGTCAGAGCTAAAGCGTTTATCTTGTATTTTATACTCATATCTCCAGTCCGCTTTTTTTACTTTCGGATAAACCACTTTACCAATATTACTATTATAAATCGATAAATAGAGCAGATTTTTATTGCCCTTAAAATCTAAAGATTTCGCCTTGGTTCCCCTTATCGTAACTGCATATAACTTAGGACATTTTTTGACTGACAATTTTTTCACTTTACCGCCTCGGTACTGCAGGTGTTTCAAGCTTTTACTCTTGAGTGATAAATCTGTCGTTCCGCGATTTATAATACCAAGTTCTTCAAGCTTTGTACACTTGTTGATATTACACTTGGTCGTACAATTACCAACATAAAGTTTTTTTAATTTTGTCAATCCTGATACATCTATAGACTTTATTTTAGTCCCATATAAATGTAATTCCTGCAAAGTTTTAACTCTTACATGTTTTTTGGGATTTTTAAGCCGCACTGTCTTAATAGAACCAGCGCCACTTCCATATACCGCTTTTAACTTTTTCATCATCGATAAATCAAGTGTAGTAAATTTTGTCTTTTTATAGACTTCCCGATATTTCGTGTAAAACTGCTGTCTGTCTCCCACATATAACGTTTCTAATGTATTTTTCAATGGGCTAACATCCAGTTTCTTCAACGGACAATTAATGATAGAAAGTGTGGTCAGTGTTTTGTTGGATACTTCTTTCAAATTCAAAGATGTAATATAACAATTTGATATTGACAAACTAACAATCCCGGTATTCTTCAAAGGTGATAACATTAATTTTTTGATCGGACAATTGTCAATATCTAACACATTCAATTTTGTTTTGCGAAGAGGTGCCATATCCAATTTACTAATTTTAGTTTTTTCAATTTCCAATCGATGTATTGTTATTCCCGACAAAAAGGATAAATTCATGTCTGTTACCTTTTTACCACTAATGAATAACGTTTCAATGTCTTGAAAGCCATCTAACGTACCAGATTTTCCAACATTTGTATCATACAAATAAATGTACTTCGCCTTCGGAAAACATTTTCCTAAAGAATAACTTTTTGTCGAGATATTTCCAGTGATATCTATTTCTTTAATGTTTGGCGCATACATTTTGCATACTACTTCTCCAGTTTTTAATATTTCATTTTCAAAAGAAATATCCAACGCTTCTAATGTATTAGATTCTCCACTAAGTTCAATTGATTTAGTTCCAAAAGAAACAATCGACAATTGCTTTACATGAGGAAAACATTGGAATAAATTAGATGCTTTATAATTCCAATATATTTCCTTTCCATTGACCTTACAGCCCAATTGCAGTCGAACTTTGGTGATTTTTCGGAAATTCTGCATTCCTGTAAAATCTATTAAATGGCTTCCATCTACCCCATATGCAGCTGCCGTATACCAATCCCATAATGCATAATCAACTATATTTCTTTCTTCATCAGACAAAACACCATCTTTATTGACGTCTTGTTCTTGTGCAAATTTGCGTACACATGAATCTGGAAATGTTGCTTCATCTATAGTTACTGTTGATGCATTTGCATGAATTTCCGGTAGATACAAAATTCCCAATGTAATTATCATACATGCCAATATTGTTTTTAGTTTATTCATAAGATCTCCTCCCATTCTACCATCATAGCACTAAATTTCTTTGTTACATTTCCAGTACACCATACATTTCTGCTTGCGTCAACGACCTTGGGGCGATCTTAATAATTCTTAAGAATTTGGACATACTCGTTATTCTTGCGACAAAGCATCTCGTAGGATACTGCCATGTCAGATAACTTTCCAAAAAAATAGCCTTTTGCCTGCACAAAACAGGCAAAAGACTATTTCCTTATTAACAATTTCTTATGAGTTTTTAGAGGATCTGATTAGCCCGCAAATGGGATAACTGCTCCATCATATTTGTCTTCGATAAACTTCTTAATCTCATCAGATTTTAATACCTTTACCAAAGCTTTGATCGCATCGCTGTTTTCATTACCTTCCTTGACACCAATGATATTTACATAAGTCTTAGCAGCCTCAGAATCGGACTTCTCATATGCTAAAGCATCTTTGCCAACGCTGTATCCTGCCTCTAATGCATAGTTACCGTTTAATACTACATAAGCAACCTCATCTTTTACTTTGGATACCTGTGCTGCTTCAAGCTCCTGGAATTTTAATTTCTTAGGATTGTCTTTAATGTCGTTGATGGTTGCTGTCAGGCTTGCACCGTCTTTAAGAGTCAATAAACCATTATCCTGCAAAAGTAATAATGCTCTCGCTTCGTTTGTTGTATCGTTTGGAATTGCAATGGTATCACCCTCTGCAACATCTTCGAGCTTTGTCTTAGTTCCACCGTAAATTCCAAATGGCTCATAGTGAATATCGCCGGCATCAACGATATGAGTACCATTCTCTTTGTTAAACTGCTCCATGTATGGCTTATGTTCTACATAGTTGGCATCAAATTCTCCACTCTCTACTACGTTATTTGGCTGTACATAATCATCAAATACTGTAACTTTCAGATCATATCCCTGTTTCTTTAAGGTCTTAGCTGCCTCTGCCAAGATCTCAGAATGTGGTGTCTGTGATGCAGCTACTGTAATTGTTTTGCTGTCTGCTTTGTTATCGTCTTTCTTTGCATTACCGCAGCCTGTTACCAAACCTGCTGCCAATGTCAACGCTAATGTCAATGCTACTACTTTCTTCTTCATAATTAAATTTCCTCCAATTCTTTTTGTGTTCCAATCTTTCAATACGAAAGCTGGTATTTATTTTCTTCGATCAAGCTTTGCAGAGATCAACATTCCAATTCCCTGCAAAATTTGAACGAGGACAATCAAAATAACGATCGTTACGATCATGATATCCGGCTGATAACGATAATAACCATACCGAATTGCGATATTTCCCAGACCGCCGCCTCCGACAGCGCCTGCCATTGCGGAGTATCCAAGGATTGTGCCAAGTGCGATCGTCACACCGACGATCAAGGATGTTCTTGCTTCTACGAGCAATACTTTCCAAATGATCGTAAAGATGCCGGCGCCCATGCTCTGAGCAGCCTCGATCACGCCATGATCTACTTCCTTGAGCGATGATTCCACCATACGTCCAATAAAAGGAGCGGCAGCAATAACCAGTGGTACGACTGTAGCCGAAGAGCCATAAGACTGCCCCACGATAAATCTGGTAAGCGGAATCACTAATATCAACAAAATAATAAACGGTATACTTCGCAGTACATTCGAAATCACATCCAGCACACGATATACAACCGGCTGTGGTCTGATTCCGGTTTTGTCGGTAACCGCAAGAGCGATTCCCAGTGGAAGTCCAAGCACATATCCCATAAAGGTTGACGCTAAGGTCATGTACAGCGTTTCCCAAATACCATTAATGATCATCTCCTGAACAACTGCATCAAAGTGAAACATCTGCTTCCACCTCCTTTACCGTCAGCTTACAATCACGTAAATATGTGATCATCTGCTTTGCAATATCTTCATCCTCCGGCAACTGCAAGATCATTTCTCCGGTTGCAATGCCGTTGATATCCTTGGTATCGGCATGCAATATATTAACCGGTGTCTTGTATCGAAGGATCATATTACCGATAACCGGTTCAAACGATGAATTTTCGCTAAAGACGATTCGCACCAGATGCTTTCCTTCCATCTTTGGAACACTGGTATCTTCACCAAAAATCATCTTCTTAGCGGCCGCAGATTCCGGATTGGCAAATATCTTGGAAACACTTCCCGTCTCCACCAAATGTCCCTTTTCTAAGATTGCAACTTTATTACATATCTTTTGTACCACGGACATTTCATGGGTGATCAGCACGATCGTGATACCGTAATCATGGTTGATCTGCTGCAACAATTCCAAGATAGACTGTGTCGTCTGCGGATCCAAAGCACTCGTTGCCTCGTCGCAAAGCAGGATATCCGGATTATTCGCTAATGCTCTGGCAATTGCCACACGCTGCTTCTGTCCACCGGACAATTGTCCCGGATATGCTTTTGCTTTATCAGCAAGTCCCACGATCTGAAGCAATTCCACAGCTCTCTTCTTTGCCTGTTTCTTGCTTACTCCGGCGATCACAAGTGGAAAGCAAATATTGTCCAACACATTCTTCTGCATCAACAGATTAAAATGCTGAAAGATCATTGCAATCTTCTGTCTCTCTTTGCGAAGCTGTCTGCCTTTCAAAGTCGATAAATCTTTGCCATGAATCTTGACAACACCGGCGGTAGGTTTCTCTAAGTAATTAAGACATCGTACTAATGTACTCTTACCCGCACCGGACATACCGATAATTCCATAAATATCTCCACTTGCAATTTCCAAATTAATCTGGTCGAGTGCTTTGACTTGATTACCAAAATCTTTCTCCACACCCTCAACCGTGATCAATGCATCCATGGAAGTATCACCTCCTACGATTCTTTTCCTTGTTTTCATATCATTTATATATGAATTGTATGTTATAATATAGCAGTCACATCCATTTGTCAAGAACTTTTTTCATTTTTTTTACTCAAACTTCCCATACCTTACATCAGAGACTTGAACAAATAAGAGCCTGCACACGAATTCATTCGCGTGCAGGCTCCATGTTCAAATACCATTACAGTTCGTTATCAAGTTGCCGGATGCAGACAATTGTTCAATAAATATTCCACATCATCTGCTGTTACTGCCAGCAGTTTATCCGGTGCATCGCTCAGCTCCAACACCATGACAAACCGCTCCCCACAGTCATTAAAGGTAATACGTTTCAACACATTCTCTTCCTTATATCCTACGTACTTACTCTTGTTGATCTCGATCAGCTTATCATTCAATATGCCAAATCCATAGATCACTAACATGGTAGAAAACTGAAAGGTCAAACGCTTTGCAAAGTCTGTATTGATATTAAACACAGCCTGCATCTCGGTAATACCACCACGATCTGTCATTGCGGTACCCGGTATGGTACGAAACTTGCCGGGCGTAAAATAATCAGATAACTTTACCAGTTCTAGATCATTTACTTTCTCTGTTGTCATTACACTCCCCTCCTTTATCTGGGATTCATCTCTGTAAGAGATGGCTTATTTCTTCGTTGTCTTATAGAAAAAAGTATAAGCGAGACCATCTGTATAATAACCTGTCAGAGATGGGTCGATCAAGTCCTGATTGGATGGGCTGAATAATGGGCAGATAACCGTATCTTCGGATACTAAAATCTTTTCTGCTTCCATCAACTGTTTCTGACGGCTTGCCTCATCTAGGTTCTTGTCAGATTCCTGAATCAGTTTATCATACTTCGCATTGCTCCACTTCACATCATTCTGTGCATTGCCGGTCTGGTACATCTTCAGCCAGCTGGTCGGATCATTGTAATCAGCGTACCACTGCATTCTTGCCATCTGCAGCTTACCGTTACGACGCTCATCAACGTATACTTCATATTCCATTGCCTCTAATTTTACATCTACTCCCAGTTTCTTCCACTGTGCCTGCAATACCTGTGCTACGTTTGCCTCATAACTCATTGCCGGATAAGTATATGTGATCGTTGGAAGGTCCTTGCCATCTTTGTAACCGGCCTCTGCCAAAAGCTCTTTTGCCTTTGCGAGATCTTCATCTAACAGATCTCCCTGTGCTTCGCCCCATTTCTTGCCATCGGCTTTGCTCTTGTAATTCTTGCCAACGAAACTGGTACCCGGCTCGCAAGCCGTACCAACGACTGCTGCAATATCTTTACGATTCAATGCCAGTGAAAATGCCTGACGTACTTTAACATCATCAAATGGTTTTTCATTAATATTGAATAAGATATAGTTTGTCTGTGGAACCTCTCGGATCGACAAGTCATCTTTGCCTTCATAAGATTCTGCGATCTCACTAGGTGCACCCTGCAGGATGTTGATCTCACCTGTCTGATATGCCGATGCTTTTGCCTGATCGTCATCCATAAACTTATCCGTAATCTTTAATACATTGGTGCTCTTTGCATCACGGTAATATTTATTCTTCTCAAAAGATACGTGATCTCCGTCCACATGCTCAGACAAATGATATGGTCCATTACCTAAGTTCTGTTCCGGATTCATATCCCAATCCTTATTATCATCTGTTGCATATTTGCAATTAGATGGCATATAGGTAGGCAGTTTACAAAGATCTAAGAAGTAAGAACATGGCTCTTCTAATGTAAACTTAATCGTCTTGTCGTCGATACACTCGATGCCGACATCTTTGAAGTCGCATTTTCCATTAAAGCACTTCTCTGCATTCTTAACAACGAACAAGAAGTCAACGTACCAAGAACCATTGTCCGGCTCAAGTGCTCTCTTCATCGTATTTTCGAAGTCAGCACTTGTAACATCCGATCCATCGGACCACTTCTCATCGTCTCTAATATAGAAAGTATACTCTGTCGCATCATCATTGACATCCCAATGATCTGCTGCCGCAGGTACGATCTTGCCTTCCTTATCGTAGTTTACAAAACCTTCGTAACAGTTCGTCTGTACGCTGAAGTACTCGTAAGCAGCAGCTCCTGCAGGGTCATACTCACCACTTTCCGGCTGTACCGCATTGATCAGTTCCGCAATTTCTCCTTTGTCATTGGTACTTGTTGCACTGTTTCCTCCACCACAGCCGGTAAGACTCCCTATCACCATTGCCGCTGTAAGTAGTGCCGCCATAATTTTCTTTGTCTTTCTCATAAGCGTTCCCTCCTTGTGTCTCAAACATTGTGTCAGTTGCATTCCCATTTACCCTAATCCATTCGCAGACAATGCACTTCGCACTATCTGATGCATGAGCGATGTTTCTAAAACATACTCATTATATCTAAAAGATCCTTAAAGATCTTTTAAGCAATAATTTGTTCAACAGTTTTGCCAACTGCCTTATACTGTGCCAAATTTTTTGGCGAATATAAGTTGCAGGCAACCTGTCTGTTATCATACATATATGTGTCCGGTTTTTTGGACTTACATTCCTCGGTTGCGTACTTACATCTTCCCGCAAACGGACATCCTTTTGGCGGATTGATCGGACTTGGTACCTCGCCCTCCAGGATGATTCGTTTCTTTTCTTTGGCCATCTTTGGATCAGCAATCGGTGCTGCAGAAATAAGTGCTCTCGTATACGGATGCAATGGTTTCTTGTAAACATCATCGGATGATCCAAGCTCTACCATATTTCCCAAATACATAACACCGATTTTATGGCTGATATGATGTACCATTTCCAGATCATGGGCAATGAAAAGATAGCTAAATCCTTTTTCACGCTGCAGCTTTTCAAGCAAGTTGATAACCTGTGCCTGAATTGATACATCCAACGCTGAGATCGGCTCATCACAAACGATAAACTCCGGACGAAGTGCTAATGTTCTGGCAATACCGATACGCTGTCTCTGTCCACCGGAAAACTCATGTGGATATCGTCTGATGTGATCCGGTTTTAATCCAACTGTCTCGATCAACTCCTGTACGATAACTTTACGTTCGTGTGCGGTACCCATATTGTGAATGATCATTGGCTCTTCAATAATCTCTCCAACGGTAAATCTTGGATTTAAGGATGCATAAGGATCCTGAAAGATCATCTGCATCTTTTTGCGATAAGGAAACATTTTACGGTTACTAAGCCCGGTAATGTCAACTCCATCAAAAATAATCTGACCACTCGTTGGTTCATGTACCTTTAGGATCGTACGTCCCATGGAACTTTTACCGCAGCCGGATTCTCCGACAATACCGAGTGTCTCGCCACGTTCCAGCTTAAAAGAAACTCCATTCACCGCATGTACTTTTTGGCCGTGTGCTGCGGGAAAGTGCTTCGTTAAATTTTTTACCTCTAATAATGGTGTTGGTTCGTTACTCATGTGCATCCTCTCCCTTCATCACTTCCTGCCAGCGCTCCTTGCAGTGAAGCCAGCATTTGCATTTATGTGTCTCGCCAAATTCTGTCACAAGCGGTGTTGCCTTTGTACAGATTTCCATTGCCTCGCTGCATCGGGAAGCAAACGGACACTGATCACCAAGTTTTAACAGATCCGGCGGTGTACCGGGAATTGGCTTAAGTGGTTCTCTATGATCTGCATTGGAATTAGCAATACTATTTAACAGGCCTTTTGTATAAGGATGTTTTGGATCATAAAAGATTTCATCCGTCGTTCCTTCTTCCATAATATTACCACCATACATAATACTGATACGGTCACATAAGGAAGCAACTACGCCAAGATCATGTGTTATGATAATAACACCGGCATCACTTTCCTCGGTAATCTTGCGAAGCAGATCCAAAATCTGCGCCTGCACGGTTACGTCCAATGCTGTGGTCGGCTCATCCGCCACGATCAGCTTCGGATTACAGACCAGTGCGATCGCAATAATAATACGCTGTCTCATACCACCGGAAAACTCAAACGGATACTGTTTCAATCTGGATTCCGGTGCCGGAATACCTACCATTTTCATCAGTTCTATGGCACGCTCTCTAGCTTCCTGCTTGCTGCATTTATCATGTGCCCGTATCCCCTCTGTCATCTGCTTTTCGATCGTTACGATCGGATTTAAGTATGACATAGGATCCTGAAAGATCATGCTGATATCGTTGCCCCGAATCGCGTTCATCTTCTTTTCATATTCTTTTTTCTCTTTCTTTGTCTTATACTTAACCGGAGAAATGTCTTCTCCGTCGAAGATCATTTCTCCGGCGGTTACGGTACCATTCGGTGCCAGTAGTCCCATCAGTGAAAGCATTCCCACACTCTTACCTGAACCGGACTCTCCTACGATTCCAAGGACTTCTCCTTTGTCAACGGTATAATCTATTCCCCGCAGTGCCTTTACTACGCCCTGCTCTGTCTGAAACTCTGTCTCTAATCCTCTGATCTCTAACAAACTCATATCCATCACCATGCCTTTCTCTCGTTTTTCTTCGCCGTCCAATGCTGTCCAAAATCTCGGACACGTTATATACTGTCCAACATATAGGACACCAGACAAATTGCTTAACGTTTTCTCTTAGGATCCAACGCCTTTTCTAATCCCTCACCAACGAAGTTGAACGAGAAGATCGTGATACAAATTGCAATCATTGGATATACCGTCTGCATCGGATATGTCATGATCAACTGTCTTGCATCCTGTGCTAAAGTACCCCAGCTTGCCATCGGTGCGGAAATGCCGACACCTAAGAAACTCAGCCAAGCCTCGGTAAAGATTGCCTGCGGCACCATCAAAGTTACCGTAACAATGATCTGTCCCATCGTATTGATCAGCAAATGTTTAATCAGGATACGACTTGGGCTTGCACCTAACACAAACGCTGCCATCGTAAATTCCTGTTCTTTCAAACTCTTGACCTGCTGCCTTACGATACGCGCCATATCAATCCAACAGGTGATCGATATACCAAGCATGATACTAATCACGCTTGCCCCAAAGATCAACATGATCAATACAATGTAAAGCATTGCCGGTACCGAATAAATAATATCTACGATTCTCATCATGACCATGTCGACCTTACCACCAACATATCCTGCGATACCACCATAGATCGTACCGACGATCAGATTGATCACGGCTGCCAAACAACCAACTGCTAAGCTGATCCTTGCACCGAATAAGATTCGTACAAAAATGTCTCTTCCCATTCGATCAGTACCAAACCAATGATCCATGCTGGGACTTGCATTTCTCAGTGACATATTCTGTTCGGCATAAGAATATTTACACATCATCGGTCCGAAAATCGCCATCAATACAACAATGATCAAAATGATCGCCCCGGCTACAGCTCTCTTATTTCCGGTAAAATCATGCCATACCGACTGAAGGAACGTTCTGCTCTCTACAGCAATAAACTCGTCGTTTTTTTCATCATCATCTAATTTACGAAATAATTTTGTTTCCATGACATCCATACGCGTTCCCTCCTTTACAATGTTTTGCGAACTCTAGGATCAACAACCGCACAGATCAGATCGGATAACAAGTTACATATAATAATGATCGCTCCGATAAAGATCGTAATTCCCATAACCACCGTATAATCATGGTTGGTGATCGCTGATACGAATTCTTTACCAATACCCGGTATTGTGTAGATCTGTTCGATAACGACGCTACCTGTTAATAAGAATGCAATCATCGGTCCCATATAGGTAATGACCGGAAGCATCGCATTTTTAAGAATGTGCCGGAACAATAATGTCCGTTTGCTGATTCCCTTCGCCTTTGCCATCGTTATGTAATCCTGCTTAACAACTTCTTCATAACTATTCTGTGTCTGTCTGGCAACTGCTGAGATCGGATACAATCCCTGGCGATAGCCGGAAGCACATAATGCATTGGTGTTGTAAGACCAAGCACGGGGAACATCTTCAGTTCTACACCGAATATAATAAGAAGAAGCAATGCTACGATAAAGTTTGGAACACTGACACCAAAGGTCAATGCCGATAGCCAAACACCTTTTACTGCGTTACTCTTCGCTCGTGCCATCAGTATTCCCGAACTGACACCAACCACTAATACTAATACAAAAGTTACAATACCAAGCTGCAACGTTGGCATCATTGTCTGTGCGATGATCTCATTTACGGATTTACCAACCTTCTTATAAGAGGTTCCCATATCGCCATGCAGCAAGTTCTTACAATATATAATGAACTGTTCTACCGGCGGTTTGTCTAATCCATAAGTTGCTTCCATCTTTTTCAATACATCACCAGATATATTTTTGGACTGTAACGGACTTCCCGGCATAACCTTGGTCATTGCGAATGTGATCGCGATCAATACGAATAAGGTTAATATACCGAGCAGCACACGCTTTATTATGTATTTGACCATATACATCCACTCCTTTCTTTTGCAAAAAGAAAACGGCAAAGGGACTTTTTTGTCAGCGCCTTTGCCGTTATGATCTTACTATTAAATTTTTGCTTTGCATCTCTCACACAAGCACATTTTTATCATTTATCCAAAGCGGTGTCAACAAAAACTGACGTTTTTTGTAATTTTTACAAACAAACTTGTTCAGATTCCAAATTTTACGTAATTTTTTCAAATGGATTGACTTTTTTACAAACTTCTCTTATTCTTTCCCATATGATTTGCTATTGACTGAATTAATATGTTAATCAATCCAATATAATATACATTTGGATTTCACGAAAATGTATCCGCTGCTCATGCAAGTGGATATAAGGAATGGAGGCTTATTATGAAAGTTGTAGTTATCCCGGAGCCGGTGCTTCAGCCGGACATTACAAAAGAAGATATGGACTTAAAGTGGAACCTGTTAAAAGAATTACCGGAAGTCGATGAGCTGGTAATCAAGCATTTTGACGGCTATCCCAGCAATGAAGAACTTCATCCCGTCATCGCAGATGCCGACGCTGCTATCGGCGTGTGGGTCAACGGCAGCAATATAAATGAAGAATTCTTAAGCAAACATCCTAATCTCAAATATGTTGCAACACTTGGTCATGGTTTTGGCGAATTTGATGTTCCTATGACAAAGGAAAAGGGGATGGTGATCACCAACACCATCTATGGTGCACAGACTATTGCGGAATATGCATGGGCACTTCTTATGGAAGTATGTCATCACGTGGATCTTCATTCCAAAGATGTCAAACGTGTTGATTGGGCACATGCCACCAATGAAGATTATGAAACCTTTGGCCGTGTATTAACACCGCAGATTGAATTGTACGGTAAAACGTGTGGTATCTTTGGTCTGGGAGCGATTGGTTTTGCCTTTGCCAAGATGGCGCAGGGATTTGGCATGCGTGTGATCAGCTACTCCCGTCACAAAAAGACAGATCCGAAATATGACTTTATTGAGCAGGTTGATTTCGATACGCTGTTAGCGGAAAGTGATGTTATTTCCATTCATGCACCACTAACACCTTCCACGGAGGATACGTTTGATGCTGATGCCTTTGCCAAGATGAAGGATGGTACGATCCTGATCAATACAGCACGCGGTGGCTTGATCGTCGAGGAAGCTTTGGTCGATGCTCTGCAATCCGGCAAAGTATACGGCGCCGGTTTGGACGTAATACGGGATGAACCTCCAAAGGGAGACAATCCTCTGCTGCATCAGGACAATGCTGCAATTACAGCTCATATTGCATGGCTCACTCGCGCGTCACGCTTGCGTGCTATTGATATTGCCATTGATAATTTTAAGGCATATCTACGCGGAGAACCTGTATCCGTGATCAATAAATAAACACCCTTATCACAAAGCATAGAAACAGCTAACAGGGGATGTGGCATAAATGCCACATCCCCTGTTAAATAATCTTATTATTCCGTTTACAAGCTCATGAATTATGCTTCTGCTGTCTCTTCTGCAGCAGCTTCCTCTTCATCCTCTACAGTATCATTCCGACCTGCTACAACACTTACAACCGGTGCATCCAAACTCGTCTGAATATCAACCTTTCCGTCCTTTGCAATCGCAAGATCGCCGACAGTAAGTACATCTCCAATGTGCATACCAGTGCAGTCAATCTCAATCTTCTCAACCAGATTTTCTGGTGTGGCTTTATATGCGATCTCCTCCAGATGCTGCTCCAAAATACCTTCTGGAACTTTCTCCTTATTATGCAAAATTACCTCTGCAACAGAATGTACTTTTTCACCTTTGACCAAAGCCTGAAAATCCATTTCCAAAATCTGATGATCCAGCGCATTAAAATCTAACTCTTTGATCAATACATCATAAGTCGTGCCTTCCAGCTCTAAGTACAACTGACTTCCTTTCATGCACTCTCTCTGAATACGATCAGCTTCGCCCTTTTCAATCTGCAACGGTATTGAGCCTTCAAATTCCTTGCCAAACAGATTGCCTGTCACATAGCCCTCTCTTCTGAGTTTCTTTGCCTTAGTTTCCATGTTTCTTCTTTGTACTTTTAAAGTAGTCATTTGTCTGTTCCTCCATTCATACAAATCGATAACATAGGGAAGTTTGCGGAATGTCGATATTAAATTGGCGTTTCGTTTCTCATGTTATGTTTTTTAGTTGCAACTATGGTTTAGCACTTTTTTTCAAATTTGTCAAATCTGACCAGGCAAATTCTCTCATATTCTCTCATACAGCATGCCACAGCCAAACATAATTTACTTCATTTTCCCTCTTGGTTGACTGTTTTTTTCATTTTTTGATTTCCAGCTTGCTTTTCTCGCCCTCTTGGTTGACTGTTTTCTCACTTTTTTGATTTCCAGCTTGTCTTTCTCGCCTAACTGGTTGACTGTTTTCTTCATTTTTCAATTTATGGCTTGCATATTTGACTTTTCACATATAATGATCTCTACAAATAAAAAGCACCCTCCAGAAAGACTAAATCCAAAGATTCATCTTCCAAAAAAGGTGCTTTTTAACTAACAAAGAACTGCTGTTCCGTTATTTTTTTATTCTTAAGATACTATTATTGTATTCCTTTGTCCGGTTGCAAAATGTGTAGTATTCTTTGACATAAAAAACAATCTATGAAGCGCATAGTAGTCTGCGTTATTAAATAACTGCACCGCGTTTCCATTTGCCGCTCTTTAATCGCCATGCATTGCAGACGCATCTTGCAAACCAGTCGATCGTCATGGCGATCCAAACGCCCCAGACACCAAGTCCCATCGGCTGCATCAAGCCACCGATCACATAGGCCAAACCAATTCTAAATACCCACATAATGATAATGGAGCTGACCATGACAAACTTGACATCACCTGCCGCACGCAAATTGATGGTAATGTCCACGCTGCCGGCCACATCACCATACAGCAGGCACTATGATACCAGATCAAAATACGAGCCAAGTGATCTGCCTCTGCAGACAGATTGTACCAGCTTGCAATCGTTGGTGTCATAAAGATGATGACGATATTCAATCCCCATAACATCACATATGCCCATTTCATTAACTTCCAAGAATACTCTTTCACCGATTGATAGTCGCCTGCGCCAACACACTGGCCTACAACAGTTGTAAGCGCTAATCCCATTGCCGCAGCCGGAATTGTGGCTAACAGCTCGATCGTACTTCCGGTCGCATTGGCTGCGATCGCCGCCGTCCCGTAACTGGTGATCAAGCTCTGTGTAAACAGTTTGCCGATCTGGAACATACCATTATCAATACCACTCGGAATACCAATCCTTAGTATTTTGCCTATAATCTGACCGTCCCAGCCAAACCGAAAATACTTGTCGATATGAAGATCGTATTTTTCATTGCGCAGAATAAATACAACAACAATACCTGCTACCACGCGCGAGATCAGAGTACCGTATCCAACACCTGCGATCCCCATATTATAACCAAATACGAAGATTGCATTAAATAAAATATTCAAACCATTCATAATCGCAGATACAAACAAGGATATTGATGCCTTTCCCATTGATCGAAGCAAAGAAGATGCACCGTCATATACCGCAATAAAAGGAAAAGAGAAACCCGTAATAAAGAAATAAGTAACGGCCTGATCCATAACGGCCTGCTCAACCTTTCCATAAATTAATGTTAAGATCGCACGGTCAAATACGATACACACTGCCGATATGACAACGGATACGATCAGGCAGATCAGTACAAGCTGATTAGCAACAATCTGACCAGTCTTTTTCTTCTTGGCACCTAACGCCTGTGCCGCTACTACTGCGCCACCGGTTGCTAGTGCATTAAATATGTAGATCAACAAATTGCTGATCGTATTGACAAGGGATACACCGGATACTGCGGTATCCCCGGCACCCGACACCATGATCATGTCAGCCATGCCTACAGTAACTGCTAAAACTTGTTCAATAACTAATGGCAAAACTAATGCAATCAGATATTTTTTGTCAAACTGAACTCGTGCTGTCGTCTCTTGCATATTCATTCCTCCATTCTTAAGAAATGTACTCTCGGAGTCTTCTCAAAACGAGTTATTTCGGCTGCATTTTTATGAAACGATTCCGAAACTACATATATCTTGTGTTCTGATAATTGCTAATTGTAAGTAGGCACTCATAAAAAGTCAAACGTTTTGGAAAAAATGCCAAAAAAATGTAAATATTGAAAAAAAAATGGATTTTTTTTGTAATTTTTACATTGCTTTTCTATCTTAATCGTATTAGAATGCAGGGCATAGCAGTCATAAGCAAATCAAAGCATGACCTCACACAGAACACGTTGACCCAGAATTTATGACTAAAAAGGAGTGTTGATTATGCAGAAATATGTAGAATTACTTAGAGAGCCAATGCAGGTAAAACCAGAAAGTTTACGAGCAGCCCGCCAGAAGAGCAGCTCTACACCACCTCATGTGTACCGTCTCAATTATAACGAAAGTCCTTATGGTTTGGGACCGGCATCACAGGCCGCATTAGAGGAAGCAATAAAAACTCCTTATGTGTATCCGGATTGGTTCTCTGTAGAACTTAAAACGAATCTTGCCGAATTGTATGGCCTTAAATTTGAAAATATCGCCGTTGGTCCCGGATCCAGTGCAATGATCAATATGCTTGGAGAACTTTTCATTAATCCAGGTGATGAATTCGTATTTGGTGATCCAAGTTATGAGGCATTTCGTGATGTTGCCAATGATTATGGTGCCGTTCCGGTCGCTGTTCCTTTGGATGATGATATGAACTATGACTTAGACGCTATGTTGGCAGCTATTACTGACAAAACGAAGATCTTAGTTGTCGTAAATCCTAACAATCCAACCGGAACTTTCATCGACTCTGCTAAGCTGGAAGCATTCATCCGTAAGGTTCCAAAGCATGTCATTACTGTAATTGATGAAGCATATATGGAATTTGTCGATGACCCAAATAGTTACAGTATGATGAAGCTGATCAAAGAAGAAATCGACCAGCCACTCATTATCATGAGAACATTTTCTAAGATCTACGGTATGGCAGGACTTCGCGTCGGCTATGTGATCACAAGTCCGGATATGACGGATCATTTCGGTAAATCCAGCAATGCCTGGAATGTAAGCTTCATCGGTCAGAAAACTGCTGCTGCAGCTACGAAGGACCAGGAGCATATTTCTATGGTACACGACATCAATGCGAAGGAGCGTGAGAAAGTCACTAAGGCTCTCTGTGATCTTGGCTGCCGCGTTTATGATTCACAGGCTAATTTCATACTGTTTAAGGCTCCGATCGATACAATGGAAGTTTATACCAAATTGGAAGAGCAGGATGTGTTGATCGGTGTTCACGTAGGCATGAACCGTGTCAGCTTGGCAAACCGGAAATGAACGAAAAATTCTTAAAAATCATGAAAGAAATTCTCAAATAAAACTTAAAAACAATTGACATTATAAAAGCAGCTTGCAAGATATGATTTTATACCTTGCAAGCTGCTTTTAATTCTTTCGTAAAAGAAGCTTTGCCGTTCAGCTTATCTTTGATGGTTATATAATCACACCGTTCGGCTAAGTCAATCGTTCAACGTCATTACATTATGCAGTAAATAACAGCGAATGATCAATGCCATCTCTTCTGCCGTAGCAAAATCCGGCAGTCCCAGTAACTGTTCTGCTTTGCGAATGCGATAGCGCACTGTATTACTATGCTGAAACAACTCCTCCGACGTCTTTGCAAAATCACCATTATTTTTGACATAAGAAATAACGGTTTCCAATAAATTGACATCATGAGATGCATCATACTTTTGCAAAATGGATACGCTTTCCTCTACCTCATGGTATAGCATCGGATTATTTACAAGCGACATAACATATTTGTAAATTCCGATCTGGGAATACGCCGTATCCGTCTGCTCGAAAAACTGTCCGACGATATTTGCATTTTTTGATTTAATGATAGCCTCATTCAAGCGATCTAATGGCAAAATTTCATCACAAATACCAATATGATACGACTCAGGTAAAAAACCCGCCTCTACCAATATATCATTAATATGATGCAGCATATTCTGATAATCCTCCGGTATATTATCTTCCTGATAAGAACAGATCAGCATAATGCCATGCCCCATCTTTACAAAAGAATAATCGTGTACTTTTGTGTCACGATACTGACGGTACATTAACTTGTCAAAATATGTATGGATCTTCAAGTTGTTCGACATATCCCTCGATGTAATATTGGCCGTAATAATACTCGGATGAAAGTGCGGATTGATCTCCAATGCAATTTTTTCTACGGTAGACGGTTTATGTTTTTCGTTCACAATAGAATTTAATTTTTCCTCTGCAATAACATACTGCGCACGCGTCTTCATCGACTCATTGATACATATGATCAGATCTTCCATAAATTGCTCATAAAAAGAAAACAACGGTACATGATACAATTTCGCTAACTTGATAATATCTTCCGGCAGTTCCCGATCCGGCGGAATCTTAATTGCAATACCGGATACCTGCTTTTGGATCAAGGTACGGAGTGTCCCATTGACCAATTCCGGATCAGAATCAGCAAAGAAATAGGATAACAGTACAAAATATCCATAACCATATCCTTCATAATCGATCCGGCTGCTCTCATACTCCAAAATAACCGTCGCATTCACTAAATTATTAAGGTATTTTTCCCCACATATTATCTTAAAGTCCTTAAATAGGGACAGTTCCAAAATCTCGCTAATCTGAATCATAACTATCCTCCACGCCTATACAATCTTATACTTCCAATCATTAGGCATATCTGTGCATTGCGAATCATATTCGCATTTTGTCCGCCTTGGTGTCATTTTGAAAATATTATACCTTGGGTTAATATGCTTTGCAATGCCGAAATACTAACATAGAGATGATCGCCGTCAATCCTTCTGCAATCCAAAACGCATGCCATACTCCCGTCGCTCCTATTGCGTAACTCAACAACATCGCTGCCGGAATAATGATCACAATATAACGGCACAACGAGATTACTAACGATTGCATTCCTTTCCCTAATCCTTCTAATGCCCCGGAGGCTGTCACAGAGATCGCAGATGTTAGAAATCCTGCACTGATCAATCGAAGTGCTGTTTCTCCAACACGGATCGTCTCCGGAGTATGCGTAAACAGTCCCATTAAAGTTGCCGGGATCGTCATGCAGATCACCGTTCCACCTAACATGATCAAACCATTCATTACAAGAACAAGTTCAAAGATCTTTTTCACACGCTTGTGTTCTCCCGCACCGTAATTATAACCGATCAGCGGACGCATCCCTTGGATAATGCCATTCGCCGGCAGATATAAAAATGTCTGCAGCTTATAATAGATCCCAAGTACTAAAATATAGGCTTCGGAATACACTGCCAAAATTGCATTCAGTGCAGAGATCAACACGGAAGACAACGCCATATTTAAAGTCGCAGGAATGCCGATCGCGTACAACTTTCCGACCATATGTTTATCCGGCCGTAAATAACTTCTTCTCACATGTACCGACAATGGCCGTATTTTACAGATTACGAAATAAACGCACAGCGTTAATACCTGTCCGATCCCCGTAGCAAGCGCAGCACCTCTGATCCCCATTTTCGGAAAAAATCCCAGTCCAAAAATCAGGACAGGATCTAATGCAATATTGGTGCAGCAGCCGATCAGCAAACTGATCATTGTCACTTTCATACGCCCCACTGCCTGAAAGATCTTCTCAAATGCCATGCTGAGCGAGACGACCAAAGCAAAAGAAAATGCAATATCGGAATACTGTATTCCTAAAGCTGCAACCGCTTCTGATCCGGTAAATAAACGCAGAAAAAACGGCATGATCTCAATACTAACTATGGTCAAAAGCACACCGTGCACTGCCGACAAAAGCAGTCCCTGCGTCGTTGCCATATCTGCTTTTTCATAATCCTTTGCACCCAAATAAAAACTGATAACCGCATTCATTCCAACGCCAAAACCAATACCGGCAGCATTGATAAAATTCTGTACCGGAAATACGAGTGATAGTGCCGTCATCGCGTCTTCACTGATCTTAGCGACAAAATAACTATCCACAATATTATATAAAGAATTGACAAGCATCGATATCACCATGGGAAATGCCATCGATACCAACAATGAAAATACCGGTTTTTCTTTCATAAATGTTTCATTCATAACAAAATGAGTCCTTTCTGTTATAAAGAGTAACGCTCACAGCGCCTGACTCATTATAACAGAAGGACTCCTAAAAATCATCTGTTTCTAAGGTATCTTCTCAAATTTTACCGTATCATGATACGAAATTCACAACATTATTTCGTCTTTGCTGAAATAACACCGGACCACTTGCCAATATTTTTTCCATTTTTACTGACAGCACAAATCTTAAGATAGTATTTCTTAGATTTTTTCAATTTCTTAATGGTCTTTTTGGCGCTTGTCACCTTGATAACCTTCGTTCCCTTTACGGCTTTGAGTTTTCCGTTCTTTATCTTGGACAGTTTCTTTTTGCTTGTACTGTACGCAATACGATAGGTCACATTTTTCTGACTCTTCCAGCGAAGTGATAATGCCTTTTTCAGCTTCTTCACTTTGATCTTTGTAACCTTCTTCGGAGCTTTAGCAGTCTGTTTTGTGCCCGGATTTTTCCCGGCATTATTTATGCTGCCACCGTTATTACCGGTATTATTGTTTCCAGTATTTCCAGTGTTATTTCCGGTATTGTTTCCAGTATTACTGCCACTATTATTTCCACCGTTGTTATCATCTTCTTTCGGCGGATTCAAAATTGCTTCATCCTCATCGACCGGATCAGCTGCAAGCTCTCCGTCTGTCACCACCGGATCAACTTTTTCATAAGAAACCTGATCCATATCAAATGTCTGATCCCTGTACTCCTTACCAACAGTCATGCTGTCATCCGTATTGCTGACCGGTACCAATGTGTAACGATAGTCATACACTTTGTTGTTTTTCACCAAGTATGGATCTAACGTATCAAATCCACAAGACGCATTACCTGTTCCGCTGACTGCAGCATCGACAGTGACAAATGTTTTGGTAAGTGGCTTTAACTCGTTGACATGTTTTGCTTTGTCGAGCTGCTCTGTCATGAAATGTAAAGCAGATGCATTGACATCCTCATTGCCACAGATCAACATTCCGATTCCATTTGTTTCATTGTCAAGACGGATCCATTTCACACCTGTCAGATTTCCACAATCTTGAGGTTTTGCAAATGGATAGAACATCTTATTAACCGTAGAAGTATATGCTCCTACCCTCGTATAAGTCTGTCTGTCACAGTAACTTTCATCATCACCATTTCCATACCAAGAGACATTTTCTGTCCCTTTCGCAAGCGACAATCGTGTTCCAACTTTAATAAACTTCTTGACTTTTGTTTTCGTAAAGTCGAGTTTCATACGTACCGTTACCGCCCCAGTATCTTCGATCAAATAACTCATTTCTATCGTTCCCGGAGTCTTTGTTTTGCTGTCCAACAGATAGGAAGAATTCCATTTCGTGGTAAGCATATAATTACCATCTGCACTCTTTCCCACCGTTGGTTCGCCATCTAATGTCAGATAACTCATTATATCCTTGAAATGAGAAGAATCATTGTCAAGCTTTGCTCTGGAAATATTAGGTTTCGGACCTTCCTTCATGAGCAATTGGTCTTTGTAATAATAGGACTCCAGTAATCCCGTATCCAAATTCAATTTGAACCGAAAGTCTTTGCCGGATACTATAAAATAATGGCTCTGCTTCTTGATCTGCACATTCTTTCCATTCAAAGTATGTGCCACTTTTGTACTTTTAGCATCAATGGTGAATTGCGCATATGCAACTTCGTAACCTGCCTTCGCCCAGTCTGAATCTTCTTTTGTCTTTACATGAATATTAAGATAATAATCTGCACCAGACTTAAGCTGTTCCGGCATCACATAAGGAACCGTGATCTTTTTCTCCTCTTTCGGAAGAACTTCATCATTCAGTGTTCCCTGTGAAATGATCCGGTCATTTTCCTGCAATTCCCATGTCACATCATACTCGGACAATTTTGCAGAAATACTTTCGTTGCTTACCGTTAATTCATTATTTGTCAACTTATCCTGATCGGATTTAAACCAAAAGCTCTGGTATTGATATTTCACTTCCTTCAACTCTGGCTGTGGGTCGCGATCTGCAGACACAAGACCATTTTGGCAGAAGTTTTCGTCTCCACCGGTGTCGCCCCAGTCACCACCGTATCCCAGGAAGTATCCATCTAACTGATTCAAACCGCTCTGATGAGCATCTTTACTGCTATAATAATTCCAATCTTTTTCTCCGATCTTGACTTTTCTGGACTGATCTACCCAATCCCAAATAAAGCCTCCAAGCATACTATCATATTTGCGGATAACATCCCAATAATCGCTTAAATTGCCGACCGCATTACCCATTGCATGATCATACTCATTCAGCAAGAACGGCATTTGACTCTTACTTGTACCATAACCGATAATGCTGTCCGGTGTATAATACATATGACTTATCATATCAATTGCCGTAGAGCCTTTGTCTCCACCACTCATACCTTCATAGTGAAGCATTCTGCTATCGTCGCGATCCTTAAAATACTGCACCATATGTGCAAATGCGCCGTTAGCATAATTACCATCTCTTTGTGTCCATCCTTGAGAGCTTTCGTTACCAATAGACCAAAACAAGTTGCTTGTCGTATTCTTAAATCTTTCGTACGAAGCAGTCTGTCTTGTCATTGCAGCCTTTTCAAGTGTTGCTATTGCATCCTCATCTGTGATCAAAGCATGCGATTCATTATTCGATTCGCACATTAGATACAGTCCATATTTATCGCATAGATAATACATATAATCATCATTTGGATAATGCGATGTACGGATTGCATTGATATTATTCTGTTTCATCAACATAATATCTTTTTCATACACCTTTTTGGAAATATATTTGCCGGTTTCCGGATCGGTGTCATGTCGATTCACGCCTTTGATAAGAAGTCGTTTCCCATTTAATTTAACGGTATCATAATGGTCGGTTGCATTGTTATACTTTCCATCATTTGTCACTTTTGTCGATGTAAAAGTCAATTTACGAAATCCTACATTTTGACTCACACTTTCGTAATGAAGTTTGGAGCTTTTATCATACAAAGATAATACCATTGTATACAGGTTTGGATGATCACTGTCCCAAAGTTTTGGATCTGTAATCTGCATCTGCAGTGACGTCTCCGTCTGTTTACCGGATGCGATTGCTGCAATATCTTCCTGCGTTGTAGCACATAAATTTCCCTGATCATCATACAAATTAAGCTGCGCGGCCATGTTCGATGATTCTGTTGCAGAATCATTGATCGTCTGCATTTTCACTTTAAGATCAGCTGTAGAATAATCGTCTGACAAATCTGTCGCTAATGTATAGTCCTGTACATGCACTGTAGGTGTACTTGTCAAATATACATCGCGGAAGATTCCGCCATCATAGATCATGTCTTGATCTTCCATCCATGTTCCATCGCAGAACTTATATACCTTTACGGCAAGTACATTCTCCTTACCCGGATCATTCAATGCATCTGTAATATCAAATGTGTGTGGATCATAACTATCCTCACTATAACCGATTTCCTTTCCATTAATATATAGATAATATGCCGACTCTACTCCACCTAAAGTAATATAAACCTTTCCATTCTTTTGCAGCATAGAATCTTTCACCGTGAAAGTTTTACGATAAAGACCCACGGGATTTTTCTTCGTTGGTGCCAATGGAAACTCTGTACTTTCTTCAAATGGCATCGCTGAATTCGTATAGATTGAGTGATCGAATCCATAGCTTGTCCAGCTGGCCGGAAGAGTAACCTTTTTCCATCCATCTTTCGCATCCATCTTATAGTTCGTATTTTGAAATGCACCGGCTGCTTCTGCTTTTGCCGGATTATCAAATACGGTCAGATCCCAGTCCTGTCCTTCTCCGGTAAGTAACTGGTAATACGACGACTTGTCTCTTGCATAATCTTTGGCACCGGCATATGCAGATGCAATATCTGCATACGGAACCAAATTAGAACTATCCGGCAATGTATTCACCGAAGTAATATCTAAATTATTATCCTCTCCTGTCCATTCTCTGCCGGTAAGAGATTTTCTCGTAATCTTAGCTGCCGTAGAATCCGGCAGTTTTCCGTAATCAAATGCCTCACTCTTAAACTCTGTATCCGCCGCCTTTGCCTTATGTGGTAATGCAATCGACAATTGTGTCGGTAAACTGCTAAGCATCAGAGATATTGCAAGTACACCAGTGCCTATTCGCTTTCCCCATATTTTTTTCATCCTAATCCTCCATTCTGACATACATCATCTTATATATCTGCAAACGCCCGACTAAATAGCCGGGCTTGTTTGCAATTTATTTCTATTTTCGTGTTACACTATACTACCTTGATCGTTACCTTCGCTTGTTTCTTTCCAATCTTAATTTTCAGAACACTTTTGCCTTTCTTAACACCCTTTACTTTAATCGTACAAGTCTTTTTCCCTAAGGTTTTCTTCAGTACTTTAGCCTTGTTTTTTCCAGATAATTTTACACTCTTGATCTTATCTGTTGTTTTCGTATTTTTGAGTGCTGTTGTCAGCTTAAATGTTACTTTCTTGGTTTTTCCTTTTTTGATCACAACTGTTTTTTTCGTTGCTTTGATCTTCTTTACAACATTTGCTTTATTTGTTTTTTTAGAAATTGGAATAACCTTTTTGCTGTTGGTGTCAGGTGTTGCCGTTGGTGTTGCTGTATTCCCAGGTGTCGGTGCAGGTGTTTCTTGTGGTGTTGTCGGAACCGGAGTCGGTGTAACATCAACAATTGGTACTACCGGAGCTGCCTTCACCTCGTCGGATGCACTATATGCATAGCAAGCCTTAAAGTTTACATGAATCTTCTTTGTATTTGCGATGTCTTCCTGCTTTGCCTCTCCCAGTTGGAATACAAGCTGGATAGACGCCGCACTAATATCAGCACTTGAAATCGTCTTTCCAATTCCATCGGTCTCACTAGCAAAATCAAGTATTGCTTCATAAGTACCACTCTGGTCAATGGTTACCCCTGTTGGCTTACCAGATGCCCATCCTCCGATACCTGTTGCCCAAGTAAGCGGATATGCTTTATCCAAATCATAATTTGTAATGTCAAACACTACTTTTACTTTCGCAGTATCATCCGGTAACTGTGCATCGTCCAAAATATTTTTTTCTCCATCAAATTTTGAAAATAATTTGACCCAATGCTTGCCATTGTCTTTTTCATAGCTGCTTAACTCCTCTTCGTCAGATACCCTCGCCAGATCAAAACTGGTTTCGTGAACTGTTCCATCCTCACTCTGTGCAAACGGAATCTGTGTTTCTGACGCATGCACGGTCTTTACCACAGTAGCTGCCGGTATCGTCAGTGCTACAGCAAGCAGACCTGCCAAAATCATTTTGTGTGTTTTTTGTAATCTCATATTTTTTCCTCCTTTTAGCGGCTGAATTTTTTATAACCGCTTTTCTTTAATTTTTTCAGGTTCGCTCTTCGCACTGCTGCAGTTGAACCTTTTAATTTTATTTTGTGTTTACATCCTTTGTACGCATTTTTGGACACCTTTGTTAATTTTCCTTTTACAACAAATGTCTTGAGATTTTTCGCTTTTCGGAATGCATACTTTCCTATCTCTTTCACATTTTTTCCAAGAGTAACTTTGGAAGCCTTAATGCCCTGACACGCCTTCGTTCCAATTGCCGTAACACGATATTGATATGCTCCAATCTTGATCTTATCTGGTATAACCAAAGCAGCCGCTTTTTTGTACTTTTTATTCAAACCGGACAACTTAACAGTTCCGGCTTTTTTCATTGTTGCCGCCTTAGTCACTTGATAAACTCCAATATTCTTATTGACCTTTGTTCCCCTTTTCGGGCTGTTCGGACGATCCGCTTTCGGCGTTTGCTGCGGAGCAGCTGTAGGTTTTACGGTTGGCTGCACGGACGGTGTCTGTGTCGGTTTAACATTTGGACGTTTCGTCGGCTGAACATCCGGTTCTTTTTGTGTATGTTTAGCGCCTAAGATACCAACCATATCTACTGCCAGTGTTCCATCTAATACCTCTACAGTTACTACATGCTTTCCATAAGCAAGATCTGTTACTGCAACTGTCATATTCATATTAGCTGATTTTTGTGTTTCTTGTTTCGCCTGCTGATTTCCGTCGACAGTCATCTGCACAGTACAGGTCTTTTTCATCTCTCCTAAGATTTCTAATCCTGTTCCGGTAAAAGTATACGTAAGAGTTGCTCCATTGTCCGTATTTTTGGACACACTTCGCTGATATACATACATTCCCTGACCGTTCGTGTGCAGCCATTTGTCATTGTATTCAAGTTTTGTGTTTTTCTGTGCGGACAGATCATATTGTTCCATATTATCTAACAATTCCGTACAATACGGTACATAACCGTCCAGCTTTTTGACCTCCAGATTGTCAAACTGTGTATATACATTGGAACTTCCTAACGCTATTCGTCCTGCAGTGATAGGCTGTTCATCTGTATAACTGCCAACCAGCGTATAATTGACATATGCGTTAATCGTATTGCCTTTTCCTTCCAGCGTGATCGTATTCCACTGATTTGCTCCTGCATCAAACTGTGTTTTGGCATCACAGGTACCGGTCACAACTTTTTTGGCTTTACGATACAACTCCCATTTACCATCCGGATATAATTTGAATGTGTAACCGCTTGCAGATGTAATATTATGAGAACCACCCATTTCTCGTATTGCTACAGCCGCATAATTTTTAACATCTTCCCGTTCAAATAAAACATCCACAGAGGCTTTGTAATTTGTCCAGCGAAAATCTCCAATCAAGGTTACCGGAGCACCGGAATTCCAGCTGCCGCCCACACCGGTCTCTGTAATATCTGTCTGCTGACGCAGTACATGTTCACCAGACTGCGTCTTATATACTTCAAAGGCACCATTCATGGTATGCGTATAACGTGCCATTGCACCGGTATCACCACCACGAGACTGGATATAATCCTCCGTCTCACCGGTAAAACCACCTTTGCCATCAAGCACCGGAACCGTCTTCCCAGCATACTCAAAATCATCTGCATACAGATAATCACTTTCGACGTCCTGTTTACTTCCGGTACGATCCGTATCCAATACCACTCTTTCACCTTCGACAGGAAGAGCCTTCATATGCTCTTCATCGTCTGCAACTTGCAGCGTAGTAACTGTCACTGCAGAATATGGTTTAACCTTTACCGTATAGACTCCATTATCATCTGCTTTCGCTGTACCGATGCATTTCATATAATTTTCATTAAAAGCACCATCATCTGCCGCACGTGTTTCCCATATTTCCAAATTCTGATCTTCAGCAAGCTTCATATTCTCAGTTTGGATCTTATATTCCATTGGATATTCACTATCATTAACGATCATTGTCGAGAAATTGTCCTTGGCAGGAGATGCCAGTGTCATATAATTTTCTCCGCCGTTACGTCCATTTACCGGATTCGTTCCATCCGCAGTACATTTACTTGCCTGCGGTACAGCACGCCAGATTCCCGCTGTATTATCCTCATTTTCCCAGCCGGTTACTGCAAATTTGCTTATATGTGCAAGCATGAGTAATCCGGCATCATAATGGATCCAGCCTGACCACGGATCACGCGCGCTCACTAATTCCTTGAAGGAAAACTGTGCTCCCTCATAAAATGATCCAATTGCCGGCTGATAGATCACATGCGATCTTCTGGACTGTACAAAACCTTTGATAAATGTATTCGCCATTTCCAGTGCACTGCCGGTTCCTCCAAGACCTGTTCCCTCTGTCGTTGGATCTTTCACATTATTAGAAGGACGAAATGCTGAATTGGAAAATGTAGCCTGTGCCTCACTATTCCATACCTCTTTATCTTTGGTCTGTGCAAGCCATTTCATTCCACCATTGGAATCATCCCATGGACTGTAATGGTATCCAACAACATCTACCGAATTATAAAAATCACTGTCCGATTTCATGGACTCCACAACGCTATCAGACGCTGTTCCGGCTTCATCCGAAACAACTAATTTGATCTTATGATACAACGCAAGTGCTTTCTCATCCGGAATCGTTTCTTTGGTTTCTGCCGCGATCCATTTTGCAAACTTTTTGGTAAACGCTACATCGCTGTCCACATCCCATTTTTCATTGATATTTGGATTAATATAATCGACCATATAGCCGTACTTTTCATACGCGTCTAAAATTGTCTCTTTGTACCATTGATAAATCTTTTCATCTGTTTCTGCCCACACCGGAGCTTCCCAGCGCAATATACTCACTTTGATTTTAGGATTGATCTTCTTAGCATCAGCAGCTAACTGCCATCCTGGATTACGCAACACATTTGCCTTCTCTTTTTCTGTTCTCTTTGTGCAAGATTCCGGTCCTGTTGATGTATTACGATCATTTCCCATTTCCAATTTTACATGATTCATGATTGGATAATTACCGCCAAACAAATACTGCATAAGCTCCGCATATGCCTTTGGCTGCTCTGCCTTATAATCCATTAGCAGATCACTGGTAGAATTACCGCTAAGCATGCCAAAGCCTTTATAGGTAAGACCATTCACATTATTTACGGCGATATCATTTCCATTCAAAACAACATTACCCATTTTCGTTTCAGGCTGTGAAACATCCTGCTTCTCCGTTTCAGACTTCGCAGCCGCATAAGCCTTCCGCGTCGATGTACTGATCGACTGCACCGGTAAGCCACTCATCGTAAGTGCACATGCCAAAACAATGGCACCTATTCGGTTTCCCCATTTTTTTCTCATACCTTGCTCCTTCCGTATAAATTGTTATACTTACTACTCACAAGGTATTATAATCGTCATCCTTAATTCTTTACAATCTGAAATATTTTGCAAACCCTTAAAATATTAGTACATAGGTGGTGCTTACTACATACTTTTTATCCTATGTGATTATGACTATTTCTGTATTCTCTCGGAGAGATCCCTTCGTATTTTTTGAATACAATTCCAAAATAATTAGCATCCTTATACCCTACCCGTCTTCCGATCTGCGCAATCGGCGCATTGGTATCCAGTAATGCGACTTTTGCACTGCCGATACGTTTCCTTGCCAAATACTCCATTGGCCTCATGCCAATTTTATCATGGAATACTCGACAAAAATGCTGGGTAGATATCCCACAAACAGATGCCAACGTCTGCAAACTAATATCATCTCTATAATTCTTTTCCATAAACACTATGGCATTATCAACCACTGTTCCTGTGCGATTTTCCTGTTGTACGATTAATAATTTATGCATAAGCAAAATGTATTGATAAACTAACATTGAGCAGTGTCCTGCACCATCTCCCGGTTCTCTTGCAGCAGCCGCAATCTGATCATAAAGCTTTTTGACTTCTGTAATATCATTGATCGTTTTTACAACATAACGTCCAAACCCTAAGCGTGCCATCATAGCATCCAAAGAATCTCCACGAAAGACCACCCAATATGTTGTCCAGTCACCATCGATCGGATAATATGTATGCGACTCACCGGAAGCTATATAAAAAATACTGCCTTTACCGGCTGTGTATTCCTTATCACCAACAATTATTTTTCCTTTGCCCGACATTGTAAATAATATTTGATGAGATATTAATCCTTCCTCGCGATGCGTGTGAAATTCCGGATCTGATATCCCTATCCCGGTCAAATAAACCGGATAACATTCCTGTATTCCAATAACCGGGTAATTCGCATGAAACATAATAACCTTCTCCTCTCCTATTCATCTGCTTTCATCGTCATTTATTTTTCTCTGAGAGTTATCATTATTATACATGAATTAGTATATATTTGCACCGACAAAAAAATCCTATCTTCCCTTTTATCAGGCAATTATATGCCACCATTCTAATACGAATGGAAAAGGAAAAATAGGATTTTTGATTTTAATTTATGATACACTACATTTTGTAATACGCTTTTTCAGCAAAACTCATGGATCATATAATACACATAAAAGCTTGTTTAAATTATGCTTCCTCACCATGATCGCTGTCAGCCAGCGCAGCTGTGATGATTGCCATCGAATATACCTCTGATGCATTGCAACCACGTGACAGATCATTAACCGGTGCATTCAGTCCAAGCAAAATCGGACCATACGCATCAAAATTACCCATACGCTGTGCAATCTTATAACCGATATTTCCGGCACTGATATCTGGGAAAATAAAGGTATTCGCATGACCGGCTACTGTAGACTCCGGACACTTCGTGCGTGCCACACGAGGAGATACTGCTGCATCAAACTGAAGCTCTCCATCGATTGGGAGATCCGGATACTTCTCCTTGGTCTTCTGTGCTGCATTTCGCATCTTATCTACTGCCTCGCCCTTACCGGATCCGTGTGTGGAATAGCTAAGGAATGCTATCTTAGGATCTACATCAAAGATACGGGCACATTTCGCTGTTTCTCCTGCGATCTCGACCAGATCGTCTTCCGTAGGATTAATATTGATCGCACAATCGCCCATAGCAAGTACTTCATTATCACCGGTAGCACTTGGACGAACAAGAATAAAACAGGAAGAAACCAGATTATTTCCAGGTTTTGTCTTGATCAACTGCAAAGCAGGACGAACAGTATCTGCTGTTGAATATGTTGCACCACCAAGCAGTGCATCTGCAAATCCCATCTTTACCAACATTGTTCCAAAATAGTTAGCCTGCTTCAGTATTTCTCTTGCCTGATCCGGTGTGACACCTTTCTTCTTACGAAGCTCACAATATAACTCCACCATTTCATCTATCTTGTCAAACTTCTCCGGATCAATGATCTCTGCACCGCGAATGTTAAATCCACTTTCCTCTGCAGCGTCCGCAATACGTTTCTCATCACCAATCAAAATAGGGTGCAGGAAATAGCTTGCAAGTAATCGGGAAGATGCCTCCAAAATACGTGGATCTTCACCCTCTGTAAATACGATCTTCTTAGGATTCTTCTTTAAGATTCCTATTAACTGTCCAAAACCGAACACATCATCATCTCCATTCTTTCGTTTCACTTAATAATATTATAATGGGAGAATTTCTCATAACTCCTTAAATTCACCAAGCCCATTGTCTAACATTATGAGGGCGATGTCAAGGGATTTTCTCAAACAATTTTGATCTTTATTTGAGACTTTTTATTATTATACGTGTATACATAAATACGCACTGTCCCTCGTCTTTTTGCCTTGATTTTTCCGGTACTGTTTACCGTTGCTATCCTCTTATTGGATGACACAAAACGCAGTTTATAACTCGCACTCCCCTTGCTTAATATTGTCCTTGTCTGTAACGTTTTTCCTTTTTTTATTTTTGCCTTTTGAGCGGTAATCTTTATTTTCTTAGGCGCCTTTTTTACTGTGACACGTATGGTCTTTTTCTTGCCGTCTACCGTCTGAATAACGATTTTGGCCGTCCCTCTTTTGCACCCTTTAACCACGCCATTATTCGTTACCTTGGCAACCTTCGTATTTGAGCTGGTCCACTTAACTGCTGCCTGCACCGAACCGCCGGTAACAGTCACCGGAAGAGTGATCTTCTCACCTTTTCCGATCGTATATTTGGCTTTCGCCTTAATCTTGGTCTGATAACGGCCACCGGCATTTGGTGAAACCGTCCGTTTCGGTTGTTCTGTCGCATCCGAAGGTGCTGCTGTCGATGTCGGCGCACCTGACGTCGATGGTTTTGTTGTCGATATCGGTGTGCCTGACGTCGATGGTTTTGTTGGCGGCAGCACCACAGGTGCTACCGTAGGTGTTGCTGTAGGCGTTAGTGTTGCCACCGGTTCGTCAGCAGGGTTGCCAAATACTTTGATGCAGGCATTATTCAGATCATATTGCACACCATCTACAGATATCGCCGTATTGTCATACCACTTAGCATCTTCCGCGAAATAAGTATAACTCTGTCCCGCTGAGGCACTATAACAGTGTCCATTCTGCGGATCATTTTGTCCCTCTAGCGGAACGCAGGCAGAATCATCCACGGTCGCATATGTAATAACCACCGAAAACTTCTCGCCATCTGCAACGCGAACCTCTTTCGGAATCTGTACCGTATGATAGCCTGTTTTGGCAAAGTTGCCACTCACACTCGCTTCTTTGATCTGCGTTCCGTTGGTTGGATCTTTCCCTGATACAGAACGATAAATATCTACTGTATATGGCTGATCCTCCTTTACTGTATAAAAAGCAACTGCCTGTAACTGCTGTGATCCATCTGCTGTATACACATTGGCGGTCTTCACTTCTTCCGGCGAACGGAGCGAATTGTTCCAACCATTGCCATCATATTGAAAGATGGTCTGGTAGGTATCTGCCGAAACACCTTCAAATGTGTAATATTCACAAAGTGATGGATCATAATAAGATACCCAGAAATACCCATTTTCATCTTTGGAGTAATTGGTACCATAGCTATTTGCGATCAGCCACGCCCCGGATTCCGGAGCATCCTTGCTGAAATTATTAAAATCATCATCCCAGCCGACAATTGTGACACAATGATTTGCCTGATCAATCCCCATCATGTCGTAAGCATAACTGGCGTACACACCATTCGTCTCCTTGTAATAACGACTGGACAGATTCGGATTATAATACAACGCCACATCCATTGCCCCATGCGTCAATATTGCTTCCTTGATCTCATTTCTTGATGTGATATCGCTTGCCAGATATGGATCATAACATTCGGAGTCTGTCAACTGGATTAACGACTGTGTACGTAGCGAGGATGCCGCATTTTTCATGACAGATGCCATATTAGAAGCCGTATCAAAGGGAGCCTCACTCTCTGCCACAGCCCCCCATTTGTTTGCTAAGACAGCCTGTGCAACATCTGCATTTCCACCTTTATTATAACTTGCTCTATCAGAAACATAGTCACGCGACATATGATCACCATACAATGGACTGGTCGTATCATCCAGGGCATGATAGGCGTACCATGCCAAGTGATTTTCGGACAGATCCGCAGTATCTTTGGTTAAGATCCCCTTCATCAGACAATCAGATTCCAACGCTTTTAATGCTCCAAACGCCCAACAGGCACCTGTATCCTGCTGATTGCGAATTGGCGTTTCCTGCTCTGTTCCACGCGGATCATAGCTCGCTGGAAGTGCCATGGAGCGTTTATTCTTAGCCGCAGCAGACGATGTATACCTAGATAACGTATTGCCTGTATCATCCTGCAGCGAATAGGAAATATGGCCCGCCGTATTTTCCTTGTATACTTTATGATATAGCTCTGCTTGATTGGCTGATTCGGTTATATCTGCTACAGAGCTCTGTGCGGTGTCAGCAGTCATCGCATCTGCCGCCTGGCGATCCCAATTCCCCACCCCCGGCACAGCAAGCGCAATTGCTACTAACACCGCAATTCTTTTTTTCTTTTTCATATGCCACCTTCCTTCCATTCTGCTCACATTCGTAATTTCATAATAATTGCGCATGATTTCTGCGCATACCGGAGTTTCAAAGAAACTCCTAAGATGAGCACTGCGTGCTCGTTATATCATAATAATTGCGCATGATTTCTGCGCATACCGGAGTTTCGAAGAAACTCCTAAGATGAGCACTGCGTGCTCATTATATCATGCAAACACGTAAACTATCCCTCAATACTTCTATTATAACATGAAAATCTGTTTAAATTATGTTTCTTCTCATTTTGGGACCCGTTTTGCATTCTTGTAACCATATTTATTTTACGTTTCTTGATGGCAGGACTCAATATATAGCGGCTGCAAAATATAATTAGCCCATCGACATGATAAGCAATATGTGATCGTGTGAGATATTGAGGTGTGGGAAGTTTGAATTTTTGGATTTTGAAAATATTTATTTGTTTTTTTGAAAAAAAGTGTTGACAAACGCAAATTAAAACACTATAATAGTTTTTGTTCGTTATGCGGAAGTGCTGGAATTGGCAGACAGGCTAGACTAAGGATCTAGTGTTGGCAACGACGTGAGGGTTCAAGTCCCTTCTTCCGCATTAGATCAAAAGAGAAGTCATATATGACTTCTCTTTTTTTGGTATTGCAATTCTTACAGAGCAAAACGCTGGTTTTGCTCTGTTTTTAGGTATAGGAAAATGCTTTTTTATTCATCTTACAACCGGTACCCCAAGGCTCTCACTGCATCCAGATCACCTTCTACGGACGTTCCCATGACCGTCAGCAAATCTCCCGTGATCGCCGCATTGCAACCGGATTGAAAACACCGAAGACCTGTATCCTCCAGGTAATCTCTCCCCGCCGCCAGACGTATCATCTGATTTGGTAAAATATACTTAAAAACACCAATAATGCGTCGAACTTCTTCTTCCGTTAATACCTTATTATGTCCCATCGGTGTGCCCTCTACCGGGTCTAACAGATTGATTGGAACTGTGTCCGGTGCAATCTCGCGCAGTGTAAAGGCAAGATCCAGTCGATCCGCCATAGACTCTCCAATCCCAAAAAGGCCCCCACTGCATAAGGATAATCCAGCCTCTTTTGCTGCTTTCAGCGTCGCAATTTTGTCATCATACGTATGGCTTCCACATACTTTAGCAAAATGTGTACGTGAAGTTTCCAGGTTATTATGGATCCGTACTACTCCCGCTTCCTTTAATCGCACAAACTGATCTTTATTCATCAATCCACCGGATACACAAGGTCGAAGAGCAGTGTCCTTTCGTATCACACGAACTGTTTCACACAAGGCATCTACTTCACGTTCGCTAAGATGATGCCCGGATGCCACCAAACAATAATGTCGGATTCCCTGTGCGCTACGCTTTTGGGCATCCTCCATGATCTCTTCGGTTCCACGAAGCGGGTAACTCTTCACTGCCGCTTTAGAACAACTCGCCTGCGAACAAAATTTACAATCTTCGGAACATCGTCCCCCTTTTATGCTGATCACACTGCACATATCAAATTCGTCTTGCTGTCTTTCCTGACGGATACGGTCAGCCCCCTGTGCCAACTCTTCGATATCTATCTGCGTCAACCACTCTGCCTCTTGTCGATTAATCTCTTCACCTTGCAATACCTTATCTGTAAGGTGTTGTAACTTTGCGTCCATGCTCTTTTGTATCCTCCTTAATAGTAAGGAAACCCATCTGAAATACTTCTATTCCAGATAGGTTTCCTGCATATTCCATAACCACTTATCCTTGGTCCGCCCACGCTGACATTACATGAATAAATCTCAGATAAGTGCTATGATTCGCTATTTTACAGTGACCTTGATTTCTTTGTATACACCATTCTGTGCAT
Organism: Clostridium sp. AM49-4BH; assembly: GCF_003478335.1. Taxonomy (GTDB): domain Bacteria; phylum Bacillota; class Clostridia; order Lachnospirales; family Lachnospiraceae; genus Butyribacter. The sequence continues at coordinate 90,051 of NZ_QUFB01000003.1, forward strand.
ATACCCATATCTTACATTTTCCTTTTTTCACTGCCTTGATCTTGCCGGATCCGGTTACCTTGGCAACCTTCACATTACTGGATTCATACGCAAGTTTTCTATGTTTCATAATCTTTTTCTTCTTGTCCGCACGAATCTCTACCGCTTTGATCTTAGCAGTCTTTCTTGCTTTCAAAGTAATCTTAGCTCTCTTTTTCTTGTTGCCCAATTTTTTAATGCTGACCGCTTTCGCCATACCACGTTTTCCACCTTTGGTGACGGAATGAATTGTCGGTGCAGCGGCAATTGTTACTTTATGACCGTTGAATAATTTGTATGCAACAACCATATATTTGTAATATTTGCCTTTCTTGCGCTTCTTCTGTGTCCACGTTGTCTTATTCTTACCTTTTATGGTCTTAGTCAATTTATAGCGGTATTTCTTACCACCCTGGTTACACTGGTTACTATAGATCAAATAACCGTCAGCGCCACTCTGCTTAACCCATTTTAACGTAATGCTGTTCTTGGAAGACTTATTGGCTCTCGCTTTTAATCTGCTAAAGTCAGAGCCCTTAATGTCTTTATCATCCTTGAGTTTCTTTACAGCAGTATCGGTAATTCTAAGGGTGTCCATAGAAGTTCCGGTCTTCTCAGCATACTCCTTAATCTTTTCAGCCGTTGCCTTATCTACGCCGAGTTCCTTTGCAATATCATCCGCAGAAATTCCGCTTCCCGGTTTTGCTGTTGTACCCGGTTTCTTTGTTGGCTTCGGTGTTGCCGCCTTCTTTGGCAATGTTACTTTTACAATTGCTGACAATTGCTTACCTGTCTTCTTATCGGTTGCATACACCTTAACGAAAACACTATCGGTCGATTTTGCACGAATCTTCTCATTCAACACTGCAAGATCCTCTGCATCGATCGCCACGTTCTCTACGCTGGAGCCATCATTATATTTTGCTACCACTTCTGCAAGTTTCTTAAAGGCAGTTTCATCAATAGATTCCGTGCCTGCTGCTACTGCGAAATCATTAGCAGTCAGATTGACATCCGGTACAGTTGTTTCACTGCTGGTCGTATCAGCCGAGCCATCATCTTTTACAGTGACGGTTACTTTGTTCACCTTACCTTTGTATGTGTATACTAATTCATAGCTGCCCTTCGCCGCCTGAATTGCTGATGCATCCGCAGTGATCGCCGCATCTTTGAATGGAATGAATTTTCCATCATCAGTTGCAATCGCATTTCCTAATTTCTTTAGCATCTCGGCAACATCGGTCTGATCCTGCTTCAGTACGATCGTCTTTGCCTGCTCTACTGTAATGCAGAAATCATTTGCTCCGAGTGTAATATTACCTGTAGATGTATCATATCGACGATTCTGAACGACAGTTGCTGTTACTTTCTTAACAATGGTTCCTGACTTGTCTGTGAACGTGAGCGGTAATGTTCCCGGCTCTGTCATTCTGTTTATCGCATCCAATGACTCCTGTGTCAGTACAACACCCTCTCCATTGTCAGTAACCCCATTTTTATCCGTGTATTTTGACAAAGCAGCGCGGATCACATCGTCTGCAGTAAGTTTTCCAATGTCATCTAACGAGAAGATACAATCAGATGCATTTACCTCGCCCTGTGCCGGAACATTGCTTATCACAACATCCGTTGTAACCGGCACATCTTTGTAGGTAAAGGTTGCTTTGTATCCGTCACCATCTTTGACCAACTTCGGTCCGGTAATGCCACTCGGATCAGCAAGCGCACCATTATCTGTTGCGGCCGGATCTGCATTCTTGCGTATCAGGTCTTTTAACTCATCTTCTGGCAAAGAACTGATATCCTTATAATCCAGTGTAACATTATCTGCTCCGATCGTAATCCGATCTGTTCCCTTTGTCTCGCTGTATTTTACATCAACGACCGTTGCTTTCGCAGTTACGGAACCGGTTTCATATTTACCGTTTTCGTATTTAAATCCAATAGTACCACTGTTACCTGCCACTATCTTTGCAAGATCATCCGGATTTGCTGTTATTTTATCAAAAGGATCTGCGACTGTTGTTCCCTCACGGGTTACACCAACCTTAGCGTAATCCTTGGCCGCAGTCTCACCTGTCAGTGCTGCAGCTGTCTCTTTCGTCAGCATGAAATCTTCTGCTGTCATTGAAACAACCGGCTTACGGATAGACACATTAATGTCTGCTGTAAAACCATCTTCTGTCGTAACTGTCACGCTATAGTTACCTGTCGGACCATTCATAAGACGTTTATTAATAATGTCCAACTTTTTACTGTCTACAGTAAGTTTCGCATCCGGTATCACATTGCCTGAAGCGTCTTTTGCTTTAGCATTTGACTTAGTAAGCAGGCCTTCTGCCGTGAGTGCTGCATCACCAACCACCAGTTCAACCTTATCTGAGGTGATTTCTGTTACTTTGCCGGAATCTACAACTGTTACTGTGATTGCTACATCAGTACCATTGCAAGTATAAGTTACTGAATAAGTTCCTTTCGGAGTTTCGCTCGTAATGGTTGCTGATCCGGATTTCACGGTGATCTGCGATGCGTCTGCTTTACTGCCGTCTTTGACAGCGATCACACCGGAATCACTCTTGATCTTCGCAGCGATTGCTTCCGTTGCTCCTAATGCTTTTAACTGATCTGTCGTATATGTTACATTATTCGCACCGATTGTTGTTTTTGATGCTGCATTTGTTTCTTTATTTTTCACAACAAACGCCGTGATCGGATCGGATGTTGTGGTTTTACCATTTGCATCGGTATAGGTAAAGGTAAGATCCTTGGAGCCGCCGGCCTTAACCTGTTTCAGTTCATTATATGCCGTAGAGTCCATAGCATCCGCATCATTGAAATCAAATGCGGTTCCCTCATCGGTACCTCGAACATTTGCTTTGCTCTTAATTATATCTTTATTCGCATAAAGCAGTTCATCTTCCGTGATAATAAAATCGTTAGCATCGATTGTGACGTTGCGGTCACGAACTGTTACTGTAACATCGCAGGTCTTTCCATTCGATGATACTTTAACCGTATAATCTCCCGCCGGACCATTTTTGATCTTATCATTCAATGTTGCAAGATCAGTGTCATCTACATCGATCGTTGCACCCGGGATTACAGTACCGGAACTGTTCTTCGCCTGCGCATTTGACTTTGTGATAACATCTGCTGCGGTAAGATTTCCGCTTCCTCTTACCACCTCAAAATTATCAGCAGTCACTTTCGCTACCTGATTAGAATCTGTAACCGTTACGTTGATCGTTGTATCCACGCCGTTATAGGTATATGTTACTTTATAGGTACCTGCTGTCGACGCTTTGCTTACTTCGCTGCTCTTCTGTGTAATATCAGCAGAAACTGCTGCCTTGCCATCTTTTACTGCAACCGGTGCTGCCTTAGAACGGATCAGTTCTGCAACTTTGTCCTCATCGGCACAGGCAGCCAGATCATCCGTTGTAACGGAAACATTATTGGCACCGATTGTTGTCGTATTATTAGTACTTGTGGACCCTGTATTAGCAACATCAGTAACATAAACCGTTGTATCCTTCGTTACCACATCAGCTGCACCGGTATCATATTTATAAGAGAATGTCAGCTTATTAGAAGTTCCCGCCTCTGCTGACTTAACCGTTGTAAGCTGACCACTGTCCACTGTAATATTCGAGCTGGACGCATCTGCCGTTGTACCATTATAGCTTCCCTTAGTATTCGCAAGATTCTTAACTGTCGCTTCTGTCAGCTTGTTCGCCTGTTCTTTACTAAGTACCAGATTATCTGCATTCAGTCTCGGTTTACTCTTTTGAATGACCACAAGCTCTGTCGTACTTGGTGTTGTCATTTTGTTGTCAACATCTTCTTTGCCACTCTCACCGCTCGTAGCATATGGACTGTACTCAACAATGTAACCTTTGATTCCCCACATAGAACGTGAAACATTGTTTGGATGATAATCATTCCAGTTTGCCTTCTCAAAACCATATTCTAATGCATACTCCTGATAATATGCAGAAGTACCGCCACCACTATAGCTGTTATTCGGCTCATTTTTATTCCAGTCGGCGTACTGGCCATCACATACCGAACCGCCATATACATTACCGGACTCGCCCGTCTCATAAAATGTCGTTCCTGCCTCCGGACCGCATAACCAAGACCATTTACGCACGATCTTATTGCTATCATCCAATGGTTTTAACGCCTCATCGGTAATCTCATTCGAATCCAGTACAAATCCATCGTAACCATCTCTTGGAAGCAATGTTCTGGCTCCACCGATCCAAGCTTGCAGATCGCCACCCAGAGAGCTATACAAATATTTCTCCTCGTTCTCACTGGTGATCGTTGCAAGATAACCTTTTAATCCTTCAAAGACAGACTTCTTCGCCTCTTTGTAGGCTGTTGCCCATGTCGATGTGTTGTCTCCGCTCGGGAACTCTACATATTTATAAAAGTGTAATTTACCATCAATTGCCATAGCCGTTGAGTTACCATCCGGCAGGCTGCAGGAGTTGGCGACAACGGAAATCATCTGCTTAACTGTCTGATCAGTCGTTCCCGTATAAAAAACAACCTGCGTCAAAAAGTTTTTGATCTGCTCATCTGTAATATCGCTTCCGATCACAGTCATAGAGCTAAGCTCTTCGTCGCCGGACAAGCTAGACGTATACTCACCACTTTTGGTCAAACCATTCATCCTATCAGACGAACTACTCATGTTACCAAGATCGATCTTTTTCGGAAGTTTGAAGTATCCTCCATTGTCTACCGAGATACAAAAAATCTTCTGATCACTCTTAAAACTAACTGTTACATCAGAAAACGTATAGGCCTGACCATCTGCCGACCATGTCTCATCACCAAGTTCAATCTTATCTTCCGCTGCTGTAGCAGCTACGAATTGAACATTGGACGGCATCATACTGACTACCATAACAAGTGCCAGTAACAATGCCATAACTTGCTTTGTTTTTTTCATTCCATTCCCCATCCTTTCTGTGAATCTGATCGTGAGTCCATATCTTTAGAAACCTCATATTGTATTTCGGACACAGACACACCTTTCATTATATTACCAAGCAGATAATTCATTCAATTCTCAAAATCTTACAAACTTTTTATGTAATTTTTGCTTTATATAGTACATTTTTCTATAATGCTGCCTAAACCTAATATGCAGTCTCAATTACATTGAAAAAAGCGGAAAGATTTTCCAATTAATTAAAAAAGACTGTACAACCCTGCCCACAAGGCTATAGTAAACTTTTAATTCTTTCAGTTGACACATACATTCAAATGTTTTATACTACTCTTTGTTGTGCGGTTGTAAACCGTCATAATAATACTTTTACATTGGAGGAAACAAATGAATCAGGAAACAAAAACAAACAAAACCGGTTTTACTACAAAGTCCATTACAATGATGGCATTATTTGCAGCTATTTTATGTATTTCTGCTTATATCAGCATCCCATTGCCGATCCCGGGTAGTCCTCATATTACATTGTTAAACTTTGTTATTATCGTCATCGCATTGCTGTTCCCACTCAGTCAATCTTTCATCACGATATTAGTGTGGATGGCTCTTGGCGCTATCGGCCTTCCGGTATTTATTGGCGGTGGTTCCGGCATTGGATATTTGACAAATATTTTCGGTGGATACACATTCTCTTTCTTAGTGATCGCCATTGTACTTCCACTGATCCGCGGCAAAAAATACAATCGAATCCTATACACAATTGCTGCTATTGTCGGCGTTGTATTGATCGATATCATCGGAATGCTCTTTTGGAAGGTTAATGCCGGCCTTTCTTGGAAAGTTGCTTTCTTATCCGGATTTGTCGCATTCATTCCTTTAGATCTTGTCAAAGCAGTTATTGCTGCCCAGATCATTCCTGCTTTCCGCAAAGTGATGCAAAGCGCAGAATAAGGTTACAGTCCATTTTTACACCAAAAAGGCACTGTTCGAACGTGATCCACGTTGGAACAGTGCCTTTTCTAATTACTCTCACTAAAACTTCCCATACCTTGCTTCCGGGACTTCGAGTTTCCGAAGGGCATGTAGATCAATCATCAGAGATAACAAAATCTAGAAATCACCAAAAACGAAAAAGCGGCAAGGCAATTACTATAGTTCTCTGCCGGCAGAAGCCGCTATATTGTGGCTGCAAAACACTTAGCATTCTTTGACATAATAAGCAATATGTGGTTGTGTGAGATAATGAGGTATGGGAAGTTTGAAACTCTAAAACATTAAATGCGATATCCATAAATATTTTTGCGAATATCTAACATTTCAGCATCGGTTGCTGTGATCATATCTGCACAACGCTTCAATCGCATTTCAATCTCTTTGCGGTAGTTCTCATCCATGTCATCTTTCTTATATCTAAGCTGATGATCTAAACTTGCCCAATAATCCATTGCGATCGTTCGTATCTGTACTTCCACACGCATCGGCCGCATCTTATCTGCAAAGAATACCGGAATCTCTACGATCAGATGCAAGCTGCGGTATCCGTTTGGCTTTGGATGCTCAATGTAGTCCTTTTGGCTGATCAATGTGATATCCGTCTGTGACGTAAGCATCTCTGATATTGTGTAAATATCATCCACAAACGAACAGATAACACGCACACCGGCAACGTCATTGATATTCCCTTTGATGGAATCCACCGATACGGGAAGTCCTTTCTTACGTAATTTCTTAGCTAAACTTACCGGTTTTTTGATACGCGACTTAATGCTGTGGATCGGATTGCGCTGATAACGTGATTTAAGATCATCATTAAGCACTTCCAGCTTGGTCTGCACCTCGCGGATCGCACAGGAATACATCATCATCACCTGCGAAAAATGCTCCTCCTTCTCTATCATATCCCGATCCTCAGGATCAAGCAATCTTTCTAAATAATGTTTTTCTGAACCATTCATTCGTGTTCCTCCATCCCCAATAAATTATCCCTCTTCGTGATGTGCCTCCGTCATAAATTTTTCAATAACTTTGACAATACCATCATCATCGTTACTATCTGTAACATAGTCTGCCTGCTCTTTGATCCGATCGGAAGCGTTCCCCATTGCGACTCCCATACCGGCATAGCGTAACATCGGCAGATCATTGTTACTGTCTCCTACACACATAACACGTTCTTTGGTAATATCCATATATTTCACTAACTTATCAACCGCAACACCTTTATCTGTGTATTTTGGCAAAAGTTCTACATAGTATGGATCTGAGCGAAATACATTCAGCACTGAACCAAACTTTCGCTGTAAAATGCGTTCTACTTCTTTCATCTTGTCCGGTTCTCCCGAAACAAAGATCTTGTTGATCGGAAAACCAAGCTCTTTTACGAACTGATCTGTCTCGCGGATCGTAACACAAGATGCAGCCGCATCTGCTGCAACATAGTCTGTCACGCCACCAGCTACGATAATCTCTTTGGCACTGTCACGGTAAGCATGATAGCCACCTGCAATTTAGCAGCCTCCTCGTATACCGGAGCGATCAGATCTGCCGGCAATGTCTGATTGTAAATGCATTCCCCTGTTTTACAGTTGATCACAGTAGTACCATTATATGCAATCACATAGCCACCGTACTCTTCCAGAGAGATGGCAGAAGCTGTCTGGCGAATTCCTGCAATGGATCTTCCGGATGCGATAGCGATCGTCTTGCCGCGCTTCTGCGCTTCGATCAACGCATTCTTGGTTGCATCTGAAATCTCGCGATGAGAATTATGCAGCGTACCATCGACATCCAGCACAAGCAAGTCAAAACGGTCACCTTCCGGCTCCTCAATACCCTGTACTTTACGATAGATCTTCATAAATTCTTTACCGGTGATCGTCTCATGCTCGATCAAAAATGCGGCGAGCTGATCCAGTGCATCACGATTGCCATCCAACAATTCTTTAGCCTTTTGGTGACATTCACTCAATATCTTCATAACTTCAAGATCTATCTCTGCTTCTGTTGCATCACCACAATTTAACACCGTTCTGCCATCCAGATATTTGTTCTGCACACTCTCCAAACCGATCAAGCCAAATTTATCAGACATACCGTACTGTGTTACCATTGCTCTGGCAAGAGAGGTTGCCTTTTCAATATCATTGGAAGCTCCTGTCGTTACAGAATCAAATACTAATTCTTCCGCAGCCCTGCCTCCAAATAATGTTGTGATTCGAGTGAGTATCTCTGCTTTGCTCATCAGATATTTCTCTTCTTCCGGAACCTGCATGACATATCCAAGAGATCCCATCGTACGTGGCACGATCGTAATCTTTTGAACCGGCTCCGCATTTTTCTGCAGTGCAGTCACTAGCGCATGCCCTACCTCGTGATATGCAACGATCCGTTTCTCCTCTTTGCCTAAAATACGGTCTTTCTTCTCCTTGCCGGCAATAACGACTTCCACTGCCTCGAACAGATCTTTCTGATTGACTGCTCTTCTTCCGGAACGTACAGCCATAATAGCAGCTTCATTGATCATATTAGCAAGATCCGCACCAACGGCTCCACTGGTCGCAAGAGCAATTTCCTCAAAGTCAACAGACTCATCCATTAATACATCCTTGGCATGCACACGTAAAATATCAACTCGGCCCTTAAGATCCGGCTTTTCTACGATAATACGTCGATCGAAACGTCCCGGTCTGAGTAATGCCTTATCAAGCACTTCCGGTCGGTTTGTCGCGCCTAAGATGACAAGGCCTTTCGAACTGTCAAATCCATCCATCTCGGATAACAGCTGATTTAGCGTCTGCTCGCGCTCATCGTTGCTGCCTCCATACTGACTGTCACGGCTCTTACCGATGGCATCGATCTCATCAATGAAAATAATACATGGTGCCATCTGCTGTGCCTGCTTAAACAGATCACGCACTCGCGATGCACCTACACCGACGAACATCTCTACGAAATCAGATCCGGAAAGAGAGAAAAACGGAACTTTTGCTTCGCCGGCCACCGCCTTTGCAAGCAGTGTCTTACCGGTTCCCGGAGGTCCGACTAACAATGCTCCCTTCGGCAGTTTAGCACCAATCTCCGTATATTTCTTCGGATTATGCAGGAAGTCGACCAGCTCGTTCAACGAATCCATTGCCTCTTCCTGACCGGCTACATCGCGAAATGTTACACCGGTTTCTTTCTGAACATACATCTTCGCCGTACTCTTACCAACACCCATAATACCGCCGGAATTTTTAGAAATAACACGGGACATAAAGATCAGTCCGACCCATAGCAGTAAAAATGGCAATACAGTCGATACCAGCATGTAGACCATACTATTGGAACTGTCTGACTTTTTGGTGAACTTTACATTTGCCTTTTCTAATCGCTGTACCAATGTAATATCCATACTGATCAGACCGGTATGATAGGTAATCTGATACAGACTATTTGACTGTTTCTTCGGAACGATCTTGATCTGATCAGAAGTGAGTGTCACAGATTCAACCTGTCCATCATCCAGCAATTGCAAAAACTGGTCATAGCTGATCTCTTTATCTCTTGCCTTTTCTACCTGACGATTCATCAAAGAAAACACAAGAAAAATGCCAAGTGCAACGAGCAGACAAAGCACCATGCTTTTACGATTCTGTCCGCGTCCAAAATTATTTCCCATATTGTTGTTATTTTGGCTGTTATTTTGGTTTCTATTTTGATTTGATATATTGTTGTCCAAATAATTTGTCCTCCTCATATCCTGTAAACTATTTCTATTATAAGTCTAGTCTGCCCAAAAAGCAATATTTCACAATATTAAGAAAGTCTGAAATTTCTATGTATTTCTTGGAAATTTTCCATGAATTTTCTTTCCTTTTTGTGCAAAAATATATTGAACAAACCCAATCATATAGAGTATAATAGAAAAATATTGGTTTATTTATTGACAACAATGTTCTGACACAAAGGAGGATACACAAATGGCAGTCAAATATGTCTTCGTCACTGGTGGTGTTGTGTCCGGTCTCGGCAAAGGAATTACAGCCGCATCTCTGGGCAGACTTTTGAAAATGCGTGGTTATAGTGTGACCATGCAGAAATTCGACCCTTATATCAATATCGATCCCGGTACTATGAATCCGGTACAGCACGGTGAAGTGTTCGTTACGGATGATGGTGCAGAGACTGACTTGGATCTTGGCCACTACGAACGTTTCATTGATGAAAATCTGACCAAACAATCCAACGTAACAACCGGAAAAGTATATTGGTCCGTTCTCTCGAAAGAACGTCGCGGTGACTTTGGCGGCGGAACTGTTCAGGTTATCCCACATATTACAAATGAGATCAAGAGCCGTTTCTACCGTAACGATGGCTGTAAAGATACACAGATTGCAATCATTGAGGTCGGCGGCACTGTCGGCGATATCGAAAGCCAGCCTTTCTTAGAGTCGATCCGTCAGTTTCAGCATGATGTTGGACGTGAAAATGCTATCTTGATCCATGTGACACTCATCCCATACCTGGGTGCTTCCGGTGAAATGAAAACCAAGCCAACACAGGCAAGCGTTAAGGAGCTGCAGGGAATGGGTATTCAGCCGGACATCATCGTATGCCGTACAGAACGTCCTCTCGATCCGGGCATCAAAGATAAAATCGCACTGTTTTGTAATGTTCCGACCGATCACGTAATGCAGAATTTAGATGTAGAAACTCTATATGAAGCACCTTTGGCAATGGAAAAGGAGCATCTCGCAGATGTTGCCTGCAAATGCTTGAAGTTAGACTGCAAAACACCGGACATGGAAGAGTGGCAGACAATGGTTCATACCCTCAAAAATCTTGAGAAAGATGTTACTGTTGCTCTCGTCGGCAAATACACTTCTCTGCACGATGCATATATCAGTGTTGTAGAAGCTCTCAAGCATGGTGGACTTGCGCACAAAAGCAATGTAACGATCAAATGGATTCCATCTGAAGACTTAAATGAAGAAAATGCTGATGAACTCCTTCATGATGTATCCGGTATATTAGTACCTGGCGGCTTTGGTGACCGCGGCATCGATGGAAAGATCACAGCGATCCGGTATGCAAGAGAACACGGTATTCCATTCTTAGGTCTTTGTTTGGGAATGCAGCTTGCCATCGTTGAATTTGCAAGACACGTCTGTGGTTTCAATGATGCGCATAGTATTGAACTGGATCCTCAGACAACACATCCTGTGATCCATTTAATGCCGGAACAGGACGGCATTGAAGATATCGGCGGCACGTTACGTCTCGGTTCCTACCCTTGTGTACTGGACAAGGATTCCAAAGCTTATGAGCTGTACGGTGAGGAAACCATTCACGAAAGACATCGTCACCGTTACGAAGTAAATAACTACTACCGCGAAGATTTACAGAAATCCGGCATGAAGCTTTCCGGCCTGTCTCCGGACGGACGCATCGTAGAAATGTGCGAGCTCCCATCACATCCGTGGTTTGTAGCAACACAGGCTCACCCTGAATTTAAGTCCAGACCAAACCGTCCACATCCATTGTTTAAGGGATTTGTCGGTGCTGCTTTGAACTATCAGGACAGCCATCAGTAATATACTTCCTATATAGACGATATATCCAAAAAGGGGCTACGCACTAATTGCTTAGTGCGACAGCTCCTTTTTATGGTATAAAGAAATTTGCGTTAATAATTAGACCACACCTTTGCCTTGTCGGCATACGCCTCCATCTGTGGATGCTCATATTTTTCCATCTGCAGATCACGGTTGGAATTGCGGAATACATAAAAGCTGCCATCAATAAACAGTCCGCGGCACCAATAATCTGCACGACCTTTGGATGTTGAGCAGAGAACCTGAGTTACAGATTCATCTGCAGTATAATGCAATAGCGGATACTGCAAGCCTTCCGCATTATACGTTGCAAATCCCAAGTAAAATCCTTTCTCCGTCTTCTGCACTAAGATTTTTGTATGGTCTGCTAATGCGCTGGAATCATGCTGCCGCAAACCATAACTTGCAACCTGTTTGATGTCAGATCCCTCCGTTGCCTGAAAAACCGTCATATCCAGTTCTCCGGTTGTTGTCTTCCCGAGTGAAAAGATCATCGATGGATCCGATGGGAACAAATGCAGATAATGAACCTCATCGGCTAATTTGATCTGTGCGAGGACCTGTGGATCTGCTTCTGCTGCCATTGATACCTGTATCATTTTACGGTCATCATTTACCACCAAATATAATGTCTTGTTCAGGAAACGTGCACACTGCACCGTTTCCCCTTTGCATATTTCAGAACTTGTTCCAATCTCCTGCAGCGAATCATCCAGTGCATATACACTGACATTGCGGGAACTCTCTTCTTCTCCGCAGAGCATTTTGAGCTGTCCCGTATAATGTGCAAGTAATTTCCAGTTAAAAGGTACCTCTGCCTTTTTCCATTTCCACTCTGACTTATAATGATGCACCGACATACACAGCCACAAATGTCCACCCTGCTCTTTAACCGCAAATCCCTCTCCTACAATTCCTTTGACAATATGGGTCGCTGTTGCTTTCACTGTCCCCTCTGAATCCACAACAAACTTGGTGATTCCGGTGCGTTCTGTCTCATCGAACCGCTTCGCAACGGTTCGGCAAAGCACATATACATTTTTGCCGGACATGTATACTTTCATCGCCGTTCCTGCTAACGCTTTATGACCGACCGGCTCTAACTGCGTATGATCTGCCATGCGGTAACTGCACACAAGCGTATACCCCGGCTGATACAGATCCCGCTGCCAATATACATCCTTAACCGCCAGCTTTTTGTCATTAATTTGCGGATCTTCAATGCTGATAACACCATCGGCATCGGTATATGGTTGCATCACAGAGGCAATGATCAACTGCTCTCCGGATACGCGTGTGCAAAGATTTTGACCGTTTTGCCGAAGCATCTTGCCAGCCTGTGGTTTCTGAGGATCCGATACATCGATCGGTATCACATAGGTCTGTGCTCTCGTATTCTTCACATATAGCAAGCTCTTTCCACACCACATCAGACCATCTTCATAGCTAGCACTTTCATCGCCGTACAGATCATCTTCACTACTGGCATTCTGATATGGATCATTAATTTTAAGGGATACTTTGCCAACTTCCTCGCAGATACCATTCTTCTCTCGAAGAATGTACAGTTGATCCGTCGCACCCTCTTGATCCGTAGCATTGCTCCTTATATAGGAGCCATCGTTATAATAAAGCACATAGATCAAACCATCCTTCGTCAGAATCTGATCCATCTCTGCCTCATCTGCATTTTCTGTGTTGGTCGTACTATCCTGTGTGACCAGTTCAGGCCAATCTTCCTGCGTAGAACCCGGCTCTCTGTCTAATACCCCTTCACTGACAGAGGATGCTGCCGACTGCATTAAACTTCCCAGCGAACAGTTATATGCCATTGGCAAAGGATCTGACTTAAACGGATCCTCATAAAATTCATAGCGGGATACCACCTTTTGCTGTGCTTTGATCACACGCTAAAACTTTTTTCAATCTGTTTATAACTTGACGCTGTTTGAAGAGACCCTTCCGCTCTCCAAGCAAGTAAAAAGAGCACTCCCGCATATAGCATCTGAATAACGATTGCAAGTATGACTGCGATCAATACATAGCGCAGGATCTTCCGCCATCTTCCTCCATCCGGCTGCTGATCCTCCTCATACAGGGACATATTCTTTTTTAATGTGGTTTCCATTAGATTATTTTCGCATCTCATAATCTTCTCCTCCCTTCAAACTTTCTGCTTTCGCTATATATATTACCGGAAAGGAGGCAAAAACCGCCTTATATATATCCTAAACATTGTGCGTTGGTACCATAAAAAATATCATCGCGTCCACCAAGCATTTTGCAGAATTCTTCTATTCGCTCCCAATTGTTGTTTACATCAAACTCATAGCTATGTCCCCACACATAAAACAACATTGGTTCCTCTGGTTTTGCAGCCAAAAACTGTTCTGCCAGCTCAAACAACTTATCATCGTTATGATGACAGGTTGCATTAAGCCTCAGCGGATCCTGTGGCAACGTAAAACTATGTGTACTCTCTACCGTCCTTCCGTAACGAATACCAATATCTTTCAAATACGAAACGACCGGATCCGGTACATCACCATAAGCGTAAGCCATGCCAACCGGATATTTTCCATATAGTTTCTCAATGTTACGGGCATCCTGCAAATATTCCTGCGAATAATCTTCCGGTTTGATACCGGAGGGCGATGCATGTGTCAAGCCGTGCAAAGCGATCTCATGTCCCTCATATAATTTTGCCAGTCCCTCCTGCTCCATGCGGGCGATCTTTATCCCCTCGATCTCAAAATTACTCTCTGGAGACTGAATTCCCGTATTCAGATTAAAGGTTGCTTTCATACCATATTTATTAAATATCTCCACCAAGCGCTCATCCTGATAAATACCATCATCATAACTAAACGTTAACATTTTCTTACACATACTCATCCGTCCTTCCTTGTGCTTTATTCTTTCCTCTATTTATTTCCAAAGTGCGATCAATGTCCGGAACAGCTTCTGCGGATCGATCGGTTTGACCAGATGTGCATTCATTTCTACCGCCTTACTGCGCTGCACATCTACATCAAATACGTTGGCTGTCAGTGCTATGATCGGGATTAATCTTGCATCCGGCCGCTCCAGCATACGTATCTTCTTACTTGCTTCAATACCATCCATGACCGGCATCTGTATATCCATTAGGATTGCATCATAGCTATATGGAGCACTTGCTGCATACAACTCAACCGCCTCTTTGCCGTTTTTGGCCCGTTCCACCTGTATTTGCTTGCTCTCCAGCAATCTGGTCACGATCTTGGCGTTTAAGTCATGATCTTCAACAAGCAGTATTCGATGATCCCAAAGCAATTCCTCTTGTATTGCACATTTTTCTGCCGATTGTTCCTCCTCTGCTTCTTCCGCAAGCTGAAATGGCATCGTTACAAAAAACTCTGTTCCCACACCCAGTTTACTGGAGCATCGTATTGTTCCACCCATCAGTTCAACCAGGTTCTTTACGATTGATAACCCTAGTCCCGTTCCAATGTTAAAGGTATTGGTATCATTTTCTTCCTGTGCAAAGATTTCAAACATATGCTCTTGAAATTCCTCACTCATTCCGGTTCCTGTATCCTTAACTTGAATAGTCACTAAGTATTTGTCGCCAATGATTTCACGCTCTATTGCACGAAAATATACCGTACCACCGGGTGGTGTAAACTTGATCGCATTTGACAGCAGGTTGCTAAATATTCGCTGTATACGCACCGGATCTGCATACACGGTATGAATATTTTCACCCGGTTCAAATACAAGATTGATTCCTTTGTCGGCACATGTAACTCCAAATATCTGCCGCATATCCTGTATGATATGCTGGATATCGATCTTCTTGAGATGCAATTCCAGTTTACCGGATGCCAACCGGTTGGTATCCAAAATGTCGTTAACCAGATTCAGCATAAAATGACCGGAAGATATAATGTCGTCCAAATATTCCTGTACCATATCCGGAACTTCATCTCCGAAAAGCTTCGCAAGCTCTGCCGCCCCAATAATTCCATTCAGAGGAGTTCTGAGATCATGACTCATGCTTGACAGGAACTCATCTCTGGCATGACTGGCACGATTGGCAATTTCCAATGCCCGCTGCAACTCTGCATTTTGCTTTTCCTGTTCGGACATGATATCTGTAACATCTCTCTGCACCATCACAATGACGCTCTCATCATTTTCCAAAAAGAAAGCAAAAATACGCTTAGTACGTACACCAAGTTCCTCATCCTGTGCGTGATACATAAAATCCCAACTGAGTCCGTGTTGGATCCGGGCATGTATTACTTCCCACGACATCTGCGCATTGATGATTTCTCTTTCCTCCGGAATGACCAGATCGATCAACTGTTCTTGCAGTTTCTCCACCTTTTTCTTACCCTCAAACGAAGCATCTACCTGATAACATTCATACCGAGTAAAGATCTGACTGTCATTCGCTGCCGTATTCCAATATGCGATGAAGTCGATCATTGAATCAACTACCTGCCCACGAACAAGTTCTTTTATGACATTACGATCTACATCCTGCAGCGATACAAAGCCATATATATCTTCCCCCTCGCGTGCCGTCATATCTAAAACAATCTTCATCCACAGCGTTTTTCCCGAAAGACGTTTACTACGAAAGGTATAGGATACCTGCCTCTGCCCGCTTTCAAATAAGTGGATCAGATTATTTCGATGAAAAATACGGGTAAATTCCTTTTTTTGCTCCTCATCGGTAATATGGTCGATCATAACACCAAACGGATCATTCTCCCTCTCATGAATCAATACATATTCTCCGGCATAGTCTAATACTTTCCATGCTGTAATATTGATTCGTATAACCGATGTCATATTATTAAAAAGGAGTTGATGATACATATTCTCCTGACTAAAACGCTTTTCCTCTTCCTTTTCTTTCGTAATGTCTAATGCCGTAGCTGCGATCATCGTCGGTGCTCCCTGCTCATTACGATCTGCAACCGTATAGTTTTGCTTAGACCATATCCAGTCACCTCGCATCGGACGTCGTATTTCCATCTCTAGGGAGATCGAATCCTGCTTGCCCGTCATAAGCAGCTGCTCCAACCGGATCAATTCCGCCCGACCGGACTCGGTCATCAATCTACGTGGTTTTCCTGCATTTCGCTGTGCTACCGCAGGCACTCCAAAATCTTGCTGCATTTTAGAGTTATAAGTGATCGTATTGGCATCAATATCATACAAAGCATAATAAACACCACACTGATCCATCGCTGTCCGCATCGTTTTAATGTTGTGCTGCAGCTTTTCTTTCATGCGCATACGTGATGTCACATCTTGATATAATGCATAAACGATCGTTTCACCATCCGACCGATACTGAAACTGAAAATTAGCCTGAAACCAGACATACTGTTTCAACTTCCGTCTATAAAACCGTGCCTTGATTTCTAATGTATCCCTTTTATCAATAATTGCCTGGTCAAAACTGCTGTAAAGGTTCTCTCTATCATCCGGATGTATCTGCAGCAGCTCTTTACAAGTACTGGTCTGAACATCTTCTTCTGTCACCCCAAGTATGTCACGCATTTTAGCGTTGAGCGCTACCGTACGCAGACATTCCCCATCATGTCTAAATATTCCGATACAGCCCGGCATCCACTCAAACAACTCGCCCTTCCAATCTATCATAAATGTTTCTATCCTCCTCCCTGACATCTTCTCTTTATTATACCTGTACTTTTCGTTATCGCCAACCTATTCCCCCATAATTTTCTATGAAAATCAAAAAAGCAAAGCCAGCACTTTGCTTTACAAGAATTGCTATAGCAATTCTTGGCATTATCACACTACGCAACAGCATTTTCCTACTAAATCAAAAAAGCAAAGCCCCTCTTCCCTGTCATCATAGATCCATAACAGGAAAATGGGGATTTGCCTTTGTTGTATAACTTCGAATTGCTCTATTTACGTCAATTACAGTCTCTTTAAGAGTTCTTCTCTCTCTGCCTCATAGCCTGGCTTACCAAGCAATGCGAACATATTTCTCTTATAGCTCTCAACACCCGGCTGGTTAAATGGATTTACACCAAGGATATATCCACTTACACCGCAGGCGAACTCATAGAAGTAGAATAACTGACCCAAATAATATTCATTCTGTGCCGGAACCTTTACGCTCAAGTTTGGTACACCGCCATCAACGTGTGCCAACTGTGTTCCCTTCATCGCACTCTTGTTGATGAAGTCAAGGTTCTTGCCAGCCAAATAATTTAATCCATCAAGATCAACCGGCTCTTCCTGAATCGTTACATCTAATGTCGGCTCTTCTAATTCCATAACTGTCTCAAACATAATACGGCTTCCGTCCTGAATGAACTGTCCCATGGAATGCAGATCTGTTGTCAAATCAACTGCTGCCGGGAAAATACCTTTCTGATCTTTACCTTCGCTCTCTCCGTAAAGCTGTTTCCACCACTCAGCTACATAGTGGAATGCAGGCTCATAGTTGCAAAGGATCTCCACAGATTTCCCCTTGCGTAATAAGATATTACGGATCGCAGCATACTTCATAGAATCATTGTCTGCGAAATCTTTGTCCAAGCAAAGTTCACGCATGGATGCTGCACCTTCCATCAACTTAGCAATGTCTGCACCACTAACAGCAATTGGAAGTAAACCAACTGCGGTAAGTACGGAGAAACGTCCTCCGACATCATCCGGTACAACAAAGCTCTCATAACCTTCTTCTGTAGCAAGGTTCTTCAACGCACCTTTCTGCTTGTCCGTTGTTGCATATATTCTCTTAGCAGCTTCCTCTTTACCATATTTCTTCTCTAACATTTCCTTGAAAATACGGAATGCAACAGCAGGCTCCGTCGTAGTACCGGACTTGCTGATAATATTTACGGAAAAGTCACGATCACCGATCACGTCGATCAACTGTGACAGATATGTGCCGCTCAAATTGTTACCACAGTAATAAATCTCTGGTGTTTTACGAATTTCTTTGGACACATTGTTATAAAATCCATGTCTCAAGAACTCAATTGCTGCTCTTGCTCCCAAATAAGAACCGCCGATACCGATTACCAAAAGCACTTCTGAATCAGACTGAATCTTCTCAGCAGCTTTCTGGATACGTGCGAATTCTTCCTTATCATAATCAATCGGAAGGTCAATCCATCCTAAGAAATCACTTCCTGCTCCTTCTTTGCTAAGTAATAACTCTTTTGCGTCGTTTGTAATTTTCTCCATTGATTTGATCTCGTCTGCAGAAATTACGTTCTCTGTCAGAGAGTAATCAAAAGTAACCTTGTTTGCCATGGTTTCCTCCTATCCTTCCTTGTTGCAGTCTCTATACTCGGTCTATCCTTTGCGGGATTCCTCAGCCACAAAGCATGAATCCCGGTTGGTTGTATTCAACCTTATATATTCTAATCAATTCCTGCCTGTAAATCAAGTGTTAATTTCTTTCCTGTTCCAGATTTCCAAACTTCGTCAAGTTCGCTAACCATGCCAGTTTCACCGATCCTGTCGGGCCACTACGCTGTTTTGCGATAATGACCTCTGCCACACCTTTTTCCTCGCTGTCCGGGTTATAATATTCGTCACGATACAAAAACATAACCATATCGGCATCCTGCTCGATTGCTCCGGACTCACGCAGATCAGAAAGCATCGGTTTCTTGTCCGGACGCTGCTCAACTGCACGTGATAACTGTGATAAAGCGATCACCGGAACGTTTAATTCTCGCGCCATAACTTTGAGAGAACGGGAGATTTCCGAAATTTCCTGCTGTCTGTTCTCGCCTTTGCGCTTTCCACTGCCCGACATCAACTGCAGGTAATCGATAATAACCAGATCTAATCCCTGCTCGATCTTTAACTTACGGCATTTGGAACGAAGCTCTGTCGCCGTGATTCCTGATGTGTCGTCAATCACAAGATGCGAATTACCAATCCGCCGGACACTGCCCACCAGTCTGTCCCAGTCCTCGTCTTCCAGATTACCGGTTCTTATCTTTTGGGAGTCAACATGAGAATTCATCGAAAGCATTCGTTTCACAAGCTGCTCCTTACTCATTTCCAAGCTAAACATCGCAATCGTACTCTCGCTATGCAATGCAATATATTCTGCCAGGTTCAGTACAAACGCCGTCTTACCCATAGCCGGACGTGCTGCGATCAAAATCAGATCGGACTTTTGCAGACCCGCTGTCTTGTAATCCAAATCCCGAAATCCGGTCTCCAATCCGGTAATATGCCCTTTCTGTTTCGCCGCCTGCTCAATACTATCTAAGGTACGCAAAACAACATCTCGAATCGGTTCAAACTCACTGCCGGTACGCTGCTGCATCACCTGAAAGATATTTTTTTCAGTCGCATCCAAAATATCTTCTAACGGTTCTTTGTCCATATAACAAGTACTGGCAATCCTCTCAGCTGTCTGTATCAGCCTTCTAAGCATCGCTTTTTCTTTGACAATTGTGGCATAATACTTCACATTTGCAGAAATCGGCACACTATTTAGCAAACTGCCAATATATTCGACACTGCACAATTCCGGCGGAGCTTCTTTTTCACGAAGCTTGTTTTGCAGAGTGATCAGATCTGTACCAATTCCACCGCGAAACAGATCGAGCAATGCCTCAAAAAGTATGCCATATTGTCCCTGATAGAAATCTTCTGCTGTCAGCATCTCTGAACATACCAAAATGGCATCCCGGTCCATGATCATCGAGCCGATCACCGCTCTCTCCGCCTCAATATTATGCGGCGGAATCCGTTTGATCACTGCTTCTTCCATCTACGTTTCTCCTTTTGTGCGATTATACCTCTTTGACGATTACCTTTAACTCGCCCGTTACCTTAGGATGCAATTTGATCGGAAGTGTAAAGATGCCCGGACTTTTGATCGGATCCTGCAGCACCATCTTCTTTTTGTCCAATTCATACCCAAGCTGCTCTTTAGCTGCAGCTGCCAATTCTTTGGTCGATACCGACCCAAAGCTTCTTCCACCGGAGCCGGTCCTAATGGATACGGTGATCGATTTTTCTTTCATCTCCTCCGCAAATGCTTTCGCTGCCTCTAATTTTTCCTTTGCCAGCTTCGCCTCATGCTGTTTCTGCAATTTCAGGTCATTTTTATTCTTTGCGGTAGCCTCTATACCAAGATTTTTCTTCAACAAGAAATTTCTTGCGTATCCTTCATTAACTTTAACCAGTTCACCCTTTTTCCCCAATGATTTTACATCTTCTAATAAAATTACTTCCATGTCTTTATCCCCCGTTTCCGTCTATTTGCCAAAAATGTCAACACCACTATATATGCCTCTGTCCGCATCTCATTGCCAATTTTCGCAGCTAAGCCGGATTTCTATTGCCGATCATCGCGGCTAGTCTGCATCTCCATTAGCGATCATTGCATCGATCAATGCACGGATCTGTGCTTTTGCACTCTCCACATCCAGTCCCGGAATCTGTGCACCGGCCATATTAATATGACCTCCGCCGCCGAGTTTTTCCATCATTAGCTGCACATTCAGCTCATCGATAGACCTTGCGCTTACATACACTTTGCCGTTGTATTTTGTCAATACAAATGATGCCTTTACCTGTTCGATATTCAACAGGGAATTGGCAATCTTTGCACCAAGCACTGTCGGTGTCTCCACCCCACGAGACTCACTTTCTGTGATCGCATAGTGGTCCAGATACAATTCCGTATTCTGAATGGCCTCTGCTTGTATTTTGTACTCATTGATATCCTCACGAAACATCTTGCGGATACGCACAGAATCAGCACCATTCCGTTTCAGATAGGCCATTGCCTCGAACGTGCGCACACCTGTCTTGTCCGTGAAATAATTCGTATCGATCATTACACCGGCATACAACGCTTCTGCCTCGGCTGCACGCAGCTTCAATCCGCCGCCAATATACTGACAGATCTCTGCCACCATTTCACTCGCTGACGATGCATATGGTTCAATATAAAACAATACGGCTTTTGCAATCGCATCACCGGCCTGTCTGTGATGATCAATCACCACAATAGACTGCGCCAATTCAATAAGCTCCGGACACTCTGTATGTTCTCCCTTGTTGACATCGACAATAACTAACAACGTAGTCTCATCCACAAGCCTGACCGCCTCTTCGCCACTTACGAGCATATCGTCATCATAATCGTTTGTATAAAAGCGTTCTTTTAACGGGCGTACCGAAGCATTCACCTCATCAACAACAATATGTGCCTTGCGGTTTAATGCCTTAGCAATACGGTAAATGCCGACCGAAGCTCCAAACGAATCCGCGTCTCCGATGGAATGCCCCATGACGACAACACGCTCTTTTCCTTCGATCAACTCTCGCAAAGCATGCGCTTTGACACGAGCCTTAACGCGGGTATTGCGCTCGATCTGAACACGTTTGCCCCCATAGAATTGTTCCTGATCACCGTTTTTGATCACCGCCTGATCACCGCCACGTCCAAGCGCAAGATCAATAGCTGCACGCGCCCATTCATAGCGTTCGTTAAATGTTCCCTTACCGACACCGATACCGATCGAGATCGTTGCTGTCTGCTCATTTCCAATATTGATATTTCGTATCTCTTCCAAAACAGAAAAACGATCATTCATCAATTCCTGTAAATATTTCTGCTTAAAGACAAACAGGAATTTGTCCTTTTCTATTTTTTTACATATAGCATCGATCGCCTGCATTGTTTTATTGATCTTACGGTCGATCAGTGCCGTCATCAGAGACTGGCGTACTTCATCAATACTGTCTAACATCTCATCAAAATTATCGATGTAAAGAAGACCTACGATAAGATTCTCTTCCTCTCGCCGCTCTTCCAATTCGATCATTTCCGTCTCATCATACAGAAACATTGCGATCAACTGCTTTGTTTCCAACAGCTGATCCATTGGCATGATCTGATCATCCACGTTGAATCCATCATCTGACACTAACGAAAGTACCGCCCGATAATATTTATCTCCAGCGTGTATGTGTATTACTTTCCTGCCGCCGTCCACCGGAAGACTATTCTCCGAAATCTCCGGAAATACATTGGCAATATTGCGTCTGGCTGCTTTTTTATTGACTGCTACGCGTACAAACTCATCATTGCCCCAAAGCAGTTGCCCCTCTTCGCTCAATACCGCAAATGGAACACTGAGTTCTTTCATCGTCTGCATCTGCATCTGACCATACGTGCTGGCAAAATGGATCAAATCTCGCCGCATCTTCTTGTGACCGCCGTAGCGAATGATCAATGCACATAAAAAGAATGCAAGAAAATAGCACGTTCCTATGATACCTGCTTTACGGTCTGCAATATATAGTTGCATCACCATAGGCAATAAGAGAATGCTCAACCACAATGGCCAGCCAAGATGAAGCCGCAGTCTACCTCGCAGCTTGAAACCTCTTTTCATATATCTCCTTTCTTGCCGCAAATGATCTTGTCATTCTAGGCAAAACGAAACATTTCCCTAATTTATATAGTATACCATCATATGCCACGATACGTCAAATTGCCCCATAAAGACCAAAGCCGGCGTTTTCCGGTTTTTTATTAAATCACCCAAACTTTTCCCATACCGGAAGTTATTATCCGAACCACATATTGCTTATTATGTCAATGATTATATTGCGTTTTGCAGTCACCAAAGAGTGATTTCTGCCATCCGAGAACTATAGTATTTGCCTTGTCGCATTCTCGTTTTTGGTGATTTCTAAATTTTGTTGTCTCTGATGATTGATTTACATGCCCTTCGGAAACTCGAAGTCCCGGAAGCAAGGTATTCATCATTTTTGAAAGGGACTTTGCGCTCGTC
>NZ_QUFB01000030.1 GCF_003478335.1 Clostridium sp. AM49-4BH
ATATAATTTATCTTCTTTTTCATCATAAGAAAAAGAAAAACTATAATCCAAATCATCCGTGCAAAAAGTTAATAGTTCCCCATATTGACTATATACATTACAAATGCCGTATATTTTATCATTGGTTTGAAAACTATAAATCAGAAAATTCTCTTCCTTTTTTTTCATCATACTATATATTTGATTCAAACGGGAACGGATTTCTTTATC
Organism: Clostridium sp. AM49-4BH; assembly: GCF_003478335.1. GTDB lineage: Bacteria > Bacillota > Clostridia > Lachnospirales > Lachnospiraceae > Butyribacter. The sequence goes on from NZ_QUFB01000030.1 coordinate 211, forward strand.
CGACTCCTCGGAAGCTATTTTCCCATCACAATATCTCACATAATCTATTTGACCAAAAACAGACAAAGGTTTTTGATCACTATAATAGTCTGTATTATGACAATAATCCGATGAACAGCGATAAAATTGTTGTTCACCAACATTTGCTATTTCGTCCCCGCTTATTTCATTCCAATCATCCATACAGTTAGGAAATTTTTCTAAAAATTTTCTCTCACTAATATAATGGGTTGCTTCAATATGACTATTCGAGATATTAGAATCCCATCCATTAAAATCAGCTGTTTCATCATAATATCCATACACAATTCCATTGCTGACACTAACTCTACTGAACGGTAATGATATTTCTTTTATTAACTCTCCTTTCTTGTCAAAAACATTTAAAAAACCAGCTGTTTCATCTTCGTTGGAACAATACACATAAAAGTAATCATTTCCTGCAGTAATCTCTAAAGATTGACGATTCTCAGATAATTCAACAGAGCGTCTGTTTTTCTGTTTTTCATCCAAAAATACAACTTCTTTTGAATCTATAGTAAGAAAAGCAATCTCCCCTGTTCCTAATACAGCAAATGAAAAATCTGATGAGATTGTCCCAATGGAAGAAGGTAAATCCTGATTTTCCTCCTCTAACATCATTTCACTTAAACCTTTAAACGAACAGCCACTTAAAATATTTATTATAATAAAAAACATAAAACATTTTAATATTTGTTTCATACTAATCCTCATTTCTGAGCGACTTGTTGCTTGGTAGTAACACCTCAAAGTCGTACTATTTAGAATGCTACACTAAATTTTACAAAAAAAAAAGAACCCGACGCATCAGGTTCTTCCAGGTGTAATCCGAAGACATCCACCGTAATTGTTATATATAAGATACTACTTCTGCATAAAATATGCAAGAATTTTATGATTTGCTAATGAATTTTTGTAAGGCATTCATATTAGGTCTATGCTGCATAAACAGGTTTAATTCACTTCTATCATCGCCTATCATTCTTAAGTTCAATAATAACATTGCAATGTAAAAGCCGATTATAAATTCGCATAGACACAGCATCCCTTGATGAACCACTAGAATATGCGAGACTGTATCTTGATGGGAATTTACAGATGTGGGTAGATGCAGAAGATTCCTTGACATTATAGTAATGTTCAAAAAAAGCTCTCTGTGCAATGCACAGGAGCTTTTTATATGTAGACCTCTATTTATTTGTGCTGTCTGCATCAATTACAGACTGAATCTGCTTCATAAGGGCATTATAGTTGTCCTTGTTATCAATTCCGCCGAGCATTGGTTTGCCTACAATATTGCCATTTCTGTCAACAAGTATAGTTGTTGGAAAGGCCATGATTTCTGAGGCATATTTACCGGCAGCACTAGAGGAGTCAATTGACAGATTACGATATTTGACACCCTGGCTTTTAAGAACAGCGGCAGCCTCTTTGATAGCTGTTTTATTGCCATCGAAGGTCTCAGTGTTGATGCCAACAACTTCTCCGCCCTTTGATTTGATAGCATCATTTAATTCGTTAAGCTGGATAATTCAGCGACACATGGTTTGCAGCCGGTAAACCAGAAATTGACGACTGTTACTGCATTACCGGAAAACAGGCTGTCATCAACCTTATTGCCATCAAAATCCTCACCGGAAAAATCACTGAATACAGATGAGGCTTTAGAGCTGTCCTTCTTGTTATCGTCTGATGATGTATTTTTGTTTTCAATCTCTGCTATCTGTTTCTCGATTTTTCGTATAGTTTCAATATCCTCATTAAGTGTTTTAAGCTCATCGTCTGTGAATGAATTCTTGTTTGATTCTACGGTACCGGCAAGATAATCAGCATAATTTCCGTTTGGATCGGCGTCACTTTTGTTCATCATGCCAAATGCCTTGTTCCACACATCAGCATGATCTGCAAAAATCTGATTTTCCTGCTGATATAAATCATCCCGCCTGGAATTTGATTTGCCGGATGCTTCTGAGCCGGCTCCAGTCTGAGTGTTCTTAGAATCTGTTGTGGAATCTTGCTTTACGCCACATGCTGTAAGTGATAATGCTATGCAGAGTGTAAAAATAGAAATAAATAATAATTTGTTTTTCATGAGTAATGTCTCCTTTAAATAATAGTAAAATGTTTAATAGCTATCTGTTGTCATTTTTTTGACATGATTTTCCCATAAACCGGTAGCAGATGGCGTCCTTCGGACAGGCCTTTATGCAGGCACCGCAGCGTATGCACTCGAGGTGATCCGGTGTCTTACACACATCCACATCCATCTTACATGCCTTTGAGCATTGACCGCATCCAACACATTTGCTGCTATCAACGGTGATTTTGAGCAGGCTGACCTTATTAAATAATGAGTAGATTGCTCCAAGCGGACAAATCCATTTACAGAAAGGCCTGTAAAATAAGATACTTAGTACAATCACTGCAATTAAAATCATACACTTGAAAGAAAAAAGCTTTCCCAGCGCAGAACGGATAGCAGCATTTCCAATAGATAACGGTATAGCACCCTCTAAAACACCCTGAGGACAGATATATTTGCAGAAGAACGGGTCTCCCATTCCTATAGAGTTCGTTACAAGCATCGGAAGAAGTATAACGAAAACAATAAGAATGACATATTTTAGGTACCTAAGAGGCTTTAGTTTGGCTGTGGATAATTTCTTTCCGGGGATTTTATGCAGTAAATCCTGAAACCATCCAAATGGGCACAAAAAACCACATATAAATCTGCCGAGAGTTACACCGAGTAAAATAAAAAATCCGGTTATGTAGTATGAAAACTTAAATTTTGATGATCCGACAACTGCCTGAAATGCCCCTATTGGACAGGCTCCTGTCGCGGCAGGGCAGGAGTAGCAGTTTAATCCGGGTACGCATACTGTTTTTGCATTGCCCTGATATATTTTACCCTTAAATAAATTTGGAATATGAATATTGGTCAGCAGCGTTGCTGCGGCCTGTATCCAGCCACGTATTTTTGCCAGTTTTCTTGATAGTAATTTCTTTTCCTTATCCAATTCCGACACACTCCAGACATAGTTTTATTGCTTTACCAAGCACTGTAGCCGCCTCACCTCTGACTGCACCATAGCTTATCATGGATACACCAAGGATAAGCAAAATGATTTGACATGTTTTTTGGTATTTCAACATAATGTTGCTCCTTTTTGTTGTATTATTGACCAGCTGACTTTGGTATTATACAATATAGGATGTAAAATTATTGTTAAGAAACAGGAGAACATTTTGAGATTATTAATTGTTGAGGATGAGAAACAAATATGTGATATGGTTGCAAAGAGTCTGTATGCTGCCGGTTATGAGGTGGATACCTGTTATGATGGGAAAGAGGCTCTTGAATGTATACTGTCGGAGAATTATGATCTGATAGTTTTGGATTTGAATCTGCCGGGGATGGATGGCATGGAGCTTCTTAAGGAGCTTAGAAAATACAATGATGAAACTAAGGTTTTGATATTATCTGCAAGAGGTCAGATTGCTGATAAGGTAGAGGGACTGGATGCAGGAGCAAATGATTACATGGAAAAACCATTCCATCTGCAGGAGCTTGAGGCACGTATCAGAAGCCTGACAAGAAGGAAATTTGTACAGAATGATATATGTCTTAAATGCGGAGATATCAAGTTTGATACGATTAAACGCGAGGCATATGCAAAGGAAGAGCCGGTTTCACTGACAAGAAAAGAGAATGGTATTTTGGAATATTTACTTATCAATCTAGGCAGACCGGTGAGTCAGGAGGAGCTGATAGAGCATGTATGGGATGCCACGGCAGACAGCTTTAGCGGAGCAATCAGGGTACATATGTCTTCACTTAGAAAAAAGCTTAAGGCGAAGCTGGATATGATCCCATTCAGAACAAGGTAGGTGAAGGCTATAAAATACGGGAGGAGTCTGACAGATGAAAAGAATGTCGCTACAGTGGAGACTTACGTGCATTACTACATTGTGTATTGCTATTATATGTGGCTGCCTGACTATGTTTGTCTATAAAAATGGTGTGCATTACATCGATTCTCTGCAGGATGCGGTAGAGTCACAGGGGGATGAAAAAGGAAACAAATCAGATGAAATATATATCAGCATACCGGACGATAAGTGGGATGAGTTTGCGGATAAATTTTCGGTTCAGGTGTACAATAATAAGGCCGACTATAAAAGAAACAGTTTGATAATCACGGTTTTGCTGGCGCTTTTGGGAGGTGTCGTCACTTATTTTATAAGCGGGCATGCACTCAGATCAATCAGGGAGTTTTCAGATAAAATTGAAGAGGTACAGGCTCAGAATCTGTCTGATTCAAGAATAGAGGAAAACAATGTTAAGGAACTGAACCAGCTGAGTATTTCTTATAATAAGATGCTTGAGCGTCTGTCGGAAGCATTTGAGATACAGAGACAGTTTACTGCAAATGCAGCACATGAGCTGCGTACTCCATTAGCGTTAATGCAGGTACAGCTTGATTTATATAATTCTGCCTCTCACCCGGGAAATGATGCAGACACTTTGCAGACCATAAAAATGGTTACGGAACAAAATGATAAATTAAACAGGATGGTAAAGACTCTTCTTGACATGAGTGAGCTTCAGACGGTGGGAAGGAATGATAAAATTATATTGGATGCTATTGTTGAAGAGGTTTTGGCAGACCTTGAGCCTCTTGCCGTGGAAAAGAATATAAAGCTGATTGGAAAATGTGAGGATGCCACTATGACAGGCAGTGATATCCTTATTTACAGGCTTGTATACAATCTGGTTGAGAATGCCATCAAATATAATCATCCGCTCGGACAGGTTACAGTAACCGCATATCAGAGAAACAAGCATGTTTATCTGTCTGTAGAAGATACGGGAAGAGGAATACCAAAGAAGCTTAGGGAGAGAGTGTTCGAGCCATTCTTCCGTGTGGATAAAGCCAGAAGCCGGGAGCTGGGTGGCGTAGGGCTAGGTCTTGCTTTTGTCCGTGAAATCGTTAGAGTACATGATGGCAGTATTTGTATCAAATCAGGCAAGACTGGGGGAACGATTTTCGAGGTGACTTTTGCACAGCATTCAATGTAGCGTTCCATTTTACACAGTTGTCAACGCTATTAAAACAGATTTGCTAAAAAAAAAAGTTCTTTGGCATATGATGCCATATTATAATTCCTCTCGGCTGGTCAGCACTCTGCTGCAGCTCACCGTAAGATTGGCATTGCGGGTGCGGATGTCATCGATCATCTCCTTAACAAGCGCATCCTTTGCCAGTGCAATTTCATAACGAAGTTCATACATACTGCCCATGTTGATGGTTTTTACCTGAATCAGACGGGCAGTTTTTGTGTATTTCTGCAGAATATCTTCAAAGACTCCCTCATAATCAAGATCCTCCGAGATCACGATCCGCAGGAGATGCTGCTGCACGCCGGCATGTCCGACCACCTTGTAGGAAACCAGCATCACAGCTCCCACGATCACAGTGATCATCGCCGCATAAGCCAGATAGCCCATACCGGTCGCAAGTCCTACCACGATCGCATAGAATACGCCGCTGATCTCACGGGATGTACCCGGAACAGACCGGAAACGCACCAGACTGAATGCACCCATGATCGCCACACCGGTTCCCAGATTTCCATTGACCAGCATGATCACCGCCTGCACCAGCGCCGGCAGCAACAGCAGCGTCACCACAAAATTCTTCGTATACTCCCCCTGCAGCATGTACACTGCCGCGATCACCAACCCCAGTACCAGGGACACACATGTACACAACAGCGCCGCCTGCACAGACACACTCCCTGCCCCATTAATCACACTTGCCATCATATTGTTGATTCCTCTCTTTCTTATAAAATGCTCCGTATTTGGAAAAGGATGTGGGATAGATTTTCTGTCCCCCAAGCATCCTGCAAAGCCACAGCGGATATGCACTGCCACATTTGATCTCCATGACAACCTCACCCTGTTCAAAGTACAAATTCTCCGGTTCCTCCCCGTCAAGCGTCAGTCCCCGCCTGCGGTTGCGGATCCTCTGATCGAATGTCAGACGCAGGGACCTGTCCTCTTTTCCGTACAGGGCTACGCGGTCGTATGCGATATACATGTTCGGCCGCAAGTCATATCGATCTCTGGTGTATTCCAGTTCCCGCAGGATCTGACGATGCACAAAGTCTCCCTCTTCCTGATTTGGGCGTTCCTTCTGCGGCAGGAAAACCTTCCTCACCATCTCGCTCTGGCTTCCTTTCTCTCCCTGGCAACAAACATCTTTTCCTTCAGCTGAGTTCCAACTCCTGCGCCGCGCCAGAAATTTCTCTGCCTCCGAAAGTGGCATGCTCACCCTTCTCTTATAGACGATGCCCTGGTATTTGCGCTTCAGTTCCACAAACACGTTATCGTTTCGTCCGATTTTCCCATATCCCCGGACGCGCACTTTCTCCTTAAACTCCGGCTTCTGGATGGAATGACGGATCATCTCCTCCCCAGGCGTATCATAATAGACATTGCGGATCGTACTCTGTCCATACTCATCCTCCACCGTATACTCTGCAAGGAACTGCCGAATCCACTCATACTGCTCCCGGCTGATCACATACTTTTTCTCCACCCTTGCAAACGTTTCCTGACTCATTCGTATCTACTCACTCCAATCTTTTTTCCGTTTTCTCAATCCAATTGACGATCCCCGGGATCGTATCCGCCCGGCCTCCGAGGAAATCGACAAGGCACTGATAGCTTGCATAACCTCCCCCAATGGCATCTTCCGTCTTATATTCTGCCTGCTCCGTCCCAAAATATCTGGTAAAGAACTGCGGGTACAACGGCTCATAGATCTCCCTGATCTTCTTGCACTCTGCCAGTGCATGTTCTTTTTCCAGTTCATTTTCACTGAGCGACAGCAACTTATCTTCAAAATCCCGCCGAAACGAATCATTGCTCATCAGATAGACAAACATTTTGACCAGCGGATTGGCCGTCTTCTTGTCGAGAAGCCCATATTTCTTATAGTTGTCCTCAGCCATGGTATTGGTTCCAATGTCCTCCACACCGCTGACCCCTCCGAAATCCAGATCATAGAAACAAAGTCTCCATCGCCCGTCAGCATACGGATTGTCCGGATCCACCTTCGTGGTCTTCCAAATCGTCCAGTTCTTTCCCGGCCAGTCCCATTTATTGTTCAGCCAGACATTGGCCGCAAAATAGTCCCTGACAGACTCCGGATCGACCAGTTTGGCAAATGCTTCGTAATCCTGCTCATTGCGGAGATTGTCATGGCTGGCGAAGAAATCCAACACATCCTGCAGATAGTAGGACTCATTATCCTCCCCATCCGGCAGTTTTCCTTCATCCAGCTTGTATCCCAGGGAAAGTGCCTCTGCATCCCCCTTATATGTCACGACATTTTCCTTGGCCACTCCATGTGTCTTCTCAAAATACTTGGCCTGATAATCTTCCTGCAGAATATACAGTCCCCAATATTCCCCATTCAGATAGACCACGCATGGCCTGGATGCCTGGGTCTCCACCTTCAGATCCGCCAGCTGCTTCTGCCAGTAGGTATCATTGAATTTGGTCGTAAACGCGCAATTTCCGCCATTGCGTAGGATCAGCTTGCGGAAACTGGAAATCACCTCTCCCCGGTCATCCACATCCTTATCGCCAAAAAACGGATAGGAGAAATTCTTCTTGCCATACTTCTTTCCGCCACACAGCCGCAGACCCTTCTGCAGATCTGAGCGCGAATAATTGCCCTGAATCCGGATACCACAATCCTGCTGCAACCGGCAGACCGTCGTCTTGCCATCACTCTCAAAATAATCCACATGGGCGGCCCGCTCCCAGTCCTTTCCTCGCTGTGTGTAATTGCCGTCCAGCCTGCGTCCCGTCTCCACGTCCGGACACGAATCCTCCGCGTCCCGGATCAAATCCTCCAATGCCTTCTGATAAATGTCACCCTTAACATAAATTCCGGTTTTGGAGTCAAACATATCTGAGGAATTGACTGTGATAGACATAATCGCCAGGTCCTGGCCGGACGCATCGCAGCTCTGCTCAATTCCTTGCACATGCTCCGTCATGTCCCCGACAAAATAACTCTGGGTCACCACATCGGAGCTCCGCCCGGAGAACTGCGCCACCGCGCGTACCACCGTCATCTTGTCCACCTCGTCATCCTTCGGATTTCCGATGGTGCTCACAAAATCCTGTTTCTCACTGTCCCATTCCACATTGACGGCATCATACTGTGCCGGATCGATCGCCGAGAGCACATTTGCATCTCCACTCCGATCCGTCACGGATATTGCATCCTTATAGGCGATCCTGGTATCACTATCACGCGGATCGGAGCCATCCAGCGTATAATAGATGTCCCCTTTCTCCGTCGAAAGTTCCAGCTCAAACGGATTCTCATAGCATCCGCTCTCCTGTGAAAATGTCAGTTTGAGCGGCTTGGCATCCGCACCTCTCTGGCAGCCTCCTAGAACCAGCGCTGTTCCCAGTGCCCAGAATACACAGGCAATTCTCCCCTTTCCCCGTACTTTCATTGGTCTCATACGTAGTCGATCCTTTCCCTTTTTTTATAATGCTACTATAGCGAAAAACCGTGGCAAAATAAACCTAAAAGAAATGCATAAAAGTACACCAAAAAAGAGAGACTTGTCGAAAGTCTCTCTTTTTTGGTGTCGATAACCAGTGTCTGATGATCAAACAGAAAGACACAGATTTACGACCCTATATCTGGCCAAAATCCGGTACAGATGTAAAAAAGAAAAAAGTATTCGTCTCTGCATCTTAAACAGATTCGTGACAAATACGGATAATGCGATGGATGTGAGCTGGGTTTTCTCCAGCTTGGTGGTAATACAGCTCATGCCGTAACAACGTTTGTTTAATCTAAATGTACGTTCCGCTTCGATCCTGTCGGTATTATCCTTCACTACCTGTTTTACTGCTCTTGTTATTTACAGAATTCTGGAACAAAAACTTAATGAGAAGTACACCTGCGAAGAGTTGATTGATACTATCCTCTCTATGGATATGCTGATTGCACCTGGCGAAGGATATATTCCAACCTACACACGAACTGATATCACTGATGCTCTTCATGATGCTTTTGGTTTCAGAACAGACTATCAGATAACATCTCAAAAAAACATGAGAAAAATTTTAAATCAGACCAAAAAGAAGTAAATATTACCACATACTTTCCAACAAAAGAAACCTCGCAATCGGCGTAATTACGCCGTCTGCGAGGTTTTTGCCTTCTTTCAACTGTCAAAGACAGGCTTATTTCCAGGGCTAATGATAACATGCTTTCATCATCACTTGGTTTTTACTGCCTTGGCCTTAGACCACTTAGTGTACACTGTGACAGCCTTACCATCCTTGTATGCGCGAACACGCTTGTATGCGCGAACACGTACATAGTACTTCTTCTTGGCCTTCAGCTTCTTAACCGTCTTGGCAAATTTGGTGTTACCTTTGACTTTAACTGTCTTTGTGGTCTTCTTAGTAAACTTTGATGATGTGGAATACTGCAGCTTATAGCCGGATGCATTCTTCACCTTTGCCCATCTGATCTTAAAGGACTTCTTGCGCTTGGTGAGTTTGGTGATCGCTGGTTTTTTCAGCTTAAAGGCCTCCTTGAGTTTGGTGATCGCTGGTTTTTTTCGGTCAAAGGCTGGCTGAGCTGGAGCAGTTGGCACTTTAGTAGGACTCGGAGTTGGCACTTTAGTAGGACTCGGAGTTGGCACTTCAGTAGGACTCGGAGTTGGCTTTTCCGACTGAGCTACATTGATGGTGACATTGTAGTCGATGGAAGTATATGGAACTTCCTCTCCATTAATCTTTAACGCAAATCGATAGTTAATCCAATTCACGGAAGTGGTCTCCGCAAACAGACCACACTCTTCGGTACCATATACGCAGCTTCCGATGGCAGCTCCGCCCCATCCATTGGCCAGACCATTTCCACCTTGGCTCTTAGGATTTAACTTCTGACCAACAGGAATCTCCACATCTCCGTCTGCTGTGTGTAATGTGAGACTCTTCACATAGATATCATATGTTGCATTTTTATCGTAATTGACAAAACCAAGATTTAAGACTTCATCTTTCTCAGCAATAGGTGCAGTCTTCATCACATAGTCACCTGATCTCACCACTTCCAGTGTGGAATTCATGGCACCGTTCGCTGTCTGCCCCTGAATGGTCACATCTGTGGCGGTAACATCAGTCACGCTCATATCCTCGGCAGGTCTTGCCACCTTCTCGGACTTGGTAAAATACCAGCTGTCGAACTCGATATCTGCTCCGCTAAACACGAAGAATACATTATGATTTCTTCCATCAAACTTCTTCACTGCCTTGCTGGCAACCTTGGCAAAATCACTATTATCAAACTCAATGTATGCCACTGGCTCACTTTGCACGTTATCCAAGCGAACCTCCATGCGGCCCTTACCCTTCACGTTTGCCACAAACTGATCTGCGCCGTAGGCAAAGTCTGCACATTTAACCATGGTCCAAGCACCAGGAGCCATACTCTTGGCAGCTGGGTTCACAACCTTGTCGTAAAATACATCTGCCGAAGTCAACATCAGGCTACCTCTCTGCTCTGTATAAGCATCTACCGCCTTGATCTGCTTCACACCCTTTCGGCTTGCCGCAGTAATTGGAATACTTAAGTTTGCAGGATCCATTGGCAGATAATCCACCATCAGACTTCGGAAACCACCGCTGATATGTGCATCATCTTCCAGCATCATTGTGTGATGGATGATGTAATTTACACCCTGATACTTGGCAAAATGAGTATGATTATTGCCCCATGTCATACCGGAATTACCGGTGCTGTTCTCGCCAGAATTATAGAAATATGCCCCCTGATACTTCCAACTGTCTGCATCCAAAGGAGTCTTGGTGGTCATATATGCCATAGAACATTTAGGCGGCTTTGCAATACCATCATAGTCCCACTCCTTGCCTCTATCCTGCCAGTCATTACAGTAGGTATAGTAAAATGTTCCGTCGATATAATTCAGCTCACTGGCCTCGCAGAAATATGGTGCGTCGATAGACACAAACTCACTGTCAAAGGACAACATATCCTTGCCCAGTCTTACCACCTTTGGCACCTTGCTATGAATAGGACTTTCGTTGGTAGTACCGCCACCAAAAGCCAGCCAGCCTACGCCATTGTCATCGATGACAACGCCTGGGTCAAACGGTGCAGGACAATTCTTCAGTCCCGGCATATTTTGATATACAAGCGGCTTTCCCAAAGGATCACTCCAACCCTCCACTGGATCTGTGGATGTGATAACACCTACACCCTGTCCACTATTTGCAAAATACAGATAAAAATGAGTCAGACCATCCTCCTCAACACGGGAAGTGATGGATGGCGCCCAGGAATTGGCAATCCATGGTGCAATCTCCCCCACTTCGATTCTTCCATGATAAATCCAGTTGACCATATCATCGGTAGAAAATACCACCAGTGAACGAATCTGATCGTAATCATTTTCCGTATCCTCCTGGTACTGCTGATGATCGTTGGTTCCATACACGTAAAGTCTTCCGTTGTACTCTACACTAGTTGGATCCGCACAAAAGATAGATGGCGAGATCGGATTGGCATTGGCTTCCGATTTCCAAGCATTTCCGCTAACCTCATCAATAATATTCCCCTCATCAAGACTCTCCAGAATCTCTCCCTGAGAAGCATCCGACAGCTTACCGGCAACCGCTGCCGAGGCATCGGGAACCATCTTTGCTGTTGGCACAAAGCCCAGTCCAGACACTACCAGACTAAGGCTTAATACAATAGGTAATACACGTCTCATAGGCATCCTCCTTCACATGAAATCGATATGTTGATTTCATAGTAACATGGCGAAAAAAAGGATGTCAATAGCACCGCAACTTTGTGCTAATTTCCAGCAACTTCCTTGTGGATTAATATTGTCTTTTCCCGTAAACACTTCGATATTTTGTGGGTGACATGCCATTTACTTTTTTAAATAAACGAGTGTAATAATTTGCAGAACTCATCCCCACAGCCCGCGAAATCTCCTCCACTGACATATCGCTGTAGATCAACAGCTCCTCCGTGTGTCGTATGCGAATCAGATTGCCATACTCCGCATATCCCATACCAGTCATCTCGTGAAAAAAACGACTGAACGCATAGTAGCTCAGACCGCATCTCCGGGATGCCTCGTGCATGTCCAATCTTTCCGCAGGATTCGCCATGAGATAATGGATCACATCACTAATCTGCTGAATCTCCTCTTTGCCTCCGTAGCCCTGATGCAGCTGGATACTGCCGTTCTCCAACAACTTTGCCAAAAACTGCAATATAACAGCGTCCATCTGCCACTCCTCCGCCAGATTGCCCTTCTTATTACAAATTCGATTGTAAAATCGTTTTTGGTACAAGTCGTCCAGAGATTTCCGGTGTTCTCCATCCAACATCAGAAAAGGTTCTGCATCCGGGCTGATCTCCAACACCTGATCCTTCTGAAGACTGGAACTAACCTGATACAGAAAATCGCTGGAAAACTGAATCACCAGATCCTGGCACTCCGTAATGTTGTGATAACCGTGCATACAAAGTGGAGAAAACAAAAAGAAGCTACCAGGCTCCACCTTGTATCTCTGCCCATTGATAATCTGATAGCGCTCCCCAGAGACCAGGTAAGACATCTCACAATACGCGTGACAATGGGTGGGATATTGACGGTCCGCCTCCGTCTCGTAGCCAAAACAACTGATATGATGCTTGGCAGGTTCCTCATTATTTTGAAATTCTCTTTGATATAACATGGTGTGTCCTCCGCTGAGAGTATACGTCTTACTCAAATATAAAAATTTCTTCTATTGGTCCTATGTCAAGATTTAGTACAAGTTAAAATGAGTTTTTCTCATTCTAACCTGCCAGCAATTCCGAAGTTTCCTGTTGATACAACCTTTCAAAATCATCGGGTGACATGTAATCGCAATGACTATGAAGCTCCTTCTGCCATCTGGACAGAGACTGCTGGCTGATGCCTAGATTTGATGCACAGCCGACCAATCCCAGTTCACGGTGATCATGATAGTACTGGACGGCATCCAGTTTAAACTGTTTGTCAAAATGTTTTGCCATGATAAATTCCTCCTTCAGTACGATACTTTTATTGTATCACTAATCGACGGAATGAAAAGCTCTCACTTTGACTTGTACCATTTATATTCTAACACCATACTTCTTAATTATACAAACTGGGATTTGCAGAACCGCTAAAACAGAATATATGTTTGACATATGAGCGGTTAGATGTTAGTATACTAATAAAGAAGGTGCTACCGATAGACGGTTAGCCTGATATCTAGATCAAAAATGACCGCTTAGTTTATCAGACAGGGGCGGTCATTTTTGTGTTTTATCATTGCTCTTAGAACCAACGGTATAACCAAGAGCAATGCGGATGACGATTCATTTCCTCCATTGGTAAGAATTCGTGATGTTAAGTCTATATTTTCCCTATTTCATGGATATTAAAATTCCATCCAGGAATTTAATTTCATTACATCGCATCTGCTCTGTGAAAGCACTATATACATCTATCCCGGTCGGAATCTGAAATCCGTGCTTGATGAGGCAAATATCCTCTCGTGCCTCTACATTCTTCTCATAAGTCGAACCACGGTTGAGCCACATAACAGCATCTTCTTCCTCTCCCATTTCAGGATAAAAATAAAATCCCTTCTTGGCATCAAATCGGAACATATATGCCAATACTTGCAGATAGTCCTTGTTTCCAATATTATCAATCGGTTTGTACTTCGCATCTGCAATCACTCGTGCCTCTGAGTCTCTGCTGATGAAGTCTGGGTAGATAAGTCCGCGATTATGGTCAAACAAACGCTGAGAACCTTTTGTAGCTTTGTTCATCGGATGATAGAAAATCTCGTCCACAATCGAATTCATATACTCTTCCCAGAGCCATGCGCCATCAAAGAGCAATCCATATACCTTCTTGCTTCCCATTCCAATCTGATGTTTCTGATGCTGTAAAATAAGCAGACACAAATTCTGCAGTTCACGATATTCTCGGTAATATGCGTGTCTAATGGTATTGGTCTTATTTGCATCGATAATCTTCTGTCGGTTACACATATCGTAGTTAGGAGTGGCCGCTACAACAGCCTTGACCTCATCCTTAGCCTGTGCAAGCAGTTTATGTCCGTATGGCTTATGTTTGATAGACTCCACCGTATGACGGATTAATTCCATACCATTTATGTATTCCTGTAACAACGGATGTAGGTAATCTGACCATAACCGGTCAAAGTCAATATTCTTCAGCTTCAAGAAATAGGATGCACCAATCTGATAGTTTTCATCCAGACCTTCTGTTGCTGCAATTTCCACATTCAAAGCTGACATTCTGGCAATTGCCTCAGCCTCTTTCTCTTCGTTGTTCAAGTTAGCGAGCATCTCAAGGCGCTCATCTGCACGAAGGTTTGCATACTGGGTGGGAACCTCTCCTGCCACACCTCTGTATCCTGGATCAACAGCAAAGAACAACTCTCCGAAAATCTTAGATATCTCACCACGATTTATCTTTTTCATAAGTTCCATCCATAATCGCTGTCATAATTTTGTGAAGAAGTTCTTTGCTAATCTTTCCTGCAGCAACATGATAACTTATGTTTTCAGTGATTTTCATAAAATTTTGAGCGATTCCCAAATACCCGTTCCATTAATTTCAAGCTTATAATTTCCTGCTCCAGCTTCACTCTATGTTCCAGCATGTATTTTATTACATCCCGGTATTCCGGCATAACTGCCAGCTCCTGCATCCTTGTGATATCTCCTTCTGTAAGCGGATGTAGACATTTACGATACTCCGAATTCTTCAGTTCCTGAAAGGACATATGGAACATTCCAAATGGCACACCGGTCACCTGACACAAATGATGATGTATCCAAAAGCCCCCTGCATCAATATCCCCAAAATGCAAGTATGTAACACCTGGATTGTCTTCGTATATCTTCTTGATGAAATCTCTTTGATCGCGATTCGCATATCCTCCCAGATAGAATGTCACTGTATTCTCTTTCTTATACCGGAGATACGATGTTCTATTCTCAATCGTCATAAATATCGGAACAAGAAGCTGCACGCATTCTATCTTAGATAATTCAGAAACTGTAAATTCGATTCCCTCATCAAATCCACTGATGTCGATATCTTTCCCACACATTCGTATCAGTGCCTTGCCACGAATAGATATTTTCTGGGGTTCCTTATACACATAATATTTTTTCAAAATCTCATCTGAGAATATATATTCTCCATCTGAGAATGTCTGTCCGAAAATTGGTACAGTATTATATTTCTGTAAAAGAGCACACAATGACTCCAATGTGTTATTTTCAAAATACTTGGAGTCACCATATACCAGCATGGATACTTCGCAGATATACATTAGCTTTTGATTGTGTTCCACAAAGCTAAGAACCCGGAACAGATCATTGTTGTAAATACACTTAGGCATTTTCCAAAGCATCTACAATCTTTTGCACCTCTTCTTCTGAAATGACTAATTTCTCTGCAATCTCTGCTACAGTCATATGAAGTTCCTCATATAAAATCTCAACTTTGCCCTCAATTTTTCCTTCAATCTTTCCTTCCCGGAAGCGTTCTCTATATTCCTGCTGTAATGTCATATAATCTAACCTCCATTTTTCATTTTGACGGGCGGACTGTACCGCCTCTTCCAAATCTCTTGTGAAGGTATCCGATACGCCTTTTCCATCAACATAATCCAACAATCGTTTCATTTCAGGACTCACATCATCCAAAGTCCCTTTTGTATTTAAGATTATCTTAACGGTGCCGTCGTTTAATGTCAATGTGGTATCTTCGCTACAACGGTTCTCAAAAGTATAAATATGCCGCCCCAAACCAAACGGATCAAAAGTACAAATAAAGATGACATAGCTTTTCTTCAAGTGATTATAATCATCACCTTTTTCCAAAATATTCAGGTCTATCATTCCTTGATAATATCGCATCCGTTTGGGCAGGTTTCTCGCAGTGGTTGTCTGCATTTCCAGGTTAAAGACCGTATGTTTTTCATCCTCGACATATACATCAAGACGGATACCTTTGGCACCCGCTGCTATGTCAATGTTTTTCTGCACCTCTGGATATTCGATTTTTGCAATCTTAATCCTAAGGATTGTTTCCAAAAACGGTTTTACATATCTGGGATCACGCATGATCACACTAAACATAAAGTCGTCTTTGAGTTCCAATTCTTCGTATGTTTTCACCATAGCCATTCCTCCCTTGCCCATATACATTTTTTCCTTTCGTATGTTGCATTATATAACACAGCTTTTAGAATAGCTATAGACAAAAGCATCAAATTTTGGTGGGTAAATTCATCAACCTAAACAATTTTTCAAGTTAAAAATCTTGCTGGTCTGGTGCACTTTGTATATTCGACTATTGAATTTTAGTGAAAAATAAACAATGGAAATATCAGCTAACATGCCACTATTCCCATTTTATCTAGTGTTTTGATAATATTTTCCTCATCGCAATATTCCTCAACAGCAATTGAGAATTTAAAAATATATTTTAGTTCGCATTTCCCATTATCGGAAAAACGTTTTGATTTCTGATATGTATTTTCTGCTTATCTTATTCATTTGCTTCACTCCCCCCTAATTTATCAAATATTCGTTGAACACCCATTGTCATGTTCGTATAACTTGTTTGTAATTCTTTAAGGTGTTCCCGCCCTTTGGGTTCAATATGATAATATATACGTGTTCTTTTTTTCCCGACAAGTTTAGAATATTCACTGATCATTTGCGCTTGTTCTAATTTGTATGCGGATGCATAAACCGTATTACTAGATAGCGTCAGCCTATTATCAGAATCGTTAGCGATTAATTTTACGATCTCATAAATATAACTATCCATTTTATTTAATATAGATAGTACCAATAATTCTGTTATGCCTGTAAGCAGGTTATTTCTATATGCCATACAAATCCTTCTCCTTATTATCATAATTCCATTAAAAGCTACAATGAATTATATTTATCGTCAATATTCCAATTTGTATAATATTTATATATTGTTTTTGCAATTTAACTCACCGATATTCTATTTTATATGTCCTGCCTTTCTCCCTCATAACATAATACAGCGCTGCCGTTTCGTAAATAGATGCCTGCATACCCTCCTCCGGTATGACATCAAAAAACAAATTCAAGGTTACTTTATCCCCACTATCTATAGAATCTTTTTCCGTTGTTTGGACATTACCGTACCAAATACTCCCTCCAGACAGCAGGCAGTAATTGGGTACGATATCATAGATGGATACTGTCTTGTCACTGTGATTCACAATTGTAACCTTCGTCTCGTATTTGTATATTTTCATCCGATAATCTTCATCATATATTTTTCTCCAAACTGGTGATTTCTGTATGTTGTAGGTAATGTCTGCCATCTCATAATTCTCACCATATGGTATCACCTCATGTTTCACATGATGTAAGACTTTTCCATTTACTATCTGATACCGCACGACAAAAAGGACGATTAGGGCAAGAAATATCATAACTATTGCCCCAAATTTAAATCGTTGTTTGCTTTTTTCAGAAATTAATACATTCATCCTAGGTTCCCTTTCTTTCATTCCATAATTTTATGAAACATTCTCCACTCGTTATACACATTCTCACCTTAAGCTTCCCTCTTTCATTTCGTAACACTGCGAAGTCACCGCATCCAAGAAGTCGCGATCATGGCTTGTTACGACAATGGTGCTTCCCGCTTCTTTTAGACGCCACAACAATTCTTCCAATATTTGTATACCATCACTGTCGATTCCATTCGTTGGTTCGTCCAATAAAATCAACTTCGGCTTTTTCAAAATTGCCTGTGCAATACCGAGCCGTTCTTTCATTCCCAGCGAATACTTTTTATAATGTCTTCGATCTTTCGGATCTAACCCAACCGCATTCATCGCTTCCTCAATATCTTCTTCTGTTACTCCCTCTTGCAGCATTCCCAATAACTGCAGGTTTTTCTTTCCTGTAAATTCCGGCAAAAATCCCGGCATTTCGACAAGGACTCCTATATCTTTGGGGCACTCTCCCGGTTCCATTTTCTTGCCACCAATCTCCACACTGCCATCCACACGAATAAGCCCCGCTATTGCTCGTAAAACCATTGTTTTTCCGGAACCATTAATTCCCCTTATACCTACGATATCCCCCTGCTCTACCGTAAGATTTACGCCTTTTAATACCTGCGTTCCTTTCATTGTTTTATATACATCTTTTAATCTGATATAGTCCATCGTCTACCTCATTTCCGCTCGTTGTTAAGCCTTTTTTCTATTGTTTTACTCACTAAAAATATCCATGCGATTTATTTTCTTTGTACCGGCAATTAGTGTAAACGCCAACACAATCCCTGCCATTGCAATTGCCATACCAATCGTTCCCCGACGATACATAAAACCGGCACAATAAAATACAGGGAACTTCACCGGCAAACCCAAAACAACATAAGCAGTGCACACTATAAATCCTATTATTTCATTTCCAAACAAGGATACAATCGCATACAGCCAATATATGGTACACATTCCAAGCAGCAATAATATCTCAGACTCCAATAGCATTGTGCTATTTATGTTAATACAATAATCCGCACTGCTATAAGCAGATAAGATGAATTGTTTTTCCAGTATTTGAAAGACGACTATCCCACACGCCAAAACACCTCCGCATAATATCTTGCTATACCAATACCATTTTCTTTTTGGAATGTGCGGCATAAAACAGCTTGTATTCCGTGAAAGATCTTTTCGAATAAAGTCAATGACAATGATTAATATCCCCACTTGGTTCCATACCCACTGAATTGGAAATTTATCCGGTTCTGAAAGAAATCTTTGCACAGAAACCCCCAAAATTTCCTGTTCTATAACTGCGCTACGCTCATACATCACTAACATAATGTCTATCAGCAAAATACTCCCAAAATATACAACGAGTCTCCTCCACTGATGCAGCAACAGCCAACTATCTCTTTTTATCAACCCAACCATCATGTTTTTCACGCGTTACTCTCCTCTGCCTTTCACTGAACTCACGACCTGTTACTAATCGAAACATCATGTTTTCATTCAGTCATTCCCCGATCCGTTTAATCCAACTCATGCCTCTTTGCTCCCCAGCACATCCCAATTATTGTGATTCCCAATAACAGGATCATTAACGTTACCATAACCGATAATTCCATCTCCCCCAAGGGAGCGACTTGATGTGCATAGGTGAGCGGATAATAGGTTGCCGCACCATTTTTGCAGACAATGCCAACCAAAGATTCATATAAATAGTTCAACACAAACACGGACACCCAAACCATAAATATATTTTTAAGCAAGCCGCTAAGTGCTAACGCAACACCTGCCAAAAGTCCCCCTATACAAAAGGCAAAGAATAAAAACAAACAGATATGCAATAACGGATAATCATAAAAAACGCTCGGAAATAACGTCTCTTTTCCATATAAGCTCACGGTATGTGTATCCCATAATATCAAATCCGGCTTTTCATCCGGGACGAGCAAAAAACACGCATAGAGGTTTATCGCCAACGGAAAAATAGTAACCAAACCGCCCGCCGTAAAATTGCACACGTATAATCCACGAAAATACTGCTTTGTCTTATTTCTAGTCTGCACAAATTGATAATAACCACTTTGTCTGTCAGAAAGCCACGTGTCCGCCATTGGTATTGCTGCAAGCAATGGCACTAATAGATAAAAAAGCGAAGCATATATCGACCCGTTAAAACCTCCCATCCATATTGTATATACGGAATGTCCATATTTTAACGCTCTATATGGATACACATCCTTTGCAATGTATAACATAGATAGCATTGCTCCAGCCAATAATGCCAGATAAAAATTCTTTTTATGTAGTAATCTTTTCCAAAAATACAGAAACATCTTATTACTCCCCATCTACTTTTTTACGATATATTCCGTGCGAAATTGTTGTATTTGATCCTCGTCTTCCTCTGGTTCCGTTGTATAAAACAAACGATAATTCGTCATGTCTCCCGAAACATCCTGCTTGCATTTCACTAACATTTTTGCCTCTGTTGTTTCATGATATTTGAGGGTTTTTCTCCCCGTAAGCAAAACTGCATTCCACTCTGCTTCTCCCAGTTTGACCGAAAAACCCTTTGCAAACTTCTCCACATCAACGGTCTCGCCTTTACGGCTATTTTTTATTTTACAAGTCAAAACGTACTTTGCCTTTTTGTAAGTTGCAGACTGCAATGTAAAAAAAATGCCACAATCTTCGTTTTCCTCATTTAGCTGCAGCGTATTTACCTTAATCTGAATATCTTTTTCGTGAACGTCTTTGATACCCTGTTTTCCGTCTGGTGTTTTTTTATCGGTTGTATTTTTCGTATCTTCTAAATTTTCTTCCTTCTGCGCCTGCTCCTGAACACTCTCCGTGCTATTGTCCGAAAATTCACGAACCTTCGCAGTCACAATCCCTGCTACAATAGCTACACAACACACAAAAGAAATGATCTTGATCGTTTGTTTTCTTGCCCCCATATACCTTCTCCTCCTCATAGCAATTCTTGATGATGTCACGCTACACAACAGCAGTTTCCTATTAATAAAAATAGTACACCCACAATTGCTCTTTGTCAAATACTTTTTATTAAATAGTATTATGAAAATATTTATATTGACATGAATTTTATTTTCTTCTAATATGGAATTGTAACTATTCTTTATTGGAAAAGGTGTATGATTATGGCGAAAAAAATACGAAGACACAACAATATAAAACATGGCACAATAGAACTGGTCTTATTACTGCTACTGCAATCCGGCAAGAAATATGGCTATCAGCTCGCCCAAGAGCTTTCTGAACATACCAGTAGCCAATATGAGCTCAAGGAAACAACGATGTATCCAACGTTGTACCGATTGAACCAAAACGGCTATTTAGATTCCGAACAGGTCAAAGTCGGTGAAAGACGAACTCGCGTCTATTATTATATAACCGACAGCGGACGGCAGTATTTACAGGAATTGCTTACCGAGTACAAACTGATTTCCGGTGCTATTGAACAACTACTATCATATACGGAATCTGAAAACAAAGATTCCTAGGGAGGGCTTTTTTGAAAAATACAGCAGCGAAGAAATATATCCGACAGGTTAAACGCCTGTACAGAGGAAAACGGCGATTTAAAAGACAATTTATTCAAGAATTAAAAGATGCTCTTCTATGTTACTTAGAAGAACATCCTGAAGCAACCTATACTGACTTGACAAAAGAATTTGGTCACCCGTCCGAGATCAGAGATCAGCTTTCTTTTCACACGGCTGATGAATTACACCTGAGAAATATGACGCTTTATTGGACGGTTGTCGGACTATGTTCTGTGGCCGTTATCACAGTAGTATTTTTTACCGTTCGTCACGTAGTATTTATGCATGACTACTCTAAAGGCTATTACATAGAACAGTGGGAAGATGATGAAAATGGCTCGAACAATATCAATCCTATCACCAAAGCGACGGATCCGCCTTTGGAAAATCATCAGACCTTTGACGACTAATTAATATGCGGACATAAATGCGAGCGCGAAAACACATGCTAAAAACACTTGACCACAAGGGAGGTAATTATGCTAAATAGACGTCAAATTCAAAAAATTGTAAAGCAGGCATACCCATCAGGTATGTTTATATCTGGCGAACAAAAACAACTTCGCAAAATACTAATGCAGGATATTATGAGCGATCTAGAGCAAAACCCGGATATAACGTATCAAGAAGCTGCGGCACATTACATAGACCCTGCTGAATTAGCATCGGTCAATGAACAGCCGCACCTTCCAAAACACATCGGTATATTGATTGGAATCACTATAGCCATTATCGTTCTTTGTATCCTTTTATACATAATTTCCAATCAATTTACTCCACCTACTTACTATTTTTAAGGCTCCTTTTCTATTATTCTTTGATCGTACCGTCAATTCCAATGGTCACTACCTGCCACTGAATAAATTTACCACTTTCCTGGAGTGCTTTCTTTGCCGCCATCTCAAGACCTCCGCAGCAAGGCACTTCCATTCTCACGATTGTCACAGACCGGATATCATTATTTGCAATGATCTGTGTCAGTTTTTCACTGTAATCCACAGCATCTAGTTTCGGACATCCAATCAGCGTCACTTTTCCTCGAATAAATTCCTGATGAAAGTTAGCGTAGGCATAGGCTGTACAATCCGCTGCAATCAGCAGCTTTGCACCATCGAAATACGGTGCATTCACAGGCGCCAGTTTAATCTGAACCGGCCAGTTGCCCAGTTGTGATACTTGTGCAGGCATGGTTACATTTTCCGGGGCATCCTCTTTATGATCTATCATATGGATTCTGGAGCCAGGACATCCCCCCTCATGCATATGCTTCATCTTTTCTTGCAGTTCCTTTTTCTTCTGCGCTTCCTTCACTGCCTCTTCATCATATTCCGGGGCTTCTCTCTCTTCAAAAGTAATTGCTCCGGTCGGACAAGCAGGAAGGCAATCTCCCAGCCCGTCACAAAAATGCTCTCTTACAAGCTTTGCTTTTCCATCTATGATATCAATTGCTCCTTCATGGCAGGCATTGGCGCAGATACCACAGCCGTCGCATTTTTCTTCGTCTATATGGATAATCTTTCTAATCATGTTTGTCCTCCTCAAATATTATATTTTTGCTTTTCTGATGCAATCATATTATAATTATTGCAACATGTATGTTTGATTTCAAACAAGGAGTAAATAATGTGAAAGAAAGTTGTGCCGCCAGCCAAAGATGGCAGAATGGAGATTTTTATGGAAAAATATTTACCGATTTTGAGAAGTTGTCCGTTCTTCATGGGACTGAATGATACGGAAATTCTGTCTATACTTCATTGTGTGAATGCAGTTAAAGTATCCAAGACTTCTAGATCCTATATTTTCAAGGCAGGAGATTCCACAGAAGTTATGGGACTTGTACTAGCCGGCTCAACACTAATCATTCAGGAGGACCTTTGGGGACATCGCAACATCCTTTCAAAATGCAATGCGGGAGATTTTTTCGGAGAACCATATGCCGCAACCCCGGGCACAGTATTAAATATCAGTGTTGTCGCTGAAGAAGATTGCGACATTCTCTTTTTGAATATCAATCGTCTTCTGACATCCTGCCCAACCGCCTGCGATCACCATCAAAAACTGATCCGGAATCTGGTCTGTGTACTGGCAAATAAGATACTGATCCTTAACGACAAGATCACTCATGTCAGCAAACGATCGACCAGAGATAAGCTGTTATCCTATCTCTCATCTGAATCCGTCAAAAAATCATCGCTTTCTTTTGATATCCCATTTGACAGACAGCAACTGGCAGATTTCCTTTGTGTAGAAAGAGCCGCTATGTCCGTAGAATTATCAAAGTTGCAAAAGGAAGGATTACTAAAAACAAACCGTAATCATTTTGAATTAATAACAAAGTAAATCAAGACGACAATGTTGATGTTTGCGAAAATCATCCCAGCAATACCAGCGTTATTACTAACGAAATCATACTCAATGCTACAAAAATATGATTTGTTGACTTATTGATCAGAACTTCATATAATTGCTTCGTAACGCACCTTGGGACTTACGTTTTGCAGATGCAAAAATCGGATAAGTATAGAACAAGTAAACTCACGAAACTTGTGGAGGAATACAGTTATGTCAAAAGATGAGTATTTAATAACAGATGCGCCTCTGAAAGCACTGACAATTTTTGCATTGCCAATGATCCTAGGCAGCTTTTTTCAGCAAATATACAATATGGCCGACTCTATCATCGTCGGTCAATTCGTTGGCTCCTCTGCACTGGCAGCCATCGGTGCATGTGCAGCTCTGACTAATGTTTTTATTTGCGCGGCGTTGGGAGCCGGTGTCGGTGCCGGTGTACTCGTGAGCCGCTATTTCGGTGCCAGAGAGTATGGGAAAATGAAGACCATCGTGTCAACATCCTTGCTTAGCTTTCTAATTCTAAGCGTGATCCTTGGTGTTTTTGGCTATTTCTTTTCCTACTCGATGATGCGTATATTACAAACCCCTGCCGATATAATGCATGATGCCGTTTTATATCTTCGGATCTATTTTGTGGGATTTCCGTTTTTGTTTATGTACAACGTTCTTTCAACGATGTTTACTTCCATAGGCGAATCAAAGATTCCACTAGCACTCCTGATATTCTCGTCTATCTTAAATATATTTATGGATCTTTGGATGGTAGCCGGTCTTGGTCTTGGCGTGTTCGGTGCGGCACTTGCAACCTTGATCGCCCAAGGCATTTCCGCCGTATTGTCGTTTTTGATCTTCTTCTTTCGGATGCGACGTTATAATAGCCCATTCCGCCGATTTGACTGCCACGAGCTGCGTTCCATGCTGCGGATCGCTGTTCCATCGGTTCTCCAGCAGTCCACGGTATCTATCGGTATGATGATCGTACAGGCAGTTGTAAATCCTTTTGGCACACAGGCACTCGCGGGATATGCGGCGACGATGCGGATAGAAAATGTTTTTTCCCTGATCTTTGTATCCATCGGCAATGCAGTGTCTCCATATGTTTCCCAGAATCTCGGTGCAAACAAACCGCGGCGTATCAAAAAAGGATACCAAGCCGCATTGGTATTGGATGTATGCTTTGCAGTACTTGCTTTCATCATCATCGAAACGCTGCATACGCAAATTTCCTCACTATTTCTCGGTAAAGACGGAACAGCTTTTGCCTATCAGGTATCCGGAGATTATATGAGATGGCTTGGTTGTTTCTTCATCTTTATGGGAATCAAAATGGCAACCGATGGAGTCCTTCGTGGTCTGGGAATCATGCGGCCATTCCTCCTGGCAAACATGGTAAACCTTGCGATTCGACTGTCCGTTGCTTTGATCTTTGCACCTCGTTTTGGCATTGCATTTGTCTGGCTGGCTGTACCGGCCGGTTGGCTTGCAAACTTTTTAATTTCTTATATGGCTCTTAGGAGATCATGGCCAACCGATAACGTAGTGCCATCTCGATAACTTAAAGCGATTTACAAGCTATAATTTAGATCATGAACTCAAATTTCGCACTTCCAAAATCACCTCACACGACCACATATTGCTTATTATGTCAATGATTATATTGTATTTTGCAGCCACAACATAGCGATTTCTGCCGGCAGAGATCGCCTACTCATGCAGATAAATGCCTATCTTGATTTTAATCCATTTTCCCTTGGTTTCCTTGGCAGTGATTTTCCCAAAGAGTAGTTTTCCTGCATCCATCAAACGTGAAAATACTACATTATCCTCTCTGGGCACATATCCAATTTTGACCCCATTACTGTTTTTTATCACTATCGCTTGGGGATCGAAACGATTATGTGGCTCACGATAAAAATTCAACTTATCGTTAACATTAAGATACTGAGCCAATTCCTCAATACCTTCAATGTGTGTTGTCCCGGCAATAAAAGTATCAAACAAAAAGATATCACGTTCATAAGGTTTCGGTATAGTAAGGCCACCGCCTTTGCCATGAAGTAGGCTTGCAAGACTGCCGCCATCTGTTTTTACGATATTACTCATCCTATCACCTCAATATTTCTTTCAATCTTCCAGCATACAGATCATATGCTTCTTTCAATTCCTCTATCATTTTCTCAAGTTCCGTCCGTTTTTCAGCCACCTGTTCCGGGTCATTCACCAGTTCCTTCATTGTGTACGGATATTCCGATTTTATATTTGCAATTTGTTCACGGATAAGTTCCAACGTTTTAGTCAGCCGTTCCTTGTCTTTAGTAAGAATGGATAACCCACTTTCACTTTGTTCCGGAACGACAGGTTCCGCTACCATCTCACTGATGATGAGAAGATTCCCTATATCACCATTTTCATACGCTTGTACTGCGTTTTGAAACAACTGCATCTGTGCAGGTGTAATCTCCGGATGCAGATCGGGATGCAGAGCCTTTACAATGCTGCGATACAATTTCTTTATCTGCTTGGTCTCTTCATCCGTAAGAACATGTCCCTGACTATGATCAAGAGCCTTATTCATCTTATCGATCTGCTCATTGAGCTGACACTGAAAACCGGCAAACTCTTTATCAAGCAATTTATCAATGGCTGATAACGCAATCTTTTCCTGTCGATTTTTCTTTGCTTGGATAAGATCAATTTTTCTTTTGATACGCAACACATTACAGTTCAATTCAAAAGCTTTGTATTCAAGGCTGCCAAGAGCGAGCATATATGCCGTTTCTATGTTTTTGCAGATTACAAAGCGTAATTCATCCCGCTCAAGCAAAAGCATGGAAATTTCAACTCGCAATTTTTCTACTTCCGCTTTCAATGCGGCGAATTCCGGAAAAGGGACAACCGTGCAATTAGTATTCTGGTCGCGATGCTTATCGCTCCGTTTAGCAGCAAAATCATGTATTTGTTTCATATCTTCCACAGCGGAACACCTCCCATTTTCTTTTATCAATCCAAATGTTTGCTAACGGCTCTTCAAATATTCTCATACGGATGCGCACTTGCTAATCGCTCTTTAAATATTCTCATATGGATGCGCACTTGCTAATCGCTCTTTAAATATTCTCATATGGATGCGCACTTGCTAATCGTTCTTCAAATATTTCCTGTGGCAGCGGTTTGTCGAACACATAGCCCTGCACGATATCGCAACCAACTCCTTTCAGATATTCAAGCTGCTCCACCGTCTCAACCCCCTCAGCAATGGATTTCTTATCCAGTTCATTGATGAGCTGCACAATACTGTGAAACATAACAAGATCTCGGTCTTTTCCCGGGTAATCCGTTTCCAACGGAATAAAGGATTTGTCTATTTTTATCGTCTCGAGATCAACTTCTTTGATCATATTGAGTGAAGAAAAACCGGTTCCGAAATCGTCAATCGAGGTTCCAATGCCATTCGCCTTGAACTCATCAATAATTTCAGACATGATCTCATAATTTTGGAAATCTTCACTTTCGGTAAGCTCGATCTCGATCAAATGATGATCAACACCATAGCGGTCAATAATCTCCAAAGTACGTTCAACGAGATTTTCTTCCTCCAAATGTCTTCTGGAATAGTTCACTGAAATTGGTACAACCGAAAGCCCCTTGTTCTGTCGATCTTTCAAAAAAGCACAGACACTTTCCAACACATAGTAATCAAGTTTACACACGCTTCCCTCGCGCTCCAACTGCGGAATAAACTGCATTGGCGGTACCATCTTTCCATTTCTGATCCAACGAACCAAAGCCTCTGCACCATACATTGTCCGATCTGCGACGTTGACTTTAGGCTGATAATATATGACAAATTCCTTTGCCTGTAATGCTGGAAGGAAATTGGACACAATGCTCTGATTGGCTAGTATTTCCTGTTCGATCTCCGGTGAAAACTCTACCACGCTGCCAACCCCTTTTTGTCTGGCTGCCTGATAAGCAATACTGGCTCTTCCCATGATGGCACGCGGTACTGTGATGCCATTCAAATTGCTGACACCAATCGTTGCGCCAAACACAAATTCCCGCTCTTTCATTTGCCATTGATGATGTATCCTGATATTCTGAAGCTGTTCGATCAATTTTTCGCGGCGTTCCTTGTGAAAAACAAGCACAAAATTATCTCCACCTAATCTTGCAACAATTTCATCATTTCCCATTATATTTTTGATATGCTGGGCATAATTACGCAGGATAATATCACCCTGCTCATAAGAAAACACTTTATTGACATATTTAAAATTATGTACATTAAAAAATATAATATTGTAATTTGCAATTTGCCCGGAAGCGATCAATCCTCCGGCAAAATGCATTAAATAATCCTGATTTGCTACACCGGTACTCATATCCGTCATCATAACCTGCTGCAGTAAGTTCTGCGTCATCGTTCTGCTGATCTTATAAAAAATTTGGCGTAATAACATATTATGCAATTCCAATTCTTTGGATGAAAACTTGCTTTGGTCACGCGGATAATCCATGATCGTTACCGTTCCGCCGGACGGTAACGGAAATACCGAAATATTCGGTTCACCGTCAGATGCATCCCCTGTGTCATACAAAACTTCTACGGCACGCTGTCCCTCCGGACAAAGTTTACTGACCGGTGCCTCTAGCTTAAGTTCTACTTTATTTATATGAAAAAGTTCTGCCGCAATAGAAAGAGAACATTTGATCTTAGCCATGCACGCTTCCATGGTAGATGCATCCTCCGCTAACAATTCAAACATCGCTTTTATTTCCGGATCAATTATCATCTCTTTATTCATTTTTTACCTCCACACTCTTAACAATAACGCTTTATACCTGACCGCCCGATTCAGGCTTTTGTTGCGTATTTCTATAAATCCCAATATTTATTATAACACATTTGTCGAATCATAGTGGTGAATTATGTCAAATTGTAACAGAAATGATCGCTTTACACTACATATATCTTATGTGAGCGAAGACAATGATGCCTTTGATATAAAAGGCGGCAAAAATACGAACGATTACGTATCGCTTATGTCGATTCGTGAAGCAGAAACCTATTTCAAAGAGTCTTCTGAACGTTCCGTAAGTCTTACGGATGGCACCGGTGTTTGGTGGTGGCTGCGTTCTCCGGGATTCGAGGGAAATAACGCCGCAAAGGTAGGCGATTACGGTATTGTCAACAAAGCGAGGCACAAAGTGTTTGATGATTATGTTGTAAACGGCGGTTTGCGTCCGGTAATTCATATTACCGTGAAATAGTTTTAGGAAAACGTGATCTGGTAATAAAGAACCCCGGGCGCCAGATTTCTCCTCTCATGGTAGAGATTCTCCGGCTATGACCAACGTTTTCTCTACCCCGGAC
This sequence comes from Clostridium sp. AM49-4BH, assembly GCF_003478335.1. Taxonomy (GTDB): domain Bacteria; phylum Bacillota; class Clostridia; order Lachnospirales; family Lachnospiraceae; genus Butyribacter. The sequence continues at coordinate 29,237 of NZ_QUFB01000030.1, forward strand.
ACTAGATTTCTCCTATCAAGGTAGAGATTCTTCGGCTATGACCAACGTTTTCTCTACCCCGGACACTAGATTTCTCCTCTCATGGTAGAGATTCTTCGGCTATGACCAACGTTTTCTCTACCCCGGGCGCTGCAAATCACTACTCTTGCACCTTCTCAAAAATCAAAATTTTCTGCGTCATTTTACGAATGATCGGCAACCAGCCAAATGGCCTTAACACTGGAATAATCTTGGTCATGCCTCGTGTAATATTATCATCTTTGATCTTACGAAATCCCTTTGCAACATCTCCCAGATCTTCAAAACAATCCGCTCCAAAAATAAATTTTGCGCCCGTCTTTTGAATGGATTCTTCAATGTCCTCTTTATTGACCCATTTCTTGGCCAGACACTCCATCATCACCGTTGCATTGTCAAAATGATCCCGAATAATTTCAAGCATCGTCGCATTTTCTTCCGGCGTCAGATACATGCTAAGGCCTCGATAATAAACAACATTTTTCCTTGTGCATCAATCCGATCCGCCCACGCCGGATCCAAGGCAGAAATCCCGATTGTTGATACCCTTCCTGATTCCTGATAAATCTGATCTCTGACGGCGATCGTCTCCGGAAGATCCAAATTGTACCACCGCAGCTTGCCGTTATCCATTCGATAAAATCTGGTATCCAATCCGCAGGCAATATTTACAACTGTGCACTCCGAATTACGATCAATAAAATCTTCTACCAACTCATCAAATACAAGCGTTCGTGCGATAACACCATTGCTCATGGTGGAATCTTCCTCTGCCGACGAAAAATCATAATCTATCTTATTCACCAGTTCCACTGCTTTCGCATCATAAAATTTATGTCCCTTTTTCAGCGAATATTTTGCTCTCGCATAAAAACTTTGCAACATGGTCTCTGCTGTTCCATCCAAAGTCACTTTGATTTTTTCACTCATTTTTTCCTCCTATCCATCCAGAAAATAAAATATCTGCAGTTTTCAAGGTCCCAATTAAACCTTTTCCCTAACTCGTTTTTTTCACATATCACTTGACACGATCATGGCACAGATATTTTATACATCGCCTAGCTTTACTCACTATTTGCGCAGTGGTTAGTTGTGGCTAACCACATTTAGTGTACCACATATGCAAGATAGCTGTCAAAACGAAAAACCGTCACTTCTTTATTTCTATTGTGTTTTTCGCCTTTTATAAGCTCGGTATCCCTCATCTCATCCGATCATGTCTTCCAATCCGCTCAAATCTTTTTCCGAAATGCATTCTTTTATTTCAATTTTACTCACAATCATGATTGAGAATCGTACTCATTTATGCTAAACTTATTTTAGTTGCGCAAATATTCTATTCACTCTAAAAATAGCGTGTATGGATACATTTGAAACAATGTTTCTTTTATTTATAAGATCAAGATGTCAACGCGCCAACACTTCAATATGTTGACAGCGAAAACATCACATGTACTCTCGAATTCATCGAAACGAAGAATTTCGAGATGAATTTTTGATATACCATGACATTTTTGCAGTGCGTACACGGTGTGTACGACGAGAAAATGGAAACAGTATATCGGAAATGCAGCCGAAATGGCTCGTTTTAAGAAGATACTGAGAGTACATTCACTTGAAACGGAGGATAATTATGTTATTAGAAGAAATGAGACAAAAGGTAGTTGACTATGGAAATCAGTTGATTTCATCGGGTCTGACGATTGGAACTGCAGGTAACATCAGTATGTATGACCCGGAAACCGGATATATGGTGATCAGCCCATCTGGTATTCCTTACGCAAAAACAACAGCAGAAGATGTTGTCGTTATGGATCTGCAGGGCAATATTGTGGACAGCAAACGCACACCTTCCAGTGAACACAGTTTACATGCTGCCTTTTATTTAGAGAAACCGGACGCTCGTGCCGTTGTCCATGCACATTCTATGTATTGCACAACGCTTGCATGTGCCGGCGTTGATCTGAAGGCGACTCATTATGCAATCGCAGATACGGGTGTTGCTACGGTTCCTACGGTTCCATATGAGACTTACGGCACTCCAGAGCTTGCTGATGAAGTTCGCAAATGCTTACGCGAATCTGACAGCAAAGCACTTCTCATGGCAAATCACGGAATGGTCGCTTACGGCGATTCCTTAGAAAAGGCATTTGCCATCGCAAATACTTGCGAGTGGTGCGCACAGGTTCAGTGGCGCGCAATGGCAATCTCTACGCCAAATGTATTGTCTGATGAGCAGATGGCAGAAGTAATCGAGCATTACAAAACATACGGTCAAGCAAAAGAAGATGGCAAACAGTCCCAGGGCTATTTTGGATAGATCACATCTATTTGCTAAATGCAATCAAACAAGTACTCGATATAGCTATTTTGAATAGACTGCATCTATAAATTTACTCAAACTAAAAAAACTCCCCGGCAAAGCGTTGCAGGGGAGTTTTTTATTAATATCCATTTACGATACCATCTGACGTAATCGGAATGGTGAGTCCATTATCTACGTCAGTCTTCCATTAATATTGCTTAAAAGTCACAAATATTTTCTCATAGTTGCCTCTATTTTTTGAAGTGATATGGCAAATAGTTCTTATATGTTTTCACATGATAACTATAACTAAACTTATGATCCTTGCTCAGCTTCTTTTTGCTTCCCAAAAAATATTTCGTATTTCCCTTTTTATTTTTAATAACAGCGAACGGCTTCCTCGGATTAAATTTTCTCATCAGAACCGGATCATCCCATGTCGTATCAATATAGCGATATTTACCACCAACCTTAACAAGGTTCCACGCATGTGCTATTCCATAAGTAGTCCCGGTTACATAAACGCATGGAATTCCCGCACGACGCGCCAGCAGTGTAAATGCCTTAGCATACCCTTCACAAACTGCTTTTTTCCGGATCAGTGCTCCATATGCAGTAAACGACAATTCGCTTGGTTTCTTTTTATTGACATATCGTTTTCCTTTATAGCGAAAAGATTTATATACCATGCGATCATAATCACATCGCTTTATAATATAATCATGAATTGCACGCAGACGCTTTTTGGTCGATTTGTTTTTCTTAAGAATCCCTTTTAATACACTGTCCGCTTTTCGGGTCATCTTCTGCACATATTGTCGGGACTTCGGCTGATACATCCGGTAATGATAACCCTCTCTTCCATCCTGCAAGTAAACAGCGGCTCCTGATCCCAAAGGTTCATCATATTTCGTACAATTCGGATTGTCAATGACGTATTCATCATACATATTGATCGCTTTATCCAACTCGTCAATTAGATTAAAATCTAACAATGTCCTTGGATAAATAACACCAAACTCGTAGTTTCCAACTTTCAAATGATCGAAAACATATTTGTACAATTCTTTTTTAGAATGAATTTCTTTGCCATACTTGCTGACGTAGTTTGTCTTTTCCTCATCAGATTGCACCGGCTCTACCCATTTTTTGCGGGGATTCGGTTTGACCGTTACGGTAAGAGTATCTGTGTAGCCGCCAATAGATACTGTCAAGACAGTCTTTCCCGGTTTTAGCGCCTTAAATCCGCCAAAATGAACATATTTCACATCAACAATGGAATTGTTTGCACTCTTCCAGCGAAGTTTGTTGCCATATTCTATATTAGACGATAACGCCTCAAATGTTGATGACACTTTGCCATCCGTAATATATTGATACCAATATCGTGCGGGCACCTGAAATTCCTCACCCTGCGTTACCGTTAATGTATTTCCCGGCTTTGACTCTCCTTCACTATTTAATGGCCACATCTGTACTTTTAAAAATTTTATAGTAGATTTTCCTGCAATAACAAATGTTTGCGACACACTATGCTTTCCCAAACGTGCTGTGATCGTTGCAGTACCTTCTGACTTTGCTACCATGCGTACGCATCCTGTCGCATAATATTCCAGGTCGATCACCTTACTATTCGATGACGTCCAAGTAACTGCGCTTTCGTAGTATGCCTTGGCTTTGTTTGCATTAAGACAATTCGCATAGGAAATCGGCTCGCTTGTGTTAAGACCTGTCGTATTGCTTGGATATATATTTAAAATTGGAACATATGTCCAGCCAACCCTTGACGTCTCAATCGGTATATCCAGCTCCAATCTTCCAACCTCTTTTTCCATTTGTGCAACTGTCGATTTGGTTGCACGCTGCGCCCCTGCTAGCGATGCCGGCAACACACTAACAACACAGGTTAACATAAATATTCCAATAAACTGCCATATTTTTCTGCATTTTTTTGATGTGTGACTCATAAGTAACTCCCCTTCCTCATATCATCAAATGTTTTATTAAATATTAAAGGTTTTTCAACCTTTTATGTCGCAGCAACTAAGCCACTGGCATGATCATCTCCCGTTTCCGGCCAAATACCTTTTCGCTCGTTGCTCTGATTCCATTTATCAGCATCCTATCCTGCGAAAAGACAACCGTATATCACATATTTGCTCGCACATATTTAATCACGCATTTTTACTCGCACATATTTAATCGCGCATTTTTACTCGCACATATTTAATTGCGCATTTTTTCTTTTAATTTTACCACAATATCCTGATATTTTCTATGCTTCATATCAGGGAATGCCCGAAGCAAACGCCCCTGTCCAAAAAGACGGTGCTTGGTCATAGAACCAACTAATTCTTCATATTTCTTCTGCAACTCTGCTCTCTTCGTGCGAATCACTTCTCTATACTCTTCTGCACTAATATTTTCTTTCAAAGAACTAAGCGCTGCACGCAATTCTGCCGTACTCAGGTTATCCTTCAGGGAGCCGACTTTCTCTTTCATTTCTGACGTGCTTAAGCTATCCTTCAAAGAACCGACTTTCTCTTTCATTTCTGACGTGCTTAAGCTATCCTTCAAAGAACTAACTTTCTCTTTCATTTCTGACGTGCTTAAGCTATCCTTCAAAGAACCAACTTTCTCTTTCATTTCTGACGTGCTTAAGCTATCCTTCAGAGAATCTACTCTATCTCGTAATTCCGCCTTAGCTAAGGCCGCCTGTACTCTGCCTTCTCCAATATTTTGCGCCGTTTCGATCGTTGTCTCACCAAGTTTCTCACTTACCTTATCACTGACAATCCGAAGATCGCCACTAAGCTTATCAAGCTGTCCAAGCTTCTTATTAAATCCTCGAATCACTGCTACCGTAACAACAAAGTCAACAAAATACACAACGTATAATATCACCAGAATGGTCCACCCAAGTACACTGCTGTCATGCCCCGTGATCAGCTTGTCAATATATTTCTGGAAGATCCGGACCACAAACAAGATTGCAAATCCCCAGATCAATGAAAACTCCAAACATATATATCCACCAAAATTAAATGGTTGCTTGGAATAATCCCACCATCTCGCATGAAAGCATATATCAAGAAGCCAGCCTGCGACCAACTCAATTAATGTTGCTAAAATCACGCCGAACACGTAAACCAACAGATCACTCATCTGTGTCCCTTCAGGCTGGATCAGATTGATCAATGCAAACACACTCACAACCCCGAATCCATATACCGGGCAAACCGGTCCATTCAAAAATCCACGGTTCGTAACCTCGCCCCAAGTGACCGCGTGGTAGATCACTTCCACACACCATCCCAAAAAGGAATAGATCACAAATAGCCACGCCAATTGATAAAATGTCATTCCAAAAATCATAGATATCCTCCTGTAATATCTCGATAATGTCTACCCTAAGCTGGTTATTCTCGCCTCTGGGGTAGAGAAATCCGCCCTGACTTCTTGTTTGACTCTACCCTGGACCGGTTATTTCTGCCCCGGGGGTAGAGAAATCCGCCCTGACTTCTTGTTTGACTCTACCCTAGATACGTTCTTTCTGCCTCTAGGATAGAGATTTCTTTCTGGTCTTCTCCTTTTTCTCTGCCCCAGATACGTTCTTTCTGCCTCCGGGATAGAGAATCTTCTCTTTGAGAGAGTATAGCATGATTTATTACAAATAACCATATGATACTATCATCTATTTTATCAAAAACTGAAGTCTTAAAATCAGCGCCTGTCTCGGCACTACAATATCTATTTTCGATTAAATATCCAACTTTTTATGGATAGATTATCCGAATACTTCATCCACTTTTGTCACACACTTATCGGATTTTTGTTGCGCATTTATTGTATTTTTGTCGAACATTTATTTCATATTCTCTATGAGGGACTGTCTTTATAAATACCAACATTAGTTTATATAACAACAGCCCGACTTTTTAATGTCAGGCTGCATTCTAATACATATTTTTAATATACGATTGAATTTCCTCCAAATGCTTGTCAGCATCCATCCAACTTTTCATCTGTTTGGATTTTTGTGTCACAATGATTGCCGGCACACTCGTTATCTTATACTTATCTAAAAGCTGTTATTCCTCATTACGCATTATGTCCAAACACCATAATAACAACTCCCAACACCACCAGCACCAGTCCTGTCGCACGGTTCAGGGTTTTCGGCTGTGCTTTATTGGCAAACAATGCTGCAATCCGCGCCCAGATAAATGTAAAAACAACGCACAATCCCATCACTAAAAAGTCCGGTTTCCCACCAATGGCAAAATGTGAGGCTGCTCCGGTAAATGCTGTAAATGTCATGATAAAAACGCTCGTTCCAACAGCTGTTTTCAATTCATAGCCAAGCACGGACGTAAGAATCAACAGCATCATCATACCGCCGCCCGCTCCAACAAATCCACAGATGAACCCAATGATCATTCCACACAGAACAGACTGCACCGCTCTTTTCTTGGCAGACACACTATTCATCGCTTCCTTAGTCGTCATGACCGGACGAACGATAAATTTAATTCCAAGAAAAAATGTCATAACTACCGAAAAACTTCCCATCGTAGTCGATGGTACCAGACTTGAAATATAACTTCCGATCACTGTAAATACAAGCACTGTCACCATCATAATACTGCCGTTTTTGACATCAAGATTTTTATTTTTGCCATAGGTGTACGCTGACACCGCACTTGCCAACACATCAGAGGACAGCGCGATACCGACCGCCATAAAAGGATTCATATGTAAAAAAGTAATGAGCATCGGACTGATCACGGCAGCCGCACTCATTCCGGCAAATCCGGTGCCAAGACCTGCCCCCATTCCTGCAAAAAATGTCACAATGATCGTCATAAGTAATTTCATGGTAAGTACCTTTCTATGTCGACAGTGTCAATGTCCAAAAAAATTCATTATATTCATTATTTCTCAGACATGTTGCGTCACAGAACGGCGAGCAATTCGACACTGTGTTTTTATTATCATTTTGCAACGAAAAAGTATAACACGGTTTTGTATTTTTTGCCACCTATTAACAAAGACTTTGTATAATCAATACAGAAATCGGCGTGACAAAAAGCCGAAAAAAAGAAAGAAGATTAGGAACCGTAATAATTCTATTCAAATTTTCTTCCTGATTCACTTCACTCTGTATGTACGGTCACCTCACTTTCCGTTTTTTTAGACATAAACCAATAAAATATAACACAAAATGCTAAAGCAAACACAACACCAAAAACATTTTGAATCACTCTAAGACTAACCGCTCCTTTTAGTCCATAAGTCTCTGCAGCAATGGCTAAAGCACCAAATGTGTTAAATACTGCCTGCCAGCCATATTGTGCTGAAAATCCTACACCGATTCCACCAAGAATTCCTATA
>NZ_QUFB01000031.1 GCF_003478335.1 Clostridium sp. AM49-4BH
CAGTAGCTAAAGCGGCCGCATTTTATGACTGATTTGTCAATAGTTTATTGCAAAAAAAATCCCACACCACATTTCTGTGATGTGAGATTTCCTTAACTTAATGCCATTGGGAATAATCCATCTGCCTTTTTCATATGTGTTAAATAAATCCATGATATTGTGAGGATGGTTATGCTTAATTATCTTTGGGGGTATATGATACTGATCGGTATTGGATTTGGCATACTGACCGGCGAGGTGGAGGCTCTTAGCAATGCGGCTATTGACAGTACAGGCGAAGCTGTAACAATGGTGATCACTATGCTCGGCATTATGTCTATGTGGACAGGATTGATCGAGATTGCCAAACGTTCCGGCCTGTTAGACCAGATCACCAGAAAACTGGACCCTGTCCTGCATTTTCTATTTCCACGCATTCCAAAAGATCATATTGCAAAAGAGTACATCAGCGCTAATATCGTTGCTAATTTATTAGGGCTGGGCTGGGCAGCGACTCCTATGGGACTGAAAGCTATGAAAGAACTGGCAAAAATAGAGCGGGAGCGTCTTTCTGATACAGGCAGACCGATCCGCAAGGCTTCCGATGAAATGTGCACTTTTTTGATCATTAATATTTCATCGCTGCAGTTGATTCCGGTCAGCACGATTGCTTACCGTTCCCAATACGGTTCCGTCAATCCTGCAGCCGTTGTGTTCCCTGGTCTGATCGCCACCACTATCAGTACGATCGTCGCTATTATTTTTTGCAGGATCATGTGCCGTAAGGGAGAAAAATAGGCGGTGCAGTTATGCACTGCCTATCCCCTATTCTACTCCTTACTTACGACAGAAAAATGGAGTTTTTTCATTATCCTGTTCCATACTTATGACATGAAACAAGTTTTTCCATCGTCCTACTCCATACCTACAACAGTAAAATCAAGCTTTTCTATCGTATCCTTGATGAGCGATTCATCGACGTCTTTGTATAGAGATACGACGGCTATTTTTTTATTCAGTTTCACTTTACAGATCACACCGTCCAGATCATTGACATGTTTCTCAATACGATTTTTGCAATTCTGGCAATGCATTCCTTCAATATGAACAGTAAGCTCTCGAAGCTTCGGACCATCCATCTTTTTCTTTGGTACCTTTTCCTTTGGTCCTCCACAACAGTCTCCTTCCCCTTTCATATGTTTGACTGTCGTACGGATTGCCGGGATCAAAATGATCACAATGATCACGATTGCAATCCAATTGCCCGATGCCTGTGCTGTCAAATAATTTACCATATTTACCACCTGGCCTTTCTAACTCTGCTATCTTTTTCCGCCCCCCAAAGCACCGCTGTTTGTAAAGAGGCATAACCATCCATCTGATCATATAGAGAAAAGACCGCCTGTTTTTTGCAAAACAAACGGTCCCATCACTATTTTTTCTGTTTTGTTTTCTTTGGCTTAGCTCCGCAATACTTTGTGCAGGAACCTGCCGAAGGACAGCCAATGCATCTTACACCCTTTTTCTTAGATTTGACAATATAAAAGATCGACACTCCTAAAATAAGCGCAATAACCAATATTGCGATCAGGTTTGCAATAATGCTTCCCACAATAACCATCCCTTTCTATTGATTCTATGAAATCTTCCACGCCGGAAGATATGTTGCCATATCTTCTGACGTCATGAAGTTTTCATATATATATTAATCTAATTGATATTCTGCATCAATAGCTCTGTTACCTTTGATGATCAGACTAACGATCACTGCCGCAAAGATAGCAATTGCGATCAATCCTGCGTAGAAACCAGGAGTAGAAAGAACTGCTGCAGGTCCTGAGACGATCATTGTACCGATCTGGTATACCAAATATCCAACTGTGAAGCCTGTTGCAAGCTGTAAGCAGATACCACCAAGCAGCCACTTACCACTCTGCATCTCAGAGTTCATAGCACCAAGTGCTGCAAAACATGGTGGTGTATAAAGGTTGAACATTAAGTATGCAAGAGCCGCCACTTTTGTCAATCTCATAACATCAGCTACCGCATTACCGGAACCTACTAATGCAAGCTCATCAGTATCGATGAAGTTTGTAATTGCAAAGCAGGTAGCGATTGTACCAACTACATTCTCCTTAGCTATAAATCCCGTGATCGCTGCTGCTGCAAGCTGCCATGATACAATTCCAACGACAGGTACTAACAGATAAGCAAACGGGCCGGCAACACTTGCCAGGATAGAAGTGCTCTCCTGTCCCTCTTCGATTGCCTGAAGATGCCAGTTAAAGGACTGCATCAACTGTACTACTGTATTACATACAAGGATTACGGTACCAGCCTTAACGATATACGCTTTACCACGATTTAACATAGATAAAACACCGATCTTCAAGCTTGGGATCTTATATTCCGGAAGCTCAATGATGAAGAATGACTTTCTATATTTCATACCGGTAACTGCTTTGATAAGCAATGCACCTAAAAGTATCAAAATAATACCAACGAAATACATCAATGGACCTACCCATTTTGATTTCGGGAAGAATGCTCCTGCAAACAATGCGATTACCGGCATCTTAGCGCCACATGGCATAAATGTTGTAAGCATCGCGGTTGTTCTGCGCTCACGCTCATTCTTAATGGTACGACATGCCATGACAGCGGGGATACCACAACCGGTACCGATGATCATAGGGATAACAGATTTACCGGAAAGACCTACTCTCTTAAAGATCGGATCCAGTACGACTGTTGCACGTGACATATAACCACAATCCTCAAGCAATGCGATAAGGAAGTACATTACCATTACGAGTGGAAGGAAACCAACTACGGCACCTACACCACCAATGATACCATCACAAAGCAGAGATACTAAGAATGCACTTGCGTTTGCTTTTTCCAAACTATCGGTCGCCCAACCCTGGAACTGTTCGATCCAGCCGGTCAGGATATCTGCCAAATATGTACCTAAAGTAGACTGTGAAATGTAGAATACTAAGTACATTACTACTGCAAAGATTGCAATACCGATTACAGGATGCGTGATAACGGAATCAATCTTATCTCCAATTGTCTTATCCTTTGTAAGCACTTTACGATTCTCTACTTCTTTCACAATTGCATTTACAAATGCAAAACGCTTTCTATCAGCAGCCTCTACCTCATCTTTGTCATGAAGATTCACATCACCCTGTACATACGGTGCTTTCTGACCTGCGCCCTCTAACTCAGCAGCCTGAGCAACAACTTCTTTCAGTCCCTCATCCGATGTGGATACTGTTTTGAGTACCGGACAGCCAAGTTTCTGAGACAACAGCTCTGTATTGATCTTTGTCTCTTTCTTCTCATTAATATCGCTCTTATTCAAAGCTACGACAACCGGAACACCAAGTTCCAAAAGCTGTGTTGTAAAGAACAAGCTACGGCTCAAATTGGTAGCATCTACGATGTTAATAATAACATCCGGATGCTCGTTCTTTACATAACCGCTTGTAATGCTCTCCTCTGATGTAAATGGTGACATGGAGTATGCACCCGGAAGATCGACTGCGATCAACTCTTTGGAGCCGTCGTAATACGCCTTCTTGATCTGGCTTTCTTTCTTATCAACGGTAACACCAGCCCAGTTACCGATCTTTTCATTTCTTCCCGTTAATGCGTTGTACATAGTGGTCTTTCCACTATTGGGATTACCGGTTAACGCAATTCTCATAACGAAACCTCCTTGTAAAATGACAAATTATCAAATTCTTTATATTAAAATAGCTTTCGCCAGTTCAATATCAATGTTGTATCTGGCGTCCTTGATTGAAACCACCAGATTTCTCCTTTTACGTGCAACGACAGTAATCGGCTCACCACTGTAGCACCCAAGTGAGAATAAGAATGCACTCATTTCATCATCGTTTGTTGCAATCTCTTTTACTACATATTCTTTTCCTTCTACTGCATCATTCAGAGTCATATGTTTTCCTTTCCGTTCCTGTCCTTCCTCGCACAATATAGTTCATTACTAACAGTAATCTGTTGTGACTTTCTTTTGTTAGGTCTATCTATTGTGCGAAAGTTGACACATATTTAGGTTAGCTCTATCTAACCCTATAATAATTTAATACAATCTTTTTCTTTTGTCAACAAAAATATAAATTTTTTCAAAAAGAAATAGAACAAATAGAACATAGAGTCGCTTGCGACTCTTTCGCGCTCGAGCGGTGCTGTTTACAGCTAACTTCTTCTCCGCGAGATGCGCATCCTCGCGGAGCGTTTTTTACTTTATAGGAAACGAAAAGTTTCCTATAAAGTAAAAAAGCTGCCTTACAAAGCGGCAGCTTTTTGAAGATAGGATTATAATGTCAAAATAGATCTTCCCATTCAAAACAACGAATATTTGTCCACATTCTGGAAATACGTTTATTTTGTTCATCGTCAAAACATTGCATGATCGCACTGCGCGTGATCACATCACGCGGCGGATAACCGGCAAACACCTGTCTGCGTTCCTCACCTACAGGCACTTGCAGCACATAGTCCTGTGAAGCATTCTCATCTTCTTCAGTAAAGAAATACCTTAACGAATATGGCACAGTATCCGTATCTTCATCTTCTGCACCATAACACCAGTCTGCGTATTCATAGATCAAAGGACTGTCACCACCGGAAATCACGGAAGTATAACCGATATAATACATATTCTTGATCACATTGTCGGGGCGGGACAAGAAATTTACAAAGGCTTCTGCAGCCTGCTGCTTCTTTGCATCCGACCGAACGCCTTTTTTAAGCATACACCAGCCGTCAAACCACAGATTCGAGGCTTCCTTCGGTACGGCAAAGCTCAGCTCAAGCCCATCTTCTTCCGCCTGATCCATGGTATACACACCATCACCGGACCACTGCATATTGGCAACGACTTTGCCGGTAACCATATCCGCTTTACCACTGTCTGTCTCCAGCGAATACGCATTTTCGCGCATATCTCCAAGGATCTCCTGAATCTCATCCACTGCTTTCACACTCGTATCATTCATTTCCTCAAAAAGACGATTCGAATAATCAGGAGCCTGTGTAAACTGCTTTGAAGACAGCTCCTTTTCTTTGCGGATTGCCTGCGCCACAATATAGGAATCTCGGATACTGTCTTTCATCGTGATACGTTTACGATATTTGGTATCCAACAACATGGACCAATGATCGGTATCTTTTTCATCCACTTCCTTTGGATTATAGACAATCCCCATTGTTCCCCACATATAACCTGCACCATACTTGGATAACTCTTCTCCGTCAATCTTTAACTCATCAAAACGTTTCCTTATATAAGGGGAAACTCCTTTCGCATAGTAGTTATCCGGATCCGAGGTGTCATAAAAACTGCTCGAAAACGGTTCCAATCGATGCTCTTTCATCAACTTCATGATCATATATTCTGATGGACAGATCAGATCAAAAGTATCTCCCAAAGTTAGCTGATTGTACAAATCTTCATTTGTGCCAAACGTGGAATATTCCACTTTGACTTTTTCACCGTATTTCTTTTCATACCATTGTTCAAACAGCTCCGTCATCTCTTCCTTTCCGAGAATTTTCGTGCCGTCCGCAAGCTCGATCGTCTCATCCTCAGACCAGCCGCCCTCATCAATGTATTCCTCCCAATTCGCCACGCGAAGTACTGTCACATCATCTTCCGACTGCTTTCCACAACCGACACACAATGCTGACAGCAAGAACAAAACACACAATGCAATTCCTTTTTTCACGGTTTTTCTACATTCCTTTCTACAATCGTTATACATTTATTCTGTCATTCTACATTTGTCGACTTTTTTAGATCTTTGCTGTTTATCACAACCACAAATAGCACCACCAGCAAAAATATTACCGTTGACAGCGCCCAAAGAGCCGTCTTGATCTCTGTCCGCGCTCCACGTGTCGCATTAACCACATACGTACTGATCGTATTAAACGTAGCAGGTTTGGTATACGTAGTTATGAAATAATCATCTAACGACAAGGTCACTGCAGTCATAAAGCCTGCCGCAATACCCGGTACCAGCTCCCGAAAGATTACGGTACGAAGTGCCTTTGCCGGAGTACAGCCAAGATCTAATGCCGCCATATACATATCCGGATCCATCTGCTTTAGTTTAGGAAGCACTGACAAATACACAAATGGCGTACATAATACCGTCTGTCCGACGATCAACGGAATATAAGTATCTTTATCGATCCCGGCAAAAACGATCAACAGTACACATATCGAAAATCCAGTCACAACATCCGAATTAACTACCGGTATCTGATTCATGAGTTCGATACTCATGCGTGTCTTTTTGGAAGAGTAAAAAATTCCTATTGCACCTAACGTCCCTAATATACTGGATAATACAGCTACCAAAAGTGCCAGAAAAACTGTGCCTATGATCATATCTGTCAGCTCTTTGGTCGTAAATAACGTGACATAATTATGCACAGAAAATCCACGGATTGATCCGATCATCGTCGACTTTGTAAAACTATACACCGCTAAGATCAAGATCGGCAGATACAAAAATGCAACGACAAGCATAAGCCACACTGTCTGTAATCCTTTCTTTTTCACAAAGCTGCACCTCCCCGCTGAATATCCGCATCATCACCGGTTATTTTGCCGGTGATCCAAGTGATGGCAAAAATAATGAGCAGCAGTACCATTGAGATCATAGAGCCGTTATTCCAATCATAGGTATTGAAGTAACTTCCGATCAGACTTCCCATGATATACGTACTGTTATACACCATGTCTAATACAACATAATTCGTCATTGCCGGCAAAAACACCATTGTCACACCGCTGATGATCCCCGGCATACTGAGCGGCAGGATCACCTTAAAAAACACCTGATGACGTTTTGCCCCAAGATCTGCTGCCGCCTCCGGCAGTGCGCCATCTAACTTCAACAGCACCGTATAGATCGGCAGGATCATAAATGGCAAAAAGTCATAGACCATGCACAGCACCGCATTAAACAGCGGGTGAAATGCCAAGTTACCCTCGATCAGGTTTAACACTTCTTTGAGTGCCGTGATACGAAGCGTAAAATTGATCCACATCGGCGTCACCAAAAGAAGCATCCATACACCACTTTTGCGAAATCCCCCTCTTGCCAGAATATACGCTGTCGGATACGCAATGAACAAACAAACGGTTGTCGTCAGCAATGCGATCACGAAACTATAAAATAACGTTCCTAATGTTTTTCCATTTGTAAAAAAATGTTGAAAGTTCTCTACGGTAAATTGTCCCTGTCCATCAGTAAATGCGTAATAAAGCACAACAAACAATGGCAGTACGACAAACAATATCAAAAACAGGATATACGGAATCCCTAACTGTTTTCTTGTAAAATGCATCTGTCTCCTCCATGAAATGATCACGCTACCAAGGTAGCACTAATAAATGATCACTCTGCTAATGTAACGCTGATGCCTGTATCCGGCACGACAACACTAACGTAATCTCCAATGTTCCACAAATATTCATCATATACAAAATACAACTCATCATTGCTTGAACGTACTTCATAACTATAATGATCTCCCATATAGATCAACGAATCAATATGCCCCTGTACCAAACCAACTTGTGGGTCATCGCTAAGCTGCGCCTGTCTTGGATTTATATAGACAACCACCTTGCGTCCCTCTGTCTCGATCGGATGACCGCTCTTATCATAAAGAACTCCATCCTGCAATGTCGAACCCGGAAAAAGCTTTGTCATATCCACTTTGATACTTCCATCCACCAGACGAATACGCATCGCATCATCGATCATGCCGATGAAATGATTTGCCTTTTCATTAAAATGCATCAAATGAATGCTATCCGGCAAGATATCAACGCCAACTTTCGTTCCCTTGGCAATATCTCCGGAAGCCTGAGCGACAATCTCATCTTTCTCATTGTGCAGGACCGTGATCTCATGAAAGGTTCCTTTAAATATAGAAGACAGCACCTCGCCCTGAAGTTTTCCCTTGCCGACCTCCGTCAAAACAACGTCTTCCGGACGGATCACCGCCTGTACACGCAGTCCCTCTTTAATGTCATCCACACAATCAAACTCTGTTTGGCAGAAAGAGACCTTCTTGTGCCCTGTCATAACACCGTTAAAGATATTGCTTTCTCCGATAAAATCCGCTACAAAAGCATTCTTTGGCTCATCGTAGATCTCCTCCGGCGTACCAACCTGCTGAATCTCACCATTGGACATGACAACGATCTTATCCGACATGGTAAGTGCTTCCTCTTGATCGTGCGTCACAAAAATAAATGTGATGCCAAGTTGTTCATGCATTAATTTCAGCTCCAGCTGCATCTCTTTGCGCATTTTGTAATCCAATGCGCCAAGCGGTTCATCCAAAAGCAAGATCTCCGGCTCGTTGACGATCGCACGTGCAATCGCCACACGCTGCTGCTGACCACCGGATAACGTATGCACCCGGCGCCTTTCAAAGCCCTCCAGATCCACCACATCTAATACATGGCGCACCTTCTCGTCAATGACATCTTTGGGTAATTTCTTTAGCTTGAGGCCAAACGCAATGTTGTCATATATATTCAAATAAGGAAATAACGCATATTTCTGAAATACGGTGTTGATCGGACGCTCATTGGGTGGCAGTTTACTGATATCCTTACCGCCCAGCAATATCTGACCGGACGTCGGCAGCTCAAATCCACCGATCATTCGCAGGATCGTCGTCTTGCCACACCCGGACGGACCTAATAACGTTACAAATTCACCTTTTGCGATCGATAAAGAAACATTATCAACGGCGGCAGTGTCCCCCTCATAACATTTGGAAATATTTTTTAATTCAATAATGTAATCTCCCATAGTCATCCTCCACATGCATAATCTAATGGAATATTACTCTAGTATCCTGCGAAGGTCAATATTTTATGGGGAATTTTCTCCAGTTTTTTGTCCGAATATCCACTCTTTTTTCCATTGCAAAATATGCAGAAATGAGATAAAATATTTCATAGCGAGCGGTTGCCGGGCCGCAGTATATTTTTTGCGGATCCCACACTTAAGATCCACATATTCTTCCGGTAATACTTAAATCAAGAAAGGACGAAATAATATTATGAACAACATGCCTAAAATGAAAATTGGTATTGTAGCTGTGAGCAGAGACTGCTTCCCAGAGTCACTCTCTGTCACAAGAAGAAAGAACCTTGTAGAAGCTTACAAGGCAAAATATGATGAGGCTGACATTTATGAATGTCCTGTTTGTATCGTTGAGAGCGAGATCCACATGGTACAGGCCTTGGAGGATATTAAGAAAGCCGGATGTAACGCACTTTGCGTATACCTTGGTAACTTTGGTCCGGAGATCTCTGAGACATTACTTGCAAAACACTTTGATGGACCTAAGATGTTCGTAGCTGCTGCAGAAGAGACATCCAAGGATGGCGGCCTGGTACAGGGTCGTGGTGATGCTTACTGCGGTATGTTAAATGCAAGCTATAACTTAAAGCTTCGCAATGTAAAAGCTTATATCCCAGAGTATCCGGTAGGAAACGCTGAGGAATGCGCTGATATGATCCATGAGTTCGTTCCGATTGCAAAAGCAATCTACGCTTTGGATCACTTAAAGATCATCAGCTTTGGTCCTCGTCCATTGAACTTCTTAGCTTGTAATGCTCCTATCCAGCAGCTTTACAACTTGAATGTTGAAATTGAAGAGAACTCTGAGCTTGACTTGTTTGAAGCATTCAATAACCATGCCGGAGATGCTCGTATCCCTGATGTTGTTAAGGATATGGAAGCAGAGCTTGGCGCAGGCAACAAGAAACCTGAGATCCTTGAGAAACTTGCTCAGTATGAGATCACTCTCCTTGACTGGATCGAGGATCACAAAGGATACCGTGAGTTCGTTGCGATCGCCGGTAAATGCTGGCCTGCATTCCAGACACAGTTTGGTTTCGTTCCTTGCTATGTAAACAGCCGTCTGACAAAGATGGGTATCCCTGTTTCCTGCGAAGTTGATATCTATGGTGCATTGAGTGAGTTTATCGGAACTGTTGTCAGCAACGATGCGGTTACTCTTCTCGACATTAACAATACTGTTACACCGGATATTTACGAAGAAGATATCAAGGGCAAATTCGATTACACATTGAAAGATACTTTCATGGGATTCCACTGTGGTAACACAGCTTCCACAAAGCTTTCCTTCTGCGAGATGAAGAACCAGATGATCATGGCTCGTTCTCTTCCGGAGGAGGTTACAAACGGAACTCTCGAGGGAGACATTGTACCTGGAGACATCACTTTCTTCCGTCTGCAGAGTACTGCTGATGCAAAACTTCGTGCTTACATCGCACACGGTGAAGTTCTTCCGGTTGCAACTCGTTCCTTTGGTGCGATCGGTATCTTCGCAATCCCAGAGATGGGTCGTTTCTACCGTCATGTATTGATCGAAGGCAACTACCCTCATCATGGTGCTGTAGCATTCGGTCATTATGGAAAGGCTCTTTACGAAGTATTCAAATACATCGGTGTTGATGTAGATGAGATCGGCTTCAACCAGCCTAAGGGAATGCTTTACAAGACAGAGAATCCATTTATGTAATCTGATCCTTACAATAATATAGTAACATTTATAGGAAAGACACACTGTTTCGGCAGCGTGTCTTTCCGTGTAAAAATACAAAACATTTTAACCGAAGGAGGTTTCATATGAACTATTTAATTGGTATTGATTTGGGAACATCCTCAACCAAAACCGTACTTTTCGATGAAAAGGGAGAAGTAATTGCTTCCGCAAGCAAAGACTATCCTTTGTACACACCACACAACGGCTGGGCAGAGCAGAAACCGGAAGACTGGCGTGATGCTGCGTTAGAGACGATCACAAAAGTCGTAAAAGATTCCGGTGTCGCTGCAGATGATATCAAGGGTCTTGGTATCTCCGGTCAGATGCACGGTCTTGTCATGCTCGACGAGCAGGGCGAGGTGATCCGTCCTTCCATCATTTGGTGTGACCAGCGTACCGAAAAAGAATGTGAAGAAATGACAGAAAAAGTTGGCGCTGAAAAGTTGATCGAGATCACAGCCAACCCTGCCATGACAGGATTTACTGCTTCTAAGATTCTGTGGGTTCGTAATAACGAGCCTGAAAACTACGCAAAATGTAAACACATTCTTCTGCCAAAGGATTATGTTCGTTACATCTTGACCGGTGAATTTGCAACAGAGGTTTCTGATGCTTCCGGTATGCAGCTGTTGGATGTACCAAAACGCCAGTGGTCTGATGAACTTCTTGAGATCTTAGATATCGACAAGAGTCTTCTTGCAAAAGTATATGAATCTCCGGAAGTAACCGGAACGATCTTACCAGAGATTGCTGCTAAGACAGGTCTTTCTACTTCTACTGTTGTCGTAGGTGGTGCCGGCGATAATGCTGCCGCTGCTGTAGGTACCGGCGTCGTAGAGGACGGTAAAGCATTTACCACGATCGGTACAAGTGGTGTCGTTTTCGCACACAGCAACAACATCTCTATTGATCCTAAGGGTCGTGTACATACTTTCTGCTGCGCTGTTCCAGGTGCATGGCATGTTATGGGTGTAACACAGGCTGCCGGATATTCCCTCGCTTGGTTCCAGGAAAATATCGGAACAGAGTATGCTCGCAAGGCAAAAGAGCAGGGATGCGGTGCTTTTGATCTGATCAATGCAGATGTACAGAAAACTCCGATCGGAGCAAACCGTTTGATCTACCTCCCATACTTAAATGGTGAGAGAACGCCTCATGTCGATCCAAACTGCCGTGGCGTATTCTTCGGTTTATCCAGTATGCATACAACCGCTGATATGGCTAGAGCCGTAATGGAAGGTATTCAGTACTCTTTGACAGACTGCAACGATATCATCAAGGAAATGGGAATCGAAGTTTCTGAAATGATGGCTTGTGGCGGCGGTGCCAAGAATGCCGTTCAGCGTCAGATGATGGCTGATATGTTTGGCTGCGACGTTAAGACCGTAACCGCAACAGAAGGTCCTGCTCTCGGTGTTGCTATTCTTGCCGGTGTTGGTGCCGGACTGTACGAAAGCGTAGAATCCGCTTGCCGTCAGATGATCCACACTGATCCTGCGAAGGAATGCCATGCTGATCCAAAGGCAACAGCAGAGTATGATAAGTATCATCAGATCTACAAGAATCTATATACATGCTTAAAGGATCAGTTCCAAGAGTTAGCAAAACTGTAATTGCCCGGTAATAAAACCACAATTACTATTGTATAAACACACGATTTCATAAGGTGTCAAAATATAATTTGGCACCTTATTTTTAAGGAAAATTGAAACGGCGAAAGATGCAATATCATCTTTCGCCGTTTTTTAGCCGTTTATAATTCCTTAAATTGCATGAAGATTTTTTAAGGATATGTCCATAATCGGTGCAGAATGTGTCAATGCTCCACTTGAAACATAATCCACACCAACATCGATCATATTCTGAATATTTTCTTTGGTAACATTGCCGGAACATTCGGTCAACGCTCTGCCATCAATGATCCGGATGGCTTCTTTCATCTGTTCCGGAGACATGTTATCCAACATAATAATATCAGCGCCCGCTTCTACCGCTTCCTTTACCATGTCCAAGTTCTCAACTTCCACCTCGATCTTATGCACGAAAGATGCGTATTCTTTCGCCATCTTGACCGCTTTCGTAATGCTTCCTGCTGCGCCAATGTGATTGTCCTTCAACATAACACCATCTGAAAGGTTAAAACGATGATTGCTGCCGCCACCTACTTTCACAGCATATTTTTCAAAAATGCGCATATTTGGTGTGGTTTTGCGGGTATCTAACAATGTCGTGCCACTGCCCTCTAACATCTTGGCAATGGATCGTGTATACGTAGCAATACCGCTCATGCGCTGCAAGTAATTTAATGCTGTTCTCTCTCCGGACAGCAATGCACGAATATCTCCAGTAACAACGGCCATTAACTGACCCACTGTAACTTCATCGCCATCTTCCACACGCATATCAAAGCTTACCGTATCATCTAACAATTCAAATACACGTTTAAACACACCAAGTCCGGCAATAACGCCATCCTGTTTACAGATCAACTGCACCTCGCCCTTCTGGTACTCCGGCATCACACAATTCGTAGATAAATCTTCGCTTGTAATATCTTCCTCCAATGCCATGCGGATCAATCGATCAGCATTGACACGATATGTAATCGGATCTTTCATCTCATCCTCCTGTCTATCATCTGTTGCTTCGTCTCTATCAACTTCCGGCAACCCTGCTATAAATGTCATCACATCATTGCTGCCCGACCTGCAACATCATTGCTTGGTTTCTAATGTCGTTTCTTCTCTGCCTCGATTTCCTGCAAAACCACATCTTTATAATGTTGCTGCAAGCCTTTCAAGTCCTTATATTTTGCTTCATCAACCGGAGAACCATCCATGATCTGCTCCCAGTCGGTATCCGGCAAAAGTTCCTTAATCTGGACTGCTGCACGCTCTGCAAATACCATAGATTCTAACAAGGAATTGCTGGCAAGACGATTCTTTCCATGTACGCCATTGCAGGATGTCTCACCGACAGCATACAAACGGTTCATGCTTGTCTTACTCTCATGGTCTACATGTATTCCGCCCATGAAATAATGCTGCGCGGGAACAACCGGAATACATTCTTTCGTCGGATCATATCCCTCTTCCAAACACTGCTGCATAATATTTGGAAAATGACTGCGGATCTCTTCCTCCGGTATCTTTTCCATGGAAAGCCATACAAAAGGCGTTCCATCCTTTTTCATTTGTTTATGAATCTCCGCTGTCACTACATCTCGTGGCTGCAATTCATCACAAAATCTCTGCTTATTTTTGTCAAGCAGTATTGCACCTTCTCCTCGAACCGATTCAGAAATAAGAAATCTCCGTCCCGGCTTCTCGGAATATAACGTTGTCGGATGGATCTGAATATAGTCAATATGTTCCATCTCTATCCCATGACATAATGCGATTGCAAGCGCATCACCGGTAATATGCCGGAAATTTGTCGAGTGCTGGTACAAACCGCCAAGACCACCGCTGGCAAGAACCGTAAACTTTGCATACATCTCCCGCAAAGTTCCATCTGACATTTTCGCTACAATCCCGGCACATCCTGACTCATTCTCTATAATATCGATCATCGTCGTATGCTCTAAGATCGTAATATTACTGCGTTCTCTGACCCTTTCCAACAAAGTGCTGGTGATCTCCTTGCCGGTAATGTCTTCATGAAACAGGATGCGCGGTCTTCCATGTCCACCCTCGCGGGTAAACACCAATCCATTGTCATCTCGTTCAAAATCTACGCCATAACCGAGCAACTCCTTAGCGATCTGCCTCGAAGAACGTATCATGATCTCTACAGATTTCGGATCGTTCTCATAATGGCCTGCCCGCATCGTATCTTCAAAATAGCCGTCATAGTCCTCTTCGTCACGCAGCATACACATTCCCCCCTGCGCTAAAAAAGAATCACTCCGATCAACTTCATCTTTGGTTATCATACATATTTGCAGTTCTTTCGGAAGATGCAGCGCATGATACAATCCTGCAGCACCCGTCCCGACAACAACTACATCTGTCTTTATTTTTTCCATTGTCCACCTATCTTTTGGTTGTTTTTAGGCTCATTATAGCATACTTGCGCACACCTTAAAAGCGGAAATCTCTTTTCCCATCATTTAATTCAGACAAATATTCCATTGCCTTGGCACGTACCTTCTCATTTGGTACTTTTAAGATTTCTTTTGCGATCAATTCTTCACCAATTTTCTTTGTCTCCGGCGATGCATAATCTTCCAAATATTCTTTCAGAGTCATTAACGCATTAGGGTGACAGCAGTTTACAATCTGTCCTGACTTCAAAAGAGACATGAAACGGTCACCGGTACGCCCCGCACGATAACAGGCAGTACAAAAACTTGGTACATAGCCAAGCTTCATCAGCCAATTAACTACCTCATCCAGACTTCTTGTATCACTCACATCAAACTGCGCTGAACTGTCATCACGCACCGGCTCTGTATATCCGCCGACACTCGTACGGGATCCTCCACTGATCTGAGAAATACCAAGTTTCAACACTTTTTCACGTGTGCGCTGTGACTCGCGTGTTGATACGATCATTCCGGTGTATGGTACCGCAATACGGATCACCGCAACGATCTTTTCAAAGATCTCATCCGGTACTGCATTGCTAAAGTCTGCAGTGTCAATGTCATCTGCCGGACAGATACGCGGTACGCTGATCGTATGCGGGCCAACTCCCTGTGCTGCTTCCAAATGTTCCGCATGCATCAAAATGCCGACCAATTCATACATATAGCCCTCCAGGCCAAACAATACACCCAGTCCGACATCATCAATGCCACCTTCCATAGCTCGGTCCATCGCCTCTGTATGGTAAGCGTAATCATGCTTTGGTCCGGTTGGATGAAGCTGTTCATAAGATTCTTTGTTGTATGTCTCCTGAAACAGGATATACGTTCCAATGCCGGCATTTTTTAATTTGGTATAATTTTCTACAGTTGTAGCAGCAATATTGACATTCACACGACGAATGGCGCCATTCTTATGCTTAATGCTGTAGATGGTTTCAATACTTTCCAAGATATATTCCAGTGGATTGTTGACCGGATCCTCGCCCGCTTCGATTGCGAGACGCTTATGTCCCATATCCTGCAATGCGATAACCTCATCACGGATCTGCTCCTGAGTCAGTTTGATACGAGGAATATGCTTATTTTTGTGATGATACGGACAATAGGTACATCCATTGACACAATAATTTGACAAATACAGTGGAGCAAACATGACAATACGCTGTCCGTAAAACTTTTCTTTGATCTCCATTGCTAATTTTGTAATCTCTTCATTAACTTCCGGAATGTCACACTGCATTAACACAGCCGCTTCCTTATGGCTGATACCCTTTGCCAGTTTTGCCTTATCGAGGATCTGCCGAAGAAGCTCCTTGTTATTTTTATTCTTCTCGGCATAATCGAGAGACTCTAAGATTTCTTCGTGATTGATAAACTCTTCTGCTTTTAATGATTTTGGGTCGTAACTATAACTACTCATTTCCTCATCCTCCATTACGAAAAGACACCTCATACCAAAGGCATGAGGCGTCTTTTTTGCATTATTAAGCACTGTACACTTCCTCGTATACAGATATCCAACTCACTTCATGTCTTAATGTCAGGCAAATACCTGCGCCTTAAGAACTAAGGATTTGGTGATTACATTACCATTCTTACTTCTGTAACATCAGTAAGCTTGTCTGCAGGGATGTAATTATCATCCTGCTTCTCACCATTGATATAGAACTCCTTAAATCCAGCCTGTGCGCCGTTCGGATTTTCTACTTTGATAACGACTTTCTTGCCACGGAAATTCTTTTCCATTGTCATTTCTTTCCAATCACTTGGGATCGTTGGAGCAACACGAAGTCCATCTAAATCAGGACGGATACCGCAGATACCCTCAACGCAGCCTACCATACAAGTGGAAGCTGTTCCAGTCAGCCAGTGTACATGAGAACGTCCATGGAATGGGCTCTCGTCACCCTCTGTGTACTGTCCGTGTACATATGGCTCCAATTTACGGATCTCAGCCTTGTCGTTCTGAGAAGATGGTGAACTTTCCTCAAAATACCGGAATGCTTTGTCACCATGTCCCATCAAAGCTTCTGCCAAGATCAACCAGCCCTGTGTCTGAGAGAAAATACCACCATTCTCTTTGGTTGATGGTGGGAACAAACCAGCCAATGCGCCATCAAAATAATGATCTACATAAGATGGTGCCATTACCTTAGCACCATACGCTGTATTCAACTCACGCTCTACAGATTCCATTGCAATCTCAGCCTGCTCTTTGGAAGCATGACCGGAGATAACTGCCCAAGTCTGTGGATTGAGCCACATACTTGCTTCCGGATCGTTCTTGGAACCGATCAATTCGCCGGTATCCTTAAATCCACGATTGTAGCGGTCATCTTCCCACCACAGATCGTTGATCTTATCGCCAATCTCTTTCTGTGTCTTATCCAAATATGCAATATACTCTGTATCGTTCTTCTTCTCTGCAAAGTAACGCATGATCGTAAATGCATAGTAAAGCTGCAATGCTACGAAAGAAGACTCACCCTGTGCACCAAGACGGAGACAATCGTTCCAGTCTGCATGCAATCCTGCCGGAAGGCCGTGTGGTCCCAAATGGTTCATTGAGAAATCAATTGCTTTCTGCAAATGCTCATAAACCGTTGCTTTCTTCTCAATATTAGACCAAGTGATCTCCTCATCCATAAAGTCCAGATTACCTGTCTCAGAAATGTACTTATAAACTGTCGGGAACAACCATAATGCATCGTCTGCACGATAAGCCGGATGGCCTGTCTCGCGTACATAATCTGGATCGTCCGGTGTGCCCTCGTGTCCTGCACGCTCCTCATGATCAAAACGAACTAATGGAAGTCCGCCACCATTATCTACCTGCGCAGATAACATAAAACGGATCTTATCCAAAGCTGCCTCTGGATCAGTATGAATAACACCCTGAATATCCTGAACAGTATCACGATAACCATATCCGTTTCTCTCACCACAATAAATGAAAGATGCTGCTCTGGACCAAGTAAAGGTTAAGAAGCACTGATATGCATTCCATGTATTTACCATACTGTTAAATGCCGGGCTTGGTGTATTGATCTTGAAGTTCTCAAGCTTAGCATGCCAGTATTTCTTTAACTCCTCGATCTCTTTGTCACATACGGAAACATCTTCATATGCAGCAATGATCTTATCTGCATCAGACTCTTTGTACTTACCAAGTAAGAATGCCATCGTCTTTGTCTCGCCCGGAGCAAGCTCTAATGCTGTATGCAGTGCACCACAACTGTTCTCGTTGTAATTGCATACGCCATCGCATTTACCACGCTCTACTGCTACCGGATTGCCGTAATCATGGTACAAACCAATGAAAGCTTCCTTATCACCGTTGTAAGATGTCACAGGCTGTCCTGCCAGACCGAAGAAACGCTCTTTACCATTACTTCCGTCCGGACCTTTGTACCAGTTTAAGTTGATCTGCTGATAGATCTTGTTCTTGCGGAAGCTGGTGTTGGTCGTGCAGAGAGAATACTGCAGGTTTACCTGATCCTGATTGTAATTGTCATCGTTAGAAAGTTCTGCATAACCGAATACAGAAATCTTTCTAGGCTTGTCTGATGTATTGGTTACTTTACAGCACCATACTTCATATACTTTATTCAATGGCACATAATACATTGCCTCTGATTTAATTCCGGCATACTCTGCAAACATCTTTGTATAAGCAGTACCGTGATGAACTTCGCTCTTATATTCGTTTAAGTCCTTGCCAACCGGCTGCCAGGATGCTGACCAATAGTCACCATTCTCATCATCACGAAGATAGATATAACGGCCCGGTGTATCATCACTGTTGAAGTGATAACGCAAAATACGTCCATTCGCTCCACTCTTTACGAAGCTGTATCCACCTGCGTTATTCGAAATGATTGCGCCATACTCCGGTGAGCCAAGATAGTTACACCAAGGTGCCGGTGTGTTTGGTTTGGTGATGACATACTCTCTGTTGTCGTCATCAAAATAGCCGAAATTCATAGTTTGTTCCTCCTTAAAATGAAATATTTTGTAAATTCCAGTTCTATACTGTTTCTTTGCAGATCTTGCCTGCCACCTATTGTCGCAACAGGCGCTCCAGACATTTTCTCATAATGGTACATCTTTATCATTATACGACACCAAACCGCCCAGTTCAAGAACATTCTTCACATTTATTAACATTATTTTGATCTGTGCACTGTAAGGAATGACCATTTATACGGAAATCCACATAACATTCAATCCTTCGGCCTCTGCACTATTTTGAAACCAATACAGATATCGCCAATTTTTGTTGTGAATGACCTTACGAAGTTTTTTACAATCATCAAATCCAATGCCACGCCCCATCTCATCCTGATCACAAACTCTCGTAGTAGCACGGATATCAAGCTCCTCTACATTACTTCTCCTAAATTCTACATTGATCAAAAGCTTCTGCTTCGAAAGATCCAACCTTTTCAAATATTTCGTATCGTTCAAATAAATGTACTCTAATTTTCGACATTTTTTTAGATCCAAGGAAGTCGCCGAAATACCGTTGGCATATAATTCTTTCAATGCAGTATACCGTTTTAAATTAGGGCTTTTCATCTTCGTATTGCTGATATCTAACAGCTCCACTCGTTCCGGATTTGGCAGGGAAAACATCTTTGTTATCCTATTATTTCCGCAACGAAATTCTCGTATTTTTTTGTTAGCCGAGAGATTTAACGTTCTAATTTTCGTGTGGCTTACATCAAGTTCTCGTATTTTTTTTGTTGGCAGACAAATCCAATTTTTTAATCTTCGTACTGCCAACATCTAATGTCTGCAGCTTTTTGTTCACAGATAGATTCAACTTTTTAAGATTAGTACCGTGAACATTCAACACCTCTAATTTCTTATTATTTTTTACAGACAATTGTGATATTTTACTTCCGGACAGATTAAGAAATACTAAATCTCTCATACGACTCACATCAACCTTTCGAATTGTACTGTCCTCAGGATAATACGTCTCCAAATCCAATGATCTCAATCCATTAGAACCTTTCATTTTCATCTTGCCAAGATTACGCAATTGCACCGTTGCATATTGCAGCCTCTTGCAATTAGAGAAATCAAGATACTTCACACTTGTCCAATGATCTCCAATATCAATTGATTGCACCTTAGAACCAGATAAGTCTATTTTATTATATTTGCCATCCGATGATATAGAGACTTTTTCTAATTTTGGCAGATTTCTCAAATTAAGATCCCCTTTATATTGCTCTACACTGATATCCACTGTTTTCAAGTTCCTGCCATAAAATTTTAGACCGGATAATTTTTTCCCGGAGATTTCCAAGCTCTCCAGCTTTTTATTTTTTCGCAGATCAATATGATTCATCGTCTTAGCATACAAATCAACACTCTTCAAATTGTAAAAGTATTGCATTCCTTTTAGTGATGTCTTTTTCTCATCCTCTGACGCAAAAACACTTAAATATTTTACCTTCTTGATTTCAGATGGACTGAGTTTCCCATCACTATCCTCATCCCATCGCTGTTTCAACTCTACACGAACAGCTTTACTTGGAAAATTCTTTTTTGAAATGCGTACCGTCCTGCCCGCAGCATCAACTCTGCTTTCCAGTCCCAATACTACGGTCAATGCCAATGCCACAAGCACCATCCCTTTGATCATTCTTTTCATAGTAATCACCCGACCTTTCCTTATTCGTTTCTTTTTCATTTGCTCCTCCTTACCCATGTCACTTTTCACATGTAAAAATAGATACTTTAGATACAAAAAACAATCTACTTTATACAGAACTTCCGTTAGTTACATCTTTAGTACACCATAGGTCTGTTACCTTGTCAACAATAGCAGCGTAATCTTAATAATTCTTAAGAATTCAAACTGATATGTGATGACTTTTGTCAAGGGTAAATTTGCAAAAATCACCACAAATTTTTATTTTCTGAAAGCACCAAAAAAGAGCTTCGGTATATCAGTTCCCGGCATTACGCCGGTTTGCATCGGCTTATCTGACTGCTATAACACTGGAATCCTCTCCCGGTACCAGTCCAAGATAAGATGCAAATTTCGGTGCTGTGCTAGATCAGTTCTACGGAATACGTTTTTAACCAATAATTAATCTGCAACAAATATGCTAACATCTGTGGACCTGCCATCAACTGTCCATACCAAGGTTTTCCATAATCTTTGGTGCTGTCGATAAACTTTTGTACTTTCTTTCGATCCACGATCTGCAGGATCGGCGCTTTCGAGTCTTCAATTTCCTGCTGCAGTCTTGTTCCCAATAATGTTTCATAATACGGATCATAACTCTTAGGATATGGGCTTTTGCGTCGAAACAATATTTCATCCGGCAACAGTCCCCGCGAAGCCTGCCTAAGCACATTTTTTACCAGTCCGTCTTTGGCTTTCATTTCCCAAGGAACATTAAATATATAGTCAACCAATGCACGATCGGCAAATGGTACTCTTGCTTCCAGTCCGGAATGCATACTTGTTCTGTCCATGCGATTGAGCAGTGTCTGCATAAAATAACGAATGTTCAAATAACCGATCTGCCTGCGATTCGTTTCGATCTCATCTTCTCCGGGAAGGATCGTCACCTCTCGTACCGACCGGTCATACATTTCCTGTACAAACGCGTCCATCGGCAAGCTCTCACGTACCTCGTCTAACAATAGCATTTTACGAGGTGCAAGATCCGGCGTCCATGGAAACGTCCCACTCTGCAAAAATTCTTCCCGGTGAAACCACGGATATCCACCAAATACTTCATCTGCACATTCTCCGGTCAAAACCACCTTATGCTGTCTACCGACCAACTGGCAAAAATACACCAATGAAGAATCTACATCCGCCATACATGGCATATCGTGCGCTTCCACAGAATCATACAGCAGATCTGCCTGTGTTTGATAATCACACTCTAAATAATGATGTTCCGATCCCAGGTATTCGACCATTTTGTCAACGTACGGCCGATCCTGAGATGGCTGGAAAGAATTGGCTTTGAAATATTTTTGATTACCGGTAAAATCAAACGAATACGTGACAAGCTGTTTCCCCTGCCTGCGCAGTTTGGCTGCACACACAGCAGAAACCACACTGGAATCCACCCCGCCGGACAAAAAAGTACATATCGGCACATCCGATACCATTTGACGCTCAATGACATCAACTAACATCTGTCTTGTTTTGGCAATGGTCGTATCGTAATCATCTTCATGTGGATGACTGGACAATCTCCAATACTGTCTGTTTTGCAAGCCATAACGATTCACGGTCAGATAACAGCCCGGTTTGACTTCCGAAAATCCATGATACAATCCCGACCCCGGTATACGAGCCGGTCCCATACCAAGCAGCTCACATAATCCTTTCTCATCAAGCTGCGCTTTCACACCCGGATACGACAGGATCGCTTTGGGTTCCGATCCAAACAGTACCATTCCATTTTGCTGCGTATAAAACAATGGCTTGATTCCAAAAGAATCCCGATACAAATATAAGGTATCATGCCGTTCATCCAAAATAGCAAAGGCAAAAATACCATTAAGCCGTATGACAAACTCCGGTCCATATTCCAAAAAAGCCAACAAGATCACTTCTGTATCTGATGTAGTCTGAAAACGCCATCCCTTCTGCTGCAACGTTTTGCGAAGTTCCCCTGCATTATAGATCTCGCCATTATAAACAATCTGATAAGAATTCTTTCCTCTGCGTCTGCTCATAGGCTGGGAGCCATCTTTGAGGTCAATGATCGAAAGTCTGGTATGCGCTAATCCCGCCCGTTTTCCTAAGTAGATCCCCTGCTCATCCGGTCCACGATGCAAAATACTTTGCTGCATCTTTTGTAATATGTTTTCATACTTTTCACGATTTGCTGTAAAGTCTGCATTTCCATCAAAAAATCCCGCAATTCCACACATATACTAATCTCCAATACGAAAAAGTTCATAGTATTATATGCAGAATGCGGGGTTTCGTGTTGTTCTTATAAACGGAATAATTTGGCGCCATGAGCAGCTACTGACACTGCCTCACAATTGCGTAGATCCTGTTGGTCACCACTCCACAATTCCTTCGCTATATTTGCTGTAATGCCGTACCGCTCGATCGCATCCCAAGGCAGACTCACATCACCTGCCTGATCCTGCAGATTAAATACCGCAATGTAGGTATGTTTGCCATCTGTATCTTTGGTACACCACACAGCCTGTCTGTTATCACGCATCATTTGTCTGGCTCCGGACGAATGAGACAACAGATGTAATACGTCGGCATTCGTCAGTAATGACTTCGTCCAGTCATCAAGCTGTGGCAAGTCCGCACCGATCATCATCGGCGAACGGAACACTGACCACAGTGTCATCATCGTAATCTGTTCCTCTTTCGTAAAACGAGTATCCCGCTCATCCGCAAAGCCTTTTCCAAGCTTACCGACCGGAAGCATGTCACAGTCCGGATAGCAGCCTTTGGTCACATGGCTCTGCCAAAGCTCGCAACGTTCAAACATTGGCACAAGTAACTGCCAGTCATCCCAGAAATCATCTGTGATACGCCACATATTCGCATGCGTTTCATAATACCACGCTTCCTCAATCTTAGCCGGTCCCGGAGACAAGCTAAGAACAATCGGCCGACCGCATTTTTCAATCGCCTCCGACAACATTCGTATTTCTTCTTTGGCTGTCGGCATATCCATACGGCATATGTCATCACATTTGATGAAATCAACACCCCACTGAGCATACAACGCAAGCAGAGAATCATAATATTCCTGCGCTCCTTCTGCCGCCGGATCAATTCCATACATATCCGGATTCCACTCACAAATATTATTCGGCTGTGCGATCTCATTTGCCGTGTGGGTGGAATGTAAGATCTTAGCGTGCGCATGCACTGCATTTCTCGGTATTCCACGCATAATGTGTATACCAAATTTAAGTCCCAGATCATGGACATATTGTGCAAGAGGTGCGAATCCCTTGCCACCCGCCGCCGATGGAAAACGCTGCTCGCACGGCAACAATCTGGAATACTCATCCATGGCAACATCCCAAAATGGTATATACTGGTAACGATCTCGTTGACTGCCTGCATCATAACTGTACCACTCAATGTCAACGACAATATATTCCCAACCATACCGTTTTAAGTGCTTTGCCATGTAATCCGCATTCGCCTTAACCTGTTCCTCCGTAACACTGGTATCATAATAATCGTAACTGTTCCACCCCATCGGTGGCGTTACCGCAAATAAATTCTTGTTCATTCCATCATACCTCATTTCTGCTGCAACATGTTTATAATTCAAACTTCCCATCCCTCATTATCTCGCACAACCACATATTGCTTATTATATTAATGGTCTAATTATATTTTGCAGCCACTATATAGTGAATCCTGCCATCAATAAACTATAGCGATGGCTATTATCATAGCATCGCTATCATGTTAAAAATATCATTTTTGGTTACAAAATTTGTAATATTGAATGTCCTATTGTTCCTTCCGGCATCTCTACTCCAAAATTATCTGCGATCGTTGCTCCAATCACTGCAAACGTCTGCTGCTCCGGCAAATTGCTCCCTGCCTCATCGACGGTGAGTATGCAATAAACGGTACCTTTTCTCTCGTATGATCGGTTCCGGTGTAAGTCGGATCGTTGCCATGATCCGCTGTCAGGATCACAAGATCATCTTCCCGCAAAACTTCCAGCAATTCACCAAGTTTCTTGTCAAACCGTTCTATCTCTTCTCCATAACCGATCGGATTACGGCGATGGCCCCACAGCGCATCAAAATCCACCAGATTGGTAAAACATAATCCCTTGAAATTGCGATTTGCAATATCGATGGTCTGTTCCATACCATGCACAGAACTTTTGGATTTGTTGGATTCTGTCAGACCTTCTCCATCAAAGATATCAAAAATCTTTCCAACAGAGATGACATCCAGACCGGCATCTTTTAACGCATTTAATGCCGTTCTGCCAAACGGCTTCAACGCATAGTCGTGTCGATTAGAAGTACGCACAAACTCCCCACGCTTTTTGCCAACGTATGGTCTTGCGATGACACGCCCCACCTTCCATTCATCACGCATCGTAAGTTCTCTTGCGATCTCGCAATAATGGTATAGCGTGTCAAGTCCCATCGTCTCCTCGTTACCGCAGATCTGCAGCACCGAATCGGCCGATGTATAAACGATCAAATGTCCCTCATTAATCTCTTCTTCGCCCAGTTCATCCAGGATCACCGTACCACTGCAGCTCTTATTCCCAATGATCTTTCGTCCGGTCTGTTTCTCAAGTTCTGCGATCAGCTCCGATGGAAATCCGGTGTCCGTAAATGTTTTAAATGGCTTAGTAATATATAGTCCCATCATCTCCCAATGCCCGGTCATCGTATCCTTTCCGTGGCTTTTTTCACACAATTTTGTCACCTTAGCCAAAGGTTCCGTAACGGACGCCACTCCATTGATTGGTCGGATATTTGCTGCGCCAAGTTTCTGCAGATTCGGTATATGAAGCTGCATCTTTTCAGCAATATGTCCAATGGTATCCACATTGCTATCGCCGTACTGCTCTGCATCCGGCATTGCGCCAAACCCTAACGAATCCAATACAATGACAAATACTCTCTGAAATTTCCCCATAAAGAAAGCCCTCCCTTCGTTAAGCCAACTCCTGTTCATAAAATAACTTTCGAACAACGGTTTCATACTCCGATAATTTACGGCTCTTTTTGATCTGCTTGAGATACTTTTCATGCTCCGTAAACTGCGGCGCCATAAAAATCCACAGCTCTTTCATCTTATGTAACAAATGCACGTCCCCAGACAGTTCCTGTCGGTACGCATCAAACAACTCATAATAAAATGCTTCTAACTCCTGCTTGCCGGTATCCTTCCCCACAATTCTACTGACAAGACCAGGGTTAGAAAGCAACCCCCGTCCGATCATAACAGACGACAGTTGCGGAAATTCCTGTCCCAATTCACGGACATCATCTTCTGTTTTTATATCTCCATTATAACACACCGGATTCACACTTGTCTTATATGCCTGCCTAAATATTTCCCGGTGTACGCCCTCCCGGTACATCTCCGTTCTGGTTCGCGGATGAATCGTCAATTCACAGATTGGGAATGTGTTATATAACTGCAATAAGTCCGTAAACTCTTCCGGATCCTCCCAGCCAATTCTTGTTTTTATCGAAATCTTTGGCTTGGCGTATTGATAAATCTCTTCCAAGAAATGCTGCAGCTTACTGCGATTTTCCCATTTCAAAAAACCGGATCCCCTCCCCTTGCCTGTCACAGTGCCGGAAGGACATCCGAGATTCAAATTTACTTCCTGATAACCAAGTTCATACATTGTCTCTGCAGCGCACAAAAAATTCTCTGCATGATTGGTAAGGATCTGCGGGATCAACGTAATCTCTCTGTTATTTTCCGGTAAAATATCGCGCAGCTCTTTGCGTTTCATAATCCCGCCATCTCTCGTCACAACAAACGGTGAATAATATCTGTCTATCCCCGGAAAATGTTTATGATGAATATTCCGATACAAATAACCGGTAATCCCCTCCAACGGAGCAAAATAGTATTGCATAAATCTCCTCCACTAAACTCTATATCATCCCATTCGCACTCCCTCAAACAACCTTAAAATCACATATTCATTATTATGTGCTGTACTGTAGAATTTGTTTTGCAACCAATATGCTAAGTTGTTCTGCAAAGGAAGAAATAAGACAATTGCTGTAGTTGCAAGTTTTTGCTATGATTTCTTGTTTTGTAAAGTCTCTGATAAATACATGCCTGAAGGAGTGTTTGAGAAGTCCCGTTTTAGCAAGGTATTATCAATTTTTGGACGGGACGCTTTCGCTACGATGCACTACGTCACGTTACTTAATGTCTCTGAAATACGAGACATAAGTAACGACGAGTGCAAAGTCCCTTTCAAAAATGATAATTACCTTGCTTACGGGACATCGAGTTCTCCGTAAGGCATGTAAATCGCATATCAGAGACTACAAAACTTAGAAATCATTGTGAAAACAAATTGCACGAGAGCAATTGCTATATTTCTTCCGTTGCAGAATTCAGTATATAACGGTTGCAAAACCAATAACTGTTTATTCACATAATAATGAATATGTGATTGAAAAGAGGTACGCAGGAGTGCGAAATTTCGTATGACATTAAAATTGTGTTGATATGCCTGCTACTGCAGCGGGTTCGCATATGATGGGCAGTACGCGTTTATGGCATCGCAGATCTACTTCATCAAAATATCCACCGTCCTCACCATCTAACGTCCACTGAATATTATCATCGCTCACAATATGAAAATGACTGGAGCTGATCGTGAGTAACTGTTCGGAGTCCAGATTTTTGGTCAGCAGGGAGTTGATGACAAGCTGCAATTCCATCGGATTTTTGATCTTACGGATAAACAGTGCCTCTAATAAGCCATCATCCATTTTAATGTCGCGGTTTTGATATGCCTTAAATCCGGCCACGGATTCAGAATTGCTGATCAGTCCAAGCAAAAAATCATCTTCGATCACGCCTTGATCATAGATGATCTTCATATGATGCACCTTGATCTCTGCAATATGTTTCAATGCCTCCACAAAATATGCAGTTTTTCCCAACGCATTTTTAAGCTCCTGCGGTGTCTGATAAGAAACTTCTGTAAATGCACCAAAAGCTGCAACGTACGTGAAATATTTCTCATTAAACTGTCCGAGATCACAATGGAACACTTCTCCGTTAACCACCAAAGACGCTGCCTCTTCCATCACCTTCGGAATGCTTAAGCTCGATGCAAAATCATTTACAGTTCCTGCCGGAATGTACCCACAGACCGGTTTTTGCTCTAAAGACATCAGCCCGGTTGCAACTTCGTTCATCGTACCATCGCCACCGGAACACACAATATAATCATATTCCGTGCCACGCTCTTCTACAATACGAGTCGCATCTTTCGGGCCTGCTGTCGCAAAGATCGTCACTTCAAAAGATGCCTTGCAAAACACCTGCACAATATTTGATAGATGCGTACTGATCTGTTCTTTACCCGCCATCGGATTATACACAAATAACATCTTCTTCATAACTAATCCTCCATTTCTATGAAATAAACATCGCGTCTCCAAAGGAAAAGAATCGATAACGTTCTTTTACCGCCTCTTCATAAGCTGCCATAATATGTTCCTTACCCGCCAACGCAGAAACCAACATAAGCAGCGTTGACTCCGGTAAATGAAAGTTAGTGATCAGACAGTCTAACATCTTAAATCGATAACCCGGATAAATAAAGATGCTCGTATCACCCTCTCCCGGATGTATGACGCCGTTGTCATCGGTTGCAGATTCTATCGTACGGCAACTGGTCGTCCCTACGCAAATAATGCGGCCGCCCGCCTGTTTTGTCTGATTGATCTGATCCGCTGCTTCCTTCGTAACACGATAAAATTCCGTATGCATATGATGCTGTTCCACATCATCAACCTTGACCGGGCGGAATGTTCCCAGTCCGACATGCAGTGTCACGCGCGCGATCGATACACCCATCTGTTCGATCTGCTGCAATAATTCTTTGGTAAAATGCAAACCTGCCGTCGGTGCTGCCGCAGATCCCTCATATTTCGCATAAACAGTCTGATAACGATTTTTATCCTCCAGCTTATGTGTAATATAAGGTGGCAGTGGCATCTGTCCCAACTGATCAAGGATCTCTTCAAAAATCCCCTCGTACTCGAAACGGATCAAACGATTTCCCTCTTCCACAATATCAACAACTTCTGCCCGTAACAGGCCTCCACCAAAGACAAGCCTGGTACCGGGTCTTGCCTTTTTGCCCGGTTTCACCAACGTCTCCCACACATTATCTTCACCACGTTTAAGCAACAGTACTTCAACCTTGCCACCTGTTTCTTCACGTTCTCCGATCAATCTCGCCGGAATCACCTTCGTGTCATTTAACACGAGACAATCCCCCGGTTTTAAGTATTCTGTGATATCGTGAAATATACGGTGCGTGATCTCTCCGGTCTGTTTATCCAAAATCATCAAACGAGAAGACGCTCTGTCAGGAAGTGGATCCTGTGCGATCAATTCTTCCGGTAGATCATACGCAAAATCTGATGTTTTCATACTAATTCTACACTCCTTTTTTACTCAATTGTCATTTCAAAAATCATTGCAATTCTAAACACCCCGCAAATACATTTAGCTTGGATAAAGTTAATTGTTTCATCCGCAATTTGCCTTTGCAAGAATAAACTTTTCTATGACATGTGCAACACCATCTTCATCATTGGACAATGTTACATAATCAGCTACTTCTTTAACGACATCCTGTGCATTTGCCATTGCTACCCCAAGCCCTGCAAATGCAATCATAGAACGGTCATTAAACCCATCCCCACAAGCGATCAGATCCTCTTTGGTCTGACCCAGTGCTTCACACAATTTACCAAGAGACGCCGCCTTATCCACATGTTTCGGTAAAAGTTCTAAGAAAAACGGCTCGGAGCGTCCTACGTCAATACGATCTCCATACTTTTCACGGAAAAGGACTTCTAACCGTGCTGCATGTTCCGGATCTGCCGTCCCCAGACACTTATTGACCGGCGTTGTGACCTGCGCTGCCGGATCCGCAAACGGACATATTTCCAATCCATTGATCCGGGACTCCAGTCCCATGTATTCGTCAACGATCTCCCCGGAAATGATCTTTCCATTCTGATACGTCATCATTCCAATCTGATGCTCTTTCGCCTCATCAAATAAGATCGGGATCATATCCAGTGGCATCGTCTGCTGAAACAGAATTTCTCCCGTTTTGCAATCCTGTACTCTTGCCCCATTATAGGAAAGCATATATCCTCCCATTTCCGAAAGATGCAGCTTATCCGCTACCCTTTGAACACCCGGAGTCGGTCTTCCACTTGCCAACACAACGATATGACCCTGCTCCTGCATTTTAGCGATCATTTCCTTTGTGCGTGGCGTAATCTCTTTGTTCGAATCCGTTAATGTTCCATCTAAATCTAATGCTAAAATCTTACGTGACATAAAAAACCTCATTCCTATCAATGTAAAAAGCTAGCTATCAAATTTGAGCTCCGCTCAAATTTGCAATACACATAAGAAATACAAGAAAGCTTGTATTTCTTACCTTTCGCTAGTTATCAAATTTGAGCTCCGCTCAAATTTGCAATACACATAAGAAATACAAGGAAGCTTGTATTTCTTATGTGTTATGCATACTGGCTGTTATACAATTCTTTATAAAAACCTCCGGCTGCCATCAGGCTTTCATGGTTACCCTGCTCAATAATATTACCATCTTTCATGACCAAAATAATATCGGCATTTTGAATCGTAGACAAACGATGTGCAACAATAAAGCTGGTGCGTCCTTCCATCAATTTGGCAAACGCCCTCTGAATACGTATTTCTGTACGTGTATCAATAGAAGAAGTAGCCTCATCCAATATAAGCATAGATGGCTTTGACAGCATAACACGCGTAATACATAAAAGCTGTTTCTGACCCTGACTTAAGTTATCACCATCCTCTTTGACCACGGTATCATAACCGTTCGGCAAACGACGAATAAAGCTATGCGCATGTGTCGACTTCGCCGCCTCGATCACTTCTTCTCTCGTTGCGTTCGACTTACCCATGCAGATATTATCAAAAATCGTTCCATCCTTGATCCAAGTATCCTGCAGCACCATACCGAAACCGGTTCGCAGATCCCCTCTGGTCATTTGGCGCGTATCCACGCCATCCACAAGGATCCGTCCTTCATTCACCTCATAAAATCGCATCAACAGATTGATCAATGTTGTCTTACCACAACCGGTCGGTCCCACGATCGCGACACGCTGTCCCGGCTTCACCGAAAGATTTAAGTCACGGATCAACGGCTGCGATGGTACATAAGAAAACGCAACATGCTCGATATCGATCTGGCCGGACACATGCTCTAATTTCTTCGGTGTTTCCGTATCCGGTTCCTGCTCCTGTTCCTCGATCAGCGCAAACACTCTCGCAGCACATGCAATAGCATTTTGAAGCTCGGTGATCACACCCGATATCTCATTAAAAGGCTTTGTATACTGATTTGCATAACTTAAGAAACAAGATAACTGACCGACACTGATCGCACCGCGAAGCACTGCAAACGCGCCGACAACGCCAACACCGGCATACACCAGATTGTTGATAAAACGAGTAGAAGGATTCACGGTCGAGGAGAAAAAGGTCGCCTGCAGTGACCACTTCTCCAACCGATCATTAATATCATCAAACCGCTCCATCGCTTTTTGCTCATAACTATACGCCTGAACCACGCGCTGATTGCCGATCATTTCATCAATAAACGCCGTCTGTTCACCCCTTGTTTCAGACTGTTTTAAGAACATACGGTGTGTCTTTTTGGCAATAAATCCTGCCACGAAAAAGGAAAGTGGCGTTACCAGTACAACGACTAACGTGATCCATATATTTTCGCGCAGCATAAATAACAATGTGCCAAGTATCGTAAGCACTCCGGTAAATGCCTGCGTAAAGCCAAGCAGCAGACCATCCGCAAACTGATCGACATCTGCGATCACACGGCTGACAATATCACCGGATGGATGTCCATCTAAATATTTCAATGGCAGATCATGAATGTGATGAAAGGCATCCTCACGGATCTCACGCATAACCAGATACGTAATGCGATTGTTGCACACATTCATAAGCCACTGCGAAAATCCCGTAATAGCAAGCGTAACGATCATCTTCTCCAGAATGGGACGAAGCGCAGCAAAATCCACTTTTCCTTTTGCGATCATGCAATCGATCGCATGTCCTGTAAGGATTGGCAGATACAGCGTACTAACGACTGTCACTGCAGCGAGTACCAACGATAATACCACCAAAAAGGTGTGTTTACGAATATAACAAAGTATTGTTCGAATCGTATCTTTATCCATCCGTTACGCCTCCTTTCTGTCCTGAAACTGGGACTGATGTATCTCTTGATATACCGGACACTGTTCCATCAATTGTTCATGGTTTCCAATGCC
The DNA here is from genome assembly GCF_003478335.1 of Clostridium sp. AM49-4BH. Lineage (GTDB taxonomy): Bacteria > Bacillota > Clostridia > Lachnospirales > Lachnospiraceae > Butyribacter. Next base: position 31,808 of record NZ_QUFB01000031.1, read on the forward strand.
AACCACTTCTCCATCATCCAACACAATAATTTCATCCGCATAACAAATGGAAGAAGTACGCTGAGAAACAATAAACGTTGTCGGATGATAAGTTAGTTCACGGATCGCTTTGCGCAGTTTTGCATCCGTTGCATAATCCAATGCCGATGTGCTGTCATCCAAGATCAAAATACGTGGTCTGCGTACCAGTGCTCTGGCAATGCTGAGGCGCTGTTTCTGACCACCGGAAAGATTTCGGCCGCCCTGCTCAACTTTCGTATAGATTCCCTGCTCTTTCGCACTGACAAACTCCCATGCCTGTGCATCCTTTAACGCCTGTATTACCTCTTCTTCGGTCGCATCCTCGTTCCCCCACAAAATATTATCGTAGATCGTTCCCTGAAATAACACCGCTTTCTGCATAACGATACCTACCGACTGACGCAGATCATCAAGAGGCAGCGAACGAACATCTTGTCCATCAATAAGGACTGCGCCCTCTGATACATCATAAAAACGAGGGATCAAGTTTACCAGAGTAGATTTACCGGAACCGGTTCCACCAATGATGCCGATCGTCTGTCCGGGCTTCGCCTCAAAGTTCAAATTTTCTAAAGCTGCATCTCCTCCACCCTGATAACTCATCGTCACATGGTCAAACGTCACGGCAGCCGCACCATCCTGCTGTAACGGTTCTGCTTCTCCCTCTATCTTCAACGAAGAATCCATATCAAATACCGACTGCAAACGCTTTCCACAGGCAACTGCTTTGGTCGCCAAAACGATACAATTGGCCATCTTAATCAGCTCTACCAAAATCTGTGACATATAATTAACCAGAGCAACCATATCGCCCTGTAAAATGTGTCCACTGTCAATACGAACTGCACCTTTCCACAACAGTAGAACAAGTGCTACGTTGATCATCACATATGTTACCGGATTTGTTAGCGCCGAAATACGTCCTACCATTAACTGCATTCTCGTCAATGCATTATTTTCATCGGAAAAACGAGTGATCTCATCCTGCTCTTTATGAAAAGCTCGGATCACGCGCACACCGGTAAGATTCTGACGAACCCTTCCCAATACATGATCCAGTTTTTCCTGAACTTTACGGTATAACGGCATCGTGATCAACATGATACCAAAAACAACGATCGCAAGTAACGGAATAACGATTGCAAATACTACTGCCGCCTTTACATCTACCGTAAACGACATAACCATCGCACCGAACACGATAAATGGCGAGCGCAAAAGCAGACGCAGTACCATATTCGTTCCAGACTGGATCTGGTTAATATCACTGGTCATACGGGTAATCATGGTCGAAGTACCAATCTCATCCATTTCGCGGAAAGAAATACTCTCAATCTTTGCAAACAATCCATGCCGTAGCTTTGCCGCAAATCCAACCGCCGCCTTTGCAGCAAAATATTGTGCCGTGATCGAGCAGGTCAGACCGACCAGCGCAAGCAGGATCAACACCCCGCCATAGCGCAATATATATTCGCTGTCATGTCTGGCAATTCCTTTATTAATGATCGCTGCCATCACAAGCGGCACTGTCAGATCAAAACAAGCCTCTAACAGCTTAAATAATGGGCTCAAAAAACATTCTTTTTTGTACCCTTTCAGATAACTCAATATATTCATTCTTTTTTGTTCTTGTTGCATTACAAATCCTCCATGCCTGCATTTACCCATATCTTAAAAGTATATGCGTTTTGCCCTCTATTAGTCAAGTATCAACATGCGGATTTTATTTGCTATTCTCCCCATTATTCAGTATACTAGATACAACTATTGCCAATGCAGCCTGCAAATAAAAAGTCAAGGCTAAATTGTAGAAAGGATTAACATATCATATGGAACAATTTGAATTGATCGCCCCATGTCATTTTGGACTGGAGGCTGTGTTAAAACGGGAAATTTTGAATCTCGGATACGAAATTCAGAAAGTCGAAGATGGAAAAGTCACTTTTCTTGGTGATGCACAAGCCATCTGCCGCGCTAATATATTTTTACGTACAACAGAGCGAATTTTGCTTAAAGTTGGAAGCTTTCATGCCACAACATTTGATGAGCTGTTTGAACAGACAAAGGCACTTCCGTGGGAACATTATATCCCGGAAGATGGTCGTTTCTGGGTGACCAAAGCGACTTCGATCAAGAGTAAACTGTTTAGTTCATCGGACATTCAGTCTATTATGAAAAAAGCAATGGTAGAGCGCATGAAATCAAAATATCATACTTCTTGGTTTTCAGAAGAGGGCAATGATTATCCGGTCCGCGTCACTTTGATGAAAGATGAAGTAACCGTATGTCTGGACACATCGGGAGATTCTCTGCATAAGCGTGGCTATCGACGCGCCACTGTCAAGGCACCGATCACAGAGACTTTGGCTGCAGCACTGATCCTATTGACTCCTTGGAAAAAAGACCGTATTCTGGTTGACCCATTTTGCGGCAGTGGAACTTTTCCAATCGAAGCTGCCATGATCGGCGCACGCATCGCACCAGGCATGAACCGCAGCTTTACCGCAGAGCACTGGACACATCTCATTCCAAAAAATCATTGGTATGATGCCATTGACGAGGCCGAAAGCCAGATCTTGCGCGATGTATCCATGGATATCCAAGGCTACGATATCAGCCACGATGCTATTGCCGCTGCGATGGAAAATGCCCGTTTAGCGGAAGTAGATCACCTGATCCATTTCCAACAGCGTCCGGTGCAGGAATTAAGCCACCGCAAAAAATATGGCTTCATCATCACCAATCCACCTTACGGACAGCGTTTGGATTCCGAATCGGAAATGCCCGCTTTGTACCGCGAGATCGGCGAGGCTTATAACCGCCTCGACAGTTGGTCGATGTATCTGATCACTGCTTTCGAGCAGGCGGAACGTTATATTGGCAAGAAAGCAACCAAAAACCGCAAAATCTATAACGGAATGATGAAAACTTACTTTTATCAATATATGGGACCACGACCACCCCAAAAACGTGATTTCTAATTTTGTTAAGTCTTTGATGAATACATGCCTGAAGAATTGTCGGAGATGTCCCGATCTAGAAAGGTATCATCAATTTTTGGATGGGACACCTCACACTGGTATCAGTCATTAAAAAACTTATTGCGTGTTTCAAATGTAGGATTTGTTGAAGAAATAGCCCTACTTCATTTTTTCCCAAATCCTGGCCGCATATTGACCAATAGACAACTGCATATCACGAACAACAGCAATTCCACAAATAACGCAGCCGCCATCGAATATCCACCCTTTGAAACTAAATTGCTTCGCGCTGCCATCAGCCAGTTTCCCGGCAGCAAATTACTCCATTTAACCGGCAAT
>NZ_QUFB01000032.1 GCF_003478335.1 Clostridium sp. AM49-4BH
GCAGATGAAGTGAAGACTACAGATGCGGTGGAAGAACCAGCGATAGATGAAGTGAAGACTACAGATGCGGTGGAAGAACCAGCGATAGATGAAGTGAAGACTGATAAACAGAAAAGAAAAGAAGAGAAGCGTTTAGCAAAACAACGCAAGAAGAATGAGAAGAGGCAGGCGAAAGAAGCCGCCAAGATAGAGAAAGCTAAGAAAGCTGCAGACAAGGTGAAAGCAACAGCGGAAGAGTCTGCGGAGAAGGTGAAGAAGTCTGCGGAGAAATCTGCAGAAAAGGCAAAGGAGCTCGGAGAAAGAGCAAAGGAAGTCGCTGAGCAGGAGAAGACGAGAGCGCAGCAGGTTGGCTTTGTATCTTCATTGAAGTTTAGAGTGTCTATACTTGTGATTCTGGCAGTTGTGCTGACCGGTGCGATCATGCTGTTGATCGTAGTGCCTGAAGCAGAATCGGCAATTCAAACCGAGACGGAGCATTACATGCACGATATGGTAACTGCGAACGGTATTTCTTTGGATCAATTTATTGCGGCAGGTAACCTGAACAATAAAATTTCTATGAAGAATACATTTGGTAATGTAGCTTTGCAGGGCGTTGATTCCAGTTATGCATATATTGTATCTGGAAGCGACGGCATGATGCTTTGCCACCCGGAAGGGGAAAAGGTTGGACAACCGGTAGAGAATGCAAGGATCAAAAAGGTCGTAGAAGATATTCAGATGGGATCTAGACCTGAGACAAGTGTTGTTGAGTATAAATATAAAGGAACAGCAAAGATGGCAGCATATTATGTCACCAAAAAAGAGCCGACGGTTCTTGTCATTACAGCGGATAAGGATGACATTTTAGCACCGATCAACAATATGATAAAGACCGGAGTGGTAGCATTTGCTATTGTTGTTGTTATATTCGCATTTTTGGCAGCATTTATCACGGGCAGAATGACAAGACCGCTGATCGTGATCTCAAAAATTGTGGAAAAGATGTCCAGAATGGACTTTACAGAAAACAAGGCTGCAGAACGTTTGCTAAAGCGAAAGGATGAAACCGGCATGATGAGCCGTTCAGTTGCATCGCTTCGTAAAGAAATGGTTCTGATGATACAGGACATTCAGGCACAAAGTAATAGTCTGTTCAATGCGTCTGAAAGCTTGGATAAAGATGCCACCCATACAGCACGTGCGATCGAGCAGGTAGAAAGTGCTGTGGGTGATATCGCCAGTGGCGCGACAAATCAGGCTGATGAGACACAGAGTGCGACAGAAAATGTCATTACGATGGGCAATATGATCGAAGAAACGAATTCCGTTGCAGAAGCATTACATAAGAATTCAAAGCAGATGCAAGAGTCCAGTAATCAGGCAATGTCCATTTTGAAAGAGTTGATGGAAGTGAATGACCAGACCAAGCTTTCCATCGATGAGATTTATGAGCAGACCAATATTACGAATGCTTCCGCGCAGAAGATCAAGGCAGCGACAGATATTATCGCATCAATTGCAGAAGAGACCAATTTGTTGTCACTGAATGCATCTATTGAAGCAGCACGTGCCGGCGAGCAGGGACGTGGTTTTGCTGTGGTTGCTTCTCAGATTCAGAAGCTGGCAGAGCAGTCAAATGATTCAGCCAAACAGATTGATGATATTACAAATGTTTTGATACAAGACTCGACGCATGCCGTGGATACTATGCAGGGAGTACAAAAGATCATGGCTGTTCAGAGCGATAAGATGCAGCAGACAGAGAAACGCTTTGCGGATGTCTACCAAGGTGTTGAGAAGGCGATCGGAGGTGTTGGTACGATTTCCGGACGAACAGAAAGTTTGGATGATTCCAGAAGTAAGGTCGTTGATGTCGTGCAGAATCTTTCTGCTATTGCTGAGCAGAATGCAGCCAGCAGTCAGGAGACATCTGCATCAGTTGTGGAAGTCAGCAACACATTGGCGAACATATCTGATAGTGCAGCAGGTTTGAAGGAGATCGCTTATCAGTTAGACCAGAGTGTAAAGAAGATTAAACTGTAATTTGAATTAGAATTTTAAGGAGACGCCCATGTTTGATTTGCAGGAAGAGTTAAAAAAACTGCCCGCCAAACCGGGCGTCTATTTAATGCACGACAAAAAAGATGCTATTATTTATGTGGGCAAAGCGGTTAGTTTGAAAAATCGTGTGCGACAGTATTTTCAGGCGAGCAGAAAAGTATCGCCCAAGATTGAAAAAATGATTTCGCAGATTGATCATTTTGAGTATATCATTACGGATTCCGAGGTGGAGGCGCTGGTACTCGAAAACAACCTGATCAAGGAGCATCGTCCAAAGTATAATACGATGTTAAAAGATGATAAAACATATCCGTTTATCAAAGCAACCGTATATGAAGAGTATCCGCGGTTGATCTATTCGCGGGAGCAGAGGCGGGATAAATGTAAATATTTTGGCCCGTTTACCAGTGCAGGGTCTGCAAGAGATATGTTGGATCTGGTTCATAAAATCTATCAGATACGAACATGCAATCGTGTGCTGCCAAGAGATACCGGTAAAGAACGACCGTGCTTGAATTATCATATTAAGCAGTGCCAGGCACCATGTCAGGGATATGTGACTCCGGAACAGTATCAGCAAAATTTCAGCAAGGCATTGAAACTTTTGGAAGGAGATTTCTCAGAGGTTTTAGAAATGCTGGAAGCAAAGATGGCGAAAGCAGTCGAGGAACTTGCCTTTGAAGAAGCGGCTTCTTGCCGCGATCTGATCGCCAGTGTCAAAAAAGTTGCAGTGCATCAGAAAGTTACAGATTTTGGCGGGGTTGACCGCGATGTGATCGCTATGGCGCAGACTGATCTGGAAGCGGTCATTCAAGTGTTTTTTATTCGCGAGGGCAAATTGATCGGTCGGGATCATTATCATTTAAAAGGGATAGACGGTGATGCACCGGAAGAGTTAGTGCAGTCGTTTATCAAACAGTTTTATGCAGGAACACCTTTTATTCCGCGAGAACTCATGGTAGAATATGAATTAGAAGAAAAAGATCTGATCTCGGATTGGCTGTCGGAACGCCGTGGTGGAAAGGTATCTATTCTTGCACCCAAAAAGGGACAGAAAGAGCGTTTAGTCGAGCTGGCGCATAAGAATGCAGCGTTGGTTTTGACGCAAGATGCAGAAAAGCTGCGGAGAGAAGAAGAACGTACATTAGGGGCAATGCAGGAGATCGCAGATCTGTTAGGCATGTCTGAAGTAAAGCGGGTGGAATCATATGATATATCGAATATCAGTGGATTTCAGTCGGTTGGCTCTATGGTTGTTTTTGAAAACGGAAAGCCGAAGCGCAGCGATTACCGTAAGTTCCGCATTAAGACGGTGCAAGGTCCGGATGATTATGCCAGCATGGAAGAGGTGCTTGGAAGAAGATTTCGTCACGGTCTGGAGGAACGACAACAGATAGATCAAGGGGAAAAAGTAACGGGAGGCTTTACGGTGTTCCCGGATTTGATCATGATGGATGGCGGGAAAGGCCAAGTGAATGTTGCAGAGTCTGTTTTGAGGGAGCTCGGAATAGTGATACCGGTCTGCGGCATGGTGAAAGATGACAGGCATCGCACCCGTGGATTGTATTTTCAGGGGAGTGAGATACCGGTCAATACATGCAGTGAAGGATTTCATTTAATGACACGCATTCAAGATGAAGTGCATCGTTTTGCCATTGAGTATCACCGCTCTTTACGTAGTAAAGTGCAAGTCAGATCCATATTGGATGACATTGCAGGGATTGGGGCGAAGCGTCGCAAACAGTTGATGAAGCGGTTTGTTTCACTTGATGCGATCAAGGCAGCTTCCGTAGAGCAATTGGCTGAAGTTGAGTCCATGAATGAACAGGCAGCACAAAATGTATATGAGTTTTTTCATAAGAAAGACTCATAACAAAATAGATGATTTTCTGTCAGTTGACAGGGATTGTCAGCAAGCTGTATAGGAATTTGCAGCAGGGTGGCAGAAATTTGCGGAATGCAGGGAATGTGCACTATGGTTAGAAAGGTTGGTAGAATATGCAGAATGCAGAGTACAGTGTCGCATTGACACATTTAGTAGACAAATTAAAATTAGAAAACTGTACACCGAATGTACCTATTGATGACGTGAAAGTGACGCAATCGGATGTTAATCGACCGGCTTTGCAATTGGCAGGGTTCTTTGACTATTTTGATTCTAACCGGATTCAGATCATCGGGCAGGTGGAATATACTTATATGGAGCAAAAAGGTGTAGAATACAGTGTCCAAATGTTAGAAGAGATTATGTGTGGCAGTGAGAAGTCGACCAAACCACCATGTATCGTTTTTTGCCGTAACCTTCCGGTGGATGACCGTCTGATCGAATTGGCAACGAAATATCAAGTGCCGATCTTACGTACCAAGCGTGCTACGAATGAATTTATGGCGGATCTGATCCAGTGCCTTAACTATAATATGGCACCGCGATGTACGGTTCACGGCGTGCTGGTAGATATTTACGGAGAAGGCATTTTGATCATGGGAGAAAGCGGTATCGGTAAATCGGAAGTCGCATTGGAGTTGATTCATAGAGGACACCGTCTGGTTTCGGATGATGTGGTAGAGATCAAACGAATCAATGAGAGCACATTGCTCGGCAGCGCACCGGACATTACGAGACATTTTATCGAATTGCGTGGTATCGGTATTATTGACGCAAAATCACTGTTTGGTGTAGAGAGCGTTAAGGATGATCAGAATATTGATCTGGTCATTAAGCTTGAGGAATTTAATAAAGAACAGGATTATGATCGTCTTGGCCTGGAGGAGCAGTATACGGAATTTCTTGGCAACAAGGTTGTGTGCCACTCTATTCCGATCCGCCCCGGTCGTAATATTGCGATCATCTGTGAGTCGGCAGCAGTCAACCACAGACAGAAAAAGATGGGTTATAACGCAGCTTGGGAGCTGTATAACCGAGTAACGAACAATCTAGCAGAAAAAAATAAATAAAGCGCAGATCTAATGCGTAGATAGGAGGGCTGTCATGATTTTTGTAAAAGCAGATGAATTAAAAAAAGGGATGCGTTTGGCAAAACCAATATACAACAAAAATGGAGTTATGTTGTACGAAAGAGATTCCAGACTGACAGAGCAGGGAATCATTAGTATTCAGAACTTTGGACTGATCGGTATTTATGTATTAGAGCCGGCGGAGCCGGTACCACCTATGTCAGCAGAAGATATTGAGTTTGAACGCTATCAGACGATGGCAGTATTTGCGATCAAAGAGATCTTGGATGCAGTCAGCAAACAGAAACCGTCTGCAAAGTTGAATACGTTTGTGACGCAGCTTGTTCAGAAGTATGGTTCTTTGGACCACAAGATAAATTTCATCCAAAATCTTCGCAGCGTGGAAGATTATGTGTATAAACATTCACTGAACACAGCGCTGCTCTGTGCGATGATGGCAAAGCGGATGAATTTGTCCGAGAAAAACCAGACAGATCTGGTGACAGCAGCAGTACTGCATGATATAGGTACCTTATTGATCCCGATCGGATTGCGACGCAAATCGCAGTTGGAATTGACAGAAGAAGATCTCAAAAAGATCAATACGTATTATGTGGCGGCTTATCAGATGTTTAGCAGAGATTATTCGCTTGATGCCGGTGTCAAGATGATATTGTCAGTAGCATTGCGAAGAATCTTTCATGTCGGCGGCAAAGATGATGAAATGGAAAAGAAGAAGATCCCGGAGGTTGAAATATTGCGTACAGCGTATATTTATGACCAGTTGACGGCAATGAACATACAAGAGGAGCCAACATCAGATGTGCAGGCGATTCGCTTTCTATTAGATGCCGGAAATGGATACGATCGTGTTGCGGTACAGGCGCTGATTCACAGTATTAATATTTTGGAACCGGGTGTATGTGTAGAGCTGACTAACGGTGATAAGGGATTAGTCATTATTCCTGGCATGTACAATGTGCTGCAGCCTTATGTACTTTCATTCAGGGATAATCAGGTTTATAATCTGAGTACACCGCATGTCGCTGCACAATTGCAGATCAAAGACATTATGCGCACGATGGATAATCGTCATGTAATGGGAATGGATATGTTAAAGCAGTACAGTGGAGAGGCGGTACATATTGGGGAGTACCGTGATAATAAGACGTACTAGCAATAGCCGACACAACAAACAAATAGCAATATAAGAGCCGGGGGCAGCGAGAAAAAGGCAGTATCGCTGAACCCGGCTTAGGAGATTGTGCGATTGTAATAACAGACAGCATAGAAACGAGGTTAACAATGTATATTATAGTAGGATTAGGAAATCCGGAGCGTAAATATGCCGGAACACGACACAATATTGGATTTTCGGCGATTACGGCGATCAGCGATGCCTATGGCATTTCGATGGACATCAAGAAACACAAGGCGGTATGCGGTAAGGGAATGATCGCAGGGAATAAAGTGCTGTTGGCGATGCCGCAGACATATATGAATCTTAGTGGTGAGAGTGTACGCGAACTGGTGGATTTTTATAAGATCGATCCCGAGGAGGAATTGATCATCATTTATGATGATATCGCATTGGCTCCGGGAAAGCTTCGGGTACGTGCCAAAGGAAGTGCCGGTGGACATAATGGAATCAAGAATATCATTGCGCATTTGGGGACGCAGCAGTTTTCGCGGATCCGGATCGGCGTGGGAGAGAAACCGGCAGGCTGGGATCTGGCGGACTATGTGTTGGGGAGATTCCCGGCAGAGGAAGAGCCGACGATCCGTACTGCGCTGGAGCAGACGGTAAAGGCATGTGAGACTATTTTGACAGACAGCGTTGAAGCGGCGATGAATCAATTTAACGGAAAGTAAGAGGTTGGGGCAGTGATGGAAACATTATTGGCGCCTTTGGCGGAGATTACGGCGTACCGCAATGCCGAAGAGGCAATACAAAAGCAGCAATTCCCATTGCAGATATCGGGATGCATCGAATCACAAAAGTGCCAATGGATCTATGGGCTTACCGGTGAGTCTCCGAAATGGAAAGTGATCATTGCGGCGAATGAGTTGAGGGCACGGGAAATCGCAGAAGACTATCGCATGTTTGACCGGGAAGTTATGTATTATCCGGCGAAAGATGTGATTTTTTTTAGTGCTGATGTACATGGTAATGCACTTAGCACACAGAGACTTAAAGTCAGAGAGGCATTACTGGATCGCAAGGGGGGAACCATTGTCACCTCGATCGATGCCGGCATGGAGTTCGTACTATCGCAAAAGATCTATGAGCAGGCGAAGCAGCAGGTAGCGGAAGGGGAGACATATGATCTTGAGACTCTTTGCAAAAATCTAGTCAATATGGGTTATGTGAGACAGGCACAGGTTGAGATGCCTGGAGATTTTTCTGTGCGCGGAGGAATTTTGGATGTATTTCCGGTAACGGAGGACTGCCCATATCGTATTGAGTTTTGGGATGATGAGATTGACACGATCCGTTCGTTTGACGTGGAGAGTCAGCGCTCAATTGAACGCATTGCAGAGTTTACCATCTTTCCGGCATCGGAATTAATTTTGACTACTGAGCAAATTGCCGATGGTTTTACAAAAATGGCGAAAGACGCAGCAAAGATCAGCACAAAATTAAAAAAAGCGAAAAAATTCGAAGAAGTGAATCGGTTAAATGACCATTTACAGGAAATACAAAATGATTACGAACAATATCAGAGCCGTATTGGGTTGGAAGCCTACCTGCCCTATTTTCCGGTGGAAACATTGTCCTTTTTTGATATTATGCCAGAGGAGGAGACAATCTTTTTCTTAGATGAGCCATCCCGCTGTTATGAGAAAGCTCAGGCGGTGGAAACAGAGTTTCGTGACAGTATGGAAAGCAGATTGGAGAAAGGCTATCTTTTGCCAAAGCAGCCGGAGATCTTGCAGGGAATGGATCCTTTATTTGGATTGCTGCAGAACAAGCAGCTTGTTATTTTGTCTTTGCTGGATGGACTGCCAAAGCAGCTTGCGAGCAGGGCGCAGGTGAATGTACAGGTACAGCCGGTGGGGTCCTATAATAAGCATTTTGAACTACTTGTAGACGATATGCTTCGCTGGAGAAAGAATGGATACCGTGTACTGCTCCTTTGTGGATCTCGGACGCGTGCGCAGCGTTTAAGTAAAGACTTGGGAGAATATGAAATTCCGGCATTTTATCATGAGAAGCCGGATATGCCGTTGGAAGCCGGACAGGTTATGGTATCGTATGGATTTATGCGTCATGGATTTGTTTATTCGATGACGAAGTTTGCTGTTGTGACGGAAGGTGATATTTTTGGCACAAAGCAGAAACGGCGTAATGTCAAGAAGAAAAAATACGATGGAAAAGCGATACAGAGCTTTAATGAGTTAAGCGTTGGCGATTATGTGATCCATGAGAATCATGGAGTTGGTATTTACAAAGGTATTGAAAAGATTACAGTCGACCATGTGTCGAAGGACTATATTAAGATTGAGTATGGAGACGGCGGAAATCTATATGTTCCTGCATCGGGACTGGATCTGTTGCAGAAATACGCCGGGCGTGAGGCGAAGCAGCCGAAACTAAACCGCTTGTCATCGCCGGAATGGAAAAAGACCAAGACACGCGTGCGCAAGGCTGTGCAGGAAGTGGCAAAAGAATTGGTTTTGTTATATGCCAAGCGACAAGAACAAAAAGGATATGCTTATAGTCCGGATACTGTGTGGCAGCAGGAATTTGAGGAGGTTTTCCCATTTGAGGAGACCAAAGATCAGTTGACAGCCATTGCCGCCGTTAAAAAGGACATGGAAAGTGACAAGATCATGGATCGGCTGATCTGCGGGGATGTTGGCTATGGCAAAACAGAGATCGCATTGCGTGCGGCATTTAAGGCGGTAAATGATGGAAAGCAGGTAGCGATGCTTGTTCCAACTACGATCTTAGCGCAGCAGCATTACAACACATTGTGCGAACGACTCGGAGACTTTCCGGTCAAAGTTGAGATGTTATCACGTTTTCGTACTCCGGCACAGCAAAAAAAGTCGATAGATCTATTGCGAAAGGGACAGGTTGATATTATTGTCGGCACACACCGTCTGCTGTCTAAGGACGTGGAATTTAAGAATTTGGGGTTATTGATCGTTGATGAGGAACAGCGATTTGGTGTGACACACAAGGAAAAGATCAAGCAGATGAAAGGAAATGTTGATGTCCTTACGCTTAGTGCAACACCGATCCCACGAACGCTGCATATGAGTTTGACCGGCATTCGGGACATGAGCGTGTTAGAGGAGCCACCGGTAGACCGTCTGCCAATACAGACATTTGTGATGGAGCATAATGATGAGATCATTCGTGAGGCGATCAATCGCGAATTGGGAAGAGGCGGACAGGTGTATTATGTGTATAACCGCGTTGCCCGTATTGCAGAGGTGGCGGCAGAAGTAGCAAAAATGGTGCCGGATGCCAATGTTGTATTTGCGCATGGGCAGATGAGTGAGCGAGAACTTGAAAAGATCATGATGGCATTTATCAGCGGCGAAATAGATGTTTTGGTAGCAACGACGATTATTGAGACCGGATTAGACATTTCGAATGTAAATACGATCATCATTGATCATGCCGATAAGATGGGGCTGTCACAGCTTTATCAGCTTCGCGGTCGTGTCGGAAGATCAAATCGTACAGCATACGCGTTTTTGATGTATCAGCGAGGACGTATGCTCAAAGAGGTAGCGGAGAAGAGACTGGCCGCTATCCGTGAATACACGGAACTGGGTTCCGGGATCAAAGTGGCGATGCGGGATCTGGAGATCCGCGGAGCCGGGAATCTGCTTGGTGAAGCGCAGTCCGGGCATATGGAAGCGGTTGGATATGATCTGTACTGTAAAATGCTCAATGAGGCGGTACTTACACTGAAAGGCGAACAGCCGGAAGAGGAACCGTTTGAGACCAGTTTGGAACTGCAAGTGGATGCGTTTATTCCGGCAACTTATATTCGTAGTGAATTTCAAAAGCTGGATATGTACAAACGTATCGCCGGGATTGAAAATGCGGAAGAATATGCAGATATGCAGGAAGAAATGATCGATCGATTTGGAGAATTGCCTAATGCAGCTGAGAATTTATTGCGTGTGGCACTGCTTAAAGCGGAAGCACACCGTGCCGGAATCACACAAATTGTGCAAAAAACGAACCAAATTCGATTTTATCTGAAACCAAACGCAAAAATCTCTTCCGTAAACCTTGTAAAAATGGTAGAATCGTATGAGGGCGCTTTTAAGGTGGTGCAGGCGGCCAAAAAGGAAGAACAATCCTATTTTATTTACACGATGAAACCACAACCACAGCCGGCAGGCAAAAGTTATCGCAGCGGATACGGAAGGATCCCTGCTGCGGTGAAGGTACCGTCTGTTTCCAAAACAGTAAGTAAGCAGGAGACAGCAGAAAAATTATTCCAGACAGTGAATCAGTTGATCCGTGAGATCGGAAAAGTCGTGGAGTAACGGAAAGGCATGGTGACTATGATAAAGAAAAGTAAATGGATGGCAGTTGGTTTAAGTATATGCATTGCCGTGGCAGGAGTATGCACGGGCTGTGGCAATTCCAAGATCGGCACAAAAAAGGTAAAGCTTGCGGCAGGAACACCGAATAAGGATTCGATCGTTATGTCAGTGGGCAGTGACGGTGTAGAATATAGCGAGATGATGAACTATGCCTACCTATTAAAAAGACAGTATGAGGGCAATTTTGGAAGTGAGCTATGGAACTATTCGCTGGGCGGCAATAAAACAGTGGGTGCTCAGGCAAAGCAGGAAATCGTCAATATGGTAACACAGCTTAAAGTGATCGCGCAGGCAGCGGATCGTAATGAAGTTTCACTTACCAATGATGAGAAAGACGAGGCAATGCAAAAGGCAGAAAAGATCATGGAAAAGGTGTCTGACAGTGATAAAAAGAAATATTATTTATCCGTTCAGGGACTTAGTAAATTGTATGAAGAAAACGTGCTTGCCAATAAAATGTTTTATGTGGCTACTGACAAGGCAAACACCGACGTGTCAGATGAGGAAGCAAGGCAGGCTGCGATCCAGTATATCGAGATCATGACGAAAGGGATCGGAAGTTCCGGACAGAAGATCGATATGGATGAGAAAGCCAAGGCACAGGCTCTTAAGTGGGCAGAACAGCTGCAGCTTCGTGCAGTTAAGACGAAAGACTTTTTGACATTGGCCAAAGATAATACCGATGCAACAACGCAGGAACTGGTGGTTGGCAAAAGTTCCACCAAATTGGAGAAAGCGGCATTGGATGCGGCGTTAGCCCTCAAAAAGGGTGAAGTGAGCAGTGTTGTAGAGGGAACGCAGGGATATTATATTATATATTGCGTCAATGACAAGGAAGAGGATGCGACACAGGCTCGCAAGGAAGTTATCATTGCAAAACGCCAGAATCGCCTGTTCCAAAAGAAATATAACATCTGGCTCAATAAGTGCGATGTTAATATCAGTGAAGATTTTTGGGATTATTTCCAGTTGTAAGGGGAGGGAGAAAGTTTGAAAGCAGAGCATGTCAATCCATTTATCATATCTGTGTGCAAAGTGATGAAAGATATGTGTATGTTGGATTTAAAAATAGGGACACCATCTCTTAGACAACAGAGTTTCCCGGAAGAAAATTCTTTGATCCGTCTCGGGCTGGTAGGTCAGCTTTCGGGAGAAGTATTGCTTAATTTTGAACCACAGACAGCACTTGGGGTCGTATCTAAAATGATGATGATGCCGGTCAATGCCATTGATGCGATCGGACAGAGTGCAATTTCGGAATTAGGAAATATGGTGGCGGGCAATGCGGCGACGGTATTTGCAAATAATAATATTATGATTGATATTACACCACCGGATTATTGTGTTGGTGCAAGTTATGATGGTGCGGCAACGGAAATGTTTACGATTCCTTTTTCAACAGAAATTGGAGATATGACGATCGATGTACGCATTGAACAGGAAGGATAAAAGATGGCAGGATATAAGAGATACCGCAAGGATTCCCCGGTTTCCTATGCATTAGGTATAACGCTGACATTTGAACTGTTGCGCTTTCAGCCGGACAAGGTGACGAGGGTATATATCACTCCGGCATGAAAGAGGGGGAAACATTAGACAAGCTGCGTAGTTTGTGCAGGGATGCCGGTATAGAAATGGTTCAGACAGACAAAATATTTCACGTATTGTCTCAAAAAGAAAATTGTTACGTGATCGGAGAATTTACGAAATATGAAGGGCAGCTGGAGAAAACAGCATCCCACATAGTTTTGGTAAATCCTTCTAATGCCGGCAATATGGGAACGATCATGCGGAGCGCCTTAGGATTTGGTTTGAATCAGATGGCGATCATACGTCCGGCAGTGGATGCCTTTGACCCCAAAGTGGTAAGAGCGTCCATGGGGGCGATTTTTTCGACAAACTTTGTTTACTTTGAGGATTTTGATGAATATCAGGCACAGTTTGGTGAACGGGAATTATATCCATTTATGTTGGATGCCAAGAAAAGTCTGCATGAGATCAGACCACAGGGGACGTTTTCTTTGCTTTTTGGTAACGAAGCGACCGGACTGCCGGATCGCTTTGCACAGATCGGGACAAGTGTGATCATTCCGCATTCCAATCGCATCGACAGTCTGAATCTGCCGATCGCGGCGAGTATTGCGATGTATGAGACAACGAAACAGCAATTTGAGAGTTGACAGGTTTGTTATAATGATAGTTAGAGGCAAATGCAAATGACGATAGAAAGGATTGATGAGACAATGGCAAAGATTGATATTATTTCAGGATTTTTAGGAGCAGGTAAAACGACGTTGATCAAAAAGCTGATCGCAGAAGCATTTGAAGGTGAGAAGTTAGTCTTGATCGAGAACGAGTTCGGTGAGATCGGTATCGATGGTGGATTTTTGAAAGAGGCAGGAATCCAGATTACAGAGATGAATTCCGGTTGCATTTGCTGTTCTTTGGTTGGTGACTTTGGAGAGGCACTCAAAGAGGTGCTTACAAAATATAGTCCGGATCGTGTTATTATTGAGCCATCCGGAGTTGGCAAGTTGTCTGATGTGGTCAAAGCAGTAAAAAATATTGGTGATGAAGTACAGATCAACAGTACGGCAACGGTTGTAGATGCATCGAAATGCAAGATGTATATGAAGAATTACGGTGAGTTCTACAACAACCAGATCGAATACGCAGGAACAGTAATCTTGAGCCGTACACAGAATGTGTCAGCCGACAAGCTGGATGCTTGTCTGAAGATGATTCGTGAGAAAAACGAGGAAGCATCTATTATTACAACACCATGGGATGATATTCAGGGTAAAAATATCGTAGAGGCTATGGAAAAGGTTAATTCTTTGGAAAAAGAGCTGTTAGAGGAGCATGAACATCATCACGATGGCGAGTGTGGATGCGGACATCATCATGATCACGACCATCATGACCACGAGCATGATCACGACGGTGAGTGTGGATGCGGACATCATCATGACCATCACCATCATCATGCAGATGATGTATTTACAAGCTGGGGCGTTGAGACAGCGCACAAGTTTACGGAGGAAGAGCTTACCGAGATTTTGCACAAGTTAGCTGAGACGAAAGACTATGGTGACGTTTTACGTGCAAAGGGTATTGTAGCGGCAGCAGAAGGAGAGTGGTTCCACTTTGATCTGGTACCGGAAGAGACGGAAATTCGCCGCGGAGCAGCCGACTTTACAGGACGTATTTGTGTTATCGGTGCTGACTTGAAGGAAGATGCGATCAAAGAATTATTCCACGTTGCGTAAAGAGGACTACGATTTACGGCTTCCATTTCAAATGGAAGCTAAACATAGAGTTGATGGAGGTTTTGAATGTTTGGTAAGAAGAAAGAGGAGATGATGGTATACGTCATTATGGGCTTTTTGGAAGCCGGTAAGACGAATCTGATCCGTGACCTTGTCGTGGATGATATGTTTGACGACAAGATCAAAACGATGATCTTGGCATGCGAAGAGGGCGAGTTAGAATACGAACCGGACGTGTTAGAGAAGGCCAACTGCGTTGTGGAATACATCGAAGACGAAGAAGCATTTAATGGAAAGATCATTCAGAAATTTTTGAAAAACACCGTCCGGACCGCATCATCATTGAATACAACGGTATGTGGCCGACAAAGCACATTCCGGAATTGTATGATGATATGGAAGAAATTTGTTTTGATCGTGAAGTGATCTTTCAGACGATAGATGTAGTCAATGATGAAACATTTGCTTTATATATGAAAAATATGCCATCTATGATGGTAGATCAGTTCCGCGTGGCAGAAATGATCATCATTAACCGTTGCACCGTCGAAAAGACGAATAAAAACTCGATCCGTGGAAGCATAAAAGCGGTCAATCCGCGGGCGCAGATTGTCTATGAATCAGCACAGGATGAGTTTTATGAGATGAAAGATCAGATGCCGTTTGATGTCAATGCAGATGTCATTGAAATTAGTGACGATGATTTTGGACTTTGGTATATTGACATGATCGACCATCCGGAAACATATCAGAATAAGACGTTGAAGGTAACAGGTTTGATCCAGAAGCCAAAGGGGATTCCGGCAGGCTTTGCAGTATTTGGACGTTTTGCGATGACCTGCTGTGCAGACGATGTACAGTATATGGGATTTCTGTGCAAAGCAGATGATTGGTCAGAGTTTAAGGCAAAGCAGTATGTTACCGTGACGGCCCGATTTGAATACAAATTCATGAAGGAATATGGCGAGGAAGGTCCTGTCTTTTATGCAGAGCAGGTGGAAGCGGCAGACAAGCCAAAAGAGGAGCTTGTTTATTTCAATTAAGTGAGGCAGCAGTTTATAGAGGCTCTGCATATATGCAAGTTGTAGCTTAACAGCTCGGATGTGTCGAAAGCTCTTAGGCACTGCGCATCCATATCTGATAGATGGAGCGGATCAGCACGACCGCAAATGGGCCGAGAAAGATGCCGCACACACCGTACAATGAAATACCGATGTAAATGGAAGCAAGGGTAAAAAAAGGAAGTGTATTTAAGTTACTTCCAATTAACCTTGCTTCTAATAATTCACGCGTAAATACTGTTAATAAATATGCAGTAAGCAGAACTGCGGCCGCGAAAAAAGAACCATGAAATAATTTTACAAGTCCCCATGGAATCAATATCATCCCACTCCCCAAAATAGGAAATGCATCAAAAATGGAAATAAACAGACCGATCACGATACAATATGGATTGCGGATGAGCAGAAAAGCAATTGTGCAAATAGCCCAATTACAGCCAATAATGATGAGCTGACTTCGCATATAGGCAAATCCGGTATTCCACATGGTATGCCCAAGCTCTGACAAAACCGAAAAATAACGATTTTTGTGGATCATAGTATGCAAATGATCATAGTCTTTGCACAAAACGATGAAACTGACGATAACGATCAGCAAAAATGCGCATACTCGCATGGAGCTTCCCATACATTGCAGCGCTATCCTGCCAATATTTTGATAGAGGTTTGTAAATGATGACGGATCCAGATTGTGAAACTGTTCCTTAGCAAATATTAGGCAACTACCTTTTTGTAGACCTAAATAATAATCCAAATGTTGCAAAATATTATGACAACAGGATTCTATGGATTTTGTATAAATTTGATGATAAATGGACAAATTTGTGAGAAGTAGTTTACATTGCTGAAATAAAAGCCATCCGATCAGCAAAAAAACACCCAAAAAGGCAAGAGAGATCAAGAGTAAGGTGCCATTTGCCGCCAGCCACTTTGGAAGATGACATTTTTTTTGTAAAAATAGGACGATAGGCATTAAGCTCCGCATCAGTGTATATGCGAATAAAAACGGGAAAATAAGGGGTAAAACGTATTTGAAGGACAAAAGAACAGCACCCGATATAAATGTAATAATAAGCAGTTGTCGAAGCAAAGGATGTGCATTCATAACGGATCCTCCTTTCTGTAAACGCAATTTTAGACGGCGGAAGTGCTCTATTTAGTGTGTACAAAAGCAATGATTTCATACAAAAAATAATGTTTACAAAATATTAATAACTATAACATTTCACGTTCATAATTCCACCCTATAATAATAACCATATCAGAGAGTAAATGTCGACTCACTGGTAGCTTAGATTTTTTTTTCATACCTTCTCCTTTAAGGACTGTGTACGCTGCAGTCCTTTTTTTTTGCCTATTATGATTAAAGTGTCAGAAGGTCTGAAATCTTGACACCTTAATCCTATTATAGAATCGGGGAATGCCGATTGTGTGCATTTGGTAGGTGGAGTTTGAGTTAGCGATGCATTTATTTCATTGGGAGGAATTGAAATGATGGAAAGGACACAGAAACAGACAAAAAATTTGACCGAAGGATCACCGGCAAGATTGATCTTGGAATTTGCGGTTCCAATGTTTTTAGGATTATTGTTTCAGCAGTTTTACAGCATGGTAGACACAATGATCGTTGGTAAATTTTTAGGAATGAAACCATTGGCTGGAGTTGGTGCGACAGGGTCGTTAAACTTTATGGTGATTGGATTTTGTATTGGTGTATGCAATGGATTTGCCATTCCGGTAGCACAGAAACTTGGTGCCAAGGATTATTCTGCGCTTCGTCGTTTTGTGGCGAATGCTACATGGCTTTGTCTTGCATTTTCTGTTGTTATGACGGTGATCGTGTCAATTTTGTGCGGAGATATCTTGCGCTTTATGAAAACACCGGAGGATATTTTTTCCTATACATATTGGTATATGTTGATCATTTTTTTAGGAATACCATGCACTTTTCTGTATAATATATTGGCGGCACTGATCCGCTCTTTGGGAGACAGCAAAACGCCGGTGATCTTTTTGGCATTAGCATCTGTCCTCAATATTGGACTG
Source organism: Clostridium sp. AM49-4BH (assembly GCF_003478335.1). Taxonomy (GTDB): domain Bacteria; phylum Bacillota; class Clostridia; order Lachnospirales; family Lachnospiraceae; genus Butyribacter. The sequence continues at coordinate 16,952 of NZ_QUFB01000032.1, forward strand.
GATCTCGTATTTATCATTGTATTTCGTATGGGCGTCAAAGGAGCTGCACTTGCGACTGTGCTGGCACAGGGAATCTCCGGGTTGTGTTGTCTGTGGTATATTGGAAAGCGTTTTCCAATCCTGCGGGGAACGAAAGAAGAGTGGAAACCGTTGCCAAAGTATATGATACGTTTATGTGCGGTTGGAATTCCGATGGGAATGCAGTATTCGATCACAGCGATAGGAACACTTGTGATCCAGGCAGCAGTGAACGGTTTTGGCTCTACAGTGGTGGCCGGAGTGACGGCAGCGACTAAGCTTGGTAATTTTGTATCCTGTCCGATCGAGGCACTGGGACAGACAATGGCACCATACGTTGGACAAAATATGGGAGCCGGCAAACCGAAGCGTATTGGTAAGGGACTTTTGGCAGCCTCTCTCATGGGATTTGGGGTGTCTGCGGTACTGTTTGTCATTGTTTTATTGTTTGGAAAGCCGATGACGTTATTATTTCTTAGTGCAAAGGAAGTGAAAGCCGTAAAATATGCGTATCAGTATATGATCGTAACAACAGCCGGATATTCTTTGCTTACCTTAGTGAATACAGTTCGTTTTACGATACAGGGAATGGGGTATTCGGCGATCGCTATATTGGCCGGGGTGTTTGAAATGGCGGCAAGAACCTTGGCTGGTACGCTTGTAGTAAGTATGATCGGGTTTATGGGTGTTTGTATGGCAAATGATCTCGCATGGATTTTTGCAGATGCTTTCCTTATTCCGGTATTTTTTGTATTATATAGAAGAGCTAAGAAACAATATCAATGATCTGCTTATATCATAAGAAGCAGACGGATGATCTGCTGCATCTGGATGAGAGAAGAATGTGTCAATGACAGGTGTATTAAGGGGAGGGGAGAAGGTTATGCTGATTAAATTATATTTACAGGAGGCTGTTCAAAGAGCGTTTCTTGTTGCGGTTGTTTATATCGTATTAAAAGGAATTTATTTGGCAATGATGAAAAAGGAAGTGCATATCGGCAAAGAAATATTGTATTGTGTTACATTGACTTATATGGTTACTTTATTGGGCTATACTATGTTGCCAAACATGCATATGGGAATAGAATCCAGTGGGAAATTTTATTTTATTTGTGATAGGTGGGGAAATGGAAGGATTAATTTCATGCCCTTCAAAACAATAGGTACGTTTTTATTTCAATCAGAAAATGCCAATGTATCTCATTGGAAGGACGTTTCAGACTTAAATCTGCTGAAGATGCGAAGTCCATGAAGAAGGATTTGGTGAAACTGATAAAAAAGAGTAGTGTAGATATTTTGTATTTGGGATTGGGAGCTTCTGCGCTTTGCTTTGTGATATGGAATTTTGCAGTAAAAGAGTTGGGCGCAGTAAAGACAAGCGTTTATATCTATATGGTTCCGGTGATAACGGTCATTACTTCTGTACTAATTTTACATGAGAAACTGACCTTATTAGCCGGAATAGGAACGGTACTTACTTTGATAGGATTATTTCTGTCGGAGTATAAGCCGGAAAGAAATAGGACTAAAAATGGATTTACAAAATGAAAAGTGCGTCAAATGGATTGCATATAAATGGGGTATTCTCTTTTATTCACATAGAAAAAGTGACCGGTGCCGATAAAAAAATCTTGAAATCAACATAATCTGCGATATAATAAAACTGGTATGATACAGTAAACAGAAATAATTATTTGTTGTACGCAAGGTTATGAAGGTATAGGAAAATTTATAAGGAGAACGAGGAGGAAAAATATGACAGAAAATCAATATCAGAGAGCAAACAGGATGGTACTGATCACGATTCTGATAGTATTTGGGTTTATTGCAGTAACAGTCTTAGCGGCATTAGGAGTTTCAAAGGGAGAACAGCCAGGCAGGATTATAATACAGTTTATCACAGCGTTGATTGTTATGACTGCATCAATCGCAGCATACATAATGAAAAAGAAAACATATATATGTGAGGTTCTATTATCAGTAAATATAGCGATTGGATATGTTGTTGTTGTATTACTGAATTCTACGGATACCGTGTGGACATATGGAATTCCGATGATTATTTCCGTTATGGTTTATCTTAATAAAAGATTGATGTATTGTGCCAATGGTTTAGTTATATTAGCAAATATTGTGCGATTAATAAAGGATTTTGACAGTAGCAATTCGGAACTGTTATCAAGCAGGGTATTAGCTATCCTTGTAATCATTCTTGTGACGATCATATCGATCAATATAGCGAATATATTGATTCAGTATTTTGGCGAGAAGGTATCCCAGATTGAGGAGGCGGCTGCAAAACAGAATGAAAGCAATACGAAAATGGTTGCTATTGCGGATAATATTTCTGACGAGTTTGAAAAAGCGATGACTATGCTGAATGAACTTGAGAAAAGTATAGATATCAGCCACAGTTCTATGGGGGATATCGCAGACAGCACGGAAAGTACGGCAGAGGCAATCCAGAGACAGGCGGTTATGTGTTCTGAGATTCAGGAAAACACGGATATGGCGGAAAAAGAAATTAATCAGATGATAAGTGCATCTGATAAGACAGATGAATCGGTAAATAACAGCAAGGTGGTTGTTGGTCAATTAAAAGAACAGGCACAGAATGTACAGGACGCAAGTAATATCATTGTTGATGTAATAAGTGGTCTTACAGAGAAGGTTAATGATGTACAGAATTTTGTTGGTGATATCGTTAATATATCCGCAAGGACAAATCTTCTTGCACTGAATGCGTCGATTGAGGCAGCCCGCGCAGGAGAAGCGGGAAAGGGGTTTGCGGTCGTTGCGGAGGAAATCCGTCAGCTTTCGGAACAGACCAAGAAGGCTTCTGAAAGTATTACAAATATCATACAGAAACTGAACGAAGATACCCAAAAAGCGAACGAGAGTATCAATGAATCTGTGTTATCCGTTGATAAACAGAACGCACTTATTGATGAAACAGAAAAAACATTTGTTGAAGTAGGCAATACAATGGATGTGCTGATGTCAAGCATACATGTTGCAGAGCAGAGCATCAATAAAATACTTGATTCAACGTCAGTGATATCGGATAATATATCACATCTGTCGGCAACAGGAGAAGAGGTTGCGGCTGCATCTGCGGAGGGCATCAAGGTATCAGATTCCACGGTAGAGGGCATGAAGGAATGTAAAATAATACTCAACAATATATATGAGCATGCCAATGAATTAAAAGCTTCTGTTGAGACGAAGGATATTTATTAGAGAGAAAATATGCTGTACTCCCTTCGAAAGACCCATCTATTCTTGAACAATATTACAATGCTTCCATTCCGGAATTTAAACGATTCAATATTGTAGAAAATGAGATAGAATGGAACAATGGAGAAAACGGGCAGGACAAACAAGGTCGTAAAAAAGCTTCAAGTGATTGAGGCTGTTGCATCAGGAAGGAGATAAAAATGCCTGAATTAAGTAAAAGAGTACAAACCTTTACGGATTCTGTAATCCATCGAACCCGTGCGGAAAAGTTTTTCGCAGGGATGAGCTGATGGCAATCGGTGAACTGGCAGTCAGATATGATGCATTTGTTGTGACGGATGAAGTGTATGAACATATTATTTTCTAAAGGGACTGGATAAAATTGGTCTGAAGCATAATGTACCACAGGGAACGTATTTTGTGCTGATCGATATATCAGACTTTTTGGAACTTCCGCAGTTTCATGGATTCTCAGATCTGGAATTTTGTGAATGGATGATCAAAAATATTGGCGTGGCAGCAGTTCCGGGTTCCAGCTTTTTCAAAGAGGATGTCAATCATCTGATCCGGCTGCATTTTGCACGGGAAAAGAAAACTCTGGACGAAGCTTTGTGTCGTCTGGAAAAAATGAAGGAATGTTTTCGTTCATATTAAGAGTGCCCGGTTAGCGTAATTAAGTTTTCGGAAAATTAAATATTGAAAGGGGCAGTTCCTTTGTATAAAGTTTTAAGTGACGAAACAAAAAACGCAAAGGAGAACTGCCCCATGTATAACAGTATAATCGAATTTATCGAAAAAGACACTACTAAAATTGAAAAATTTATCAAAGAATCATTATTATCCGGAAATATGATGCGTTTTGAGGAGGAACTGCTTGAAAATGTAATTGATCTGTTGGAGTATCAGCACAAAAAGGAGCAGATGCAAAAAAGAATCAAGAAACAGGATGAGCTGGTAAGAGAAGTCAAAAGGAATCATAGGATCAGTGGCGAAGAAACCTTACGAAAAGAGATACCGGGACTGGAAAGAGCCAGCTTCCGGGAAGGAAAGATTGAAGGAAAGATTGAAGGAAAGATTGAAGGAAAAGTTGAGATTTTATATGAGGAACTTCATATGACTGTAGCGGAGATCGCGGAGAAATTAGTTATTTCAGAAGAGGAGGTGCAAAAAATTGTAGATGCCTCCAAGTAGTGTTTAATTAAAAATGTGGTTATAATAACGTAATAAAGAAAAAAGAATGGAGGAAAAAGCGATGAGTATGATCAAAAACATGGACAAGGCACAGGTAATGGTACTGAAAGAACAGGTGTCCTATCAGGCAGGACAGGTAGTCAGCAAGACGCTTGCACAGAACGATGCGCTTAGTGTAACATTGTTTGCCTTTGATAAGGACGAGGAGATTAGTACCCATGAATCCGGTGGAGATGCGTTTGTAACCTGTTTGGATGGAGTTGGAAAAATTACGATTGATGGTGTGGAATATGAGCTGCACGAAGGAGAGTCGATCGTAATGCCCGCAAAACATCCACATGCGGTATACGGCAAAGAGCAGTTTAAGATGTTGTTAGTAGTGGTATTTTAGTATTGTCTCAAGAGGATGGCAAAGATTTAGACAAAATGCTCCCAAAAGATGGGAGCATTTTGTCTATTCCTGAAGATATTCTTCTAACGTAATTTTTTCACGCATGATCTTTTTAGCAGCTTTTTTGCCAACATAGCGAAAATGCCAAGATTCGTACATATAGCCGGTAACTTTTTCTTTATGTTTTGGATAACGGAGAATAAAGCCGTAATCGGCACAGTGTTTACGCAGCCATTGATTTTCCGGGGTTTGTGCCTGCCCTCTGTCAAGCTGCAGATGATCAGAAGCGGTGATATCCACGCACAGTCCGGTTTCGTGTTCGCTATAATCGGCAGGTGCAACACTTCGCAAAGCATCTTTTTTAGCGGAACGATAACTCATTCCGGTACGCTCATTTTTGCGGATTTCCTCGGAAAGGAGTATTGTTTGTTTTTGACGGGTACGATAACCGCTTACGACATTGATAGAATAATTAGGATTAGCGGCTTCACAGTCAAACCACATATCACGAAGATGCGGATATATCACTTTGGCAACCTGAATGCCATTTTTTAATGTTTTGAGTTGGACCGAGTAGCCCTTTGGTAATGCATGATCTTTGTTCACTAAGATCAGAGTTTGCTTGTGGTTGAGATTTGTGTGGTATTTATGGCTGCGCGTGGCCTGCGGTTGATCTGTTCCCTGAAAATGATAAGCAGCGCCTTCCGTAGATCCGGCAGATGCGTGATCTTCCTTGATCACCAACAATATTCCTCCCCCTAAAATAGTAACCAGCACTAATAGTGCTGCAAATAATCCGATCAAATGACTTCTTTTATACCTCATCTTATAAATTCCTCCTTGCCTGATCCTGTTTTATATTCTTATTAAAACAAAAGATTGCATCCGATTTTGCAAGAAAAGGTATCTAAGTTGTATCATTACAAATTCGCAACACAAGGGAGTTATCATCCTATCCCATTAACCATCGACCATCTGTGATGTACCATTAGAAGTCATAAAATCTGAATAGAAGTTACCAAAAGAGAATGTGAGATAATTCTCAATACCCGCATAGTTTTGCGAGGTTATGATGGTAACCGGGATGTTGTATTTGTAAGATTTAATTGTAAAATAATAGTGGGCTTCCTTATAGTCATCTTCACTGGAATACTGTGCGGAAACATCACGATTTATCGAAGCACCATAGTATTTTAGAAGACGCTTAGCGTAGCGGTCAATTTTTTCGGACAAAAGAGATTTTTTGCTTTCTCCCATAGGTGTTGCTTGATACTGCATTGGACTGTCGTTTCCTTGCAAAATGTGGGAGGCAGCTACGTGTCCCATTAATGGGACTGCATTATACTGTGTCGGATCGGACTTTGTCAAAATCTCTTTTATAGGTATGTTTCCCATTGATACATAGTAGATTTTTTCCTGCTCTACATCAAAACGCAAAGAATAAGATTGCTTGTTAGATTCTTTCAAGAAAGAAAGTTCCCAAACACAGAAACTGTCCGTTTCCAAATAATTACGGATGGATAAATAAGTGGCGGATTGAAACATATTTTCCAGATCTTTCACCGTTAGATCGTCGGGAATAAGGTGAAAGGAGTAAAGTTTATGAAGTTGTTTTTGCAGTTTCTCAAAAAATGACTCATCATATTCTGTCAAAGTTTCTGCCTTTACCGTTGTCAAAATTTCCGAGACAGCGATCGTTTCGGATGAAAAAATAGCGAGACGCTCTTTGTAAGACAGATTGACTTTGGTGGGTGTAGTCTGAGTGGAACCATGTGAAACCGTAATGGTATTGGTCGTTTTTTGGTCAGTCAGGTGATTCGTGATCTCAGGAATGATTTCTGCAGTAATAAAAAATGCAGCCACCAGTAAAAAGGTTAATACAATTCGCAACTGTTTTTTCATATGCTACTCCTTTCCGGTTTGCGGGATGGTAATAGTGATCGTTGTACCGACATGAAGTTCACTTTCGATATGCCACTGCGCATGATGAAGGCGCAGGATCTCATAACAAAGCGACATACCAAGCCCGGCTCCACCCTCTTTGCGGGAGCGGGATTTATCTACCATATAAAAAGGTTTGGTGATTTTGTCGATTTCATCTGCAGGAATTCCTTTGCCGGTATCCTGTACGCTGATGCAGTAATAGTCATTGTCGGAATAACCAAGCACAGTGATCGTATCGCCAGACGAGGAAGCCTTTCTGGCGTTGTCGATCAGATTGATAAGCAGTGATAAGAGTAGATCTTTGTCGCCATATAGCGTTGCAGGAGCGAGATGCATTGATAACATCACGTCTTTGGCTGCAAGATTTTGTTTCATCATTGGAACGATTGCATCGGTAAGTTCTGACGATGAAACCGGTGCGAAGGTAAGCTCCTGCTGTTGCAGAACAAATAGATCCAACAGTTTGTATGACAAGGATTCCAAGCGTTTTCCCTGTGAAAAGATATAGTCTGCCGCCTGCCACTTTTCTTCCTGCGACAGATCCATCGTGCGTAATAACTCGGCATAGCCGATAATGGAAGTGAGCGGCGTTTTTAATTCGTGTGCAAACGCTGCCGTAAATGCTTCTTGATTTTTGGCGTGCATGGATATCTCATCAATTTTTTCTTGCAGACTATCAGCCATGCGATTAAAATCAGCCGCCAGAGTAGCAATTTCATCCTGTCCATGAACTTGGACACGACTATTCAAATCGCCATCTGCGAAACTGCGCGTGGAAGCCGAAAGGACACGCACGCGATATGTCAAAAAATATGACAAAGCCAGAGAAAGGATCATGCAGGACACCAATATGATAAACATGATATAGTGGTACATGCGAGTCATTTCCTGACGCTGCAAATAAATGTTATTGATATTTGTAACAGTTTCTACGTAATAACCTTTCAGATCGCTTGGTAATATCGTATAGCTTACGATACGTAAATAATACGTATCTTTACTTTTATATATTTCGCGTGCGGACTTGTTTTTCCCTGCTTTAGCAAAGAGGACATCGTTGTTCTGCGGTTTTCCGGAGGAGTAAACAACGCTTCGCTGGTCATTATATATTGTGAAAAAATCGGAATCCCCTCCAAAACTTACCGCAAAGGATGAACAGATCTCTTTCATGGCATTTTTGTGTTTAGTAAAATAATCCGCAGGCATAGAGCCGACAATATTGCCTAGAGACATGCGGACCATTTCGTTTTTGCTGTTGCCGGACTCAATCTCTCGATGATAGGAAGCTCGAAAGGACGCAGAAATCATCCAGGTTCCGCAAATACTAAAAGCAGTTGCGATCAAGATAAAAAAACTGATAAAAATTTTCCAATAAAATTTCATATTGTTTTATGCTCCCTCCATGTTGACATTAAACCGTCACCTGTCATTTTGATGATCGTTTTACACTTCCGCAATGTCAACTTCAAGTTGCCACCTGTCTTGTAACTTTGCAGAAGAATTATGATAATCGTTTTATATTCCCGCAATGTCAACTTCAAGTCGATACCCTACTTTATATACGGTTTTTATTTTATCTTCCCAGTGTAGCTTTTTGCGCAGCCGCTGTATATGGAGATCTACAGTACGACCGTCACCCATATATTCATTCTGCCAAATGTTCTCATAAATAGTTTCACGATATAATGCGATATTTTTATTGCGCACTAAGAAGAGAAGCAGCTCAAACTCCTTGAGTGTCAGCATGATCTGCTTCCCTTGTTTGGTTACGGTACGTGATGGAACGTCGATGACAGTATCAAAAATCGTGATCCTCTCCTCACTTTTGTGATAACGTCTCAGAACGGTTTCTACACGTGCTAACAATTCCATCATTTCAAATGGTTTTGTAATGTAGTCATCCGCTCCTGCCCTCAAACCTTTCACTTTGTCATCCAACGTGCCCATCGCCGTAATAAAAATGACCGGCATTTGTGTCGTCTTGATATAGTCAAGCAATTCATAGCCGTCAATGCCCGGCAGCATGATATCCAGCAAAATGAGGTTGTAACTGTTTTCTGCAATCAGGTCTGCAGCAGTTTCGCCATCAAATGCCTGTTCACATATGTAACCGGTTTTGCAGAGACTCATACGAATCAGATTCGAAATAGCCTCTTCATCTTCTACAATCAATATTTTAGTCATAGCTTTGTCCAATATCTGTCACGGTTATTATATACGGCCTGTCCCCTATCAGGCGTATTATAACCGGAAGTCCTCTCGTGCTTACACAGTTGTGTGTGGAAATTTCCATAACTTCAACACACGTTTACTATACCGACCTTATGTATCTAAAATGTATCATAAATCTGACAAATCATATGACCGGTGATTTCTTATTTGTTGTATTAGCATCTAGATAGCAGTATAACCTCTAAAGGATTATACTGTCAAAAGGAAAGATGGCAAAGTCCCTTTCATAAATGATGAACACCCTAATCTTTTAAAAATAAAATTAGAAAATGGTGTAACATTTCGATGACTCATCTGTTATATTGGTAGATAGCACGAAAAATCGCCATCTGTAGCAACGTGCGAGATGAGGAAAGGAGGGGGAGCTTGACAAAGTGGATAAACAGCTTTTAGAAAAGTTGTACGATGCATATTATCAGGAAATATATTTGTATGTATATGCATTGTGCAAAAATCATGAGTGGGCGGCGGATCTGACGCAGGAAACATTTCTGAAAGCACTGCTTTCGCTGGATCAAAGTCATACCAACATGCGGGCATGGTTATATACGGTGGCGCGCAACCTGTATTATAATGAGGTGTCCAAAAACAGACGAGTCATGTATGTGGACGAGTATGAGAACGAAGCGGAAGATAGGGCAAATATACCATTAGAAAATATTCTGTCGAAAGAAAGAAATCGCCTGTTGTATCATGCGATTGAGCATTTGCCGGAGCGGCAGCGAGAGATTGTTATGATGCAGTATTTTGGAGGCTTGGGACAAAAAGAAATTGCTAAGGTGCTTCACATGACACCGGAAAATGTAAGGGTGTCGGCGCATCGTGCTAAGAAGCAGATGAAAAATTATATGGAGGGACAGGGTTATGAACTATAGGGAATTATTGCAAAAATATAAGGCAGGGGAATTGCCGGAAGAACAGCGCAAACAGGTACGCCAAGACATTGAGAAACAGGATGCGATCAGCGAGTATTTGTTTGATAATGAGGAGATGGAGTTTGAGGAACAGGTAGAACAGGACGGGGGTCAAACTACCGAAAGTACAGATGGAAGTGTGCCGAAAGACGGACAAAACGTCAATATTGTGGGTGCTGCAGTGCCAAAAGACGGACAGAGAACCCATGTCATAGAGGGCACAGTGCCAAAAGACGGACATGAGGCAGAGTTTACTAAGCTGATCAGGCGGGCAATACGCCGTACATTTATTAAGTATGGTGTTATTACCGGAGTGATCGTTATAGGAATTGTATGTTTCTTGGTGTTTGCACTTCCAGAGATCCAGGATGCCATGTATTATGATCCAAATAAAATTGTCGGCACAGAAGAGGGAAATAAAACCAATCAATTGTCCTTGGACATGTCCGTGTATTCAGAGTTGTTTTTGCCGGAGAACTATCGCGATTCTGCGGCCGCAACAGGAAGCGGCTATGGTAATTATGACATCGTGATCAACCAGACGAGCTCCCACAATGGCATTTTTGAGTACGTGGGAGGAAGGATCACGAAAAATGATATGGTTCTGTATAATCCCAATATTGTACAAAAACCATTCTCAAATGTTTTTTATCCACCAAGCGAGATGACGACAGCCAGTGCGGAGACGCCGGAAGGGATTGCCGGAACGAAGAAAGAAGTATTTGATGAGCTGTCTAAGTTGGAGGATGAAAAAATGTACCATGCCTATGTCAGCTTGGATAAAGTATATTCATTTTCTGAATTCAAAGCATTGGCGGAAAAGAATGATCTTGAGCCGACCTGGTGTGCGATCAGTGTAAAAAATAAAGACCAAACGGAAAGCAAATATACAACGTACAATACAGGAAATATAGGATTTCGTATGTACACCAGTTGCAGCAGTCTTGCCTTTGACCAAAAAAAATATCCGCTGCTGACAGTATTTTCACTTGCTGAGCAGGAATCCGCCAAGAAAAATGTTTTGGAGGAAAAAGATGTTACCAAACACATGACAAGTATGTTACAATATTTGCAAGATAACGATGACATTGTGAAAATGATCGAGAACGATCAGGGCACTGGGAAAACGGATTATGCTTCGATGATTGATAGTATTCAGAAAGATGGTTTGTATATTTATGGATATTATGTGGAAGATATCGGTAAGGAACTGAAGAAGTTAAAAGATATTGGCAATGTATCATATGTGTACACGACCGAAATGATATAATGAGCCTCAGTGTGCAATTATTAGAATATAGCAGCAATCCTACGAATGAAGGGTGGCAGCATAGTCTGACAGTGCCGCGCGAGCTTCGCTATCATAATGGGAAAATTTATCAATTACCTATCCGTGAATTGGGACAGCTAAGGAAAAAAGAAATCTTGCCGGAAAAGGAATCATATGTACTGGATAATGGTTGCGGAGAGCTGATCTTTGACGGAATCGCCGGTTCATCGTCGGCTGCTATTTGTGTGCAGATCGGCACCGGATGCTCGTTATTCTATGAGAAAGGGCTTGTTACATTACAGTTTACTGATGATAGTGGTGCCGGGCGTGGTAAACGCGTGGCGAGGTGCGAGGCAGTTCATAAAATCCAGATTTTAATGGATGTTTCTATCTTAGAGATTTATATCAATGATGGTGAGATTGTGATGACCAGCCGTATCTTTTTTCCGGAGAAAGCTGCAACAGTACGATTTTTGGGACAGGCTGAAATGATTTAGGCATGGCAGCTGTGATGATCGGATCCTTGTGCAGTTTTTACCACACATGGGAGATGTGCCCGCAAATATGTGTGGTTTATATGAAGTATGGGGAAGTGGCAGAAATATGGTTAAGTTGAAAGAGCGTGGTGATGAGTGGGGGAGTTCTTTCTGCTGAGGAGATACGTTGAAAATTTGGGAGAGATGTATTACACTGGAAATGTGTGCGATAGTGCATACTTCGCAACATAAAATTATATAGAAATGGGGATTAATATGAGTATTCGAATTGGAATTTTAGGCTATGGTAATCTGGGACGTGGTGTAGAGTGTGCGATCCGTCAGAATGATGACATGGAGCTGGTTGCTGTTTTTACACGAAGAGACCCATCGCAGGTATCTATTTTGACCGATAGCGCAACTGTTTGTAAGGTTGATGAGATAACGGATTGGAAAGACAAAATTGACGTGATGATTTTGTGTGGTGGAAGTGCTACTGATCTGCCGGAGCAGACACCGAAGTATGCACAGTATTTTAATGTGATTGACAGCTTTGATACACATGCGCGTATTCCAGAGCATTTCGCTGACGTGGACAAGGCAGCAGCGGATAGCAAACATGTTGCTGTGATTTCAGTTGGCTGGGATCCGGGAATGTTTTCGTTGAATCGCTTGTATGGAAATGCAATTCTTACAGAGGGTAAAGACTATACGTTTTGGGGCAAGGGTGTCAGCCAGGGACATTCTGATGCGATTCGCCGTATTGATGGCGTTAAAGATGCAAAGCAGTATACGATCCCGGTAGAAAGTGCATTAGAGGCAGTTCGTGCCGGGGAAAATCCTGAGCTTACAACGAGACAGAAACATACCCGAGAGTGTTTTGTAGTATTAGAAGATGGTGCAGATGCTGCGAAAGTTGAGCAGGAGATTAAGACAATGCCGAACTATTTCGCAGATTATGATACAACAGTGCACTTTATTAGCGAGGAAGAATTAAAGAAAAATCATAGTGGTATTCCTCATGGCGGTTTTGTATTGCGTAGTGGTGTGACCGGCTGGAATAAAGAAAATAAGCATCTCATTGAGTATAGCTTAAAATTAGATTCCAATCCGGAATTTACATCTAGTGTACTTGTTGCTTATGCTAGAGCTGCTTATCGCATGGCAGAGCAGGGACAGTTTGGCTGCAAGACAGTATTTGATATTCCACCGGCATACTTAAGCAGTATGAGTGGTGAAGAATTACGTGCGAAAATGCTGTAATTGTATAACAGACGCGAGTTGTTGGATTAGATACGCCGTGATAGATTGGGACAAGACGAGTCAACAATTGAATTATGATTCGTTGTGATTCGATGAGTCGTAGATGGAAATGTGAATTGTGGGACTGTACCAGTTGCAATTTTATTTCAAATGTGATATTATCAGACTTGCGCTGTGAAAAAGCGGGCGCAGGTCTGTTTTGCAATCTGTTATTGTTAGGAAACAGAGCAAAATTAATATGCGGATATGGCGGAATTGGCAGACGCGCTAGATTTAGGTTCTAGTGTCAACAGACGTGCAGGTTCAACTCCTGTTATCCGCATTATTAAAACAAGTCTCATGGAAGAATGATTCCATGAGACTTGTTTTTTGTATTCTAGAAGACTGTTTACCTCATATGATATAAAAATCTACCCCGTGAGCCCGAAATGTCGGAGCAGGGTAGAGAAATCAAGACAAAGATAGCTGAGAAATCTATCCTGCGAGCCCGAAACGCTGGAGCAGGGTAGATGTATAACATTTTAGATCCTTGCAGTAAGATATTTTTCGGCACTGATTGCTGCATTGGCGCCATCTGCCGCGGCTGTTATAATCTGGCGATTTTCTTTGCTGCGTACATCGCCTGCTGCAAAAAAATTGTCCAGGGATGTGCGTCCGTTTTCGTCAGCAACAATATATCCCTGTTCGTTTAATGGTACAATGCCTTGCAGTATATCTGTTGCGGGCTGTCTGCCAACGGCAACAAAAACGCCAGATACCGGAATATCAGATGTTTTAGAAAGTGTCTCGTTCGGAATATCAGATATTTTGTGAAGTGTCTCGTTCGGAATAGTAGAATTATTTGTTTCGACCTGCACAGCGAATACCCCCATTGCCTCTTCGCCGATGATCTTTGTTACTTTTGCAGGGGTGATAATGTGGACATTTTTTTTGCTTTTCAAGTTGGTCAGCGATTCTGTATTTGCACGGAATGAGTTTTGGCGATGAATTAAATAGACTTTGTGACAGAGATCGGATAAATATAATGCGTCGCCGACTGCTGTGTTGCCACCACCAATTACCGCCACATCTTTTCCTGTATAAAAAGTGCCATCACAGGTAGCACAGTACGAAACGCCTTTTCCGATAAGAGCTTCCTCGCCAAAAACATTTAAATGGCGATGGGAGGCACCTGCCGCATAGATCACGGTTTTACTTTGGATGCAAGATCCATCTTTGGCATATATTTTCCAGCATGCATCAGTTCGTTCTAACTTTATTGCTTCGCTTTCCTGAAATCTTACGCCGCATGCTTCTGCGTGTGTACGAAATTGCATTCCCAGTTCGAAACCGCGAATGGACGAAAATCCTAAATAATTATTAATGCAGTCAGCTTCTGCAATCTGTCCAACTCCGTGAGAAATTTTTTCGATAACAAGAACGTCTAAACCGGACCGCGAACCGTATATGGCAGCAGATAGCCCCGCCGGACCACTGCCAATAATTACTATATCTAACATAATTTGCCTCTCTATCACTTTCTTATATATTTTGCACAAAAAAGCCTTGATTTTAGCCATCTGTACAATGGTTAATTAAGTTACAAACAATAATAAACTCCTTACATAATCAATGTTTGTCGAAATTATGAGCTTCTTTATTTTGCAAAAGAATAGCACACACAAAACGGAATTTCCAAAGCCGGTATTTTTCAAGATTCCCATAATCTCAAGAATAGTATTTCAAATCAAAATTAATTTATTCAAACCTCCCATACCTCATTATCTCACACGACCACATATTGCTTATTATGTCAAAAAACTAATAGCTATTTTGCAGCCAACAAGGTAAATTATCCTGCCATCAAAAAAACTAAAGCAATTACTGCAGAACGCAGAGTTTTTATGTGATTTCTTATTTTGTTAAGTCTCTGATGAATACATGCCTGAAGGATTGTCTGAGATGTCCCGGTTTAGCAAGGTATCATCCATTTTTGGACGGGACGCTTTCGCTACGATGCGCTACGTCACGTTACTTAATGTCTCTGAAATACGAGACATAAGTAACGACGAGCGCAAAGTCCCTTTCAAAAATGATGAACACCTTGCTTCCGGGACCTCGAGTTTCCGAAAGGCATGTAAATCAATCATCAGAGACAACAAAATCTAGAAATCACTTTGAAAAAGAGCAAAACCAGCGTTTTGCTCTACAAGAATTGCTAAAGCAATTCTTGGCGATGTCACGCTACATAACAGCAATTTCCTAATAATTGAAAACTAATTGCGGCAAAGCAATTGCTATAGTTTCTTGATGGCAGGATTCACTATATAGCGGCTGCAAAATATAATTAGACCACCGACATAATAAGCAATATGTGGTTCTTACAGTAACTTCCGGTATGGGAAGTTTTAGTAATTTATACGCTGAGTGATCCATGGTTGATATTTGTTACTATAACAGCAGATTTTGAAAAGAAGAATGACAGGGGCTTGTTACACTAGAACTGTACTTATAATTTTTGTTTAGAAATGGAGGATAACAATGAAAAGAAAATTTATGTCAATGGGAGTAGCGTTATCAATTTGCATGTGTGCATTATTTGGGACAGGATGTAGCAATCCGGATGTGAATAATGCGATCAATGGGGCGGCTTCGTATACGTCAACACAGGGAGAAGTATACAATTTTGCGACCAAGTTGGTAAAGGAACAATTGGATGCACCATCTACGGCAATTTTCCCAACATTTGAGAGTTCGTATGTAACGAAGATGGATGGAGATGGTGAATTTGATGAGTGCTATAAAGTGCAATCTTCTGTAGAATGTGAAAATGCTCTTGGTGGACGTGGAACAATGAATTTCACAGTTCTTGTGGGAATCAAGAAATCCGAAGGGAAAATGTACGGACAGGTGAGAGAATTAAACTAAAGTGGCTCGCTGATTTAGACTGGGAGTAGTTAAATCTCTACCCTGCCAGCCGAAAACGTAGAGCCAGGGCAGAGAAATCAGGATCTGGCCAGCCGAAATCTCTACCCTGCCAGCCGAAAACGTAGAGCCAGGGCAGAGAAATCAGGAT
>NZ_QUFB01000033.1 GCF_003478335.1 Clostridium sp. AM49-4BH
AGGAATGTATTTACTCATGATAGTTCTCCTCCTACTGCTGTCAGAGCACGACTATGAGCATAACACAATAATGTGAAAGATTAAATGCCACTTGTGCATAAGAGAATTCCACTGCATAAGGGGAGGGTGGAATTAAACATTTCAATTTATAAGAATATCCTTCATGGGAGAAAAACTTGACAAACAGAGGTGATAAGGGGTAAAGTAATACTAACTAGAGGTGTTGGTAGGGTAGCACAAAAAGTTTGTGTTACTTTTGACAAGGGAGGGATGACGATGTCATTATATACAGGTAATAATAGTGGATTGATGAGTTCGTTATTTGGATCATACAAGAACTCATTGTTTGGAAGTTTGAGCAGTTCTCTGAGCGACTATTCGATGATCCGCAGTGGTGCGTATGGCAAGCTGATGAAAGCATACTATGCAAAAGAGGCTGATACAACGCAGAAGACAGATAAGACAGATAAAACAGACAAGACTAAAAAAAACGATAAGACAGCACAGATGAGCACACAGGAAAAGGAGCAGCTTCAGCAGATGCAGGAGCTCAAGACCGGTGCAAAAAGTTTGTCGGATGCGGCATCTGCCTTGCAAAAGGACTCTTTGTATAAGGTTGAGACGGCAGAGGATGGTACGAGTGCGGTGGATCGCAGCAAGATCACATCAGCACTGAAGAGTTTTGTTGGTGCGTATAATACTTACATTGAGCAGACCGGTAAATCCTCGAAGTCAACGGTGCAGAAGCAGAATCTGTCAGCGTTGAAAGCAACAGCTGCTAATTCCAAATTGTTGGCAGAGGTTGGTATCAGTTATGACAAAAAAGGCAACTTGACATTGGATGAGACAAAGGCACAGAAAGCTTCCCTGTCAACGATCAAATCACTGTTTCAGGGCGGTGGTTCTTATGGAGATACGATCGGTGATAAGGCAACAGCAACATATCGGCTTGCCAATAGTGCAAGTTATAAGACTTCCGGAGGAACCAGATATAGCAGCCAGGGAACGTATTCTACTCTTGGCAACACTAGTAATTTACTGGATCAACTGCTATAAATAATGCGTATTTATGTGAAGAAATAGATTGTCCAACTGTTTGGTGCGGTTGGACAGTTTTTCTGTATAGCCAAAATAATGGTAGAGGTGAATTATGTATCGATTTTATGTATCTGCAGACCAGCTTGCAGAAAAAGAAGTGTTCATTTCCGGGGGAGATGTCAACCACATCAAAAATGTATTACGCCTTGAGGTGGGAGACTGGATCGTAGCTTGTGATGGGAACGGAACGGATTATGTATCGCGGATTCAATCTATTTGCAGTGATGAGGTTGTTGCGTCGATCGAGAAGGTTCAGCCCACGGGAACAGAACTGCCGGTGAGGATCACTTTATTTCAGGGAATGCCGAAGAAAGACAAACTGGAACTGATCATTCAAAAGGCGGTGGAACTGGGTGCCTGTGAAATTGTGCCGGTCATGACAAAACGAACAGTTGTTAAGCTGTCTGAGGAAAAAAAGATCAACAAGCGGTTAGAGCGTTGGCAGTCTATTGCGTATGCGGCAGCAAAGCAGTGCGACCGAGGGATCATTCCTACGGTACACAAACCGGTAAGTTATGAGGAAGCACTTGCTATGGCAGACCAACTTGATTATAATGTAATACCATATGAGCTTCAGACAGGGATGGAAGAGGCAAGAAAGATTGTGGATCAGGCGTGTAAGCAGCGTTCTCTTGGCATTTTCATCGGGCCGGAAGGTGGATTTGAACCGGAGGAAGTGGAACGTGCCATGACGAGAAACATACATCCGATGACGCTTGGAAAACGTATTTTACGTACCGAAACAGCAGGAATGGCGTTATTATCCATTCTAATGTTTCAGATGCAGGGTGAATGACCGTCAGGGTGCAGCATTTGACCTAAAGTCGTATGCAGGGGCGGGGGACTTGAAGATTAGTGTTAGGATAACATGGAGGCAGCAATGGAAGCATATTTAGATAATGCGGCAACGACGAGAGTTTTTCCGGAAGTCAGAGAAAAAATGGTTCGTGTGATGGAGGAAGATTTTGGAAATCCTTCCAGTAAACATACCAAAGGAATGGATGCGGAAAAGTATATTCGTGAAACCAAGGAGATTTTAGCAAAAGACTTAAAATGCACTCCCGGAGAAATTATTTTTACATCAGGTGGAACAGAGTCTAATAATACGGCATTGATCGGTGGCGCATATGCAAATCGACGCGCAGGCAAACATATTATCACGACGAGGATAGAGCACGCTTCTGTACATGAACCGCTTGCCTTTCTGGAGGAGTTGGGCTATCAGGTTACGTATCTGCCGGTGGATAAAAACGGACAGGTTTCACCGAGCGAGTTAGAGAAAGCGTTGACGGAAGAAACGATTCTTGTGTCGATTATGTTTGTGAATAATGAAATAGGTGCAGTGGAGGATGTAAAAACTCTGTCGGAGATCGTGCATTCTTACAATCCTAAGATTTTATTTCATGTTGATGCTATTCAGGCATATGGCAAATATCATATTGTGCCGAAACGTTTTGGGATCGATCTGATGTCTGTCAGCGGTCACAAGCTGCATGGACCTAAGGGAGTCGGATTCCTTTATATGCGCGACAAAGCGAAAGTTCGTCCGCTCATTTACGGCGGTGGTCAGCAAAAGGGATTTCGTTCCGGTACGGAAAATGTTCCGGGGATTGCCGGCTTGGGTGTGGCAGCAGAGCTGTTTTGCAAAAACAGATCAACCTATGTGGAACAGATGTATGCCTGCAAGAAACATTTGATCGAGGGACTGGAAGTACTAGAAGATGTGACGGTCAATGGCGTGTCAGGGCTTCCATTGGAAGAGACAGCACCACATATTGTCAGCGCAAGTTTTGCAGGAGTGCGCAGTGAAGTGTTATTGCATGCACTGGCAGAAAAAGGTGTCTTTGTATCCTCGGGTTCGGCTTGTTCGTCGAATCATCCGGAACTTAGTGGTACGTTGAAGGCTATCGGTGTGGCAGATGAATTACTAGATTCTACGCTGCGGTTTAGTTTCTCGACAGATACAACGATAGAGCAGATTGACTATGCATTGGAACAATTATGTAATTTGCTTCCGATGCTTCGAAGATTTATTAGAAAGTAGGAGGTTATCAATGGCAAAACAGGCTTTTTTATGTAAGTACGCAGAGATTGGAATCAAGGGAAAGAATCGTTATAAATTTGAGAATGCATTATGCGAACAGATCCGCAGGCGATTGGCAAAAGTTGATGGCGAATTTACCGTTGTCAGAGAGCAGGGACGTATTTTTGTGGAAGCAGATGGAGATTATGATTTCGAGGATGCGATCGATGCCATGAGTCATGTGTTTGGTGTATCCGGCATCAGTCCGGTCGATGTCATCGAAGAGAAAGATTGGGATAAACTGACGGCCTGCGTGGGAGATTTTGTGGAGCACCAATATGGCAGCAAACCGTTTACGTTTAAGGTGAAATGCCGCCGCAGTGATAAGCATTATCCGCTGACTTCACCAGAGGTTTGTGTAGAGATGGGAAGTTATTTGCTGGATCGCTTTGAGAATGTCAAAGTTGATGTACATGATCCGGATGTATATATTTGGGTAGAGATCCGTGATAAAGCTTATGTATATTCGAAAGTATACACAGGAGCGTGCGGTATGCCGCTTGGCACAAATGGCCGCGCAATGTTATTGCTTTCCGGCGGAATTGACAGTCCGGTAGCTGGATATATGATCGCCAAACGCGGTGTGTATGTAGATGCAGTATATTTTCACGCGCCGCCTTATACGAGCGAACGTGCTTTGCAGAAGGTAGTTGATCTGGCAAAGATCATTTCTAAATATGTTGGTCCGATCCGTTTACATGTGGTCAACTTTACGGACATTCAGCTCTATATTTATGAAAAATGTCCACATGAGGAATTGACGATCATTATGCGTCGTTATATGATGCGCATTGCAGAAAAATTAGCCTATGACAATGATTGTTTAGGCCTTATTACCGGAGAGAGTATCGGTCAGGTGGCAAGCCAGACGATGCATAGTTTGGCAGCAACGAATGAGGTGTGCACACTTCCGGTATATCGTCCGTTGATCGGATTTGATAAGCAGGAGATCGTAGATATTTCGGAAAAGATTGGAACGTATGAGACATCGATCCAGCCGTTTGAAGATTGCTGTACGATCTTTGTTGCGAAGCATCCGGTTACAAAACCGGATTGCAAGGTGATTCGCAGATCCGAGGAAAATCTGACCGAAAAGATTGATGAAATGGTACAGACTGCATTAGATACGATTCAGATTATTGAGATTGATGAGTAAACATAAGTGATCGCATCCTCGCGGAGCTATAGGAAACGTGAAGTTCCTATAATGTAAAAAAACCTCTTTCCGGTTGGAAAGAGGTGATACTGCTCACACAATATAGTATATAGAGTATTACTCTACAATGTAAGGTGCTAAAACCTTAAGAATCTCATCGGTGTCATCGTCATGGATGTTCAGATCAATGGCTTTAGACAGATCCAAACTGAAGATTCCCATGATAGACTTAGCGTCGATCACATATCTTCCGGATACTAAATCAAAGTCAGTGTTAAACTTAGTTACGTCGTTTACAAATGCTTTTACCTTGTCAATTGAGTTTAATGAAATTTTTACTGTTTTCATATTTTTTTACCTCCTTTTCTTTCTTACAGTTTTATACTAGTCACTATGGAAGAAAAAGTCAATATACAATGTTGCTAAAAAAATAATTTGAAAACGAAAAAACATAGCCAAAAATGAACAGGACTATTTTTTTGGAACAGCATTTTTACATAAAATGGATGAGAAAGGAAGAAAGAATTATGCGGATTGCCTTTTTGACGCTTGGCTGTAAAGTGAATTCTTATGAGACAGACAAGATGAAAAATAAATTTATCGAGGCGGGAGATTATATCGTTTCTTTCGAGGAAGAGGCGGATATTTATTTGGTGAATACATGTACCGTAACAAATATTGCTGACCGTAAATCCAGACAGATGCTTCATCGCGCTAAGAAAAAAAATCCACAGGCATTGATCGTTGCTACGGGATGTTATGTAGACTCTGCACTGGCAAAAGATGAGCAGGATGAAAGCGTGGATCTGTTTGTACCGAATGACCAAAAGAACGCCATTGTAACTTTAGTCAAGCAGGCGTGGCAGCAAAATGTGGCGGATGCGGTACAAAGCGAAAATGGCGTTCCATAGAGGAGAAAGTGTGGCAGATATCCGGGGAAGAGACCGGAAGAGTTGGCGGTGGTGAATCTTTGATGGCACAGGAAGAAGAGCATACCAGAGCATATCTTACCGTGCAAAATGGATGTAATCTGTATTGCTCCTATTGCATCATTCCGTATGTTCGAGGACCGCTGACGAGCAAGCCGATCCCGCAGGTCGTACAAGAGTGAAACAGATGGCTGCGAAAGGTATTCGGGAAGTTGTACTTACCGGAATACATTTGTCTTCTTATGGGGTAGATGACCGCAAAGCAGGTTCCTTTTTAGAATTGAAAGGGCGTCCGCTGTTAGAGCTCCTCACAGCTGCCAATGCGGTGGAGGGTATTGAGCGGATCCGCTTAGGGTCGTTAGAACCGCGTATTATTACGGAAGAGTTTGTGGCACATTTGGCTGCACTGCCGAAGGTATGTCCGCATTTTCATTTGTCCCTGCAAAGCGGCTGCGATGAAACACTGCGCCGTATGAATAGACATTATACGAGTGAGCAGTATTTGGAAGGCGTGCACATATTGCGGCGTTATTACGAGAATCCGGCGATCACGACAGATATTATAGTAGGATTTCCGGGAGAGACAGAGGAAGAGTTTGCAGAGACATTGGCGTTTGCAGAGACGGCAGCGTTTGCGCAGATCCATGTGTTTAAGTATTCCAGACGCAAGGGAACAGTGGCAGACAAGATGCCGGAACAGCTTTCGGAGCAGGAAAAAGCAGGTCGCAGTGACCGGCTGTTAGCAGTGACAGAGCAGCTTTCGGAAACGTACCGCAGACAATTTATCGGACAGGTAACGCAGGTGCTGTTAGAGGAAATGACGGAAATAGATGGCGAAAATTATGTTATCGGCTACACATCCAGATACGTTCGCGTTGCTGTGCCGATCGGTGCAGATGGGACGTTTGAAAAGGGTGCAGTAGTCTTTGTAAAGCTGGAAAAACAGGGGCCGCATGATGTTTTGTTAGGGCATTTTGCCGAATGAGCCCACAAAAAAAACTTGTATTTTTCGTTTGATTATATTACTATAGACGATAGGTAAGAGTACGTGAAAAGAGAATGGAGGTTAGAGCCTTTATGCAGGAAGTAAATAATACACAATATTTCAAAGTACAGAAGGACCAGGATATTGAGGTTAAGGATGTTGTAGAACAGGTATACCGTGCCTTGATAGAGAAAGGATATAACCCAGTAAACCAGATTGTCGGGTATATTATGTCTGGTGACCCAACGTATATTACCAGCCACAAGGGCGCAAGAAGTTTGATCCGCCGTGTGGAGCGTGATGAGATGATAGAATTATTGTTAGAAGATTATATCCGCAATAATTTTTCATAGAACGTAATAGCCGGGGATTAAGAGTGCATAAGCAGATAGAAGGAGTAGCATAGCCGTGAGAGTGATAGGACTTGACTATGGATCAAAGACGGTTGGAGTGGCATTGAGTGATGAATTGATGCTGACAGCTCAGCCTCTTACTACGATTCACCGTGACAGACCGACGAAATTGCGTCAGACATTAGCTCAGATTGAACAGATCATAGAACAATACGATGTGGATCGTATTGTGGTCGGCTGGCCGAAGAAGCTGGACAATGAAGAGGGCGAGCGTTGCGAGAAGACAAAAGAATTTGGCGATATGCTTGAAAATAGAACCGGGCTTGAAATAATCTATCAGGATGAAAGACTGACGACAGCGCAGGCAGACGGTGTATTAGAGCAGGGGGGCATACGTAAGGACAAGCGTAAGCAATATATTGATAAGATGGCGGCATCTTTGATCCTGCAGAATTATTTGGATACATTGTCTCACCGGTAGAGCAGGTAGAGAGCAGCTATAAAGGTTATAGCGATACGGAGGAGACGAAACGATGACGGAGCAAGTTATCTTTACGAATGAAGACGGAGAGGACATTCGTTTTTATGTTGTAGAAGAAACGAAAATAGCTGGAGTAAATTATTTGCTTGTAACAGAGCAGGAAGATGCAGATTCAGAAGCATATATTATGAAGAAAGTTGCAGAGGACGGCAATGAGGAGCTTGTTTGTGAATTTGTAGAAGACGAACAGGAATTGGACGCGATTTCTAAAGTATTTGCGGAACTTTTAGAGGACGTTTCTATAGAAATGCAAGAATAATTCACCCGAGATAATAAGCTATATTGATAAGCTGTACAGTAATTATCGAGGGTTTGTTTTTTGTGCGCTTAAAAAATGAGAAAGGTAGGTAAGATTTTGAGAAGAGAAACAGATGATTATACGGATTTTGAAGGAGGAGTGCCACGTAAGGCGCCGGTAAGAAGGACACGCAGAACAGCGTCGCCGGCAGCACAGAGAAGAACGACGACCAGACGTGTTGCAGCGCCGAAAGAGAAGATCGAGATCGGTATGGGATTGAAAATCATCCGTTGGGCGGCTTGGAGCAGATTGGAATGAATATTACCGCATTTGAGTACGAAGACAGCATTATTGTTGTGGATTGCGGATTGTCATTTCCGGGTGACGATATGTTAGGAATCGACTTGGTTATTCCGGATGTGTCCTATTTAAAACAGAATATTGATCGTGTAAAAGGTTTTGTGATAACACATGGACACGAGGATCATATTGGTGCACTGCCTTACGTGTTAAAAGAGATCAATGTTCCGGTTTATGCGACAAAGCTTACGATGGGACTGATCGAGAACAAATTAAAAGAACATGTTATGCCTAAGCCGGTAAAACGCAAAGTGGTTAAGTATGGACAATCCATCAATCTTGGCTGCTTTCGTGTAGAGTTCATCCGAACTAATCACAGTATTTCAGATGCAGCGGCATTGGCAATCTTTTCTCCGGTTGGAACAGTTGTGCACACAGGAGATTTTAAGGTTGATTTTACGCCGGTCAGTGGAGAGACGATAGACCTTGAGCGTTTTGGTGAACTTGGTAAAAAAGGAGTTCTGGCATTGATGGCAGATAGTACGAATGTGCAAAAGCCGGGTTACACGATGTCAGAGCAGACGGTTGGTAAAGTTTTTGATACGATCTTTGCGGAAAATGAAAAGAGTCGAATTATTGTAGCGACCTTTGCGTCGAATGTAGATCGTGTACAGCAGATTATAAATTCTGCTGAAAAATATGGAAGAAAGGTTGTCGTGGAAGGACGCAGTATGGTTAATGTGATCTCAACGGCGACAGAGCTTGGCTACTTAAATGTACCGAACAATATCATGATCGAAATGGAACAGATGCAGAACTATCCGCCGGAGAAATTGGTGTTGATCACTACCGGAAGTCAGGGAGAGGCGATGGCTGCATTGTCCCGTATGGCAGCGAATATCCATCGCAAAGTATCGATCATGCCGGGAGATACAGTGATCTTTAGTTCCAGACCGATTCCGGGCAATGAAAAGTCTGTATCCAAGGTTATTAATGAGCTGGCGGAAAAGGGTGCGAAGGTAATCGTGCAGGATACTCACGTATCCGGACATGCTTCACAGGAAGAGATCAAATTGATCTATTCTTTGGTGAAACCACAGTATGCGATCCCGGTACATGGTGAATATCAGCATTTGAAAGCTCATGCGGAACTGGCCCAGCAGATGGGTATTCCGAAAGAAAATACGATCATTTTATCGTCCGGTGACGTGTTAGATCTCTGTGAGGACCATGCAGTTTTGATCGGAAAAGTGCAGGCACAGGGCATTATGGTAGATGGTCTTGGCGTTGGAGATGTCGGGAATATTGTATTGCGTGACAGACAGTATTTATCTGAGAACGGGTTGATCATTATCGTTCTTACTTTGGAAAAATATACAAATCAATTACTTGCCGGACCGGATATTGTATCACGAGGCTTTGTTTATGTCAGAGAATCGGAGTATTTGATGGATGAGGCGAGAGAAGTGGTATATTCTGCATTAGAAAGATGTCTCGACAATCATGTAACAGACTGGACCAAGATCAAGACAGAGATTAAAGATAGTCTGAGTGATTATTTATGGAAAAAGATGAAGCGTAATCCGATGATCCTGCCGATCATCATGGAAGTGGAGTAAATACATGAATGAGATGAAACAATTAATGACGGAACTGACAGACAGGCTTAGAAAGACCAATGAATACAATCAGTATATCAATGTTCTTAGCCGTTTGAAGCAAGATCCGGAGCTTTATGCGAGAATCGGAGATTACAGACGACGAAGTCTATGGATCCAGATGCAGGAGGGAGAGGCTTTTATTCAGGGGAATAATGGACTGCAGAAAGATTTTGCCGATCTCCAGGAAAATGGCCTTGCTAATGAGTTTTTTGCTGCAGAACATCAGTATATCGCAATGGTCAAAGAGCTGCAGGAGCAGTTCTTAGAAGGTTCGGCAGTGGAAACATCCTTTTTGGAGGGATAGAGATGAACGATCCTTATACCAGAAAACTGCAGGTGATGTTAAATTCTGCACGGTACCTGCTTGCAATTTGTGTCAATATATTAGTGCTGGTTCTCATTTTATATGGTGTCAGCCGTGTATGTATTTGCGGGTATCATTTTTGTTATGCGGTTTTTGGAACGGTAACGGTTGATCAGGGCAAAGGACAGGAAAAAATTTTTCAGGTAGAGACGAATCGGTCTATGTATGAAGTGGCAGACAAACTTCAAAAACAGGGGTTGATCGTTGATAAGTACAGTTTTTATGCGAGAACACAACTGCTGGAGCAGGATACTGTTATCTTGCGGCCGGGAACCTATGTATTGCGTACGAATATGGACTATCAGGAGATTATTGACATTTTAACAGTTAGTATTTAGATTGGAGAGTGCAATGATTGTAAACGAACGTTTGGTGACTTATTTGGATTCACTGACTTGGCAGATACCGGAGCCGATGCAGGAATTAGAGCAATGGGCACTGCAAAAAGAAGTGCCGATCATACGTCGTTCGATGCAGTCATTGCTTTTGTTTATGCTGCGTTTGCGACAACCGAAACATGTTTTAGAGATAGGAACGGCAGTGGGGTTTTCTGCTCTTTTAATGCGTAGTGAATTGCTGCCGGATGCAACGCTGGATACGATAGAAAAAGTTCCGGCGAGAATTTGTGATGCCAAAGAAAATTTTGCCAAATACCCACAGGGAGACAAGATCAGATTGTTAGAGGGAGATGCGGCAGATATACTTGCGGCACTGGTGCGCGAGCAGAAACAATATGATTTCATATTTATGGATGCAGCAAAAGGGCAATATGCTGCTTTTTTGAATCCTATTTATGATTTATTGCAGCCGGGAGGACTGCTTGTGACTGATAATGTTCTTCAAGAGGGAGATATTATTGAGTCACGCTATGCGATCCGCCGTCGAGACCGCACGATTCATGGGAGGATGCGGGGGTTTTTATACGAAATGACACATTCGGAACAGTGGGATAGTGTTATATTGCCTGTTGGAGACGGTGCTTTGCTGTCTTATAAGAAAACGAATGTAAAGCAGATGTAAGATTACGGTAAGATAATGCTTGTAAACTGCATAATTGTTAGATATAATGAAGTTTAGCGAGTTCTTAGGAGGAACCTATATGTTAGAGAATGGAAAGCCGGAGTTATTGGTACCGGCAAGCAGCTTGGAAGTGCTGAAAGTGGCAGTAATGTACGGTGCAGATGCGGTTTATATCGGTGGAGAAATGTATGGACTTCGCGCAAAGGCTAAAAATTTCTCGATGGAGGATATGGCAGAGGGAATCCGTTTCGCACATGAACATGGAAAACGTGTTTTTGTAACGGCAAATATTACTGCGCATAACCGTGATCTGGAAGGTGTGCGAAAGTATTTCAGGGAGCTGCATAAAATCGGACCGGATGCGTTGATCATTTCCGATCCGGGTGTATTTACCATTGCAAGAGAGGTGTGCCCTGAGATAGAAGTTCATATTAGTACACAGAGCAATAATGTCAATTACGAGACATATCTTTTCTGGCAGAGACTTGGTGCCAAACGAGTGGTTTCGGCGCGGGAATTGTCCATTAAAGAAATTGCAGAGATTCGGGCTAATATTCCGGATGACTTGGAGATTGAAACATTTGTACATGGAGCAATGTGTATTTCCTACTCCGGCCGTTGCCTTTTAAGTAATTATTTTACCGGCAGAGATGCTAACCTGGGGGCATGTACGCATCCGTGCCGCTGGAAGTATTATATTATGGAAGAAAACAGACCGGGAGAATTTCTCCCTGTGGAGGAAAATGAGAGAGGAACTTATATTTTCAATTCCAAAGATTTGTGCATGATAGAGCATATTCCGGATCTGGTGCAGGCAGGCATTGATAGTTTTAAGATCGAGGGACGTATGAAAACAGCACTTTATGTGGCTGACGTAGCGCGAACCTATCGACAGGCAATTGACGATTATTTTGATTCACCGGAGTTGTATGCAGCTAATCTGGATCACTATCGGGACGAGATCTCTAAGTGCACATATCGTCAGTTTACGACAGGATTTTTCTATGGACCGACGACGCATGAATCACAGATATATGACAACAATACGTATGTTAAAAGTATACGTATTTGGGGTTGGCAGGCAGTTCAGATGAGCAGGGATTTGTAGAGATGGAGCAACGTAACAAATTTGCAGTAGGTGATCAGGTAGAGATTATGAAGCCTTCCGGTGAAAATGTGCTTGTTACCGTTGAAAAGATGAAGGATGAAGATGGCAGATTCATTGAGAATTGTCCGCATCCGAAGCAGAAAATACACGTGTTGTTTAGTCAGAAACCGGATGAGTTGGATTTGATACGCGTCCGCGAAGAGCAGTAATGGAGGAAAGAAATGGTAAAGAATGTACGTATGAGATTGTTGCTGGTGATGCAGGTTTTGACCGAGCAGACGGATGAGAAGCATGGACTGACCATGAAAGAAATCTTAGAATGGATCACAGAGAAAGGAATAGCCGGAGAGCGTAAGAGTGTCTATGAGGATATTCATGCCTTGCAGGAATTTGGACTACCGATCGTGTATTGCACGGAGGATAAGACATACCGATTTCAGCAATAAAAGTGATGCAGTGCGGTCAGAATGATTATGAGAAAGGAATTTGACGACATGACAGTACAGGAGAAATATTTAAAAATTGCGGATGATGTAATTGCAGCAGGTCCTTACAAACCGGATTGGCATTCGTTGGCTGCCTATGAGGCACCAAAATGGTTTCGAAATGCGAAATTTGGCATTTTTATTCATTGGGGTATATTCAGCGTACCCGCTCATAATAATGAATGGTATTCCCGTAACATGTATATTCAGGACATGGAAGAATGGGAATGGCACCGCAAAAATTTTGGGGAACATACGAAATTTGGATATAAGGACTTTATACCAATGTTTACGGCACCAAAGTTTGATCCGAAACAGTGGGCAAAGCTATTCAAAAAAGCCGGTGCAAAGTATGTTATGCCGGTCGCAGAGCATCATGATGGATTTCAGATGTATGATTCCGAGATCAGCGATTGGACAAGCGTGAAAATGGCAATGAAGCGTGACGTCTTAGGTGAGTTGAAAGAGGCGATCCAAGAGGAAGATATGATCTTTTGTGAGTCTAATCACCGTGTAGAACACGCATTTTTTATGGGACATGGTTGTGAATTTGACAGCGATATCAAGCAGCCGATGAAATTGGGTGATTTTTATTATCCGGCTATGCCGGAACCGGACAATCAGGATCTCTTTAGTCCGGCGCCACCACAAGACTTCATGGAAGACTGGCTTGCACGAAATGTGGAGTTGGTTGAGAAATATCGTCCTGCCATGGTTTATTTCGACTGGTGGATTCAGCATGAATCGGTAAAACCATATTTGAAAAAGTTTGCAGCTTACTATTATAATCGTGGTGTAGAATGGGGAATGGATGTGGCTATTTCCTATAAGCATGATGCAATGATGCTTGGCACAGCGATCTTAGATATGGAACGCGGTCATTTCTCAGAGGCAAAGCCATTTTATTGGCAGGCAGATACTTCTATGGCGTTTAATTCTTGGTGTTATACGGAGCAGAACCGTTTTAAGCAGACCAAAGATATTTTGCAGGATCTGGTAGACATTGTCAGCAAAAACGGCTGTCTGTTGTTAAATGTCGGACCAAAGGCAGATGGCAGCATTTGTGAGGAAGAGGTGCAGATGCTCAATGAGATCGGAGAATGGCTTGATGTCAACGGAGAGGCCATTTACGACAGTCATCCTTGGCGTGTTCAGGCAGAAGGCAATACGGAAGTGGTTGAGGGAATGTTTTCGGAAGAGGGCAGAAAAGACTTTGATTCCACGGATGTACGTTTCACCTGTCGTGAGGATTGCATTTATATTATTCCAATGCAGCAGCATGGCGAAGACGTGATCGTCAAGAGTATGGGTGAAGAAAGCAAAGATTTTCATGGTATTATCACAGAGTTTAGTGTACTTGGTTACGATCAGAAACCTGTGTATACACGCGAAGCAGATAAGATGATTATTCATGCGCCATTTGTCGACAGTGATAAACCTGTTGTATACAGAATGCGTTTGAAGTAAAGGGGTTTTACAATTTTCGTATTCGATAAAAAAGACGGAGAAACAGCATTGACACCCCGACTATTATGTGGTACTTTAAGTGTGTTGTTTGTTTCCGGGGAGATTACTTCGGGAACATAGATTATATTTAGTTTTTTAGGAGGCAGTACAATGAAGGGTACAGTGAAATGGTTTAATGCAAAAAAAGGATTTGGCTTCATCTCAGATGAAAATGGAAATGATGTATTCGTACATTTCTCCGCTTTGCAGATGGATGGATTCAAGGTTCTTGACGAAGGCGAAGAGGTAGAGTTCGACGTTGTCAATGGCGAAAAAGGTCCTCAGGCATCTAATGTGGTAAAGATTGGCTAATTGCTTTCTTTATCAAGAGTTATAATCAATGCATGAATCATTCTAATTTTTATAGATAATTATTTGTTTATTAAAGTTAAGAAATTTATCACAGGTTGTAACCACAAAGGAGCAGTCATCTTAAGAGATTCTCTTAAGAGGCTGCTCCTTTTCTCTTACCTAACGCAAACTTCATTTCAGACCCAGTTCTTCGGCAAGCTCTTCCAGATACATCCAGCGATCCATTTTTTGCTCCAAAGCCGCTTCTATTTCAGATTTTTGTGCAGTTAGTTCGTTTAGTCTGACAAAATCTGTTGCAGCACTGACAATATCCTGCTCCAGCTGCTCCAATTGCTCTTCTAAAGAGGCAATATCCTGTTCGATCGTTTCATAGTCCTTTTGTTCCTGATAGGACATTTTTTTAGTATGGGTATGTCCTTTCTTCCAGTTATCACGTGTGTTTTTGGAAGGACCATCGGATGAGACCACTGCCTGAGTATCAGTATGCCCCTGTGCTCCGGCATCGGCTACGGTTATGACTTCATTGGTATGAGCGAGATAATCAGTATATCCGCCCTCGTACTGACGGATCACGCCACCTTTTTCAAAGGCAAAGATGCGGCGGACAATACGATCCAAAAAGTAACGGTCATGGGAAATTGTGATCACGATCCCGGCAAATTGATCCAGATAATCTTCCAAAATCGTCAGGGTTGCAATATCCAGATCGTTGGTTGGCTCGTCGAGCAGCAGTATGTTAGGTGCCTCCATCAAAATACGGAGCAGATACAGTCTTCGACGTTCTCCACCGGATAATTTTGCAATCTTGGTGTATTGTTGATCTTTTGGAAAGAGGAAACGTTCCAACATAGCTGAAGCGCTGATCGTTCCATCGGCAGTTTGTACAAGCTCGCCACCTTCTTTTACATAATCGATCACGCGCAGAGAGGGATCCATTTCTGTACTTTCTTGTGAGAAATAGCCGATTTTTACAGTTTGTCCAATGGTGACGGTACCTTTATCGGGCGTGATCTGTCCTAAAATGATTTTAAGAAGTGTGGATTTGCCACAGCCGTTAGGTCCAATAATCCCAATACGGTCATCACGTAAAAAGGTATAGGTGAAATCCTGCATTAGCACAGCATCTTCATATGCCTTGCTTATATGATCCAGTTCGATCGTTGTGCGTCCCAGTCTGGAGGAGACAGAACTGATCGTGACGGTATCATCTGTGACGGGTGCATCCATATCGCGCAGGGCCTCATAGCGTGCAATATGTGCTTTTTGTTTGGTGGAACGTGCTCTGGCACCGCGTTTCATCCATTCGATCTCTACCCGCAGGATACTTTGGCGTTTGCGCTCGGTTGCCCGTGCAATTTCCTCGCGCATGGCTTTATGCTCCAGATAATACAGATAGTTGCCTTCATAGCGGTATAGTTTGCTTTTATCGATCTCCACGATGGCATTGGTCACACTATCTAAAAAATAGCGGTCATGCGTGATCATGATCAGTGGACGCGATTCGGCACGCAACGTCTTTTCGAGCCATTCTGCCATTGCACTGTCTAAATGGTTTGTCGGTTCGTCCAAGATCAGGACATCGGCAGGAGTCAGCAAAGTTCGTACCAGAGCAATGCGTTTGCGCTGCCCGCCTGACAATTCTGTGACCGGTTGGTCATATCTTGTAAAGCCGAGTTGATGCAGCATGGACTTTGCCTGTGGAATATAGTTTTCCGGCTGATCACTGATCTCTTCTGTGAGCGGAAGCGCACCGGAAAGAGTCGTATGTGTGTCTGCAAATTCCGGGATCTGAGGTAGATAAGCAATACGCAGATCACGTTGCATAATGATGTCAGCACGGTCAGCTGTTTCTTTGCCGGCAATGATCTTTAAGAGGGTGGATTTACCGGTTCCATTGATGCCGATCACACCAACCTTATCCTTGTCACTCAAATAAAAAGAGACATCATCAAAAAGCAGTCTCTCTGTAAAAGAATGTGTCAAATGTTCAATATTGATAATATTCATCAGAATACCTCCGTGCTTATTTATTACTCAAACCGCCCACTTTTTGGTCCGTTTCATGACGACATAATAAGTATTATGTGGTTAATGCTTCACTTCGGAAGGTGTCAAGTTTGAGTACTGTCATATTTGGATGAAATATGGTATACTGGTACAGTGGATTGTTCCTGGTAATGTAGGAATGTTAGGATTTACTGTACCTGCTTATGATACAGGCAAATTCATATAATGTCAAAAGGAATGGAGGATTTCGATGAGTAAAAACATTGGAAATACAATATACGACCGAAGTATTAATTATTATGAGACAGATCAAATGGGTATTGTTCATCATTCCAATTACATACGATATTTTGAAGAGGCGAGACTGGATATGATGGAACAGGTAGGATTATCCTATGCTGCAATGGAGGAACATGGTTTGATCATTCCGGTGTTATCGGTAGCGTGTGAATATATTAAACCGGTTTTGTTTGGAGAAAAAGTGCAGATACATACCCGTTTGGTAAAGTTTGATGGGATCAAAATGCAGTTTGTCTATGAAATAAATTGTGAGGGAGAGCTTCGAACCAAAGGGGAAAGCAGACATTGCTTCCTAGATAAGGAAATGAAGCCGGTCCGCATGAAGCGGCAGTTCCCGGAGATTTATCAGCGAATGAAAGAACTTGTGATTACGGCAACAGACAAATAGGATTGGCGTTGTCAGTGTGGAGATACCTGATGGCCTGAGAGATCGGCTTATCAGGAATATGGAGGATTAAAGTGAAGAAAATATTGCGAGTGGTAGCGATCACGAGTACGGTCATGGTCGTAATCTTAGGTGCGTTCCTGTGGAACATGAACCGTTTATCAAAGCAGAAAGCGGCTAAACAGGAGAAGCTGCTTGCGCAGGAGAGGGATCTTTTGCCTGACAGCCGGCAAAAAGCAATTGACAAGGTTGAAAAAGTAAATATAAAACAACTCTATCTAAGCGGCGATAATAAAAATGTCGTAACGGTACCGTCCACAGGGCTTCAGCAGGTATATGACGGCAGTCAGAGCACGAAGGCGGAAGAGATGTTGACGACGGTAAAAAAGAACAAGCAGTTTTCTTTTGATAAGCCGTTGTGGGCATATAATCCATATGGAACAAATTCGCAGTCTATGTATTTGTATTTTAAGAGTGACGGGAAGGGATACTGTCGTTATACAGTATCTGTGGATGATCGTAATATTGCGGATTTTACACGTACACCATTTAATGGCGGCGCAGAAAATATTACGAAGGAACATGAATATCAGATCATCGGTCTGCTTCCGGGACGTGTAAATTATATAACTGTTAATTTCTATAGTCCCAAAGGAGAGTTATCGAAGACGGGAACATGGCAGATCACACTTCCGGCAGATGATAGCGGTCTGGCAGGGCGCTTGTCAGTTGAAGAAGGTTATAGCAAACAGACGATCAGTAATGGGTTGTATGTGGTTTTTGCAGATGGCAGGAAAGGTAAAGATGGAAAGAAACATTATGCGATTACCATGTATGACAATTCCGGTATACTGCGTGCTAATATTCCAACGGATGGCTATGTAGGCCGCAATGTGCAGATCATTTATGACTCGTTAGTTGTTCAGAGTAGTAAAAATTGTTTGGTGCGCATTAACAGGCTTGGACAGGTAACACATTCGTATCCGGTATATGGATACCATTTCCAAGGAGAATATGCATACGATGGCAGTGCCGGAGTATACCTGTTGGCAACAGCTGATCGTAAAAATATGACCGTGGGCAGCAAGGTGTTAAAAATCGATCTGGAGAACAAAAAGGTTAGCCAGGTGTTGGATATGGATACACTGTTAAAGTCTGTGTATGCTCGTGCCAAAAAGAAAGGCAATGCAAAAAATTGGATCTCGCTGGATTCGATCCAGTGTACCGGGACAAACCAGTTGTTACTTAGTTCGTCTAAGCTATCCAGTGTCTTCAAGGTAAGCCGCGTGGGCAGTCTGCTGCCGTCGGTGGACTATATTATTGCCGATGCCTCACAGTGGAAAAGTTATAAAGGATTGAAGAAGAAGGTTTTGACCA
The DNA here is from genome assembly GCF_003478335.1 of Clostridium sp. AM49-4BH. GTDB lineage: Bacteria > Bacillota > Clostridia > Lachnospirales > Lachnospiraceae > Butyribacter. Next base: position 18,209 of record NZ_QUFB01000033.1, read on the forward strand.
AGACGTTGGCAGACGGAGAAGATCCGGATCCAACGCAGACACCGGTTATTCAATCTATTTTACAGACGCCAAAGCCTGCAGAGCTGTTCCGTTCCCATTATGGACAAAACAGTATTGTATATACGAAGGGATCCGGAGAAGGTTTTTATCGGCTGGAATTATTGAATAACAATGCGGGAAAAGGCGCGGGCAGCAAGAACAGTTCCTATTATTGCCGTTATTTGGTAGATGAGACGTCGCACACCTATCAATTGCAGTCAGAAAAGGCATTGCCACGTACAGAGACGGAGGGAAATGTTACCGTCGATAAGAAAGTGGTGATCTACTGTGACAGTGATTCTAAGTCGATCAATGAGACAGACAATGGTGCCAAATTGATCCGAAAATATACGGCGCCGATGAAACTATACCGTGTTTACAAAGATGACTGGAAAGGTTTTTGGTTTTATTAAAGAACGAAGAAGGGCAAAACGCTGGTTTTGCTCTTTTTGGTTGGTCGAAATATGCGATGCAGGACAGCGATTTTATTTGACCATGTATACAAAATGCGGTATACTGAAAACAGTGTTTTATGTTGCAGCAGATGGGGTTTGCTGCATCCATTTTATATTTACAGGAGGAGATTAATTATGAAGTTTTTCGTTGACACAGCAAAGATTGAAGACATCAAAAAGGCAAACGATATGGGAGTGATTTGTGGTGTTACAACAAATCCGTCTTTAATTGCAAAAGAAGGTGGCAAGAGCCAGGAAGAAGTACTTAAGGAGATCGCATCGATCGTAGATGGACCGATCAGTGGTGAAGTTAAGGCAACAACTGTAGATGCTGAGGGAATGATCGCTGAGGGTCGTGAGATCGCAAAATTACATCCAAATATGGTTGTTAAGATTCCTATGACGGTAGAAGGATTAAAGGCAACAAAGGTATTATCTTCTGAAGGTATCAAGTGTAATGTAACATTGATCTTTTCTGCAAATCAGGCATTGCTTGCAGCAAGAGCCGGTGCAGCTTACGTTTCTCCGTTCTTAGGCCGTCTGGATGACATTTCCATGCCGGGTATTGATTTGATCGAGCAGATTTCTGATATGTTTGCAAACTATCCGGATATCAGCACAGAGATCATTGCGGCAAGTATCCGAAATCCAATCCATGTAACAGATTGCGCATTAGCCGGCGCTGACATCGCTACAGTTCCATATGCGGTTATTGAGCAGATGACCAAACATCCATTGACAGATCAGGGAATCGCAAAATTCCAGGCAGATTACAAGGCTGTTTTTGGTGAATAGATCAGAGCATCGTTACGCAGACAGGCAAGGAGGTAGTTATGGACACATTAGCATTAAAGAAAATGGCAAACGAGGTTCGTAAAGGAATCGTTACAGCAGTACATAGCGCAAAGTCCGGTCATCCGGGTGGATCGTTATCTGCTGCAGACATTTTAACTTATTTATATTTTGAAGAGATGAATATTGATCCGAAGGATCCGAAGAAAGCAGATAGAGATCGTTTTGTGTTATCAAAGGGACATATTGCACCGGCATTATATTCTACGTTAGCACATAGAGGTTATTTCCCGGTTGAGGATCTTACGACGCTGCGTCATGTAGGTTCTTATCTGCAGGGACATCCGGATATGAAACATATTCCGGGTGTTGATATGTCCAGTGGATCTTTAGGACAGGGAAGTTCTGCAGCAGTTGGAATGGCACTGGCCGGCAAGCTCGATAATGCACCTTACCGCGTATATTGTGTACTCGGAGATGGCGAGGTGCAGGAAGGCCAGGTATGGGAAGCTGCGATGTTTGCAGGTGCCAGAAAGCTAGATAATCTGGTGTTTGTTGTTGATAACAATGGCTTACAGATCGATGGAGATATTGAGGATGTATGTTCTCCATATCCGCTCCCGGACAAGTTTAAGGCATTTAATTTCCATGTTATTGAGATTGATGCACATGACTTTGAGCAGATTGATGCTGCATTCCGTGAGGCTCGTGAGACAAAGGGAATGCCAACGGCGATCATTGCCAAGAGTGTCAAAGGAAAGGGCGTTTCTTTCATGGAGAATCAGGCAAGCTGGCATGGTTCTGCACCGAACGATGAGCAGTATGCACAGGCAATGGAAGAGTTAGAGAAAGCCGGAGCAGCATTATAAGGCAGAATGGAGGATTAAAATGGCAGAGGTTAAGAAAATTGCTACAAGAGAAAGTTATGGTAATGCCCTTGCAGAACTTGGTAAAGAGTATCCAAATCTGGTCGTATTAGATGCAGATCTTGCTGCAGCAACTAAGACCGGCATTTTCAAAAAGGCATTTCCGGATAGACATATTGACTGCGGTATCGCAGAGTGTAACATGGTAGGTATTGCGGCAGGACTTGCAACAACAGGCAAGATTCCATTTGTTAGTTCTTTTGCAATGTTTGCGGCAGGACGTGCTTTTGAGCAGGTTCGTAATTCCGTAGGATATCCAAAGCTGAACGTAAAGATCGGTGCGACACATGCCGGTATTTCCGTTGGTGAAGATGGAGCAACGCATCAGTGCTGTGAGGATCTGGCGTTAATGCGCACGATTCCCGGAATGGTTGTGATGAATCCATCCGATGATGTAGAAGCCAAGGCAGCTGTTAAGGCAGCACTTGATCACGAGGGACCGGTATATATCCGCTTTGGTCGTTTGGCAGTGCCGGTGATCAATGATAATCCGGATTACAAGTTTGAGCTTGGCAAAGGTGTTGTTCTTCGCGAGGGTAAAGACGTTACATTGATTGCAACCGGACTGGAAGTTTCGGAGACATTGGTTGCTGCTGAGAAGTTGGCACAGGATGGCATTGACGCACAGGTTATCAATATTCATACGATCAAGCCGTTGGATGAGGATCTGATTGTCAGCGCAGCTAAGAAAACAGGCAAGGTAGTTACAATTGAGGAACATTCCATTATTGGCGGACTTGGCAGTGCGGTTTGTGACTGTCTGTGTGCTAAGGCACCGACGCCGGTATATAAGATTGGTGTCAATGATACCTTTGGTGAGTCTGGTCCTGCAGTTGAGCTGCTCAAGAAATATGAGTTAGACAGCGAGGGCATTTACAAGAAGGTAAAGACTTTTGTGGAAGCGTAAGCAAAGTAGATCATAACAAAACGAAAAGGCAGGAAATGCAATAGCTTTCCTGTCTTTTTTGATTGATAGGAAATTGCTGTTATGTGGCGTGACATTGTCAAGATTGTGTTTGATCCGAATGGAGATTGTGATGTCCGTTTTGTGCTAAAATATGTCGCAAAAGTTATGGCGACAATGGGAGGTTTAAGATATAGTAGACGTATGATCAATTTTTTCAAAGGGAATTTTTTCAAAGGAGGAGCAAATTATGGTAGTTAGTAACCCCATTGTTAGAGGCTTTTGGCCGGACCCAAGTGTCTGCCGTGCAAATGGAAAATATTATTTGGCGTGCAGTTCATTTCAGTATTTTCCGGGAGTGCCGATTTTTGAAAGTGATGATCTGGTCAACTGGAAGCTGATCGGACATTGCCTGACACGCAAATCACAGGTGAACTTACATAAAGTAAATAGTTCCGGTGGTGTGTTTGCACCGACACTTCGTTTCCACGATGGACGTTTTTATATGGTTACCAACAATAATACATTTCAGAAAAACTTCTATGTATATACAGATGACATTTACGGAGAGTGGTCCGATCCGATCTTTGTAGATCAGGACGGCATTGATCCATCCTTATTTTTTGAGGATGGCAAGGTTTACTTTACATCCAATGGCAATGGACCGGATGGCAAGGGGTGTATTATGCAGTGTGAGATCAATGTTGAGACCGGAGAAAAGTTAACGCCGACGAAACCGGTTTGGGGCGGTAATGGTGGACGTTATCTGGAGTCTCCACACCTGTATCATTTCGGTGACTGGTATTACATGATGGTTGCTGAGGGCGGTACGGAATATGGTCATATGGTAACTTATGCGAGAAGTAAAGATCCATATGGACCATTTGAATCGTATCCGGGTAATCCGGTGCTTACCAACCGTGATTTTGGTGGCAATGAGAACCGTATTCAGGGTATTGGCCATGGTGATCTGGTACAGGATGAGGAAGGTAATACCTTTATGGTCTGCTTAGGATTCCGTCAGAATGGTGAGTGGTCTCCATTCCACCATTTAGGCAGAGAAACGTTCTTGGTAGGCGTTCATTGGCGTGAAGACGGCTGGTTTGAAGCCGGAGAAAATGGAGCCGTATATCCGGAAATGGATATTCCGGGCATTAAAGCAGTACAAAAACGGGATGGCATTTATGATGTATCCTTGGACACACTTGGTGAAGGAGATCCAAGATGGTGTTATATGAGAGATTATGATGAGTCCCGCTATGAATTTGGTGACCATTCGATCACTTTGACCGGAAGTGAAGTAACTCTGGAAGAGGAGGACATTCCGACATTTTTGGGAATCCGTCAGTCAGAGTTTGAGACAGAGCTTCTTGTCACCTTAAAGACAGATGCAAAAGAGGCAGGTATCACCTGCTACATGGACGAGAGCCAGCATTACGATGTGGCAATCTTCCGGGAAGAAGATGATGTGAAAGCAAAACTTCGTCTGCGTACAGGAGATGCGATCGGTATTGCAGAAGAAGTAACACTTCCACAGGATCTTTCCGAATATCATCTTCGCATTGTGAGTGAACACGAGTGGTATCACTTCTATTGTGGACAGGGAGCCGATACGGCTTATTTAGGCAAGGCAAGAGCAAAATATCTGTCTACGGAAGTTGCCGGAGGTTTTACAGGAGTTCTTTTGGCAATGTATGTTATTGACGAAACAGGTAAGAAAGCTGAATTTACAGAATTTGCCTGGACGCAGAAAGGACACTGATCCGCAAACGATTCGAATTCGGATTAGCTTTGCGTTACTGTGTGGGTCTGCGTGTCTTTTATGGAAGGAGAGAAGAATATGCGAAAAAAAAGGTTTACAAACAAAGGGTTATCCCTGCTGTTATCAGCGAGTTTATGTGTTGGCATGATGTCTGCGCTGAGTGGCTGTGGATCGAAGAAGGATGAAGTGATCAAGCTGGATGTATACAGTCAGCTTGCCAATTTCTCCGGTAAGCAGACGGGTTGGTCTGCCGATATCCTGAAGGATAAGTTTGGTGTAGAACTAAATATTATTCCGGAAGGAGATGGTGTGTTTCAGACTCGAATGACCAGTGGAGATCTGGGAGATATTGTTGTATGGGCTAACGACAGCGACAACTATCCAAATGCAGTGAAGGCGAATTTGTTACTTAACTGGGATGATGATGGATTGTTGGATGAGTATGGCAAAACGATCAAAAAAATGATGCCGGATGCGTTAGACAAAAACCGAAATCTGACTTCTAAGATTACCAATGGCAAGAGCAAAGCTTTATATGGTTTTGGTAACAATGTCGCACTTAACAGTAAGGAACACCAATCATTCTTCTATACTTGGGATGTCAGATGGGATCTGTACAAACAGCTTGGCTATCCAAAAGTAAAAGATATGCAGGATATGCATAAACTGTTAAAGAGTATGCAGAAGATCTGCAGCAAAGATGATGCCGGTAATAAGGTATATGCCCTGTCTCTCTGGCCGGATTGGGATGATGCAATGGTTATGTATGTCAAAGCGACGGCAACCGCTTACTATGGATATGATGAGCTTGGTATTGGCTTGTATGATCCAAAGACCGGAACGTATCATGATGCTCTGGAGAAGAATGGACCTTATCTGGAAATGTTGAAATGGTACAATGATCTTTACCAGGACGGCTTGATCGATCCGGATTCCATGACACAGACCTTTGATCAGATGGCAGAAAAAGTCCAGAACGGTGGTGTGCTGTTCTCGATCTTTAACTACTCAGGATCCTTGAGTTATAACACAGATGAGCATACTTCGAAAGGTAAATTGATGTATTGCATGAAACCGGAACAGGCAAGCCCAATTGTCTATGGTATGAATACACAGGGCGGTGAGTCTGTTTGGTCGATCGGAGCCAACTGTGAATATCCGGAAAAATGTATGGAACTGATCAATTATTTTGCAACACCGGAAGGACGTATGACACTGCAGTACGGACCAAAAGGACTTTGCTGGGATTATGACGATCAGGGTAATACGATATTTACCGAATTTGGCCGTAAGTGCCGTGCAGATGAAAATATAACAATGGGTAATGGCTATAAAGGAAGTTTCCACGATGGCTGCCTGCAGATCAACAATACGACATGGTCTATTGATGCAGAAAACCCAGACTCCAACGGAGATACTTACAACAGCGTCAACTGGAAGAGCAATCTGGAAAAAGCGAAGAGCGATATTGAGCAGGATTGGCGCGATTACAATAAGACCAATTCCATCAATGCTTACTTTGAAAAAGGTAAATACACGGTTTCTCCGGGAACCAGCTTTAGCATGAGCTCAAAAGATGACACATTAAAGACTGTTTGGGGACAGGTTACAACCTGCATCAAAAATGAGTCTTGGAAAGCGATGTATGCGAAGTCAGATGCTGCGTTTGAGAAACAGGTAAATCACATGATCAGTAGTGCGAAGAAGTATGGATATGACAAGTGCCTGAAGTGTCCCAGAATGAGGCGAAAACACGCAAATCGTTAGAGGATCAGTTGACACAATAATTTAGCCTTCTTTGAAAAAAGTTAATATATAGCAAAAAGCGTTCTGTCCCTTTTACAGGTGTGCAAGAGCGCTTTTTGTGTATTAGTTGCATTAGATTGTCAAGTGCTTTTTGTGTATTAGATTTGACAAAAACTCTTATACCGATTATTCTAAAAGGTAGGTTGCAAAAAGAGATAAAAAGTGAGGATTTACATGGATACATATAAAGTAAAGCCATTGGAAGAACCGATGGAGGTTTGTGTACAGGTACCGGGTTCTAAAAGTATGACAAATCGTGCACTATTGCTCGCGGCAATGGGGGAGGGAATGACTCTGTTACACGGAGTTCAATTTAGTGAGGATTCCTTGCATTTTCTTACAGCCTTACAGGATTTAGGGTTTGATGTACATGCTGATCAGGAGGCATGTACCGTTCGGATTCGAGGGTTTGGAGGACAGATCCCAAAGGAGCAGGCAACAATTTATGTTGGGAGCGCGGGAACAGCAGCCAGGTTTTTGACCGCTTTTGTTGCAATGTCAGCGGGCAGATATCGTTTGAATGCATCCGACCAAATGAATAAACGACCGATGCGGGAGTTATTGCGGGCACTGGAGGAGTTAGGCGCACGCTTTACGTGGCTTGGTGAGCCGTATCGCTTTCCTATGGAAGTTTATGGAATGGGGCAAAGATACGGGGAGTACCGCGTGCAGCTAAATATTGATCGAAGCAGTCAGTTTTTAAGTGCGTTATTGATGACAGCGCCGACTGCGATCGACATGCTTACGATAGAACTTACCGGTAAACGCAGTGCAAGATCTTATGTGGAAATGACGGAACATATGATGTGTCAGTTTGGACATTCCGGGGTATTAAAGCATGAAGCGGATTGCTATCAGGTGCGTAGAGGAGACTATGAGGCGAGAGAGTACGTTGTGGAGCCGGATGTATCTGCAGCCTGCTATTTCTATGCGGCGGCAGCAGTGACCGGAGGAAGCACCGTGGTACGTTTTATGAAAAAGGATTCGCTGCAAGGAGATATGCGCTTTTTGGACGTATTGGAACAGATGGGCTGTACCAAGCAGTGGGGACACATGGAAGAAACCGGAGAGCCGGCACTTAAGATCTCCGGACCGGTTAATGGGGTGTTGCATGGTATTGATATCAATATGAGTGATTTTTCGGATCAGACGCTTACGTTAGCAGCGATTGCACCGTTTGCCGATTCTCCGGTGACGATACGAGGAGTCAGCCACATACGGGGACAGGAATCGGATCGCTTGTACGTGATCGTGACAGAGTTAGAGCGTATGGGGATTCGCTGCGATATGTTTGAAGATGGAGTCACAATCTATCCGGGAGAGCCAAAAGGCACCCAGATCGAAACTTATCAGGATCATCGAGTCGCCATGGCGTTTGCAGTGACAGGACTGCGCACACCGGGTGTTGAGATCTTGAATCCGGGATGCTGCAGAAAAACATTTGCAGATTATTTTAATGTATTTTCAATAATATTTAATCAGAAATGATGGAAGGAAAGGAATAGAAACAATATGAAGGGAATCATTGATGTATTACAGGAAGAAGTAAAGCAGGCATTTGAGAAGGCTGGCTATGATGGAAAGTACGCTAAGGTGACGATTTCCAATCGTCCGGATCTTTGTCAGTACCAGTGCAATGGTGCACTTGCCATGGCAAAAGAATATCACAAAGCACCGATTCAGATGGCAGAGCAGATTGTTGAATTATTAAAACAGAGTGATACATTTGCGGCAATTGCGGCACAGGCACCTGGATTTATCAATATGACAGTCAGTGGAGAATTTTTGGCAGCGTATATTAATGAGATGCGTGCTGCAGACAAGTTTGGTTTGGAACAGCCGGCTAAGAAAGAGACGATCGTGATCGATTACGGCGGAGCGAATGTCGCAAAGCCGCTGCATGTGGGCCATTTGCGTTCTGCAGTCATCGGCGAGAGCATTAAGCGTACTGCACGATACATTGGTCATAAAGTAGTTGGTGATGTACATTTAGGTGATTGGGGGCTGCAGATCGGTCTGATCATTACAGAGTTAAAGCATCGTAAACCGGAGTTAGTCTATTTTGATAATACCTATGAAGGGGAATACCCAACAGAGCCGCCATTTACCATGAGTGATCTGGAAGAAATTTATCCGTATGCAAGCGGATATTCCAAAGAGCATGAGGATTACAAAGAAGAGGCACAGGAAGCAACTGCACAGCTACAGGCAGGCAGAAGAGGTTATTTGGCGCTTTGGAAGCATATTATAGACGTATCGGTAACAGATCTGCGTAAGATTTATACAAAGTTAAATGTTGACTTTGACCTTTGGAAGAAAGAATCTGATGCACAGCCATATATCCCGGATATGGTGCAGGGGATGAAAGATGGCGGATACGCACATCTTGATGACGGTGCACTTGTTGTGGATGTAAAAGAAGAGACAGACACGAAAGAAATCCCGCCGTGTATGATCTTGAAATCGAATGGTGCGACACTTTATAATACGACCGATTTAGCAACGATCGTTGAGCGTCGTAAATTATTTGATCCAACCCGTATTATTTATGTGGTAGACAAGAGACAGTCTTTGTATTTTGAACAGGTATTCCGTTGTGCTAAGAAGACCAAGATCATTGGTGATGATGTTGATCTTATCTTTGTCGGTTTTGGTACTATGAATGGTAAAGACGGTAAGCCGTTTAAGACGAGAGATGGCGGTGTGCTTCGACTGGAGCATCTGCTTGCGGATGTGACCGCACAAGTATCCGATAAGATGGCTGACCGTGATATGGACGATGAGACGAGAGCTGATGTTGCGGCCAAAGTGGCACTTGCAGCGATCAAATATGGTGATCTGAGCAATCAGGCATCCAAAGATTATGTGTTTGATCTGGACCGATTTACGTCGTTCGAGGGTAACACAGGCCCATATATTATGTATACGATCGTTCGTATCAAATCTTTGCTTGCCAAGGTAGCACAGAATGCGATTGAAGTAGATGAGCAGTTACCGATCCTTCCGGCATCCGATAAGAGTGCAACAGATGTTATGTTGTCTCTGTCAAAATGGGGTGAGATCGTGCAGGCAGCTTATGAGGAGCAGGCACCGCACAAGATCTGCCAGTTTATTTATGAGTTATCTGATGCTTACAACAAGTTTTATCATGAGAACAAGATCGTTGCAAATGAAGATGCAGCACTAAGAAATTCTCATATCTGTCTTAGCAAGCTTGTTGTGAATGTATTGGAGACTGCAGTTGATCTGCTCGGATTAGAAGCACCGGAGCGCATGTAGTATATATTTGGATAAGAATGAGTTGATTGGAGGAATTGGATGTACCGTTTAATATCAAGATTGGTTATATACCGCGGCATGGAAGAAGATGGCATTTTATTGCGTTTGTCCGATATTTGCCAAAGGTTTTATAGTGGTGATTACGACAAGGACAATCTGGTAACGGAAATTTATGAGCAGATCCACAGTTTGTTGGATTTAGCGACTCGTTATGGATTTAACAAAAATCTATGGCACAATTATCTTGCTTTTCAATTGGCAATGAGTGAAAATCCTTTTACAATGGTATCGGAAAAGGTGGGCGGCAATGACGGTACGGTCAATGCATTTGCCAAAGCAGATTTTCAGATATTCAAGAAATTGTTTGACTATGATTTTTCACCGATTGAAAAAGCATTAGAGATCAATTGCTTTTCCGTGATCTGCAATTATGAGGCAGTGGGTAAAAGTGAACAGATCTTCAACAAGAGTGTGAGCGAAAAAGTGCAGGAATTAAGTGCTGCTATTGAAAAAGCGGATGATGAGGATGCACTGTATCGTATCGTAACGGACTTTTACAAAAAATATGGTGTTGGGAAGTTTGGGCTTAACAAGGCTTTTCGCGTCGCAGGATCGGAGGCAGAGGATATTCTTACACCGATTACAAATACCGGTGATATGCTGTTATCAGATATTATTGGTTATGAGAGTCAAAAACAGAAATTAATAGAAAATACAGAGGCATTTGTATCAGGCAGACAGGCCAATAATGTACTGTTATTTGGTGATGCAGGTACCGGTAAATCAACCAGTATCAAAGCAATATTAAATGAATACTATAGCAGGGGCCTGCGCATGATCGAAGTGTATAAACATGAATTTCAGTATTTGTCACAGATCATTGCAGAGATCAAAAACCGCAATTATCGTTTTATTATTTATATGGATGATCTTTCTTTTGAAGAATTTGAGATTGAGTATAAATATCTCAAAGCGGTGATCGAAGGTGGCCTGGAAACCAAACCGGATAATGTTTTGATCTATGCAACTTCGAACCGCAGACATTTGATCCGCGAGACCTGGAGCGATCGCTCTGATATGTCGCAGGATGAACTGCATCGTTCGGATACAATGCAGGAGAAGTTGTCATTAGCAGCGAGATTTGGTGTAACGATCGGATATTATCGTCCAAAGCAGCAGGAATATTTCGAGATTGTTAAACAATTGGCTAAAAAATATCCACAGATCACCTTGTCGGAAGAGGAACTCTGTTTGAAAGCTAATCAGTGGGAGCTTAGCCATGGTGGTATTTCCGGACGTACGGCAACACAGTTTATTGCCAATCTGGCGGGAAGTGTGCTGCAGGATGAGGTCGATTGATGAGCCGGCTTAGTAAGACAGTGCGCCAGATGCTTGTGATCTGTGTGGTACTGTTTATCGGGGGGATATCGTCAGTCAGAGCAGCGGCTGCTCCAAAAGCGAACATTGCAGGAGCCAAAAGAGCGGTGATATTGGCCTTTCAGAATTATGAACGTCAGGTAGATGTGTCGAAATATCATTTGTACAACAAACGCGACGACAAAGCGGTGAGTAATATGATGACGGAAATCGCGACACAGACATCGTATCTCTTTTACAGTGGGCAGGAATATACGAAGGTTGTCAGCGCATCTGACGGACAGGTGCGCCAGATGAAACTGAGTTATATGAAAATATTTCGGAAAGCAGATGGTGCGCCGGATCGGACCAAGATCCAGAAGGTTCGGCGAAAGATTCGAGCTAAGGTTGATCGGATCGTGGCAAAAGCACCGTCTGGAATGACAAAGCTTGAGAAAGCGTTGTATTTTCATGATTATCTGATCCGGAATACGGCATATTCAGATCAGAATACAACATATTGCACCAGTGAATGGGGTGTATTCCTGAAAGGAAAGGGGAACTGCCAGGGATATGCAAAGGCATATGCATTGTTATTGCAAAAGGTGAATATCCCTGTGAAATTTGCCAATTCCTATTCAATGATGCATATGTGGAATGTGGTACGATTAAAGGGAAAATGGTACCATGTTGATCTGACCTGGGACGATCCCTTAAATCCAAACACGCACAAGGATCAGCCAGGGCTGGTACTTCATGAAAACTTTTTATGCAGTACGTCCTATCTGAAAAAGAAGGGTTACCGAGGGATTCGCTGTAAGCTAACAACATCTTCAAAATATGACCACAAATATTGGAAGCAGGTAAACAGTGCTTTTTATTATCAGAAAGGCAGATTTATCTATCAGACAGATCGGGCGGTCAGACAAAGAAAGCGGATCGCCGGAGGTGCTGTTCGTACTTTGGCGAGGGCTGGTGGAAGTTTATTTGTCAAAGGCAGCAAAGGGAGATTTTATTTTATCAACTTCAACCGCATATATTGTTATAATGGGCGGACACACCAAGTGAAGCTTGTGTGGGAAGGCGGTAAAAAATATGCCTCTTATCAGGCAGCACAGTTGAGCTTCGCAAATGGCAGATTAAAGGTCGGATTGCAGCGAGGCAAAATATGCAAAATAATAACGGTAGCCGGGTGATTCCGACTACCGTTTTTTTACTTTATAGGAAACTTCTCGTTTCCTATAAAGTAAAAACGCTCCGCGAGGATGCGCATCTCGCGGAGAAGAAGTTAGCTGCAAACAGCACCGCTCGAGCGCGAAAGAGTCGCAAGCGACTCTTTGTTCGATAAATGCTGTTATGGTATTACAGTATATCGCAGAGAAAACCATCTGCAGTATTAAGATCAGTAACAGACTACAATACCACCATCCGCTGCGTAGAGGGAGCTGATGCCACCGGTCTCTGTAATTTGTACATCCTTAAATGAAAGACGTTTCAAGATCTCTTCTTTGACAAATTCTGCACGTTTGCGATTGTTGCAATGTGCGATTATTAATGTATGGTTTTGCGGATCAACAGCGTCCGCCTTGATTGCATCTGCCATCTTCATGATCGCCTTTGACATACCACGTGCCTGTGTTACTTTATCAATCTCACCGTTACCGTTAGATGTCATTACCGGCTTGATGTTGAGTGCACTTGCCAGCGTAGCGGTTACCGTAGAGAGGCGACCGTTTTTACGCAGAGTCTCAAGAGACTCTAAGACAAACTTTGTACCCATCTCATGAATAAACTGTTCGGTCTGTTTTATCACTTCGTCGAAAGAAAGTCCACTGCCGGCGAGTTCATTTGCTTTGAGTGCGACTAATGTCTGCCCGGAAGAGGCAGACAAGGAATCAAATACATGGATATGTTTATTTGGATGATCTTCCATATACATATTGGCTGCCAGCATGGCACTATTATAAGAACCACTCAGATGACTGGATAACGTTACCATATAAATGTCATCAGCCATCTCAAAGTGTTTAAGATATTCATCCGGTGCCGGGCAGGAAGATTTGGCACATTCGGGATAAGCATCGATGCGTCTGAGAAAATCCTGCTGATCAAAAGTATCATCATCAATTATATCGTAATCACCAATATGGATCGTCAAGGGAATATGGGCAAAATGCGGATCCTGCTTCATATCCTCTGTAAAATCTGTGCAACTGTCACATAAAATCAAATAGGACATAGTTCTCTCCAATCTGCCTGCAGAAGTCTGCGGCTGTCTACTATCAGTATGTCCGTTCATATCCAAAATAAACCGGATCTATATTGTCGATCACCTTAAAAAGTGCCAAAAACGAACATACACAATTCTAAAACTTATAAAATGTAGTTTTTAATACTACATATATTATCATTCTTACCTTATAAAGTCAACTGATATGTAATGACCTCTTGTCAAGTACAAATTAACAGAAATCACCACAAACTTTATTTAATTGTTGCTGAAGGCACCCAGAAAGAGCCTCGGAGTATCAGTTCTC
>NZ_QUFB01000034.1 GCF_003478335.1 Clostridium sp. AM49-4BH
CAAACATCCGGAAATGTCTTCTCATCAATTTTAACCGATGCCGCATCTGCTGTTCCTCCTGCAAAGCAGGCGATTCCTATCGCTGCTATTGTACTTAAGATTAATTTTTCCATTGGATCATAATGATCACTCCTTCCTGCTATTATGAAATTTTTGTTTTCCTTATACCGCAACATAGCAGCATAAGGGATATTACTTTTTTTGTCTTTGATACATTTAGTACACCAAATATTAATAACAAAATCAATAGTTTGAACGCAATCTTAAGAATTCTTAAGAATTATGTTTTTTATTTGTTTCATATGTTTTATTTTGTATTGTATGTTCTTTGACAGCATATCCTTGTTCGTGGTATTCTATTTTTGTGCTGATAAAGCAACATTTACGATCTAAGAAAGGATTGATATATTATTATGCAAACGAGAAAAACAATTATTGCGGCTGCTTTAGTTTGGATGGCAGGCTTGCTTGGAATCATTCTTTTTCAAGATGTCTTTGCCGGATCCCTGTTGGGCGCAGTTTTAGGTATACTGATGGTGATCGTCACACTGGCTGCTACCTATTTTATGGTGGATGGTATGCTCATGCTGAAACAACAGAGCGAAGAACAGCAGGATTTACTGCAGCGAGCTTATCAAGATAAATTATTAGAATTAATGAGTCAGGAGATGGAACGTCTGAATGACAAAAAAGGCGAACCTGCCACTATCGACGATGCTTCTTTCGAACAGTACAAAGAATCCATCAACAAAACTACGTTGCAGGCCGCCAAACTTATTGTGAAATATAATAAAAAATCAACAGAAGAGATCCATGATAAGCTGGATCAATTATTGGACAAAACCAAAACTTCTTAATACAAAGATCCAAACGGTCAATGTTACCGCTGACAAAACTGTGGTTGCGACCACAATACTAGAGGCAAGCTCTGCATCGCCATCCATGTTTTTTGCCATGATATAAGACGCCGGTGTGCAGGGCGATGCCAGCATGATAAGAAGTGCGATCAACTTTTGATCGCGAAATCCCATATATATGGCAAGTGGCATAAATACAGCAGCCAGACCGATCAACTTAATAAAGGATGCACCCAAGGTCGGCTTAATCTTTGCAAGTGCCTCTCTGCCACGAAATGTTGCACCGATCGAAATAAGTGCTAACGGCGAGGTCATAACTCCCATATTCGATATTGTCTTTTTAACCATCCACGGAAATTTAATATTAAAAAATGATGCGATCATCCCAAGCACAATTCCAATGATGATCGGATTTGTCAACACGCCAATACACGCTTTGCGGATGCCCTTTTTGTCTGCGTCACTGCTCGTAAAGGTCAAAATGATGACCGCAAAGATATTGTAAAGAGGGACAGATCCAATGATCATCAATGGTGCCATGCCGGAAGTCCCATATATGTTTTGAATAAAGGCAACACCTAAGATCGCCGCACTGCTGCGGTATGATCCCTGCACAAAAGCACCGACCATTGATTTGTCCGGCATTAGCTTTGCCGCCAAAAACCAGATCACAACGATGGAAATCAGCGTTATAATAAAACAAAACCCTATGTACGGTGCATCAAAATTCTGTCGGATGTTAGTATCAGCCAGATCCAAAAAGATCATACAAGGCAGACAGGCTCTGAACACGAATTTATTGGATATGCTTGCAAAGTGCTCATCGATCAAGCCAATCTTGCATAAAAGATTACCGATCACGATCACTGCAAATACCGGAACTGTCGCATTTAAGCTAAATATAAAACTACTCATCGTATTATCTCCTCTGTTCTTTTT
The DNA here is from genome assembly GCF_003478335.1 of Clostridium sp. AM49-4BH. Lineage (GTDB taxonomy): Bacteria > Bacillota > Clostridia > Lachnospirales > Lachnospiraceae > Butyribacter. Next base: position 1,797 of record NZ_QUFB01000034.1, read on the forward strand.
CTAATATAGCAAATCTATTTCCATAGATAATTTCTATAAATCGTATTCACCTATTTTTATTTGCTGCACCAATAACTGTACCACATAATACTTTATAGTGTCAAAAATAGAGAATTGTGCTATACTATAATTTACGCAAGGGACAATGTCGTTTTCTCGCAGGAATTAAATGAAAGAATGGAGAATAGAGATGGCAAAGAAAAGTTTAACCCGCAGAGGGTTAAAAATTATTGTTGTTGGCTGTGGTAAAGTCGGCGAAACGCTCACCGACCAGCTAACCAGAGAAGGGCATGAAGTCACTTTGATTGACAAAGATCCCACTAAAGTCCATGACCTGACAAACATGTATGATGTAATGGGCATTGTTGGAACAGGTGCAAGTTACAGTGTACAGATGGAGGCAGGCATTGAGAGCGCAGACCTGTTGATCGCTGTCACCGAATCTGACGAGCTCAATCTGCTGTGCTGTACTGTTGCAAAACGCGTCGGCGATTGCTCTGCAATTGCCCGTGTAAGAACTCCGGAATACAGTGAAGAAATCCCTTATTTACGTGAGAAACTAGGACTTGCGCTGATCATTAACCCGGAGCAAGCAGCTGCAAATGAGGCAGCGCGATTACTCTACCTGCCTACTGCCTTGGAAGTTCACTCTTTTGCTCATGGTCAGGCCGAGATCGTAAAGTTTAAGCTTGCTGAAAATAATACAATGAATCAGAAATCGATTGCAGACTTGGGTCGTACCGGACTTCTCGACCGTATCGTCATTTGCGGCGTAGAACGCGATGGCGAAATGACGATCCCAGCCGGAGATTTTATCTTTGAAGAGGGAGATATGGTTTCTTTCGTTGCCGCTCAACATGACGCGAAGAATTTTATGCGACGCATTGGACTTCCTACCAATCAGGTGCGTGACACAATGATCGTCGGCGGTGGCAAAGCTGCTTATTATCTGGCAAAATGCTTACTGGATGTCGGTATCGAAGTCAAAATGATCGAGCGAAACCGCGCCCGTTGTGAAGAGTTGGCTGTGATGCTTCCGGATGCGATCATTATTAATGGCGATGGCACAGATACCGAACTTCTTAAGGAAGAAGGCATTGAGCATGTAGAATCCTTTGTCTCTCTGACTGGAATTGATGAGGAAAATGTGCTTCTGACGCTTCATGCCAGAAACGTATCGGATGCCAAAGTAGTTACGAAGATTAACCGCTCCAACTTCAAAACCGTGATCAACGAACTGGATCTGGGAAGTGTTGTGTATCCAAGACATATTACTTCTGAAACGATCATTGCCTACGTGCGCGCAAAACGTGCTTCGCTAAACAGCAACGTAGAAACTGTATACAATTTGTTTGATTCTCGTGCGGAAGCAGTGGAATTTTTGGTGAAAGAAGAATGTGAAGTAACCGGCAAACCTTTAATGGAACTGAAACTCAAGAAGGATCTTTTGGTTTCGTGTATTTTTCGCAATGGCGAAATCATCATGCCATCCGGTAATGACTGCATTATGGTCGGCGATGCCGTATTGATCGTAACTGCACACACCGGACTGGGCGATCTGCAGGATATTCTGGCATAAACGGCAAGATATACTGTGCCTGCGGCAATGTGCTGAAGCCCCAGAAAGGCTGGCTGGCATAGAAAGGAATGTAGATTTAATATGAATTATTCGGCTGTAAAATATATTTTATCGTATGTATTAATGATTGAAGGTGCATTGCTCCTTTTTCCATTTATTGTTGGTGTCCTATATATGGAACAGAAAAGTGTATGGTATCTGCTGGTCGCAGTTATCTGCATTGTTCTGGGTGTGTTGGGAACACGTCATAAACCCAAAAATGCGATGTTTTATTTTAAGGAAGGCTGTCTGGCAACAGCCGCCAGTTGGATCACACTCAGTATTTTCGGTTCTCTCCCATTAATATTGACTGGTGAATATCCAAGTTACGTGGATGCACTGTTCGAAATCGTGTCCGGTTTTACGACCACAGGAGCGACGGTGTTGAGTGATGTGGAATGTCTGTGCCATGCAACACTTTTTTGGCGCGCATTTACACATTGGATCGGTGGTATGGGTGTACTCGTCTTTTTGCTGATGATCATTCCTATGAGTGGCGGCTCCAATATGAATCTGATGCGTGCGGAGAGCCCGGGGCCTTCCGTTGGCAAGCTGGTGCCGCATCTTAAATCCACGGCACAGATTTTGTATGTGATCTATTTTGGCATGACTGTCGTTCAGGTAATCCTGCTGTTGCTCGGCGGCATGTCTTTATTTGAAGCGATCACGACCTCATTTAGTGTCGCCGGTACTGGTGGATTTGGTATTAAAAATGATAGCATTGCAAGTTATTCTCCATATCTGCAATGGGTGATCACAATATTTATGCTGCTATTTGGTGTGAATTTTAATGCCTATTATCTGTTACTGCTTCGCAAATGGAAAAATGCTCTGAAAATGGAGGAAGTTCGTTATTATTTTCTGATCATTGCAGTAGCGATCGGTATTATCTTTTGCAATATTTTACAGATGGTTGGAAATGCAGCAGATGCATTGCGCCAGGCTTCTTTCCAGGTCGCTTCCATTATTACAACAACCGGCTATTCCACCGTTGACTTTAACTTATGGCCGCAATCTTCACGCACGATCATGGTGCTTTTGATGTTTATCGGTGCATGTGCAGGAAGTACCGGCGGCGGTATGAAAGTATCGCGTATCGTGATCTTATTTAAGACAGTTGGTAAGGAATTGCACTCCTATATCCATCCGAAAAGTATTCAGAAGGTTAAATTTGAAAAGAAACCGGTGGAACACGAAGTGCTGCGTGCAACGAATGTATATTTTATCACATATATAATCGTATTTGCCGTTTCAACCTTCCTGATCTCCTTTGAGGAAAAGGACTTGGTGACAACATTTACTTCTGTTGCAACAACACTCAACAATGTTGGCCCCGGATTGGAAAAAGTCGGCCCGATAGAAAATTTTGGAGCATTTACTCCTTTCAGCAAATGTGTCTTTATGTTTGATATGATCGCAGGCAGACTGGAGCTATTTCCACTGTTGATCCTATTTCATCCTGCGTTGTGGAAAGATACTCTATTTCATCGTTCCAAAGACAAAAAATCCAGCCGACGGGTAACCGCTCCCGCTAAGGCGGCTAAGAAAAAAGCAAATAAATAAGCGAATGGCATACAAAAGCAAAACCGGCTTGCACCGTTACGGTGCAAGCCTTTTTACTAACACAGTTATCTAATAGGATTCCCATTGTCATTACAGTCCACTTCTGCTGTCATAACATAACCTATATCTACAGCATTGCATCTGCCAATGCTTCCAAATTCGGAATATCACTCTCTTTCAGTGTTGACTTGATCGTAACGACCGGATCTACGATCGTAATATTCTTCATCGGCTCTAAAATTGCTTTCATCGTGCGTGCCGCAGTTGGTCCCCAAGAACCATTCTCTACGATTCCAACTTTGCGATTCTGATATGCCTTGCTCTGCAAATGATGCAGGAAGTCCTGCATGCAAGGAAATACGCCGCCATCGTAACTTGCTGCTGCCACGATCATTCTGTCATAACGGAATGCGTCCTCTATTACTTCTGCCATATCTTCTCGCGCAAGATCACTGACAACGACTTTTTCTGCACCCTTGCTGCGGAGGATTTCTGCAAGTTTCTCTGCTGCTTTACCGGTATTGCCATGAATAGACGCATATGCGATCAGGATACCTTTGCTTTCCGGCTCATAACTGCTCCAAGTATTGTAAAGATCCAAATAATATCCGAGATTTTCTGTCAAGATCGGTCCATGTAGCGGGCAGATTGTTGCAATATCAAGTCCGGCCGCTTTCTTTAACAAAGTCTGCACCGGTATTCCATATTTACCAACAATATTAAAGTAATATCTGCGTGCCTCACACGCCCAGTCCTCATTTTCAGTAAGAGACAGTGCACCAAATTTACCAAAACCATCTGCGGAGAACAGAATTTTTTCGCTGCTCTCATAAGTAACCATAACTTCCGGCCAGTGTACCATCGGTGCCATTACAAATGTCAATGTATGTGATCCCAAAGAAAGTGTATCACCTTCTTTAACTGTCAAAGTATGTCCCTCTAACGGCAGGTCAAAAAACTGTGGAAGCATCTGGAACGTTTTCGCATTTCCAACTAAAGTTACCTCCGGGTATAATTCTACCAAACGCGCAATGCTTCCGGCATGATCCGGCTCCAAATGCTGTATGATCAAATAGTCTACAGCACGACCGTCTAACGCTGCAGTCAAGTTCTTCTCCCACTGCTCCATGCCTCGCTTGTCCACCGTATCCATCAATGCAACCTTGTCATCCAAAATGACATAGGAATTATAAGAAACTCCTTTCGGTACTACATACTGACTCTCGAATAGATCGATCGTTGTATCGTCCACTCCAATGTATTTTACAGAATCTGAAAACTTAACACTCATATGTATCCTCCATTCTTGCCACAACGGGCTTATATTTTTTCTGCCTCTATTATACACATCCTATGTGTAAAATGCTACTAAAAATAATATGGAATTACCATGTATTTCCATTTGACATCGTCATAAATTTGCTAACCGGTGGCACACTATAAATGTAACCGGTTGATCATTATGGGTTACTCTGTAACGTTTTGCGGTGCCCATAAACACCTTACAGAAATGGAGATTATTATGTCAAAAAAACAAACAAATCAGTCACCAAATTATGAGAACTGCTCTGACAGCACACAGAATTGCGGAAGCAACAATTCCTCTAACAAATCTTCTGCAAAGTCAAGCAACAAGAGCTCTAACAAATCTTCTAACAGCTCTTCCAACAAATCTTCCAACAAGGCTTCCGATCGTTCTTCTAATACGTCAAACGATTGTATGTACTAGAGTGGGGATCTGTTCTACACAACATCAATTGTGCAGTGATCGCATTCTCGCAGATCATGTTTTCATTATAGGAAGCGAGAAGTTTTCTATAACGAAAAGCAGCAGTCAGGTTTCATGCAAACAACATGAAGCCTATCTGCTGTTTCTTTTTTGTCTATCGGTGTGCTCTGAATTTACAGATTGGATTGCCTAGAGCATAAAATTTCTGCTCATATTCCGTCATAATATTATCTGCTGCCGGTCCATTTTCATGTAAATGATAGGATACATAATCGGCATGCCAGCCCGCTTCCTGAAGCTGCTCGAGTGAGAAATCAAATAATGGGCGATTGTCTGTCTTAAATTCAACGACACCAGCCCGCTGCAGGATCTGATCGTATCTTGACAAAAATGTAGTCGAGGTCAAACGACGCTTTGCATGACGATCCTTTGGCCATGGATCTGAAAAATTGAGATATATCCTGCCAACCTCGCCCGGCTCAAAATAATCGGTAATTTCTTCCGCATCCATTCTCATAAAAAGCAGATTATCTAATGCAAGCTCCTCTCTTTTGTCAATGGCGCGAATCAATACACTGGAATATTTTTCAATACCTATATAATTAATGTTCGGATTCTGCTGTGCCAACGTCGTAATAAACTGACCCTTTCCCATGCCAATCTCTATGTGTATCGGATGGTCATTATGAAAATACTCACGATTCCAACGTCCCTTGAAATCAGCTCCATCCGTACCATCCGTCTGTATCGTATACGGATCCGCCAAAATTCTTTCGTCAGCTCCTTTTATATTTCGTAATCTCATACTTCCTCCATTTGCTCGATAATTGTAATTTCCTGCGCCATGCTGCGGAGCATCTGTTCTCCAACGTTGGACCGCTTGATCTGCTCCGGACTGTGTGCATCTATTCCGATAATTGCTTTATTTTGCACTTTGCCCGCAATATCCAAGAAGCGTTTGCTCGGATAATGTCTGCCATCAACAGCACCAAGCATATTTAACTCGATCGGGCGGTCATGTTCTTTTAAATACTGACAAAGTCTTGTCATGTGCCGCTCATAAATCGCTGCATTTCCAACATAATTAATGAGATCCGGGTGAGCCAAATACAGATATCTGCCGGACTCGAGCCCTGCAATAACGGTATCCACATAGTTCTGTAACGTTGTTTCATCCGTTGTCGGCGCACCGGTATAAACTCCGTCGCGTTCCTGCTTCAGAAAATGCTGACCCAATATCATATAGTCGATCGGATATGGTGCAAGTAATTCATCCTGCGCTTCGATCAGATCCGGCATATGTTCCGTTTCAAAGCCGATCAAAATTCGAATATTATTGCGATATTCTGTTCGCAGTCTCTGCATAGAATCCACATATTCTTCAACCTGATCCGCTCTCATACGGATTCCGGACACAAAATCATCTTTATAGACCCATGGGCAATGGTCCGAAAAGCCCAGCACCTGTATCCCTGCTGCAATGGCAGCCTCAACATACTCGCGGTCTTCACCTACTGCATGCTGACAGCGTTTGGTGTGCGTATGATAATTTGCATACATGGTCTCGTTTCCTTCTTTCCGTAAAAAAGCAAAGCCAGCGCTTTGCTTTAGTAATTTCCTATTCCGTAAAAAAGCAAAGCCAGCGCTTTGCTTTAGCAATTTCCTATTCCGTAAAAAAGCAGCTGACGGGAGTCGAACCCGCCCCCTTAGCTTGGGAAGCTAATGTACTACCGATATACTACAGCTGCATATTTGCAAGTGATCTGCTACTTGTTAGCTCTTAACAGGCCATCTCGGCAGATAACAATGTATGTCTGCATACTTGCTATCTGCTTTTGACCCTTATCTCTTATATATTAAATCAGATTTTACTCAAAAAGTAAAGATTTCTTTAGCAAATCTCTGCACCCGCCGGCATCGTTTTCTCTGGTGCCATCAGTGCCAGATTACCTTCTGCATCTTCTGCACAAAGTAACATTCCTTCAGAAAGAACTCCGGCTAACTTAGCTGGTTTCAGATTCACCAAAACCATCACTTTCTTGCCGACCATTTCCTCTGCGGAATAATGCTGCTTGATTCCGGATACGATCTGCTTTACTTCGCTGCCGATCTTAACCTGTGAACAAAGAAGCTTTTTGGACTTTTTCACTTCCTCGCAGGCAATGATCTCTCCTACCTGGAACTGCATCTTCATAAAGTCATCAAATGTAATCTCCTCTTTTGGCTCAATATCAATGACTTCCTCTTCGGTCTCGCCACTCTCTGCCTTAGCTTCTGCGATCTGTTTCTGCTTGATCTCCTCTGCTTTGGCAAGCACTTCCTTTGGATCCAGTCGCATAAAGAGGATCTCCGGTTTTTCTACAACGTGTCCACCTGACTGGTACAGCCCGAACTGATCCATCTGATCATAAGCGCGTTTTTGTGCGCCAAGCTGAGCTAATATCTTATCCGTTGTATTCGGCATAAATGCCTCTAACAGGCTGGCGCCGATCGTGATCGCCTCAACCAGATTATATAATACTGTTGATAAACGATCTTTCTTTGCTTCATCTTTGCCTAAAACCCAAGGCTCTGTCTCATCAATATATTTATTGCAGCGTTTGAACAGAGCAAATACTTCTGTAATCGCATCCGCTACACGAAGTTGGTCCATTTTGGCTGTTACTTTGGCTGGTGTTGCCAGAACAAACTGCTTGAGGTTATCGTCTACTTCCTCAGATACACCCTTGTCTGCCACAACGCCGCTCAAGTATTTATTTGTCATCGAGATCGTACGATTTACCAAATTACCAAGTACGTTCGCAAGATCGGAGTTCATACGCTCTACCATCAGATCCCAACTGATCACACCATCGTTCTCGAATGGCATCTCATGCAATACGAAATAACGCACAGCGTCAACACCGAAAATATCAACAAGATCATCTGCATAGATCACATTACCCTTGGATTTACTCATCTTGCCGTCGCCCTGAAGCAGCCATGGATGACCAAACACCTGCTTCGGAAGTGGGAGATCAAGTGCCATCAGCATGATCGGCCAATAAATCGTATGGAAACGCAATATGTCTTTACCGATCAGATGCAGATCTGCCGGCCAAAACTTCTTATAAAGATCCTCGCCATTTTCCAAAGTGTCATTACCATCTAAGTCAAATCCAAGACCGGTAATATAGTTGCTTAATGCATCAATCCATACATATACAACATGATCCGGATCAAAATCTACCGGAATTCCCCATTTGAAAGAAGTGCGGGATACACAGAGATCCTGCAGTCCCGGAAGCAAGAAGTTGTTCATCATCTCGTTCTTGCGGGACTCTGGCTGAATAAACTCAGGATGTGTATTGATATGCTCGATCAAGCGGTCTGCATATTTGCTGAGCTTGAGGAAGTATGCCTCTTCTTTCGCCGGCTGACATTCTCTGCCGCAGTCCGGGCATTTACCATCAACAAGCTGGGATGATGTAAAGAAAGACTCACATGGTGTACAATACATTCCTTCGTAGAATCCTTTATAAATATCTCCCTGCTCGTATAATTTCTTGAATATTTTCTGTACCTGTTTCTCATGATAATCATCCGTTGTACGAATAAATTTATCATACGATGTATTCATCAGATCCCAGATTGTCTTGATCTGTCCGGATACGTCATCAACAAACTGCTTTGGCGTTACTCCTGCCTCTTCCGCTTTCAGTTCGATCTTCTGACCATGCTCATCCGTACCGGTCTGGAAACGAACATCATATCCTTCTAATCTTTTATAACGCACAATACTGTCTGCGAGCACTGCCTCATACGTATTACCGATATGTGGTTTGCCGGACGTATATGCGATCGCGGTCGTCAAATAAAATGTCTTCTTGTCTGCCATTTCGTTCCCTCTTTCTGCAAAAAACGTCTTTAAGGCTCGGTGTCCCAAACCTTAAAGACGATTTACTCGTTTTATTGCTTCTTTGTGTTCCTAGCCTTTTACTAGTTTAGTTTATCCCATATGGTCTGTCAAGATACCTCATTGACAAATTCCTATGCTCAAAATTAACGATGCATCGAGAAGGTGTCCATCGGATAATGTTCGAGATTCTCGTGTACTCCACGCTCATCTGCCTCACCCAATAATGCATTGCGGTCTTTCATCGCTGCCTTCTCGGTACGGTGCTGGCTAGGGCCGCCAACACAACCGCCTTCACAGACCATACCCTCAATAAAGTCTTCCGGCAAACGGCCAAGTTTTAACAATGTCAATGCTGTCTTACATTCAGCTGCACCATTACAGGTACGAACTTTGATATCGGCATCTCCCTGTGTCTCTTCCAAACATTGAATCACTGCCGCAGTAACACCGCCTGCATTAGCAAATTTCTTACCATAAATACTTGCTTCCTGTGAATCATTCTCCGCCGGCTCAAACTTCACATTCCTAGCTTTCATAATAGAACTGAGTTCGCCGTATGTTAATACATAATCTGCATTGCCCTCAATGCTCTTATCCTGACATTCTGATTTCTTAGCAACACATGGTCCGATAAATACAGTTACCGCTTCCGGCTCTTTCGCCTTGATCATTCTGGACACTGCACACATTGGTGATACTGTCGTAGATACACAATCCCATACCTCCGGGAAATGTTTCTTGACCATATTTACAAATGCCGGACAGCAGGAGGTTGTCTTCTTCTTGCCATCTTTGGCTGCTTCTGCCCACTCTTCTGCCTCTGCAGCTGCTGTCATGTCTCCACCAAGACCAACTTCGATCATATCCTTAAATCCAATCTTCTTTAAGGCTTCTCGGATACTGGTCATGGAAATATCTTTACCAAACTGTCCCTCTGTTGCCGGAGCTACCATAGCATATACCGGCTTACCAGCCAACATATCATTAATAATGTCTACAACAAAAGTCTTGGATCCAATTGCACCGAATGGACAGCTGTGAATACAATGTCCACACTGAATACATTTCTCCTCATCAATCACACAAATGCCATTCTCATCGAAAGACATTGCATCTACCGGACACGCTCTCTTACATGGACGCATCAGATCAGCAATGGCGTTATATGGACATGCCTTAGAACAAAGTCCACATTCTTTACACTGACTAGGATCGATGTAAGCACGGTCTTTTCCCATAGAGATCGCACCAAAGCGGCACGCCTGCTGACAGGATCTCTTCATACACTTACGACAGTTATCTGTTACTACATAACGTGCAATGGAACACTCCTCACAAGCAGAAGAAATAACCTGAATCATGCTGTCACTCTGCTTATCACTCGGGCATTTACCCTCTGCCAAACGCACACGCTGGCGGATAATTTCCCTCTCTTTATAAATACAGCAACGAAATCTTGCTTTTGGTCCCGGAATCATCTGGAATGGAAGAAGCTCCTTCCCCTCCTCAAGTTTCTTGTCATACGCTAACTTGGCTACCTCTTGTAAAACCTTGTGCTTAATGTTTAACACTGTTACGTCATCTGAAAGCATATTGTACTCCTTTCCATTTGGTTCATCTTAATAATTTTTCTCAATACAGTTTTCCGCCATTATAACATATCCCTTGTGGAAAATCTACACAATACGTTTGCATTTTCATACCAAAACACGGCGATTATGACAATTTGTCTTCTGAAAAGATCACCCTGTCGCGAAAATAGTCTATTGTTGTTCGGGTTGAAATTCTGTCATATGCGTGCGGTATTTCTTGGGTGCCATATTTGTCTGCAATGAATCATTGCGACGCTCATGAATACAAATGCTGTCAAAAAATGTCTTCCATAATATGACATATTCTTCTTTTTGCTCCAAAAGCACATCTAACTGTGCGCATTCCTGTACTGTCAACGCTCGAATATACCAAGGCTGCTCGGGAACATGGATCATCACCTCACAGTGTCCCTTGTCATAGATTATAAAACGCTCCGGATTGAGGCGATCTGCAAAATGCGAGGCGATCATTGTCAATATACGGTGATCCGGCTCGATCACCGCCAAAAGTACCGATGGCTCTACAGAGACTTCCTGGAAACGCAATATTTCCCGAAACCATGCCGCCTCATTGCGGACACGCCTCTGCAGCGCGAAGATTGCCTTGACACACGGTATCTGCATCGCATCCGTTACCCTTCTGCCAATGGTAAAACCATATGTAACAAACTGATACACCAGATTGGCCTTCTCCGGATCATTCGACGCCAGCGCATACATAACATACTCATATGCATTTCTGCTAATGCCGCTTTGCACCTTATCTAAGACAATGCGAGCATGCCCCGGATCCGTTACTACCGTAATATATTCCGCAAATAGGACAAAGGACTCTGTCTCGCCTTCCCTTATCGGTGCGATCCGAATATACTTATGCCCATATCCGGAAATGCCCGCCTCGTATACCGCTGTCAATATCCCGTCCTGTGTATCTTCACACTGATAGATCCGAAGCGGTCTGTTCTCCTCTTCCTGCCTCATACCAATCCTCCGTTTGGAAAATCATCAAACAACGACAACTGCCGATACGTTACCCTCTCACCAAATCCCCGCATCACATCTGTATTATCAGCCAAAAGACTGCGTGTGATATAGTCCTCCTCCACTTTGAGAAAATCCTGAAACATACGCCCATGGCATGTAATAAAATAAATAGCCCGTTTAAGAACGACTCCCATCGCCTTGAGCGAATCAAAATCCACTCTGCCGGTACGCCTTGCACGGATAATACGGCCTGCTGACTTCACGCCGATCCCCGGCACGCGAAGCAGCGTATCATAATCTGCACTTTCTATCTCTACTGGAAATAACTCCAAATGTCCCAACGCCCAATCACATTTAGGATCCAAATACGTATTAAAATTAGGGCGGCTGGGTGATAATAGCTCATTCGCCTCAAATCCATAATAGCGCAGCAAAAAATCTGCTTGATATAAGCGGTGTTCCCGCCGCAGCGGTGGCTGACTATCCAGTGCCGGAAGAGTACTATCCTTATTGACATTGATAAACGCAGAATAAAACACCCGCTTCAGGTCAAAACGCCGGTATAACGTTTCTGATACCGCCATGATCTCATAGTCTGTCTCCCCGGAGGCACCAATGATCATCTGTGTACTCTGTCCGGCCGGGACAAATCCCCTCTTCGTATCGCAGAAATTCCACAATTGCAATCCAGATGAGGCTTTCCCTTGCCGCATAAGGTCCGTCCCTGTGATCACGCTGTCCCCGCTTTCGGAATGAGAAATCTTGTATCCACCATTGTCTGCATTTGTACCGGGAACGCCCTTAACTCCCCGTGAGACTGTATGTGCACCGGAAGCACTCGCAACTCCCCGTGAGATTGCATGTGTACCAAAAGCATCCTTAGCTCCCCGCATGGCAAGACGTTTCTGCTTTCGCTCCTGCGTAAAATGATATGCACCGTAATTGCCCCCTTTCATGCCGAGATACTCACGACTTTCTGCCATTCCATTTTGAATCTGGCGCATCGGTGTCAAGATCGTCTTGCGCGTCTTATTGGGTGCAAGACGTTTTAATCCTTCTTCCGTCGGCAGCTCCAAATTAATACTCATACGATCCGCATACCAACCCGCCATCTCAATAAGCGCAGGATCCGCCCCCGGAATTGCCTTACAATGAATATATCCGTTAAACCGATGTATGATCCGAAGATCACGTAATGCCTTGCATATCTGTTCCATCGTTTCATTGGGTGAATGCAGTATCCCGGAGCTCAAAAAAAGCCCTTCGATATAATTACGTCGATAAAACTCCATTGTCAAAGTACATATTTCTTCTGGGGTAAAGCTCGCTCTTGGCACATCATTCGAGCATCGGTTCACACAATATTTACAGTCGAATACGCACTCATTGGTATACAATATTTTAAGCAGAGAGATACATCTGCCATCTCCGGAAAATGTATGGCAAATACCTGCCGCCTCTGTATTTCCAATGCTCCCGGCTTCTGCCTTTCTGGCAACACCACTGGAAGTACATGCAACATCATACTTCGCTGCATCTGATAATATCGCAAGCTTCTGCTGTAATGTTGCATTCTCCTGTAATATCATAGCAAACCACAATCCTTTCCCATCACGCAATCGCAACCTCAATCGAACATTTGTTCGTATTATATCACCCGGTCCTTATCCTGTCAACAAACATTGCCCTGCCAATTGTTTCCTGTTATAATGGGCTTGTCATTTTTTTACCACATTTGTCGAATACACTGGTACAACGACGATGGCAGTAAAAACATATGAACGAAGTAGTCCATGGCATTATTTACTATGCTGGGACTTATTCATAGAAAGGAATAAATATTAAGGATGAGAAAAAAATTATTATGTGCCTTACTGGCAGTATCTATGGTAGTGTCATCTGGAACAATGCTACCGAACACACAGGCAGTCACCGCAAGTGCAGCATCCACTTCGGTCAGTCCTTTTACCGGCAAAACCTATACACACTCTGATGTATTCCATGGAAAAAACGTCTATCATGGCATCGATGTATCCTATCATAATGGAGCAATTGATTGGGCGAAAGCCGCTGCAGATGGTGTAGAATACGCCTTTATCCGGGTTGGCTACCGCGGCTGGGGATCCGGCACAGTTGTAGAAGATCCTCGTTTTAAAACATATATCAAAGATGCACTGGATGCCGGAGTCCATGTCGGATTATATTTCTTCACCGAAGCCCGCACGACCAAAGAGGCTATCGAAGAAGCTAACTTCTGCCTGAAAATGGCAGCAAACTATGACATAGAGCTTCCAATCGCTTTTGATTATGAATACCAATACTCCGACGGATCGCTTGTCAGTCCAAAGGCAGGGATCAGTAAAGCACAGGCAACGGCAAACTGTGAAGCTTTCTGCGACACGATCTCGGCAGGCGGATACACACCGATGATCTATGCCAATTCGAGTGACTTAAAGACACTGATCAACGGCGCCAGTCTTCAGCAAAAATACATGATCTGGCTCGCCAACTATACGACGAAAACATCTTATACCGGCGAATACGATATTTGGCAATACAGCAGTACCGGCAAGATCAATGGATTTACGACAAATGTAGACTGTAATTTCTGGTATTCTGATACCGATATTGCAAAGATAAATTTCAACAGCGGTGAGCTCAAAGATGCAGCCATCGCAAAAATCCCGACGCAGATCTATACCGGCAAAGAGATCAAGCCTGCGCTAACCGTTACACTAAACCGCCGCGGATTAAAAGCCGGACGCGATTATACCGTCACGTACAGCAACAATAAAAAACCGGGCAAGGCAACCGTCACGATCACAGGCAAAGGCAACTTCACCGGAACACGCACAACATCTTTTACGATCAAACCAAAAGCAGTTTCCGGTATAACTGCTAAATCCGGCTCCAAAAAGATCACGCTGACTTGGAAGGGTGCGACCGGTGGCGATGGATATGAAATATATCGTTCCAGCGAATACAACGGTACTTATAAGAAAGTGAAAACGATCACAAAAGCGACAACCAAAAAATGGATCAACAAAAAGTTAGCAAAAAACCGCGAATATTTCTATAAAATACGCGCCTATCGCAAAGTTAACGGCAAAGAGTACTTTGGTGCATACTTGAAAGTTTCCGCAGGAACAACCCCGGGCGGCAAAGGTTTTCAGACTAAAACCGCTATGAAGCTCCTCAAGAAACCATCGGCAAAATCTGCCAAACGTGCGACGATCCCGGCAGGTGCAACTGTTCGCTACATTGGTAAAACGGTATTGAAGAATAAAGCAAAATTTTACCATGTGCAGTTCCATAAAGGCAGTAAGACCTTTGACGGATACCTGACCTCGATCAAAGGGTTAAAGTTACGCAAGACTTTGATCACCGCCAAGAGATCTCCGCTCAAACAGAGCGCTTCTGCCTCTGCGAAAACCTTGGCAACACTGCCAAAGAATATGCCGGTGATCGTATTGAAAACCAAGAAGTCCGGCAAGCATACATGGTATATGACAGTCTATCTCAAAGGCAAAAAATTACATACCGGATATGTAAATGCAACACAATTTTAATTCTAGGATTAAGGCTAAAACAAAAATGCTGCGGATTATACTTCCGCAGCATTTTCTTTTATTTTATCACTGATGATCTGACGAACTTTCTCGCCGATCTTTTTCTTTTCGGCACGTTCCATACTATCCATGTAGATTGGTTCACAATATTCGATTATAACATGTGTGCGGTGGATCCAAGGCATATGCTGCTCCAACACAGCGTCCATATTATTCATGGCAACCGGCACGATCGGCGATTTGGACTTCTCAGCAAGCTTAAAGCTCGCCTCATGAAATGGAAGCAGCTCATCGCTGCTATTACGCGTTCCCTCTGGAGCAATAAAAATGTTGGTTCCCTCTTTCATTAACTCGATACCGGTTAAGATCACTTTCATTCCCTGACGAATATCATCGCGATCCAAGAACAGACAATTTAAGTATTTCATCCACCAGGAGATCATCGGCACCTTTTCAATCTCTTTTTTTGATACAAATGCAGACGGAATTGGCGCAGTCGCATATCCTACCACAATATCAAAGAAGCTGCGGTGATTAAACACATACAACGCCGCCTTGTCATGGATCTGGTTCTCTTTACCTTTGACTGTCACCTTAACACCGGACAAGAACAAAATACATCGAAATCCTCCTGCTACAAATCTTTGTGACATTCGCACCTTTTTCTTTGGATCCATCTTACCCAAGATAAATCCGATCAGATACATCGGCAAGCTGACGATCGTATACAAAAGTAAAAACAATACTACGATAATAGTACGCATAACATCCTCCTATCCTAATTACTCATTCATTTCATCTCCAGATGGCACTTTGGTCTCCTCTGGAGCCTTCGTTGGTTCTTTTGTTGGCGCCTTCGTTGGCACCGGTGCTTTCGTTGCAGCCGGTGTTTTGACCGGTGCTTTCGTAACTGTTGGTTTCTTAGTCTTCTTTGGCTTCGGCGCATGTGTCCGCTTTGGAGCTTTCGTTTTCTTAGGCTTAGCCGACTTAGTCGGTGCAGACGACTTGGACGGTTTCGGTGTTTTCTTCGGTTTATACGAAGGATTTGGTGTCGGTGCAGAAGTCATCTGTGGCTCCTTTGGTGCTCCAGTATCCGTATCCTTAACCTGATCTTCCGGTTTCACCTTCTTATCTACAGTTGTCGTCTGATAATACTCCTCCAACGTTAATTTCTTCTTATACAAGCGCTTTGCCAAATTCTTGCCAACATAACGAATATGCCATGGCTCATAAGAATACCCTGTAATATCTTCTTTCTCCTTTGGGTATCGGATCGTAAATCCATATTTATAGCAGTTACTTGCCAGCCATTTCCCCTCGATCGTCTTTCCAAAGGACTGCTCCAACGCACAGCCGATCGAGTCTGCAGAGACATCTATCGTAAGACCGGTCTGATGTTCACTACTGCCCGGAAAAGCGGATACCTGATTCGCTTTCTTCTTCCCTTTTGTACTGACATTTCGATTGTAAATTTCTTTTTGGCGGCTGTAAGAACGATATGCCGATACTCCTTTTAATGAAATATTCTGCTCTTTTGCCCCCGCAAAAAGCTTCTCAAGCGCTGCCGCTGCATCTTTTCTCATATAGCTTTTCTCATACGTCCCATAAAAGCTAAACGGCACATCCGGCACTACCAGATCTTCCGGAATATATTCCTCCGGCAATAAATACTCTCGATTAACAAGCACAGTAATGCTCTCTGGATCCGTATCCACCTGAATCAGTGGTGCTTTCGTTGCTCCCGGTTCACTCGAACTTTTCACGTCTTTGTCCTCCGGATGATCATTATCCTTATAATAATATTCATATCCGGATGTCTTGGTGCCTTTATGATCGGATGTGTCTTTGCCTGCAAATAATTTTTTTCCACACAAAACACCGGCAATTGTCAAAAAGACAACTGCCCCTGTTACTATCATTCTTTTTTTCCTCATCGTATCCCCACATTCTAATCTGTATTCTTCTGAACTTCCCACACACTTCGTATAGAAAGCTTCTACCATAAAATCATAGCATAGTCGTGTAAAATTTCTATGACAAATATATTACATTTGCTTAAACAATCAGCATCGTCTATACTGATAGAAACGGCTGCATTCTTTGCATGCAGCAGAAACAAGTATACAATATCAGGCTTGTTCATGCAAGCATCATTACAAACAAGGAGGTTTGATATGGATAAAATAACGGTAAAAGCACCCGCCAAAATAAATTTGACTCTGGATGTCCTCGGGCGTCGTGAAAACGGCTATCATGACCTGCGCATGATCATGCAGACGATCGACCTGTGTGACGAAGTCACGATCGAACAGATAACTGCTGAAGAAATTACCCTTTCCATGAATAAGGAGCTCCTGATGGCTGCCCTATGCAAAAAAATCTTGTGTACCGCGCAGCAATTCTTATGAAGGAACGCTATGCTCTGCCGGATGGCATGAATATCATTTTGACCAAAAATATCCCTGCGGCAGCGGGTTTAGCAGGCGGCAGCAGTGATTGCGCAGCCACGCTCTTGGGAATTAACGAACTATATAATCTGGGCTTGTCCCTCGATGAACTGTGCGACATTGGTGTTACGCTTGGCGCAGATGTGCCTTTCTGCATCCGCAAAGGAACAATGTTGTCGGAGGGCATTGGCGAAATACTGACTCCGCTGACTCCACTTCCATCAATGTGGACATTACTGATCAAACCAAATATTTCCGTTAGCACCGCTTATGTTTATGGCAATCTTGATCTGCAAAAACAACTGGATCACCCGGATACGGATGCGGTTTTAGATGCGATCGCACACTGCGATGGAGCCAAAGTCGCACACTTACTCAGTAATGTATTGGAGACGGTGACGATTCCGAAATATCCTGTCTTAGCAGAGCTGAAACAATTTCTGTTGGAAAACGGCGCTGTTGGTGCGTTGATGAGCGGTAGCGGTCCGACTACTTATGGATTATTCCAAGACGAAATTGCGGCACGCATGGCTCTGTCCGCTGCGACACAAAAGTACACCAATTATGATGTCATTTTGTGCCAGACGAAAAATGTACCGGCGCTATAAAGTTCTATTCTAATATGCCGATATATAATATGAGAGAAGAAACGCTCGTGTTATACGAAAACAGTCCGTGTGCCACGGATGGCAGCGGTTAACAAGCAAAGAAAAAGGAGGTTCAATTATGGATTTAACAGCAACAAGTGGTGTTCTAGGTACATATACTGCTGAAGCAGCAACGGTGAACAGCCAGGCAGCAGCCAAGCCGGATACCACAAATTCTTCATCTGCAGCGAAGAAAGAGGATTCTTCTGTGGTATATGAGAAGTCGACAACCACAAAGAAAGATTCTGCCAATCAGATCTACAACCGCGATAACATTATCGCAAAGTTAAAGAAAGATCAGGAGTCCCGTATGACTTCCATGCAGAATCTTGTACAGAAGCTTTTGAATAAACAGGGCAGTGTATTTGATCTTGCCAATGGAACAAATTTGGCGGCTACATTCCGCAAGGCTGCTGCAAATGCAGATCCTGATACGATCAAAGCAGCACAGGAAGCAATCTCTGACGATGGTTACTGGGGCATAAAGCAAACTTCTGACCGCATGGTAAGTATGGCAATTGCTTTAACCGGTGGCGATACTGACAAGGCAGACGAAATGATCTCTGCTATTGAAAAGGGATTTAAGCAGGCGACGAAATCCTGGGGAGAAGATCTTCCTGATATTTGTCAGAAAACATTGGAGGAGACAAAGAAGAAGATGAATGATTGGAAAAACGGCGTAACGACTGCCGCTGATTACTCTGATTATTTATCATGATCTATACGATTATGACGTGTTCCCATTAACAATTCGTGGGACAATTATTCATAATGATGTTGTCAATACGATATAATTGACAACGATTCCTTTCTTTTGTAAAGGGCGGGGCACTTTGGATATATGTCAAGGTGCCCCGCTTTTTTTTGATCGGAAATTGCTGTTGTGTAGCGTGACAAAAGCAAAGCGCTGGCTTTGCTTTTTTACCCAAGCCGGATTACTTCCTCATCGCCAAGAAGATAGACCATTGTACCCGGTCTGGCAAGCGTATAGCTGTCCGTCCGCAAGATCTTGCCATTTGACATCTTGATCGGCTGACTTGTATAGGCGATCACACGATACTGTCCGATCAGGGAATCATATCGTACACCGCAATGTCGACGACTAATACCAGAATGTGTGACCACAATGTCACATAATTCCAAACTATTGCCAAGAATAACCTCGGCATCCGGCTGCATAACGAAATCCTGTCCGGATAACTGTCCCCGTACTCCTTGAATGTGCCCACTGCCATCATACTGCATCGGAAAACATTCTAATTCGGGAGCAAGCTCTTTTTCTGCTGCTTCCTCCGGTCTTTCCGCTTCTCTGACCGCCTGTGGCATCGGAGCCATTGGAAATACCTCCCAATTCTGAACTTCTTTCGGCTCATATTCTCCGTGATGCACTTCCTCGATCTCGACAAGCTCCCGTTCCGGCCGACACACTGTAAAATAAGCAAAGCTCAACAGTATCAGCAAGCCCCCCAACAATATCTGTATAAAATATCCGCTGTCCGCAAATCCCCACAACACCGCACGAATGGAGTATTCTCCCACACCCGGGATTGCAAGAACGCCCTCGGACACCATTTCATAAGACTGCACCGCCGACTGCATCTGCTCCCACAAAAGTTCCGGGATCACAGTCAGCCACGCCACACCAATCCCGATCGTCACTGCACCATCCAAAAAGATCAGTGTCCGCGGGGTTTTTCGTCGCAAAAGCATATACGAGCAAACTACCAGCCCCATTAACGCCGGTGCAAACAGCATCGCTCCCATAATTTGCAGCACCATCTGAATATCACTGGTGCGCAGAGAGTATCCCTCTTGTACCTGAATTCCCTCAAACGCCAGATCCGCCCCGCTGCTCAAACACCATCCCGCCAGATGCAGTCCATCAATGCTGTCCTGTCTGCCATGTAATGCTTCATCTGCTTTTTGTTGATATTCCTTGGCTTTGGCTTCCCGCATGGACGTACCACGTTCGTAGTTGTCCGTAACCTCATATGCCCCGGCTTCCCTGGCTTTACCGGCAGCGATCTGTTCTGCCTCACGGTTGATCTCCATCGCAACCGACACAAAACGGTCTCCGGTAATTTGCAGCCACGGCATAAGAAGTACGGCACTCTGCATCAAAAGCAGGAGTGCCGCCAAAAATATTTGCCATTTAAAACCCTTTTTTTCCATACTATTTTACTTCCAAATATATTTCATATCGATTTGATACCAGATAAATCCGCTCTCCCGGCACCACTTCAGCCACACGTCCTCTTCCGATAAGTCCACGCACAGTAAATGTACCATTAGCTGACATATCCTTCACCAAAAAGATATTTTTGCGCTTATCATAATGGATCATACAATGCAGACGGCTGACATTGTCACCATCTACAACAATTTCGCAGTCCTCTCCCGAACGTCCAACACGAATATCTCGATTCGGTTCGATCTTCCATTGACGCATTTCATCACCAACTTTGAGGCGTAAATACGGATCCATCTTTGGCGTTCCTTCTGCGGCATCCAATGCTTCCACTAACGCCGGCATGGTCTGAATGCGCTCCCAATACATAACCGCTAATGCCTGTTTTAACATATTACTGATACGCTCCGGGATATCCTTATTCTCCACGTTTGCCGCTGATAGCAATGTCCCCTTGCTGCGTTCGATCGCCGAAATAGGTTTTACGCCCGTGATCATATAATAATACACTGCTGCCAATGCATACACATCTGTCCAAGTTCCCTGTCCGTCCGGTCCGGCATACTGCTCCGACGGTGCAAATCCCTCTTTCATCACTGCCTCTGTACCATTGATCTCGCTGAGCACATACTGCTTTGTCGCTTCAAAGTCAAGCATTTTGACCGTGCCGTCCTGCAGGATCCATATCGAATCCGGTCCAATTCCACGATGCAAAAGACCCAGTTTGTGCAGATCCTCTATTGTCCTCGCAACGGACCGAAGTATCTGCCCCGCCTGTTGACATGGTATCGGCTCCCCGGTACGAGTAATATATTCTTCTATCGTCTCTCCGGAAATATATTCCATCAATAAATATGCCGTGTCATTTTTGCGCAGGAAATCCCCCGTCTCTGCTAAAATTGTTTCCTCACTGAGTGCACGAATGATCTTTGCCTCATTTTCCAACACATCCATTCCTGCTTGAAAAGATTCTGCATTTGCCCCTTCCTGCACCTTGACATGGATGCCATCACCGGAACGCACCGCCCATGCAGCCGGGAAATACTCCCGCAACGCATAGATCTTCTCAGTACGCAGATCCTGCGCCAGATACGTGATCATGACATCATCCTGTGTGATCACACGGCCCATCGCGTAATGCTGTCCCAATACATAATCATCCGGCAGCGCACACTGCGGACGATCTTCCTTTACATAGCCACATTTTTCGCATCTTCCCCCCAAATATGTCCCCTTTTGAAAACAATTTGGACATAACTTTTGTGTTGTCACTGTTCTTCCTCCTTCTCCAGTTCAGCACGTTTACGCTGTAAACTGCGTCGCATGTGATACCTGTTTACAGATAGCACAATCCCCATTTCCGCTAACGTAAACAACACCGCAGATCCACCATAACTGATAAATGGAAGCGATGCTCCCGTATTCGGGATAATCGTCAATACAACGCCAACATTGATAAGTACCTGTAATGAAATGTGGAACGCAATTCCCATGACTAACACTTTACCAAATAAATTCTCACTATTTACAGCAATTCGAACCAAATGGTAGATCAAAAACAAAAACATAGCCAGTAAAACTACCGCTCCCACCAATCCCAATTCCTCACAAACGATAGAAAAGATCATATCGTTCTGTGCCTCGGGAATTTTGTCTAATTTTTGCACACTGTTGCCTAACCCCTTGCCAAATAAACCGCCGGAGGCAACAGCATATTTGCCCTGTAATGGCTGAAATCCTTGATCTCCTGCATAACGCTCCGGATCTATCCACGCATAAAAACGCCCCATACGGAAAGATGACGAAGAAGCATTTAGCTGTTTTTGCGTCGGCAGATTCTTAGCAAGAAGTTTTCTTCCTACAAAAATGCCGATCAGACCAATCCCGGCAATGATACCATGCAGTTTCTCCTGATTGGTAAACACAAACGAAAGCATAAAACCAATCCCTAAAATGATCAACGCTGATGACAGGTTATTACTAATGAACATGACCATCCCCGCTGGTATGATCGTAAAGAATATCCACAAATACACTGCCATATTTTTGAACCGCTGTACCTGATTGGCATGTTTCGCCACAAATGCTGCGATCATGATGACCATCGCAATCTTAACCAATTCGGCAACCTGCAATTGAACCGGTCCCAGGCGGATCCAGCGCGCTGCACCATGAGAGCGTACAGCAAGCCCCGTTCTCAGCAAAAAGAGAGATCCCACTGAAACCAAAAAAATGATCGGTGCAAGCTTTTGCAGATAGTTGTAATTAAAATACTGTAATAATAACATCACAACAATGCCTGCCAGCACAAATATCCCCTGCTTTTTTAATAAATACAAGGAATCATAATTGTACTTTGCCAGTGTACTGCAACTGTATGCCGATGCACTATATATCATGATCAAACCAAACACATTTAATAGTATAACGCAGGCGATCACGCGCAGATCAATTCGATCCATTTGGCGAATATAAGCATCCAAAGATCGTTTTACTGATTTCTTCATCCACTAACTCATTCCTTCTAAATATTTATCACACACGGCTCCCCGGTCTCATTGACGGAGGACTATCATGCAAATGGACTTTTACTATTGTATTCTAGTCAATCACTTTGATCGCAGTAATCTTCGGCTGCTGATCTGCAGGCACCGTACCATTGTTGTCGATTGGCTGCACAGACTGACAGATTTTATCGACGATGTCCATTCCGGCAGTCACTTTACCAAATGCTGCGTAATCTCCATCCAAAAAGTCGGAATCCGCCTGTACAATAAAAAACTGACTGCTGGCGCTGTCCGGATCATTCTGCGTACGCGCCATGGAAATCACACCACGTTTATGAGACATCGTATTCTCTATGCCATTTGACTTAAACTCACCTTTGATCGTCTCCTCAGATCCGCCGGTACCATCTCCATTCGGATCGCCCCCCTGGATCATAAATCCGGACATGATCCTGTGAAAAGTCAAGCCATTATAGAACCCTTTCTTCGCCAAATTAACAAAATTGGTTACCGTGATCGGTGCAACATCTGCATCCAACTCTAATTCCAGCTTGCCATACTCTGCAATCACAATCTCTGCATGATGTTTTCCCGTCAAATATTGACTGTTAGAGGTGTCTGCATCTTTCTTCTCCGCAAAAGATTCTTTCTTCGTCGTCTTTGCAGTGCTCTTATCTGCATTTTCTCTTGTGTCACCACATCCGGTCAGACATAATGACAACAGCGCTGCCATCAATATTATGCTAATTAATCGTTTCATACTTCCTCCATATTTCTCCTTACATTCCTATTGTCTCAGGGTAAACTTCCCCCTACCCCATATAGCAATACCTGTATTATTGTACCACTACTTAGCTGTCCCCGCAACCGCCTGGCTTTTTCAATACTTATTTTTCCAAAACCTTAATTGCGCATATTCTCTGTGCCAAACCGGGACTTCGAGTTAAAAAGTACTTTCGCAGCACCGATCGGTATGATATAATATTCTTTACAAATTTAGGATATATATTACAGATCCTATCAAATGAACGGTATGATAAGATAGATATATTGGGGAATATACTTACTTTACCGGAGGAGGAATTTATAATGAGCAAACTGAAAATACCACACAAAAAGAAAGCCATGGATGAGAACACCATCTCGAAACCAAAGCGTTCTTTACGGTCAAAACACAAACGGAAAAAATCCAAAAAAACAACTGCTATTAAAAAGGAACGTCCAAAGAAGAAACGCAAAGACCGCACAGCAAAAGTACACACCAAAAAGAAAGACAAAGCCGTTTCAACCAAAGCAGGAAGCGTGAGTACTGCCAAGCGTTTTCGTCTTCTGACATTTTCGCGCAAAATGCTGCTTCTTTGTCTGGCACCCATGATGTTGATCTGCATCCTTATCACTGTTTTCAGCCGTCAGTCATTGACCAAGTCGGTTGAGAACGAGATCGATAATGCTTTGAAAATCGTTGCTATTTCGCTGGATGAAACTTACAGCAATCTCTATCAGGGCGATTATGAACAGGATAAATCCGGCAAGATCAAAAAGGGTGATGTTAGTATCTCAGGTAATACTGATCTGATCGATGCTTTGAAAAAACGCACTAACTATGATATTACGCTTTTCTTTAACGGTATGCGTCTGGTTACTACGCTTCGCAACGATGCCGGTGCACCGGCTAACGGTACCCTGGCAGATTCTGCAATCTACGAGAAGATCATGAGAGGCAAGACTGTATTCCTGTCAAATGTAGAGCTTTATGGCAAAGAATATTATGTATTGTATCAGCCTCTCGTAAATGCTGATGGCACAATTGCCGGAGGTATAGGTGTCGCTAAAGATGCAACAGACGTAAAAAAAACAATTGCTGCACAGACGAGACGAATCACATTGATTTCCATCGTTCTGTTGGTGCTCGCAGCAGTTTTGATCATCTTCCTGACGACACGAATGGTTTTGGTTATGAAGTCTACCAAACATTTTCTTGCCAAATTGGCACAGGGTGAATTTGGCGCCGATCCAAAGCAAAAACATATGAAACGAAACGATGAGCTTGGTGATATTTACCGCAGTTCCGTACGATTACAGCAAGAGTTGCGCAAGATTGTTGATAATATCAAACAATCTTCAGAAAGTCTGATCAACTCAGCAAATCAGTTAACCGGTATGGCACAGTCCACACGGACCACTGTGGATTCCGTATGTGATTCTATGCGCGGTATCACTGATGCTTCTGTCACCCAGAACGAGGAAACCACTGTGGCTATCGGCAACGTACAGGGCATGGCGAATGAGATTGCCTATATTTCAAACATTATGGATTCTTTGACGCAACACGCCAACCAAATGTCAGAAGCAGAACAGGCCTCTGAAACGATCATTCACCAGTTAAATGCTTCTAATGAAGAAACCATAGATACGATCACCAATGTTGCAGAACAGATCAATGCTTTGCACTCTTCGGTAGATCGATCCAAACGGCGATCAATATGATTCAAAGCATTGCCGAAGAAACCGATCTGCTATCTTTAAATGCTAATATCGAAGCAGCACGTGCCGGCGAGTCCGGACGCGGTTTCTCCGTTGTAGCGACACAGATCAGCAAACTTGCCGATCAGTCTAATTCGACCGCAGAAAATGTCACTGATATTATCGCTAATATCATTGCAGAAGCAGATCGCATGGTTGAAATGATGGGTGACGTGAAAAATAAAATTCACGAACAGCAGGAAAAGCTGGATGACACAATGGATAAATCAAGTGCTGTTGCACTTGGCGTTAATAATTCCCTGCGCGATATTGATACGATCCGCAATAAGATCAGCGTACTCAGCCAGTCTGGTGATTCGATACAGGATATTGTAACAAATCTCGCATCTATCGCAGAGCAAAATGAGTCCTCCACACAGGCAACAATGGACTCTGCACTCGGCATGAGCGATACAATGAACTCATTGGAAAATGCATCGGAAAGTTTGAAGGATATGGCACATGCATTAGATGAATCTCTGGTTCGTTTCAAGATGTAATTGCCAATTGAGAAAGGAATAGCAGATTATGATGAGGCAGCGTTCTAATACATCTCCGATTTTACGGCTAACAAGAAATCTGATATGTATTGGAATTGCTGCTTTTTTGATTCTCTTTACGCAAAATGAGCAATTCTGTAAGAAGATCATTCCTACAACGAACGAACAATTAGAAACCTATTCTGATATAAAGCAGATTGCTGCAAGGCTGGAAGAGGAGATCTTGTCCGGCTCAGGTTCCTTTTCCTTTTATACGACCAGGCTTGACCCTTCACAGATCCAAGACATTAATTCCTATATCGATCCTACTTTTGGCTCTGCCAACTACCAGGAAACAACGAACAACCATCTGGCACCAAAAACAACGATTAAAATACAACTCAAACCCGCTTACTATGTCTATGCAGCGATTATGCAGCACAAAACCATCCCCAACAACGAAACAAAAGCAAAACGTCTTTATCGAGTGGTAAACGCCGTTTTGAAAGCAAAGATCAAGCCGGCGATGACGGATTACCAAAAAGAACTGGCTCTACACGATTATTTGGTAAAACAATGCCATTATAGTACGCATTCTACCTCATCAGACGTATACGAGGCCTATGGCGCACTCGTCAATCACAAAGCAGTCTGCGACGGCTATGCACAGGCATTGCAATTGCTCTTTACCTGCTCTGGAATCACATCCAAATACATTTGCGGAACGGCAACCGACGCCAATGGTTCTATGGATCATGCATGGAATCTCGTAAAATTAGGCAATGACTGGTATCACCTGGATGCTACTTGGGATGATCCGACGCCGGACCGCAAAGGGCGCATCTTACATACCTATTTTAATGTGACAGACTCTTACATCAAGAGCAGCCATCATTTTAATGCCTCTTATTATCCGACGATGACTGCTACCAAAATGAACTTTTATGTCCGCAGCAAGCAGCGCTTTACAAGTTGGAAAAAATATAAAAAAGCTGCCAAAAAAGCATTACTGACTGACAATCGCACGATGTACGAAGCTTACATCGGTAAACGTAATGTGACGGTGAACGATCTGCAGTTCCTTTATAGTGACCACACCTCGAAACAGTTTCTTTGGAATGTGATAAAAGAATCTGAAGGAAATGTGCTAGTCATTACACAGAAATAACCACCTTCAATCTTTTAACATATTCTTGCTTTCTCGATCGCCATTTCCACTGCTTTCCTCGCCCTGTAATCCATCTCTTTGTCGTTTTCTGTCAAAGTAATCACTTTAATCTTCATCCAAAATATTTCAGGTAATATCCTCCAGCCTTTATTTCTCGCCGGACTTACGCATCCGTTCCGATCAACACCTTTTTCCCTTCAAACGCAAATCCATAATGACGGATCCGATCTGTCGGAATGTCCTGTGCCAACAACTCGGCATCGTAATTTTTCTCCTGAATCTGTTTCAAAGCGGACTGGACGGTATCCTGCAGAGATGTCTCCTCGTCCGGTTCATGCACCTTAAACTCCATCACAATAGCATTATCGTTCTTCTCCTCGGGTACCAGCATGATATCGTATCGTCCATATCCACTCTCCCTGTTAGATCGAATCTGGTATTGCTCTCTCAGATCCGACAGCAATCCCAGCACAAATCCATGATAAAATCTCTCCGGCTGGCTCTTTGCAGAAGGTCTTCTTCCTGTGTCAAAACTGCTGAAAGTCGCAAGTGCCACATCATTCATATAAATATTCATTTCCTTGAGATTTCCCTTTAACAGTGCTTTCACAAATTCATTGTAGTTCGCATCCTGGTTTTCAAACCATCCCGCAAACATACTTTCAAACATGCTTTCCGTTTCCAGATTGGTAATCGCGAGATGATACCACGGTTTATTCAGCCTTCCACGATGCTCCACCTGATCTGCTTTTAGATAACCACTGGCAAGCAGAAGGCTCCAAATTGCATTTTCATTGTGATCAAGCTGGTTATATACGATCTGCTCGTCAAAATTCACCACGATCTCCTGTCCTTTCAGCAGATCCTCCATTTTCTCTTTCACATCCACAGATGCCGTCCGGATCAATCGACTCACAAGCCCATTGGAGCTGGTCGCTGCCCAGTAAGCTCGCAATTTCCCTTCATCCAAGTAGTTTGTAATGGACCACGGATTATAGATATCACGATGTTCTCCAAAGTTGAATCCATCATACCACTGCTTTACGTCATCCTTTTTATTAGACATACCAAACTCATCCAACGCAGCAAACACCTCCGGCTCCGTAAAGCCAAAGCATTCTGCATATATATCGGATGTTGTCGTTACTACACGAAGGTTATTCAGATCGGAAAAAATTGATTCCTTGGACACTCTGGTAATTCCTGTCATAATGGCTCGTTCCAGATAAGAATTTGTCTTAAATGTCGCATTAAACAAACTTCTGATAAAGGAAGTATATTCATCCCAATATCCCTGCAGATATGCTTCCTGCATTGGTGTATCATATTCATCCAAAAGAATGATGACATTCTTACCATAATAGCGGTACATCCAGGCAGCCATGTTTCTAATTGCTTTCTGTGCAGTTGTATCGTCCATCTGTTCCGTCGTTCTATTATATAGCCTTCTCTCGTTATCACTCAGTATGTCTTTTTTTAACAGATATCTGTTTTCTTCATACAATACTGCTATTTCCTGTTTAATCTGTATCTTCGCCTCCGTCAGATTATCTGCTTTTACCGATGCAAAACTCAAAAAGATCACCGGATAGGTTCCCTGTAGCTGGCGATACTTCTCTTCCTCCCAGATAGAAAGTCCCTCAAACAGATCTGCCCGGTTGGCATATTTATTTGAGAAGAAACACTCCAGCATGCTCATATTCAAGGTCTTTCCAAAACGACGGGGACGGGCGATCAATGTAATGTCATCTTCCTTTTCCCACCACTCTTTGATGAAATTAGTTTTGTCAACAAAAAAGTTGTCATGCTCCCGTAAAGACGAAAAACTCTGCTTTCCTATACTGATCGTTTTTTTCATATGCTCACCTGCTTTCCCGCGTAATCTAACGCCTGCTCTTATAATTCGTTCCTCGTTCTTTTGATATATTATAACGGTATTTCTGCTTTGTTACAAGACAGAACCACTGTCGGAATTCCTCTGACTTCCTCGACAGTATAGACTTTCTTTTTCTGTTCCATGATGATCTCCTCCTTTCTTTTAGCGTTTGCTTTTAGTTTACTGAACCGCCTTTTGAAAACTGCAAAATAATACATGTCCCCTATCACAGATATAATATATGATTAAAATTTTCGATTTTTATTGATACTCCATGCCAAATGCCTTTTCCACCCACTTTCTGTGGCGTCCAAATTTCTTTCCCCTCTTCTTTGCAACATCGATTCCTTCCCGCTGTCGTCTCCGGATGGTCTGTCTCTCCTGCTCCACAATAGACGCTAATACCTCCGCCAGTATATTGGTCACCATATCAATGATCCACTCCTGTCCCTCCGGGACTTCGATCATCGTTGTAGGAAGAGCTAATGCCATCAGCCGGATTCACTGCTTTTGGAACCAGTGTCTTGATCATGTCCACGATGGACATGTTTGTTGTCAATTTGATCCCGTCATTCTTCTTTGCGGCCGCAGTGTTTTCTGCTTTCGCTGCCAGTTCTTCTTTAAAATTCATATTAATCTCCTTTCTGCTGATTGCTTGTCTCATGTAATATTTTACGAACGCGCCTTTCAAAAACTGAAAAAAGCCCGTAAAACCAACCTTTCTTGGTCTACGAGCTTTTTGCTTTTACAGCTTATTTTCCCCTCAGCCCCCTGTTTATAAGGTTGAGAGATATTTTTTCTACCAAATTTCTCTCAAAAACATTTTTCTTGATTTTTTTTCTACCAATTTTTCTACCAAACGCCTTTTTTGCCCTCCCCGAAAAAACAAAAACCCCTGCAGACCACGTCTGCAGGGGTTTCCCTCGTACTGGGCTAGCGGGGTGCAAGAGGTCCAGTGGACCTCTGTTATGCACCGACCGAAGCGGAGCGGAGACCGAACTCACGACTCGTGCGTGCAGACGCACGAGCTCGTGAAAAAAGGTACCACACCATTCGGTCAATGGCATTAAGTTAAGGAAATCTCACATCACAGAAATGTGGTGTGGGATTTTTTTTGCAATAAACTATTGACAAATCAGTCATAAAATGCGGCCGCTTTAGCTACTG
>NZ_QUFB01000035.1 GCF_003478335.1 Clostridium sp. AM49-4BH
AAATTAGGATCAGATAAAGAAGAAAAATTATATGATTACATGGGGAAATTGGACTTACAATCTTAGAAGGATATGTAAAGTTTCAGGAAAGAGAAATACATTACAATGATGATATTATAGATAAGCAGAAAATAATAAAAGTATGGTAGTATATCCATGCCGATGTGGAAAAGGATGAATGAGAAAATTATGGAGAAAGTGCTTGATTTTTTGGAGGACAAAAAGCATATTGTGGTTAGGATGTGACGGAGATATATAAAAATGGCAAGGCCAAGAAGACCGAAAGTGAAAAATCCAAAAACAAAGAGAGTGGATGTACGCCTGATGGAATATGAGTACGCCAGATAAAAAATATGCCAAGCGTCATAATCAAACATTTGCACAAACATTGCGATTAGAAGCGAGGCAAAGAAAATTGTATTTTAGGGAATATGGTAGCTGGATAAAAAATATTTTTTCGGCTAAAATATAACCAGAATATAAATTAGCCGAAAGAGGGTTGAAAATATGAATTATATAAAACGAAATTTGGAGAATGTAGTAAGTCAGGTGACAAAGGAATACCCGGTAGTCTTAGTTACGGGACCGAGGCAGGTGGGCAAGACAACAATGCTTCAGAAATTAATGGAAGGAACAGAAAGAGGATACGTAACGCTAGATGATTTGAATGAAAGAAATATTGCAAAAACGGATCCGGAATTGTTTCTGCAGTTGCATAAGCCACCTGTATTGATTGATGAAGTCCAGTATGCACCGGAATTATTTACTTATATAAAGATGCATGTAGATAAGAATCATGAACCGGGAGCATTTTGGCTTATTGGTTCTCAAGTATTTAAATTGATGAGAGGGGTGCAAGAGTCCTTGGCAGGAAGGGTGGCTGTTCTATCACTTACATCTTTATCACAGGCGGAAATATCCGGTGGAGAGATGGAACCATTTTCAATTGAAATGGAGGCTTTAAACGAAAGAAAGAAGAAAAGAGAAGAGGCTGATACAAGAGGGATTTTTGAAAGAATATATAAAGGATCTATGCCGGCAATTGTAAGTGGTGCTAACAGTAATAGCCAGATTTTCTATAGTAGTTATTTGTCCACTTATATTGAGAGAGATGTAAAAGAATTGTCAGATGCTATAGATTCGCTTAAGTTTCTTAGATTTATTACTGCAGTAGCTGCAAGATGTGGTCAGATGGTGAATGTGGCAGAAATCGCTAGGGATGCAGATATTAATCAGACTCAAGCAAAGAAATGGTTGGCTATTTTAGAAACATTGGGCATAATTTTTTATCTCCACCCGTATTCTAATAATTTATTAAAACGTCTTGTAAAAACACCTAAGATATATTTCTATGATACAGGATTAGTGTGTTATTTAACGAAGTGGAGTAGTGCAGAAACGTTAGAGAGTGGAGCTATGAATGGTGCAATTCTAGAAAATTATGTAGTAGCTGAGATCATGAAAACCTACTTGAATTGTGGAAAAGAACCATACTTGTATTATTATCGAGATAAGGATGCCAAAGAGATTGATATAGTTCTTGAGCATGATGGCGTTTTAAATCCAATTGAGATTAAGAAAACTTCAAATCCGGGTACTGAGCTGGTAAAGGTGTTTGATTTGTTAGATAAGTCATCTACAACTCGTGCGAAAGGAGCTGTTATTTGTATGAAACCAGGACTCAGTGCAATTGACAGAGAGAATTATATTGTACCGATTTGGATGATTTAGGATTAGCATTTAAAATATTAGCAATGGGGAAAACTACTTTGGGCATTTCAGCACTCGCCGTATGCAGAGCCTCTTTTATTGGTTCATTTTAAAAGTTTTCGATATTCAGATGGTGAACAGCCTTTTTGTTTATGAAACAGTCGGCTAAAATAAAGTGGGTTATCATAACCGACAATGCGTGCAATTTCATTTACGGCGTAATTTGTGGTTTCTAATAACATCTGAGCATTAGTGATTCGGATGGAGGTGATGAACTGCATAGGTGTTGTACCGGTAAATTTTTTGAAATTCCGAATAAACCAACTGACACTCATTCCTCTGGAAACAGCATATTCCTCGATGTTGATATCACGGTTATAGTTTTCGTTAAAATAGGACGCTGCAGTGTCCATTTCATGATCGAGGTATTCGTTTTTTAGTACATATTTACGAGTAAGCTCCCGGTGAAAAATGATCAGTAAATGGCGTAGCAGTAGTGTCAGCATTTCTTCGTAATCATCCTGACATCTTTGCAATTCTAAAATAATGCGTTTAAAAATACGTTCGTATTCCAGAGATGTTCCAACATGGAAGATACGCTGGTCATTCGAGAAACCATAATTTCTTAAAATGTTCTTTACATCACTTCCGGTAAAATGCACCCAGTAAACTTCTGTTTTATCAATGCCATAGTATTCATATTTCTGGAATTCCTTGGGGCGGTAAAGTACTATGTTTCCTGCTGTAACGACAGTATCGTCATCTGCGTTGTCAAAATGAAAATGAGCTCGTCCGGCTGCTATATAGATGATTTGAAAGTCAAGTCTTCCTTTGGGACGATAAGTTGGAAGCTTTGGGTGTGAGGATAGGCGATAGGTGCCACAGCTTCCTACGATAAGTGGTCGGCTTTTGTCTTTGAAGTCGATAAGGGAGTGGTTGTGATAACCGGAATTTATATACATTTTGAGTCCTCCTTTGGAAAGTGAAATGTCTGACTGTTAGCAGTCAATGGTGAACCGGAAACTATACATAAAGTGAATGTCACCTCAAAACCTACGGTTTTTCGGTGAGAGCTGCGCTCATATAGTTTTGGCCGTATACCAATATTTGACTGCAAGCAGTCAATATTGGTATACAACTAAAACTGCATTCACTTTAGTGTATCATTTTGTGCATGTTTTGTCCATTTCTGTTTATAGACATTTTCTTTGTAAAAATGTATGATGATTTCAAGGTAATACAGGGACGGAAGACAATGAGACACAGAAGGTATTTTATTGATTACCTAATGCGGTGAACAAAAAAATATATATTAAAGGAGGATTACACAATGCTCGTACCACGCTTTTATGAAGATTTGAATGTTATGCACGACAAGACAATGCCAGCGAGGACATATTACATTCCGGCATCAGTTCGTATGAATGATCTAGTGGAGCATCGGGAAAGATCGGATCGTTTTCAGCTGTTAAACGGAGAGTGGAAGTTTCAGTATTATAACAGCATTTATGACGTAACGGAATCATTTTATGAGAAAGGCTATGATGTTTCCGGGTTTGATCAGGTAACTGTTCCGGGTGTATGGCAGATGGATGGTTATGACACGCATCAGTACACGAATATTCGTTACCCGTTTCCATTCGATCCACCATATGTGCCACAGGATATTCCATGTGGAGCATATGTTCATAACTTTGAATATTACAGAGAAAAAAAGGCATCAAAAGCATTTCTGAATTTTGAAGGTGTCGATAGCTGTTTTTATGTATGGGTAAATGGTGCTTATGCCGGATACAGTCAGGTGCCTCACGCTACCAGTGAATTTGATGTAACAGACCTGTTGAATGAAGGGAAAAATACATTAGCGGTTCTGGTGCTCAAATGGTGTGATGGATCGTATTTGGAGGATCAGGATAAGTTTCGGATGAGTGGCATTTTCAGAGATGTTTATTTGCTGAAAAGACCAGAAAAGACAATCAGAGATTATTACATTACGACAGATGTAGAAAAAGACAGCGTTGTTGTGAAATTGGATATGCATTTTGCAGAACCAGTGGAAACGAAAGTTACTATAGAAGATAAATATGGAGCAGTCGTAGCAAGAGGGGAAACAGCAGAGAATGGTGTGTTAGAACTGACCGTGTTAAATCCGGTTTTATGGAATGCGGAGAATCCTTATTTGTATCAGGTTATTTTGACAATGCCGGATGAAGTGATCGTTGATCGGATTGGTTTCCGTACGATTGAAATTAAGGACAAGGTTGTTTATTTTAACGGAGAAAAGATTAAATTCCGTGGAGTCAACCGCCATGATTCTGATCCGGAGACAGGATTTGTGATCGATATCCAGCAGATCAAAAAGGATTTAATGTTGATGAAGCAGCATAACTTTAACGCTATTCGTTCCAGTCATTATCCAAATGCACCATATTTTTATCAGATGTGCGATGAATATGGATTTATGGTGATTGACGAGGCGGATATTGAGGCACATGGACCATTTATGCTGTACCGAAAGGAGGATACAGACCAGAACCGTTTTCACCGTTGGAATGAAAAGATTGCAGATGATCCGGCATGGGAAAAGGCAATTGTGGACCGTGTCCAGCTTATGGTACAGAGAGACAAAAA
The DNA here is from genome assembly GCF_003478335.1 of Clostridium sp. AM49-4BH. Lineage (GTDB taxonomy): Bacteria > Bacillota > Clostridia > Lachnospirales > Lachnospiraceae > Butyribacter. Next base: position 4,342 of record NZ_QUFB01000035.1, read on the forward strand.
CCGTCCAAGCATTGTAATGTGGTCTATGGGAAATGAAAGTGCGTATGGATGTAATTTTGAAAAGGCGCTTGCATGGACAAAGAAGTTTGATCCGGCCAGGATCACGCAGTACGAAAGTGCAAGATACCGTAATTATGATATTACCTATGATTATGACAATTTGGATCTTTACAGCCGGATGTATCCGTCACTGCAGGAGATAGAGGATTATCTGAAAAATGACGGAAGCAAACCGTTTCTGCTGGTAGAATACTGCCATAGTATGGGAAACGGACCGGGAGATTTTGAAGATTATTTTCAGATGATTCATAAGGATGACCGGATGTGTGGCGGGTTTGTCTGGGAGTGGTGTGATCATGCAATCGCACATGGAACGGCAGAAAATGGAAAGACCAGATATTATTATGGAGGGGATCATGGAGAAACCATTCATGATGGCAATTTCTGTATGGACGGGCTGGTCTATCCGGATCGTACACCGCATACGGGACTGCTGGAATATAAAAATGTCTATCGTCCGGTGAGAATCGTGTCTTATGACCAAGAAAACGGACAGATGGTTCTTCACAATTATATGGATTTTGATGATTTGAAGGATTATGTGGATATTTTCTATGAAATGACACAGGATGGCTTGACTGTGGAAAAAGGAAAACTGGCAAATGTTGTTGCATCACCCCATAGCGATGCGGAAGTGGAGTTGAAGCTGCAGGTTCCAAATACCGGTAAGATTTATCTGAAGCTTATTTACCGGTTGAAAAAGGAAATGCCGTTGCTTGAACAGGGGTATGAATTAGGTTTTGATGAAATGAAGCTTGCAAATGAGGATGATAGAAACAGACAGGCTGTAAAGTGGCTGGAGCAGAAAAAAGGAATCGGAACCATTGCTGTTAAGGAAAACGATAAGCAGATCGTATTACAGGCAAAGAATTTTACTTATGTTTTAGATAAGCGTACCGGATTGTTTGAGAACATGCAGTTTGCCGGAAGAAGTTATATTAACCATCCAATGGAATTAAATATTTGGCGGGCTCCGACGGATAACGATATGTATATAAAACTGGAATGGAAAAAGGCACATTATGATGCTGCCTATACCAGAGCATACCGTATAGAGGTGCTTCAGAACAAGCACGGTGTGCTGATCATGGAGCATCTGGCAGTGGTAGCTGATACCGTACAAAAGATTTTGGATGTGGAAATGACATGGAAGATCAATGAAGACGGGAAAATAGAGGCGGTTATAGAGGCAGTAAAAGATAAAGAATTCCCGGATCTGCCAAGGTTTGGAATTCGGATGTTTTTGAATAAGAAAATGGATGAGATTACTTATTTTGGAATGGGACCACAGGAAAGCTACCGGGATAAACACCAGGCTTCCTGTCATGGATTGTTCCGTTCGAAGGTGGCTCAGATGCATGAAGATTATATTCGTCCACAGGAGAATGGAAGCCATTATGACTGTGATTATGTAGAGCTTACAAATGGTCAATGTGGAATTGCAGCAGTTTCAAAGAATCCATTTTCGTTTAACGCTTCTGTTTATACACAGGAGGAGTTGGAACGGGTATCACACAATTATGAATTGAAAGAATCGGATAGCACCGTATTCTGTATGGATTATGCAATGAATGGAATTGGTTCAAATAGCTGCGGACCGGATGTCATGGATAAATATCGGTTCGATGAGGAAGCATTTCAGTTTCAGTTTGAATTAATTCCGTTTGTAAAAGGATAATACAAGACACTTGATAACCAAAGCAAATTTCCAGAGAAGATGAAGATTTTGTCCGGACAGTCAAAATTTTCTCTGGAAAATTGACAACAAACAATTAGAAAAGACAAAAACGATAGACTACTGGGGTTTCTAAATAACAAATAGTGAAGGAGCGATTCTTATGGAGGAAAAGAAATACTTAAAATGGTACAACAAGATAGGATACGGATCTGGCGATATTGCGGGAAATGTAGTGTATGCATTTTTGACATCATTTGTGATGGTATATCTGACAGATACGATAGGATTGGCATCCGGTATAGTGGGAACACTGATTGCCGTTTCCAAATTATTCGACGGATTTACAGACATCTTTTTTGGATCAATGATTGATAAGACGCATAGTAAGATGGGAAAGGCAAGACCATGGATGCTGTATGGTTACGTTGGTTGTGCAATTACATTGGTAGCCTGTTTTGCAGTTCCAACAAGTCTTGGCAGGACGGCACAGTATGCGTGGTTCTTTATTGCGTATACGCTGTTGAATGGAGTGTTTTATACGGCAAACAACATTGCTTATTCTGCTCTGACATCACTTGTTACCAAGAACAGTAAAGAGCGTGTGCAGATGGGTTCTTACCGTTTCATTTTTGCTTTTTCAACCAGTCTTCTGATTCAAGCAGTTACTGTTGGATTTGTTGCAAAATGTGGTGGAGATGCAGCCGCATGGCGTATGGTTGCAATTATTTATGCAGTGATCGGATTAGTTGTGAATACTATTTCCGCATTATCTGTTAAAGAACTTCCGGAAGAGGAATTAAATGAAGGAGGCACAACAGGTGAAGAGGAAAAATATGGGCTGGTTCAGGCATTCAAGCTGCTGGTAAAGAATAAATTTTATCTGATGATCTGTGGTACTTATATTTTACAGCAGTTATACAGTGCAATGATCGGTGCCGGTATTTATTATATGACCTGGGTTTTGAAAAACAAAAATCTGTTTGGACAATTTGCCTGGGCGGTAAACATTCCTCTTATCATTGCATTAATCTTTACACCAACACTGGTTGGAAAGTGGAATGGTATGTATAAGCTGAACTTGAGAGGTTACATCCTTGCTGTGATTGGCAGAGCTCTTGTTGTTGTTGCCGGATATATGGGAAGTATTCCTTTGATGATGGCATTTACAGCATTAGCAGCATTAGGACAGGGACCTTGGCAGGGAGACATGAATGCAGTGATCGCATCTTGTTCCGAGTATACATATCTGACACAGGGAAAGCGTGTGGATGGTACGATGTATTCCTGTACTTCACTTGGCGTTAAGATTGGCGGAGGTATTGGAACGGCGGTCGTAGGATGGCTCTTAGAACTTAGTGGTTATGTGGGAACACATGCTGTTCAGCCACAGTCTGCGTTGAATATGATGCAGTTTATGTATCTTTGGCTGCCACTGATCTTTGATGTACTTATTATGTTTATCCTTTCCAGAATGAATGTGGAGGAGACAAATGCAAAGATCAAAAAGAAAAGGGAATTACAGTAGAAACCGCTCAGCGGTAATGAGCAGAAATTGGTAACAGGAAAGCATTGTCTTAATTGAATAAACAATTATAGGCAATGCTTTTTGTTACGAAAGGAAAAGAAAAGGATGGTACTTGTGTCAGAGACTATATTCATGTAAATGATCTTGCACAGGCTCATATTCTTGCAATGAAGTATCTTTGTGATGGAAATGACAGCAATATATTCAATCTTGGAAATGGAGTCGGTTTTACGGTAAAAGAGGTTGTGGAAACTGCGAGAAAAGTGACAGGACATCCAATTTCGGCGAAGGAAGAACCACGTCGAGCAGGAGATCCATCTATGTTGATCGCTTCCAGTGCAAAAGCAAGGGAAGTGTTAGGATGGAATCCGCAATATGCAGATTTGGAAACAATTATCGGTACGGCATGGAAATGGCATAAAAGTCATCCAAATGGATATCAGAATGTGTGAGGGGGGGAAGTGGTCTGCTTTTTCGGTATTCAGTTTTCACAAATAGTCCTTTTAGCCAGATTATGCATGATATACATGCTCAAAATATCCTTCATAGAAAGCTAAAAGGTTGTTCATATAATTTTTGAATTTGCTCATTTTGCATTCCTCCTTTCCTTGTTTGCAAGTTCATTATAGGACAGGCTGGATAAGAATGCTTGCCAAATTAAAAGAAAATGTAGACAAATGTTGCAGAGGAAATCAACAATTAAGTAATAAAGGGGAGATGTATCAATGCATTTGACGTTTAAGGAAACAAAGGAAGAGGTATATGCGGCGCAAAGAGTGTCAAAACATGTATCTCCACATTTGCATAATGCATTGGAGATTGTGTGCGTAACGGAAGGAACACTTGAGATGGGAGTGGGGCAGGAATTATATCATATGGAAAAGGGTGATATCGGATTTGTCTTTTCTGATATTATTCATCATTATCAAGTGTTTTCAGAAAAAACGAGCCGGGCGGATTATATCTTGGTTCCGTCTTCTTTTGCAGGAGTACTTAAAGATAAAATACAAGGATATGCTCCTAAATATCCGGTTATTCGTGCGGGGCAGATTGAACCAGATGTTTATAATGCAATTCAGGCGATTATCCAAATGGAAGAAAACGAACCTATGATTGTTCAAGCTTATGTTCAAATTGTGCTGGCAAGATGTATAGGAAAAATGGAATTGGTGGAAAAAAGTTGTGTGGGAAGTGATGACTTAATTTATCGTACTGTATCTTATATATCAGGAAATTTCAGGAGACAGTTTTCTTTGGAAGATATGGCACGCGATCTTGGAGTGAGCAAGTATGTATTATCCAGGGTGTTTTCTAAAACATTTCACCGTAATTTCAATCAGTATCTCAATGATGCCAGATTAAGTTATGCATGCACAAGATTGGTAAATACCAGTGATACGATCCTGAATATCTGTCTGGACAGCGGTTTTGACAGTCAGAGAACATTTAACAGAGTGTTTAAAGAACGCTATAAAACCGCACCAAGTGAATATCGGAAAAACAAAAGACGAAATGGGTAAGGGGATAGAAGTGGGAAATTCAAAAATATAGAAGGGCAGGACAGTTGTAGAAAGACTGATTTGCCAAACGCAGTGGTCTTTCAACAAGCACGATTGACAGAAGGCAGAGGGTAAATTATCATACTATATAAAGACAACATGATAAAAACGGTATGTGATACAATGAGATATCAGATAAAGTAAATAAACACAACAGAATGATAGGAGGAAAATATGGCAGTAAATTTTAATCAGGACAGTGTTTTTAATTTGAAACCGATTAGCAATGATGAGGTACGTGGAGAGGTTGACGGGTTATTGATTGCAGACGAAAAGGTGGAGTTTGCATTTAAAACGATTCGCGATCAGTTAGTATTTACAAACAAGAGGATTATTTCTATTGATGTGCAGGGGATTACAGGAAAGAGAAAATCCTTTGCGACAATGCCGTATTCCAAAATTCAGTATTTTTCAATTCAGACACCGGGATTTATGGAATTGTTTCCTGATTCAGAATTATTCGTAATGTTTACGAACGGATTTACAGCCAAATTTGAATTTAAGGGTGCTGTAGATATTGGGAAGATTGGCAGGATGTTATCTGAGTACGTTTTGTGATTCAATGTCTTATAAGGTGTGAGGGACGATGATGGACTGGAAGCAGAGCAGGTCGGGGATGACAGGGTTCTTCGTTCTCTGATCAAGGTGGCATCCCACAAGGAGGAAAACGACGGACTTTTTGATTATCAGGGAGAACGGGATAAAATAACATGGGCAAAATGATAAAGGAGTAGGAAATGTCATCAGGTAAAATTACACTGGAACAGAGAAAAGCTTCCCTGCATTATCATGTGCAGGAATACCGTAAAAGACGAGTGATCATTGATACGGATGCCGCCTGTGAGGCGGATGATCCTTTTGCAATCGCACAGGCATTGATGAGTAAAATGCTTGAGGTCAAGGGAATATGTGCGGAACATTTTGTGGCAGAGGGAAGCATGGAACAGAGCTATGAGATGATCTGTCGTGTAACAGAGGCAATGGGGGCAGATGTGCCGGTGCTTCGGGGACAGACCGGCAAAATGTCAGAGCATCAGGGGAAACCCATGACAGAGGCGGCGCAGTTTATCATCGAGGAGACCATGAAGGAGGATGACAAGCCGTTGTTTGTTTTATGTATTGGGGCAGTTACAAATGTGGCGGAAGCCATCCGGGCAAAGTCCGAAATTGTGGATAGAATGACAGTAGTATGCATTGGAGGCAATCCCATTGGTTGTGAGAAGCCGGGATGGGAATTTAATTTTGGAAATGATGTGGAGGCGGCCAATACAGTGCTTCACTGTGGAGGAGATATATGGATGATTCCCAACAATGTTTACGGAACCATGCATATTGGTTTTGGAGAAATACAACGACGGATCGCTCCTTATGGCGAGATCGGCAGATTATTGTACGAAAATCTCATATCATTTTATGAAACAGAAAACGCCTCGTGGTCGGCGGGAGAGAGCTGGTCGCTTGGAGACTCCCCGGCGGTAGGAGTGACCCTGGAACCAAATTGCGGCAGCTTTATGTACTGCAAAGCACCGGAGGTACAGGAGGATACCTCTTATCGCTATCCGGAGAACAGTCCGCAGATCAGAGTATACACATCGATCAATTCACGCTTTATTATTGAGGATTTTATCAACAAGCTTCAAATATTGTACGGATAAAATATAGAAAACTTATACACAGGATTTTCTTGACAATACAGGTCTATTATTGTAAACCAAACACAAGGTTTACGATTATAAACTTGCAACATAAAAAGGAAAGACTTTCATATGTTTCTATGCGGGATTACAAAGCGTTATGCGTGGCAGTTCTTTTTGTACCATCAAGGGCAGAGCCGCAAGGCGGTGGCTGGTTTGTTTACCTCTGGCTCAGAATCTAAGAACAGTTTTGCTGCATGCACAGTATTGTCTGTTGCCCCATTGCTATGAGGTATTGCCATTTACCCGGCATATTACCAGCCATGGCTAAACCAGAATCCTGTACAGGCGGCTTATATTTAAACTCTTTGTGTGGCCGCAGGAAGTTGTAATAAGTAACCCACAAAGCAAGGTCGTAGTTGGCTACCTGCTGATGAGATATGTGTAACCATGTAATGCCGGGGCGGTACCTGAAACAGCTGCCGGACAATGGTTGCATTGTTTGGAACGATAGGAAATAGCAATACAAGTTGTAGGCAGGTGGCTACCCAGGTTTGATCAGAGAGGAGAAGAATATGAACAACTATTGTATGATCCAGAACTCCAAAACGTTTGCATTTTCCGCAGAGAATCCAACCGGTGTACGCGCAGGTGGTTCCCAGGGCGGTGACTGCACCAAGCTTCGTCCGACCGTGACGATTCCTGCAGGGGAAACCGTAACTCTGGTAGATGCTGCAGGACCGGGTGTGATCCAGCATATGTGGTTTACCGGATATGTCGGGCACCATTTTATCATCCGTATGTATTGGGATGATCAAGAATATCCGTCTGTGGAAGCTCCGCTCTCTGCATTCTTCGGATGTGCCTATGATGAAAATTTCGTGGACCGGGATGGCAAATATCCGGTGTTGAATTCTGCCATGATGCTGGTAGCTCCTGGTCGCGGCTATAACAGCTATTTTGAGATGCCGTTCCATAAGAGAGCTCGGATCACGATGGAAAACCGTGGTGACAAGGATGAAAATCTCTATTATATTATCACCGGAGCTTATCAGGAGATTCCGTCGGAGGCTGGTTATTTCCATGCCACCTATCGCCAAGAGCACCCGGTTCAGAAGGGTCGTACCTACACAATCGTTGACGGAATCGAAGGCAGGGGACAATTTGTCGGTGTGACTCTGGCAACTGGTATGAATGGCAACAATACCTGTTGGGTAGAAGGCGAAGCCCGCATGTATCTGGACGATGATCCGTATCCGTCTATCCACTATACCGGAACTGAAGACTACTTCGGCGGTTCCTATGGATTTGGAAATGACATCATCATCAAGAGCTATCAGACCTTCAGCGGCTTATATACCGGCATGTATGCAATTTATGGAGACAATCGGGAATTCTATAACGGACAGCAGAGATTCCTGCTGTATCATTTCCATATTGCAGACCCGATCCGTTTTGAGAATAAGTTTCGTATGACACTCGACAACATGGGCTGGACCGGACCGCGTTACGATGATTACACCAGTGTTGCTTATTGGTATCAGACCCTGCCGTCCGCACCGCTGATGCCACTGCCGACAGATGCAGAGATGTGTATGAGATAATAGAACCAGATTGGAGATGTCAGATAGATTGGTTTTACCTTGCGACACGTCGCACAGGTTATATCGGACTGACATCAGAGATTTGCCGGAAAGGATAGAGGTATTATGTTACTGGAAGAGAAGTTTTTGGAATTTCATCGTTATGCCAGCAGCCACAATCTGCCGCTGGAAGCTATCAGTGTCGGAGATGAGAACAAGGTACTCTGTGAGATGCACTACGCAGCAAATGCACCGAGAAATATTTATTCACATACCAAGAGTTTTACGGTAACAGCAGTTGGACTCGCAATGGAAGAGGGAAAACTAAGCCTGGAAGATCATGTGGCGGAAGTGTTTAAAGATAAACTTCCTTCAAATCCGGATCCAAATCTGGAGAAGATTCAGTTGAAACATCTGCTCTGCATGTCCAGTGGCTTTGGTAAGGCACTTCTGATGAATGCGGACAGACGTCCGGGCGTCGGCGCACCGGATTATGAGAAATATATGATGGCACAGCCGGTTCCTGTGGAGCCAGGCAGTGCATTCTGCTATTCCTCTGCCGACAGTATTCTGGCTGCTCATATGGTAGAACGGGCCGTTGGCAAGCGGATGGGAGAGTATCTGTATGAGAAGGTATTTCAGCCCCTTGATATGGGATGGCCGCTCTGGGAGCATGATCCACAGGGACATCCGAATGGCGGCGGAGGTATGTATCTGACTTGTACCGAGATGATGAAACTGGGACAGCTCTATCTGGCTGAGGGTAACTGGAAGGGCGAGCAGATTGTCAGCAGGGACTGGGTGCAGGAGGTGTCCACCCCGAAATTTACCTTCGAGCCATCTGCAGATCTCTGGCATGTAGGATATGGCTATCAGTTCTGGATCAGTCCATATCCAGGATCCTATCGTGCTGATGGTGCATTCGGACAGATTACAACGATTCTCCCAGAGAAGGGATTGGTTGTTTCCATCCAATGTCCGGAGCAAGGTAATTTCGATCAGGTGAAACGTGCGCTGCATGAACATTTTCTGATGGAATTGTAAGAATAGACTTGCAACAATATGCTATAATTTGCCCAGAAACCGTACTTTCGGCTGAAAAGGCTTAAAATCAAGGCTTTTAGGGAATGTTAAGCCACATATCGCAAATGATGGTGCAAAGACTTAACAAACAGCTTAAGGGAGAAGGAGATGTGGATAATCTGGATATTTTGGGCAATACAACAGAATCTGCAATCCAGGCAACGAAACAAGCACTTTATAATTTGGATCACCCGGTAGTATACACTCCCAAAAGTATAGAGGTTCAGCAAGCTTGTATTAAAGAACGGGAATTTTATGTTGCGTTTTTGGAAAAGTTAGAAAAGTTATAATCTTTTAGGCTGTTTGCAAGAAAAGTAAAAAAGAGAAAATCCTCTTGGACTGGATAAAAATTCAGTTCAACTTATAATGATATGGTGCGTGTATGCACCATAAAATATGTAAATGGTAAAGACGATAATGATTTTTTTGAAGAATGAGGATATAGATGCAAGTAGTGTGGTTTTGAAACAGGAGGATGGTTAATTGTGAAAGAAAAATACATTACAGACGATGAAAGGGAGAAATGCGGAAAAGTTGCAGATGCTTTTGCAGAGCTGTATGAGATTGAAAATATACTTGTTGTGGATGCTGGAAGATACGGTTTTGTCAAGTTACAGTATTATAGACCGCCGCAAGGTTTTGAAGATGCAATTACCTTTACGGATAGCCGGAGCATGTTTGAGAACTTGTGGGAGGAATGGTTTGACACGCAGCTTTTTCTTCTGGCAAAAGGAACACCGATGGCAGGAATGGGATATCATGAGATATTCCGGTGTCTGCCAAAGGAGAAACAAGAGAAACTTATGAATAGAAAAGCCGGATTTGCAAAAACGGCAGGAATAGAATAAACAGGTAACAGCGTTAGGGCAGTTATGAGTGAAATACTTATAGCTGCTTTTTTTTTGTGCTTTTGGACACGGTGTCCAGAAGCGGGAAGGAGAGATATATAGATGGAATCAATGAGAGATATTAACAGGGTAATGGAGCGTGAGATAGCGAAGGGGAGCTGCCCTTTGAAGCTGGATCATATTGAATTTGGAGATTATTCGTATCAGGAGATAACATCAAAGGAAAAATTGCTGGAGGTGCTATCCTATTTGCTGAGAATAGGTGATTTCAGCCAGTATGCCGGAAAAACTATCCTAAATAATGTTTATATGGACCTGCGAGGGAAAAAAAACGTATTTAAGCGAACTAGGACAGCCGTAGAGAAAAATAATATATTTGCAACAATCAGAAGGTATGCAAAGAAGCTAAAGCGCAGTATAATGGAGATGTATATCTAGAAAAGGTCAGATGTTATTTCGATATACCGCAAGAAAATCTGGAAAAGTGTCGATATACATATCAAGGGAACGAAACATACGCCTTTCTGATGTCGGACAAGTATATCATGGCATTATATACGCATTGTCTGGTGGTGAGAAAGGAAGCTGCTATGCAGGAGATGCAGATTGAAGGCTTTACGGAAAAAGAATATGGAATGGTAAGGCTGGAGAATGTAGGGGAGGTTTTGTTTCAAGCGTTGTTATTGGACAGCGTTAGATTGAATAATGCAAAAATGTATGCAGAGTTTTGCACAATTTATTTCCTTCAATAGAGTCATGATAATAAATTATTGGTTGAGGTGAAAATTATGTATGAGAACTATACGAGGCAAGCATTGCCTTCAAAGAAATATCGGGAGCTGTTAGGAAGTGCATTGTGTGCATTTAATGCTAATAATGCATTTGTTATAGAAAATATTTTACGTTCAGATGATAATAGTCAGTATAGTTGGTATGATTTGATGGATTTAGAATCAGGAAGATTGTCAACGCCGATTAAAAATACTATTACCCAAAAATCTGATACAAAAATAGCAAATCTTTTTGAAGAGCTTGTCGATATGAGAAATCGAATCATTCATAGTTTTCAGATAACAAGTGATAATGAACAAATGTTGGCTACAAAAACACGTGTTAAAGATGGAAACCAACAGTTTATAATCACAGAATCTTATTTACTAGATTTTATCAAGAAAAATGAAGAATTAAGTTGTGATTTGCATCATTTTAGAGGATTCTAATAAAAAATAGAGATTAGGAGGGATTGATATGGTAGTTAAAGGGTTCCCATTGATTAAGTTTCAGAGTGAAGAACGGATTGAGAGTTTACAAAACGGGTTGATTTATATGAATTCATTAGAATGGTTTCGAAATCATGAAAGTGATAACGGAGATGAAGTTATTGGTGATTCATTTGAAGCTATGTTTCATATCAATGAAGGGAAATTTATTTTACCCGATACAGGTGAGAAAATAGAGATTAAAGATGAACTAATACAAACAACTTCATCTAACGATTATGCTTATTGTATGTTTGGTGTTAATCCATACAGTAAAAATTTCAGTTTTACTGATGAACAAAAAGAAAATATTCAGAATTTTGGAGATACAGCATTACTAATATTGGATAAAGATGAGTTTTTCAATAGATTGCGTACTGCTGCATTAAAAGAGGGATATGAAATATATGGTGGATTTGTCCAATATTATGACGAAACACAAGATTCATTGAATCTAATTTTATCCTTGCTTTCCGGAATGCATAATATTGCATATTGGAAGCGGAAAAAGTATTGTTATCAACAAGAGTTTAGATTTTTGGTTCATACACAAAATTGCGAAAAGGATCATTTGGAACTGAATATTGGAGATATACGTGATATTTCAAAAGTATTTAAAACATCAAAAATCTTAAATGCTGAGGTTGTAAAGATTAAGTAACCAAGAGCTAATAGTAATTCAGGTTTTGAAAAAGGAGGGTGAAATGTTATGAGTAATACACCAATACAAGCACTTCATAATTATCATCAAACAGCCAAATCGTTGAATTTAGCGAAAAGAATAGAATTAAAAGAGCTATTAGGAATAACAGAAGATGATGAAAAAAGACTGGTTGGATTAGATAATGAAGACGAATTTATTGTAATTTTGTATGCATTAGAATGGGTTGAGTCGTTTTCTGGAATCGAAGAAGGCATTGCACAAGTAACAAAAACCAAAACAACAGATTTTTTTGTTGAGACAGTACAAGGAAGAAAGTTGTCAATTGAGGTGAAATCATCTAAAGATCATGAAATATCCTTTACACGTAATTTGGTTGAAGAGAAGGAAGAGTTTTCTCGACAACATTCACATGAATGCTTTTTTGCTATAAAATTAGCAGGACTCTGGATGCTTTTTAGTAGTGAATATATTTTGAAAAGGGGTTGCAAGATTTCGCTAGAAAAGGATTATTTCAAATCTGAAATGAATGAGATTTTTGGGGAAAGATTATTTTTATTTCAAAAGGGTCTTGAAATCGTAACTACTTATTCAAAATCAAAAGAAGGTATTTGTGGAATAAAAAATGAGTATGGAAATGCAGTTCGTATTGCCGTAAAAGTAAATGGAAAGCGAAAATTTTTGATATCATCAAATAATAGTAGCTATGTTTTTTTGAGTATTGTGCTTGAAACCATAGAAAATGCAATGTCTAATCAAGAGCAGATTGTTACTCGTAAGGACAATGATGATACGATAGTGATTGAAAGGCTAAAAGAAAACTTATTTGTGCAATTTTCTAATATATTAACAGCACCAATTTTGCATACAATGAATACAGAGTTAGAAGAAAATTATTCATTTCCAACTTATATTGAAGAAATGAAGAAAAAGGGGCATCAAAATTTATTGAGTCGTAAGTTGGTATTAGGAGCACTATCTTTATTTGATGATGAATACCCGATTGCAATTTCGTTTAACAATAAAGAATTTTATTGGTTGAAAGATATGCAGATAGATGAATAAAAAATATCTGTAATATAATAAAAGGTATAAAACAGAAACAGCGTCAGGGCAGTTATAAGTCGAGAGATTTGTAGCTGCCTTTTTTTATTGCTTTTGGACACGATGTCCAGAAGCGGAAAGGAGAGTTATGAGATATTTATTACATAGGCTGTATGTTCCACCTTAGCGGAGCATACGCACAGCAAATGCAGAACGGAGGTACTTATGCAAGAGGAAGTAACGCAGAGAACAATCGCTCTTGTAATTAAGACCGCTAAACTGGATGCCAACGTCTTGAGGGTTGCAATGCAGATGTATCTGAACCATCGCAGGCAGAAAACACAGAAAACGCATGGTAAAACTTCTGTGAAAAAGCTGGTTGGCGAAGGCGTGGGAGTTTCATCTATCGAAGTGACGGACGGCAATATCAAATCCTTTGAGCGGGTAGCTCGTAAATATAATGTTGATTTCGCTGTCAAGAAAGACAAGACAACGCACCCGCCGAAATATGTGGTATTTTTCAAGGGCAGGGATGCCGATGCGGTAGAACAGGCATTCAAGGGATTTGTTTATGGTAATGAGAAACGAAAGGGCAGAACTTCCGTACGGGAGAAACTGAAACGCTTTAGGGATGCAGTATCACAGAATAAGAACAGGGAACGGAGCCGGGAAAAGAATAAGGACAGGGGGCAGAGCCTTTGAGTAACATCATTGAAGGCATAACCAAAGACCTGAAGGCTATCCCGAAAAATCTGAAAGCAAAAGCAGGCGGTATGGATACCAAGAAGCTGGTGCTTTTGAATCTGTCCTATATCTTTGTTGGATATTTCTGTGATAAGGTTGCATGGCTGTGGAGAGTATCAGAAGGTACAAATGCTTCTGATAAGATGATGGCAGTCATGAACCGTTTTGATAAGCTGTTTGCCAATCCATTGCCCAGCTTACACCCAAGAGATTAATTGATTGGTGTGGCAGGTGGCATAGCACTGCGACTTGTGGTGTATTACAAAGCCAAGAATGCCAAGAAGTTCCGGCAGGGCGTAGAATACGGTTCCGCAAGGTGGGAAAATGCCAAGGACATAGAGCCATATATGGACGCTGTGTTTGAAAATAATGTCCTTCTGACACAGACGGAACGGCTGATGATGTCCGGCAGACCGAAAGAGCCGAAGTACGCAAGAAATAAAAATATTCTTGTTATCGGTGGCTCCGGTTCCGGTAAGACTCGCTTTTTTGTGAAGCCGAACCTGATGCAGATGCACTCGTCTTATGTTGTCACTGATCCGGAAGGAACGGTATTGGTTGAGTGCGGAAAGACGTTAAAAAGGGGCAAGTACAAGATAAAAGTTTTGAATACCATAAACTTTGCTAAATCCATGCATTACAATCCTTTCGCCTACATTCGGAGCGAAAAGGATATTTTGAAACTTGTAAACACGATTATAGTTAACACCAAAGGAGAGGGACAGCAATCCGGTGAGGACTTTTGGGTCAAGGTTGAAAAGCTCTACTATACTGCGCTTATCGCTTATATCTGGTATGAAGCTCCGGAGGAGGAGCAGAATTTCGCAATGCTGATTGATTTGATTGATGCCAGCGAAGCCAGAGAGGACGATGAGAACTTCAAAAATGCCGTGGACTTATTGTTTGAGGAGCTGGAAGCAGAAAAAACCAATCATTTTGCGGTAAGACAGTACAAGAAGTACAAACTTGCTGCCGGAAAGACATCGAAATCAATCTTGATTAGCTGCGGTGCGAGGTTAGCACCATTTGATATTAAGGAGCTGCGTGACCTTATGGAATATGACGAGCTGGAGCTTGATACTCTGGGAGAGGAAAAGACAGCATTATTCGTTATTATTTCTGATACCGATGCCACATTTAATTTTGTGGTATCAATCATGTATTCACAGCTCTTTAACCTGCTTTGTGATAAAGCAGATGATGTTTATAGCGGAAGACTCCCGGTCCATGTGCGTATGCTCCTTGATGAGTTTGCGAACATCGGGCAGATTCCACAGTTTGAGAAGCTGATCGCTACAATCCGTAGCCGTGAAATATCAGCTTCTATTATTTTGCAGTCAAAATCCCAGCTCAAGGCGATTTATAAGGACAATGCAGACACTATAGAGGGCAACTGTGATACCACATTATTCCTTGGAGGAAAGGAAAAGACCACTTTAAAAGAGTTGGCGGAAGTATTGGGTAAAGAAACGATTGACCTTTATAATACCTCGGATACAAGAGGTACGAGCCAGTCCTACGGTCTGAATTATCAAAAGACCGGAAAAGAGCTTATGAGTCAGGATGAGATAGCGGTCATGGACGGCGGAAAATGTATCATGCAGCTTAGGGGCGTGAGACCTTTTTTCTCAGATAAGTTTGATATAACAAAGCATAAGCGGTACAAAGAGCTGTCCGATTTTGACCCGAAAAATGCCTTTGACATTGAAGACTATGTGAAGCATCTGCAACACCGCTTTAATCATATGGTCGGCAGATACAATGACATCTACCGGGTGCAGATGCCAAACATTACACCTCATATATGCCGACACACCTATTATTCAAATATGGCAAAATCGGGAATGAGTCCAAAGACGCTGCAGTACCTCATGGGGTATTCGGATATATCGGTTACAATGAATGTGTACACGCATATCGGATTCGATGATGCTGAGGAAGAATTGAAACGGATGGAAGAGTATAGGAAGGCGCAGGCAGAGGTTGAGCAGAAGAAAGAGAAACCGATGTCGCAGAAGATGTTTAAAGTGATTTGATGGATGAAAAGTGTTGACAGAAAGAGCGAGTGGTAATATAATTATATATCCATCTGATGTGGAGGAATTGTCATGGGGAAAAAGAGTAAAAAATACTATGCGGTAAAAATCGGCTTTGTTCCGGGAGTGTATTTGACATGGGGGGAGTGTCAACAGAATATTAATGGCTTTTCGGGTGCTGTTTACAAAAGTTTTGATACCCAAGAAGAAGCTGAGCAGTTTTTGAGAGGAGATGTTGGCTCTGGTAAAGAAACAGATTCTGTAAAAAGAATATATACTGATTCTGAAGCTGTAGCTTATGTAGATGGTTCATATAATCCAGATACGAATGAATATGCATACGGGGCAATCGTTTTTTATGATGGTGGAGAAGAACATTTCGCAGAAAAATTCAATGATAGCGATATGGCTAAAATGAGAAATGTAGCAGGTGAAATTGAGGGTGCAAAAAGAGTAATGCACTTTTGTTTAGAACGAAATATAAAAGCTATTGATATTTTTTACGATTATGAAGGGATTGCTGCTTGGTGTACTGGTGCATGGCAGGCAAAACAGGAGGGAACCAAGGATTATAAGAAATATTATAATAGTATAAAAGATAAAGTAAGTGTTAGATTTGTTAAGGTAAAGGCTCATTCTGGCGATACATATAATGAATTGGCTGATAATTTAGCGAAGACTGCTCTTGGATTAATTGAAGCAGGATCTATTTCAAATAAGGATAATGGAGTAGTTGCTACTGGAATCAAGCAAGAGGATTTGGTGGGAATATTGGATTTATTAAAAGAGGATTGTGATGATTTAGTGGTATATGAAAAAGAAATACCACATGGAATCCAATATGAATTACAGATTAGTAAACCTACTAAGCAAAAATTATATGTAAATTATTACACAAATAAGAATAAGATATGGATAAGTGGAAGAAAAGAGGACTTGTTTAACTCTTTTACAATGTATATTATTGAGCTGCTTGATGCAGATGAGATACCAGAGTTTCTTAATACAGTTCATAATTTAAATGTAGATAAGGATGTTGTTCAATCGGAATTTGAAAAATATTTTCCACACGCATTGGGTAAATTGCCGGGAGAGATTACGAATTATTTACATCAGGCAGTTTATAATCTTCAGATTAATGGAGACGTGTATGTTGCTAATTTTTTGGTTGAGCCAGCTATTAGACCTTTAGAAGGTATATTGAAAATAGCACTTCAAGAAAATGGTTTTCCTATTCGAAAAGAGGATAAAGACTATGATACTTTTTTTGTATTTAAGGAGAAAGAATTTGGCTATGTGATAAAAGAACAGTTTTTAGAGAATCCGCCAAGTAAAGAAATTCAAAAATATTTATGTAAGTGTTATAGATTTTATCGTGATAATAGACATACAATGTTTCATTGGGATAATCCATTGGGCGAGGATACTACAAGAATTATAAAAACAGTAACTGAAGCGCATGTTATAATTCGAGATGTAGTAGCGTTAATAGATGAATATTATTCTATTAGAAGTAAATCATAGAATATAGAAAGAAAGGAGCGGTATTATGACAAAAGATTTTGAAGTGATAGGTTTGGCAGATAATCTGGAATATCATTATCTTGTGGTATTGTGCAAATCTGAATCGCCATATGAATTTCTTGATGGTATCGCTCACAGCTTGAATTCACAGATAGGAGATTGCAAAATCCTTATTGATGAAATATTACATGTAGGAAATACAGAGAAAAGATACATGGAATTTTCATTGATAGATGGGAAATTGGTTGATGGAAAATTTGTACGAATACCTAAGTCAAGTGATTTTAGGGCTTTAAGTTGTGCTTTTTTAAAGAATAATGATGTAATGGAAGGGTCAATTATATCGTCGGTTCAATATCGAATGATAAATAAAGGCATTGTGATTTAGGAAAATGAAGTATATGAGCCTATGAAAAGTCAAGAATTGTTTCTTGGCTTTTTTAATAATAAGTAAAATGGTAAATTGAAAATCCTTAGTAGTAACCCATCCCTTTTACTACTAACTTTACTACTAAGCGGTAGTAATAACTTGCTAAAGCTTGCTCTGATTTGCCACATTCACACATTTCAGAGCATAACAAAAAATCCTCGAAATTCCTTGCAAAACGGGGCATTCCGGGGCAAAACAAGGAGAAATAAAGCTATGATTAAAGTACTATTCATCTGCCACGGCAATATTTCAAAATAATATGGCAATGTCAACATTTAGGGCACAATGAAACACCATCTAACTAAAATTACACCTTTTTTACACCTTTTGATTAGTTTGAAGCTAAGCTCTAGTATGATTTAAATAATTTTTTAAAACACATCAATAAACGATGTGTTTTTTTATTCCGCTTTTTAGAAATGGAGGTAAGTTTGATGTTAAAAATCAGGTTACAGGGTAACAAAAAAGAGCTGAGAAGAATGATGAAGTTGTTAAAAAAAAATCCGAGGTACCAGATTAACTACACTTCGAATTTTATGCAGTGTGATAATAACAAATTTTATCGCTTATATTTGACAATGTATTTATGTCAAAAAGAAAAACATCAAGAAACTAAGAAATAATAATTTATAGAATACGGAGGGTCAGAATTATGTGTAAAGTAATTGCTATATGCAATCAGAAAGGTGGCGTATCCAAGACCACTACAACCGCAAATCTTGGGGTTGGCTTAGTAAGAGCAGGAAAGGAAGTGCTTGTGATTGATGCAGATCCACAGGGAAATCTGTCACAGAGTCTCGGAATTGAAAATCCGGATGAACTGGAAGTTGCACTTCCGAGTATCATGGAGCAGATCATCATGGACAAGGAGGTGGATGTAACGAAAGGAATCATCCATCATAAAGAGGGACTTGACCTTATGCCATGTAACATTGATCTGTCAGGAGTGGATGTTTCGCTTGTAAATGCCATGAGTAGAGAGTTTGTCTTGAAAGTATATGTGGAAAGCATGAGAGAGTTCTATGATTACATTCTCATTGACTGTATGCCAAGTTTAGGAATGATAACAGTAAATTCGCTAACAGCATCGGACAGTGTTTTGATTCCGGTGCAGGCAGCTTATTTGCCGGTAAAGGGACTGGAGCAGTTGATCAAAACGATTTGCCGTGTGAAAAAACACTTGAATCCGGAAATCAAATTTGAAGGGATTTTAATCTCCATGTTGAACGCAAGAACGAACTATGCAAAGGATATTATGGAGTTGATCAGGGAGTATTATGGGGATGCAATTCCTATCTTTGAAAGTAAAATACCGTTTTCTGTGAAAGCTGCTGAGACATCGGCTGCGGGAGTGAGCATCTTTACATTGGATAAGAAGCATCCGGTGGCGCAGGCTTACGAGAAATTGACAGAGGAGGTAATCGCTCATGAGTAGAACAAAGGCATTAGAAAATGTAAAATTGACGAGTTTTGATGACCTCTTTGGTGGAAATAAAATGGAAAAGACTGCGGAAGCAGGTGATGTGAAAGAGATACCGCTTTCAGAACTGCATGAATTTCATAATCATCCGTTTCAGATTCGTTCGGATGAGGAATTAGCAGAAATGATTGAGAGCGTCAGAGAGCATGGGGTGTTGGTGCCGGGAATTGTCCGGAAACATAAAGAAGGCGGTTATGAAATCATTGCCGGACATACAAGAAAGCATGTGTGCGAGTTGCTTGGATTTGAGACAATGCCGGTATTTGTAAAAGAGATGGATGATGATGAAGCCAGTCTGGTTATGGTGGATTCTAACATTCAGAGAGAAAACATCCGACCGAGTGAAAAGGCAAAGGCATATAAGATCAAATATGATGCCATGAAGAATCAGGGAAAAGCTGGGAACAGTCTGAAGATGATGTCGGAGGAAAGTGGCGAGAATTATAAACTGATTCAGAGATATATATGGCTTGCAAGACTGAATGATGATCTTCTGGCGTTGGTAGATAATAAACAGCTTGGAATGGTTCAAGGGGTCAGCTTATCGGTTCTTCCGGAGAAAGAGCAGGAAGCGGTGTATGATGCTATTTGCAGGCACAAAATGAAATTGTCGACAGTACAGGCAAATACCATAAAGCAATTGAGTGTAGATGGAAAGTTTAATGAGCAGATCTTGGAACGCTATCTGACTTCTGCTCAGAAGCAGAAGAGAAAAAAGGAAATTACTCTGAAAAATGAACGACTGTCAGAGTATTTTGAGGAAGAAACCACAGAAGAGGAAATGATGAATATCATTTTTGAATTGTTGGAAACATGGAAACGAAAGAAAGGAAGTGCGCAGAATGAATAAGATTATTTTACTTGGAAATATGACGAGAAATCCCAAAACTACGAGAAAGACAGCAGAGGATGGAAGGGAAGTTGTCATTACTAAATTTGACCTTGCTGTAAACCGGCGGGCAAAGCGTGATGGAGAAGCCGATGCCGATTTCTTTCACTGCACTTCCTTTGGAAGGCAGGCGGAATTTGTCGAGAGATACTTTCACAGCGGCTCCCGTGTATTAGTCATTGGACGGGTGCAGAATAACAACTATACGACCAAAGAGGGAAGCAAGGTCTATGGTTTCAGTATCATTACAGAAGAGGTTGAATTTGCACAGAAGAAAAGTGCGGAGAAACTGGCAAATAAAGACAGTGATTTTTCATCCGTTTCGGATGAGGAGCAACCGGTCAATGGCAGGTAGGTGATAACATGGCAGAAGGTTTCTTCCGAAGTAAAAAAGGATTTACAGTCGTTCAAAATGAGATTACCAGAGACACGAACATTTCTTTGAAAGCAAAGGGACTATATCTTGTCATACAGGCATATATCTCCATGCCGGATAAGAAATGGACAAAAGAAGATTTCCGAAATCTGACCAAAGAAGGGAAAAAGGCATTTGATAGTGCGTGGAAAGAATTAAAAGATTTTGGATACTTGAAGGTTCACTTTATGCCGGATAATGGTGTATGGCGGGCTGAGTATGAGTTGTTAGATGAACCGGATCTCGGACCACATACACTATATCATAGCTGCGATGGAACGGTTTCCAGTAACAATCTGACAAGAGCAGAAAAGAAGCGGCAGGCGGATTTATCTGAAGAAGAGAATGAACAGGGTTCGACTGAAAATATCAGCGATCCGGTTGCAGAAAAAGAAGAAAATCACCGTTACCCCCCTTTTGGTACTAACGGTAAAGATGACCGTTACCCCCCTTACGGTAGTACGCTAACGGTAATAACGGTTACGGTAGCAACGCAAATGGGGGTAACAATAATAAAGACTATAATATAAATCCTGATATAAAGACTAATATATTTAATCCTAATCATAATCAATATCAGGATCAGAAGGTGATGCGTGAGGACTATTCGATGGAGTTTATAGAGCAGCATTATGAACTGGAACCAAAGTATGTTTCTGCTGTGCAGGATAATTCGATCAACACGGTCAAGGATGTGCTTTATGATATTTTGAATACCCATAAACCGGTGCTGCGGGTAATGGGAGAGGACAAACCGGCTGCGGTTGTGAAATCACGGCTTTTGAAACTGAACCGATGTGATATTGATTATGCGATCGACCAATATCAAAAACAGGTGACGAAGGTACATAACCATAAGGCATATATGCTAACGGTACTTTACCAGGCAAAATCGCAGGGTGAGTTGGATATCAGTAACCGTGTGATGTATGATTTTTATGGAGCAGGAAGTAAAGCCGGTGATACAGGAGGTGGTGGCAGTGGATAATAAGGACAAGTCTGCCAGAATTCCGGTACTACTCCGGCTGGATAATCCGAAGCACAGACTGGTCTATAACATTCTTGAAAGTACAGACAACAAAAGTGCTTATATCCGGGAAGCGGTGATCTATTATTATAGGCATAAAGGCATATCTCCGGAGAAAGATGATGTTATGGATCACATCCGGTTGGTGGTACAGGAATGCAATCAACAACTTTTAGCCGAACTCGACAAGAGGATCGGAAGTAAAGATTTGATTGACTATGACAAACTGAAAAATATATTTTAATCGACAGAAAAATACAGTATAATTTACATTGTTGGGAATGACCAGCGTACAGCAAGGAGCGTGAACGATATGAGAAAAATGATGAAAACAGGCATGGTATTTTTTATGGCGATGATGGTGCTTATGACGCAGCCTGTTACGGCAGATGCAAAAGCAAAAGTGCTGAATAAAAAGATGACCATCGACTTAAACAAGGATTCGGCAGGAATCCGCTTTGCGCCGACAAAGCTGAAGAACTATTCCAAAGTGAAAGTCCGTGTGAAAAACAAAAAGGTGCTGAAGGCAAAGGCAAAAGGCAGAAAGTATATTTACCTGAAGGGCAAAGCCGGCGGAAGAACTACCGTGACAATCCGATTGTATAAAGGGCACAAAAAGGTGCGGGTGTACCGTTACAGCATCAAGGTGATCGGAAAAGGACAGGATGGTTATAAGGCACAGGCAAAGGAAACATTTGTAATCCAGAACAAGTACCGGGCAGAGAAAGGTGTAAAGGCACTGACGTGGTCGGATAAGTTATATCGCTTTGCCCTGTACCGCTAAAACACAGTGGATATGATGGACACAAAAATCTTCAACGGGATATGCAGGACTATTTGGAGATATGTTGGTAAGCAATAACATATCTTTGGGAGAAAATATGGCAAGTGGACAGACAAGTGCTAAAGAAGTAATGCTTTCGTGGAAGCATAGTCCGGGGCATTACCGGAATCTGTTGAATAAAGACTATCAATGTGGTGCGATTGCCCGCTACAAGGATACCTGGTGTGCGGTCTTTTACGATGGATCTCCAGAAAACATTTCCAAACGAAAACAGGACAGCTCAGACATAGTTGTTACCATTAAGCGTCAGGATAAAGCAAGCGGACAGTATATTGATGGTGCTACCATCGGTTATTATGAGGAAAACGACCGATGGAACACAAGCAAACGAATTACGGTAGGGGAGTCTGGAAGGCAGATTGTCTTGGAACTTGGTAAAACCTATGTGTTTTATGAAAAGACATCACCGGATGGATATGATAAAGCGGAAAAGGTAACTATAACAGTAACGAAAGATATGCCAAGGGAGATCATTCTTTCAGGCAATTAAAATTTCATATAGTAACTGATAACGAAGCAGGAAATGTATGTAAGAAAGTCAATACATTTCCTGCTTTTTTGATTGGAGGAAAAAAGATGCCATTTCTCATCCGCCCACCACCGGATAGGGCAGAAAAAGTCCGGATAACAGATCAGTCTGCATCCTGACGCAGTGGATGCGGAAAAAAGAAATATGCGTAGAAATGAGGTTTATCATGAAATCAAAAGTAAAGAAGAGATGTAAGCAGATGCTGACAGGCTTGTTGGCATTATCTATGCTGTGCGGATTACTGCCACAAAATACGGTAAGCGTCAGTGCAGCAACGACGGCAAAAACAAAGGTATCTTCTTATGGAAGATTAGGAAATGTCGATGTCGGTTCAAAGACGAAAACGGGAACATGGTGGAAAATCAATGTTGGCAGTAAGACTGCATTTTGTCTCAGTCTTGGCAAAACTTGTCATACTGGAAATACTTATCAGGTGACGGATACTCATACCTGGAATCAAAATACCGGTGGAGAAAAACATGGTTACTATGCAAAGATTATCCGTTTTTATGTTAATGACTGTAATCGGGCAAAGAAGGGCTTTGTTCTTGGTCAGGCGCTTATTTGGGCGGTATCAGAGGGAAATACTTCTGAAGCAAATCTGAAAAATGTGATCAAACAGGTAAAAGCAAATACCGGGTATTTTCCGAATAAGACTGTAGCAGATCTTTATAAACAGATCTTTCAGCCAACAGGAGCATGGGAAGCACAGGCAACCATGTGGGAAAAGACCGGAGCAACAAAAGGCTATCAGAAATTGATCACAGTTGATGCAGATATTTTACAGAATCCAAATTACAAAACGATAACAGATCATACCTATTACCGTCAGAGAATTACATTGCATAAGCAGGACGAAGATGGGAAAGGACTAGGCGGCATTAAGTTTACTTTATCAGCAGACAATCTGGATGACTTATATTCCTTTGGAAAGTATGATCGCAGTGGAGAGAGTGCTAATTCTGCGGATGAAGATGATAATACGGAGTTTGAAGTAAGCGGACTCACAACAGATGGTGGGACCGTTGCCTGGAGAATGACTTATCGTCTGGAAGCAGATGAGATGGCTTATTATACGGATAATACTTTAGCGTCGATGAATGCAGACCAAAAAAAAGCTGCCAAGAAAGCTCTGGAAGATGACGGATACAAGCAGGGGGTTCACTTCGGAAAGAACATGACAAAAGCAGAGGCTGAGGATCTGATCAGAAAAGATCTGAATTCGCAGATAAAAGATATTTCCAACTCTTATACCTTGACAGAGGACAGTGTTGGAAACAATAAGAACATTTTCTTAGATCCGGCAATGGTCAAAGGGGTAAAGATTACCCTGAAAGAAGCAAATAGCTGGCAGAAAAACAGTAATGGAGACTGGCCGGACAAGTTGGTGGAACATCCAACGCAGTACAGCAAGGCGTATATGACAACGATCACCAATAAGTATAAAAAGGCAACGATCGTAGTGGCGAAGAAGTCTGGCGGTTCTGCAGACGGTTCGGCTCATGGAGATGCAACACTGGATGGTGCGGTATTCCAGTTGTATTCCGATAAGGCATGCACACAGAAAGCAAAGGTATTTGATGCTGCAGGCAATGCAAAAACCGCAGATGTCTATCGAATTAGTGGAGGAAAATTAACAACCGATTATCTCAGAAGCGGTAATACCTATTACCTGAAAGAAATACAAGCCCCGACAGGCTTTTTACTTAGTGATGAAGTCAAAGAATTAAAGATTGATGCTTTCGCTAAAACAGATGAATTTACACCGATTCTGTTTCAGACTAATTTCGCAGATATACCGATCAAAGGAAAGATTGCTGTGAAAAAGAAGTCTTATGATCCGACGAAGAAAGAGTATTACCCGGAGAATAACACAACTTTTCAGGTGTATTTGAAGTCGAAGGGCAGTTATGATAATTGCGCCGATGATGAGAGAGCAACGATCAAAACAAATGCAGACGGCTATGCTGTAACCGGCGATCTGGTCTATGGAACTTATGTAGTGCATCAGGTGGATTCCGGAGATGTGGATGCCTATTATGTCGATGACTTTGAAGCAAGGGTAACAGAAAATGGAAAGGTATATGAGTTTGAAAAGGTCAATGAGTTATTCAAGGCGTATTTTAAGATCATCAAGAAAGACAAGAACACGGAGAAAACAGTACTGAAGCCGGGAACCAGTTATCAGATCTATCAGGTAGTAGATGGAAAGGAAGAACTGGTAACACAGGAATACATGGAAGATGGCGAGAAAAAGACAGCAGACACCTTTATCTGTGATGAATCCGGTGAAGTGGTAACTGTAGATTCCCTTCGTTCCGGAACTTATCATATTTATGAAGTGGCTGCTGCAGATGGTATGCACATCAACCATCAGTATGTGGAGGTTGTGGTAAACAGCAAGGCGGACAATTATGAAAGTTACATTGATGAAGATGGATATCATCATGTAACGATCACGCTGGAGTATCTGAACGAGGAAACAAAAGGACAATTGAATCTCTTAAAAACCGGCGAGGTATTAAAAGGCTGGGATAAGGAGAAACAGGAGTTTATTTTTGAGGATGTAAAACTGGATGGTGTGGAATTTACCCTTTATGCGGATGGAGATATTGTGACACAGGACGGACAGAGTACCGATAATGTCCGTGACACATGGTTCAAAGATGGTGATAAGGTGGCTGTTCTTACAACCGGAAAAGGTGTGGAATTTACATCGGAATGCGGTGGCATTACCGGTTATACAATGGATGAAGACGGAACCATTCATGTGTCGCTGCCATTAGGAAAATATAAGCTGAAAGAGACAAAGACACCATACGGATATGTGTATCCGGATACCAAAGAGTGGTCTCTGGAATTTAAGTGGCAGGATGGGGAGGACGAATATGTCCTTAACAGTACCGATGCAACCGATGACAAGGGACTGCTCCATATCAAAAACGAATTCGCCGGCACGAAGCTGGAACTGATTAAGCAGGATGCAAAGACGAAGGAATCCATTGAAGGAGCACAGTTTGGTTTGTATTCCAAGCACGATATTTACAATTATGCCGGGGAAAAGATCGTAGATGCGGGAACACAGCTTGCGACCTTAACTACAGGTGCGGATGGAAGTGTTGTATCAGATAAGAAACTGCCGCTTATGAGTGAGCTTTATACAAAGTCTGCTTCTGCAGAAACAGCCGGAAGTGAAGCTGCGGCAACAAGCACTCCGGCGGCAACAGGACTGCCATTTGTACCATCACAGCCGAAAGTGACACCGGGGTTAGATCTGAGTGCGATAGCTTCTCCGATGCCAACAAACGATGCTGCTGGTCTGAAGTTAAATTCCGGAGACTATTATCTGCAGGAGCTGTCTGTGTCCGACAGCTACTATATGGATACAACGCCGATCAATATTCATCTGGAGTATCAGGATGCAGAGACAAAGACGATCACAGCAAAAGCAGAAAAAGAAAACACACAGACAACCAATGTGGTCAGTAAGGTTGATGTGACAGGCTCGAAAGAGGTTGATGGCTGTAAACTGGAGATTACGGATGCATCCGGCAAGAAAGTTATCAGTTGGACATCAGGGGATAAGGATTCAGTCAAAGTATATGTAACAGAGAAGGACGGTTACCAGAATTTTAAGTATTCGTTCGATGAGAAGGGAAATCTTCTTGTAGGAGGACTGTTCCACGATAAAGAGTATACATTGACAGAAACAAGACCTGCAGACGGATATGTTACTGCAGATGCGATCACCTATCAGATAAAGTCTGTGATGGCATCTTCTGCAGCAGTAGATCCAACAGATACAGTAGCAAGCGGAAGTGCAGTTACGGTAAATCCGGCCAGCGGAAGTGCAGTATCCGGCGAAACAGGTATTTCTTATACATCTGTAGTTACCGTGAAACAGAAAGACGGAACTTTTGCTGATCATACTGATGATAAGATCATTATGGTGGATGAGCAGACACATATCCAGCTTTTGAAACTGGACAAGGAGACAGGACAGGCTCTTGGCGGTGCAAAGTTTGTTGTAACAGATTCCAAAGGAAATAAAGTGATGAAATTTGTTACAAAAGATGATGCTTACGACATCACCGGAAAACTGGTCGTAGGAGAGACTTACACCTTTACAGAGGTTTCCGCTCCATCTGGTTATCAGTTAGCGAAGCCGGTACAGTTGACAATCAAAGACACTGGAAAGGTGCAGACAGTGACTGTTAAAGATGCACCGATTCCGGAAGTGCCGGATACACCACAGACAGGTGGAAACATGCCAATACTTCCGATTGCAGCAGGATTGTTTATGGTAATTGGTGCAGCGGTGATGATCTGGAAGAGACGAACAGTGGCAAAGAAATAAGATTTTTGTAGAAGTATCTGAATATATTTGATATAATTTTATAGGGAGCAATTAGGTTTGCTCCCATATATTAAATAAATATCAATTTTGTTAGGAGATGTAGTATGTTACAATCAATTGGTTTTGAAAATTATAAATGTTTTGAAAGGGCTAAAGTGGATATTGCTCCATTAACTATTTTGTGCGGAGTTAAT
>NZ_QUFB01000036.1 GCF_003478335.1 Clostridium sp. AM49-4BH
ATATTCAAAAAAAATCATTTATATTATCTTCATAGAGATTGAATACCTTGTCTTCAAGACCATATTCTTTTAAAAATGACTGAAAATTCCTAATTTGTCTCTCATATCTTGAATCCTGCTTCAAGTACTCATCCACTAATAAATTGAATTCTTCAATATTACTACTCTTCATAATCATTCTCTCCTATAGCAACCCAAAATACCTCAACGCATCCTTAATATACTCCACCTTCTCCTGCGGACACTGTTTAACCTCTGGATTCTCCTTCCTGGACTTATTGTAATTCTCGCCCATATCCAGACCACACATCCGCTTCACCTGTGCAATATAAGAAGTATGCACATTCACACCATACTTGTCCTTCACATAGTCCTTAATCTTCTGATAAGTAGCCTTTTCCTCTGGCGTATAATTACTTTCTTCATCAGGACACATTGTAACCTCAATTTTAGGTTGATTTGTTTTGAGGGACAATTTGACAACCGTCTCAACGGTACTTTCGTTATCCCAACAAAGTTCCTGTGTCTCCCTGTCTCCAAAATACACCGGAAAACGGAACTTTATGTGCTTCAGGAATCTGCCATCTGGCTGCTCCTGCTCGTAAATGTCTACCTGTTCTACAAAGCTGTTAAGAAATTCTTTCTTCTCCAGGTCGGTGAACTTATCATATAGTTTATCAAAATATAAAAGAAATTGATAGACGTTTTCTTCTGATATTTTCTGTTGCCGGATATTCAACAGGCGGTTCTTGACTTCTTCTATACTGTTCTCCACGCCTTCAATCTCATCATACAAACGGTATAACCTTGTCTCCATATCCTGATATTTCTTCTCATAAAATTTATCCATGATATCCAGTCTATCCATCTGCTGTCCAAGTCTTGCTTTTGCTCCGGTCAGCTGCCTGTGCTGTTTTTCCAGTCTTTCAATCTCTTTTTCTATTTCTTCTGTATCTATTCTTGAACCGATTTTATTCAGAATTGCTTCTTCAAATTTCGGATTCTTCACCAGCTTCCGAATAACTTCTTCCACTGCATTGTTAATCTTCTCCTCGCTCCATTGTTTACGATATCCACATTTATGACCATCTACCAGGCGACGATGTTTGCAGGCATAATAGAAATAATCCTTATATAAGGTTCCGTCTTTCTTTTTCTTTCGGTTCACGTTTCCATACATACCGCTTCCACATAACGGACATCTCAATATTCCGGATAAAATATGCTCATGATCGAGGCTATGTGTCTTTTCATATTTCACACCTGTTTTTTCCCGTTTTTGATGAGCCAGCTCCCAGTCTGTTTCCGAAATAATCCCTTCATGGATACCATCGTGCAGCATATAATTTTCCTGCTTTACAATGCGATATTCATTTCTTGTACCAGAAACTTTCTCGTTTTTCCTTCGTCCATAAGCCAGCTTTCCACAGTATACCGGATTATCCAGAACGCCTTTTATAAATGATGCGGCAAATGCGTCCAGTGTATTATTCTGTCGTTTTTTCTTTTTATATCCATGCTGGTTCAGCCATGCAGCAATCGCAGAGATTCCCATATTGGTATGAATAAATTTATCATAGATCAGACGAATAATTTCCGCTTCATCCTCTGCAATCTGCAATTCTCCATTTACCAATTCATAGCCATATGGAGCAAATCCACCGTTCCATTTTCCTTCCCTGGCTTTCTGCTTACGTCCCTCCATTGTTTGCACAAGGATATTCTCTCGTTCAATCTCCGCCACCGCAGACAGAACAGAAATCATCAGCTTTCCACTATCTTTTGAGCTGTCAATTCCATCTTCTACACAGATCAGATTCACTCCAAAATCCTGCATCCTCTGCAAAGAATTTAAAACATCTGCCGCATTACGACCAAATCTGGAAAGCTTGAACACCAGTACAAACTGCACCTCATCTGTGCCATTCTCAATATTATCCAACATTCTCTGAAATTCCGGTCTGCCCTCTACGCTCTTTCCAGACTTACCTTCATCTGAATACTCATTTACGATTTCCATATTCTGAAATTCCGCATATCTCTTGAGTTTTTCTTTCTGAGCATCCAGACTGTAGCCATCTACCTGCATGGTTGTGGATACTCTGGTATATATATCGCATTTAATCTTTTTATTCTTCATAATCTTCCTCGCAGTATAACTCTGTTTTATTGTCCCAACCTTATTTTAGTACTTGTTCCAACTATTTTCAATACTTATTTTCCGTATTGACGCATTTCTTCGCCAATCGTATAATTAAGTTAGATACAGAGCATTTCTGTTATCAAAATATTGCCCGCCCACCATTGGCGACTTATAAATGATTGGCTCGAAAATATTGTTCGCTTACCGGAAGCGTCTAATAAATGTCCGGCTTGAAAATTATTTAGAAATAATTTCTGTTTTTGATATTGTGTTTTTATCACACATTGCATATACTATAAATACACAAAAAAGCCAAAAAAGAGGAGGTGTTAGTATGGCTACTTCAAGTATTACTCATAATTTTGTCGTATCCAATCCAAATAGCGTAAAGCGTTTTGTCGCAGCAATTGACGAAGCCGACCGTGACCGCACACCAAAGCAGACACTTCCCGGACGTCAGTTAACGAACCCACAGGAAATCTTAGCTTTAATGTCAAAAAGGAAGAAAAAACATGTCTGATAAATATTTTACCGTTAATATTCGGGCATATTTGGATAAAGACGAACCGACATATATCGGAGAGGAAAGTCTTTACGACTTACTCTCCGATTTTTCTTGTCCCAAAAATCCCGATGTGGAATACTTTTTATTACATAATGCGATTGAGTTTACCAAAAAAGATCAATCTATCACTTATCTGGTATTTGATGCTGAAGATGCTTCACTGGTTGGTTATTTTTCACTTACAATAAAACCAATCTCTGTCCGTGCTTCAAATATCAGCAAGACAATGGCAAAAAAACTGTCCCGTGTCAGTATTTTGGATGAAGAAACACAATCCTATACTACCGCAGCTTACTTGATCGCCCAGTTGGGAAAGAACTATTCTCTTCCAAAGGAAAAACGAATTCCTGGAAATATTCTACTGGGATTTGCACTGGAAACCATATCCAGTCTCAAATATTCCGTAGGTGGCGTTATGGAGTTTCTTGAATGCGAAGATAATGAATTTCTTCTGAGCTTTTATACGCAGAATCATTTCAAGCCATTTGATACGCGTATTACCGCTTCTCAGAATAATGAGCCACACACTCTGCATCAGCTTTTAAAATTTATTTGATTTAAAAATGCATGAAAAAAGCGACAGTCTGATTTACATTTTGTATTTCAGGAAACTGCCGCTTCTTTTTCTTCCTTATTCTGTTTTTCTTCCTCCAACTCCCGGAGGACTTCAGCGCCGTACTTATCAATCATCCGTACCAGAAAATCAATGCACCGCTCAAATTCAATATTCTGTTGCATAAGCTCCTCCCGTTATTGTTTTGATCTGAGCTTATTTTACAGAACCTGCCGGAAAACCACATTGAATAGAAATTGATTGTAAATTGACACAATCAATTTAAAAATATCCGCATTTTCTTGAATCGAATATATGTTCGTGTTATGATAGATATACTTAATCTTAACTACGAAAGGGGAATTTCTATTGAATCGATGCGATTTTTCTTCTATTAGCACTTGCTTAAAAAATCATATCAGCGAAAGTAATCAAATGAGTCAGCCTGATTTTTTATACGAATTATTTGAAGATTTTATGGATGATCCGGCAAATCAGGATTTTTCTATGGATAATGGTCTGGTTTGTCGTTGGCTGACCGGTCAAGCAAAGATCAGTCCCAAAATATCTGCCTACTATTCCAAACCCAGTAATCAGAAAAAACTGGCAGAAACCATTCACCAGAATCTGCTTCCATTGATGTCTGACTGCAATATGGCTATGCAGGATATATACACATTATTTATACAAGATGACACCATCTCCGATGCCAAAAAGAAAAATCTGGCTTCTCTGTACAAACCAGCCAGCTCACGTCTGCTTTTTCTTGCAAAGCTGATTTCTTTTGGCATGGAGCGACAATTTATCAAACGTGATACTAAAAATCAAAAATTAATTGCCGGAGGTGCCCTGTCACCCATTGTGCTGGATTATATTATGGACAGTGAGGTTCCGAAACCATGCCGTCATTTTATCGGAAGAGATAAAGAACTAGAAGAATTATATACCATGCTTGAGGAAAACCGTCATGTTTTTCTTTGCGGAATTGCCGATATTGGTAAAAGCGAACTTGCCAAAGCCTACGCAAAACATTACAAAAAGCATTACACTAACATTCTATATGTAGAATATACAGGTGATCTTCATCAGGACATTACTGACATGGATTTTATTGATGATCCACCAGAAATCAGCGAACAGGAACGGTTTCAAAGACATAACCGTTTTCTGCGTTCCCTGAAATCCGATACTCTGCTTATCATAGATAATTTTAATGTCACAGCTACACAGGACAGTTTTCTGTCAGTAGTATTAAAATACCGCTGTCAGATTTTATTTACGACCAGAAGTAATCTGAATGAATACTGTACTTTTCAATTAAAAGAAATAAAGGATATAAACATTCTTTTCCAACTGACATCTGCATTTTATTCAGAAGCAGACAAGTATCGTTCGACCGTCGAAAAAATCATAGAGACCGTACACTATCATACTTTTGCTGTAGAACTGGCTGCAAAACTTTTGGAAAATGGAATTTCAACTCCAGGTCAGTTATTAGCAAAACTTCAGGAAGAAAGAGCATCTCTCGATAACGAAGATAAAATTAAGATAATCAAGGATGGTCAAAGCAGTAAAGCCACTTATTATAGTCATATCCATACTCTATTTTCACTATATGCTTTATCCCGAAAACAGCAGGATATCATGTGCAATTTGTGTTTTCTTCCTTACACTGGTATTTCTGCCCGCATATTCGCCAAATGGCTGGAACTGCCTACCTTAAATGAAATTAACGACTTGATTGAAACTGGTTTTGTGCAGACAACTACACGTCACACAATCTCCCTGCATCCTATGATTAAGGAAATTGCCCTTTCAGAGACAAAACCATCTGTAAGTAGCTGTCACATATTACTGGATTCTTTACAGAAAATATGTTTAATGCATGGAATTGAAGTCGATTATTACAAGAAGCTGTTTCAGACAGCAGGAAACATCATAGAATTGATTGAAAAAGATGATATACCAAAATATCTACTTTTTCTGGAAAATGTTTTTCCATATATGGATAATTATAATTACCAGAAAGGTATGAAAGAAATCATTCAGGAATTAAAAAATTTTTTGAAGCCTAAAGACATTGGCACCGATTCTGACCGGGCATTGTTACTGGATTTTCAGGCTACTCTTGAAATCAAGCCAGAAAAAGCAATAAAACTGGAAAAGGATGCACTTGCCCAGATAGAAAATATCACTGCTGACAATGCTCGCCTTGTTTCCAACCTTCATGCCAATCTCGGTGGACTTTACCGCATGAACGGTCATCCCGATCTTGCAAGAGAACACATGGAAAAAAGTATCTCACTGCTTGACCAATTTAACCTGCTTCATATAAATGACAGCATACCTCAGATTGCCAATTATGCAATGTTCCTGACAGAACAGCAGGAACCCGAAAGAGGCATCTCTGAATTGCAAAAATTATCCGGCATCATCAAGGAATACCATTCCGATGACTGTCTGGATTATGCCAAAGTACAGGAAACCCTTGGAACCATTTATCTGATGACTGCCAATCTTCCGCAAGCCAAAACACATTTTAAAAGAGCTTTCAAAATACATGAAAAGATCTGGGCTGATGAACCAGAAATGATTGAAGCAAAATATCAGGAAATTCAGGAGTTATATCCACAGATTGGATTTTGCATTGGAAAAAATCTATCCGGTCTTTTAACAAAATAAGCATAATTTACGGCGGGCAACTTGCCCGCCGTTATATTCAACTATTCGTCAAATAAATATATGCATCTTCCAAAGTGATATCATTATCCAGGACACAATTCTCATTTGGCTTTCCTTTGCTTAATACTTTCATATGAATTCCATTTTCTACATACTGCTTAGATGATATAGAATAATTGGCTTCTAACAAACGGGCTTCTTCTGCATTTTGTACCGTACAATTCCAAACACAGCCCTTTGCATTTTCCAGCAACCCACTCACGCTTCCAGAATATAAAAAACTTCCCTTTTTCATAATGGCAAGCTGTGTACAGGTTGCTGCTAAATCTTCTACTACATGAGTGGAAAACAGCACAGTTCTATCCTTTGAAAAATCAACCAAAAGATTGCGGATCCTGATTCTTTCTTCCGGATCTAACCCGGTGGTAGGTTCATCAATAATCAAAAAATCCGGATTATTAAGAAGTGCCTGTATGAGTCCGACACGTCTCTTCATACCACCAGATAATTGCCGCATTTTTTTATTCTGATGCTCTGTAAGAGAAGTCTTTTCCAGATAATAGGTAATTCTTTGTTCGAGGTCATTTCTGGCTACTCCTGACAGTCCCCCCATATATACAAGACATTCTTTCACCGTAAGATTCGGATATAAGTCGATTTCCTGTGGAAGATAACCAATCTTTTTCTGTATTTTCTCATAATTTCCCTCGTTATACAGAATTCCATCAAGGGAAACCATTCCTTCCGTTTGTTTTAAAACAGTTGTAAGAACCCTCATCAAAGTGGTTTTTCCGGCACCATTCTCACCCAAAAGTCCGTAAATTCCCTTAGGTATTTCAAGAGATGCCTTATTTACTGCAACTACACCATTTTTAAATCTAACTGTTAAATCATTTATTCTAATACTCATAATCTATCCTCTTTTCTTTAAAGTCATTGGTAATACTGCAAATAAAAACAGCCCCGCTATAAAAGACACAAGCGTTCCATAAATCCAACTCTCGGACATTAATTGAGTAGGTTCACAAAAGCTGAAAGAAAACAATCCCAGATTTCCGAAAAATGAACTTCCCGCTTTTGATATAAGTCCAATGACAATTCCAAATAAACATCCAATACCTGCCCACATATTTCGAAGCAATGTACACAAAATCACAGAGCATATACTCCAAAGCCAGATAGTTCCAAACATTGCAATGAAATATAAAAGAAATATCTGAATACCCGAAATGCCTTCGTTTACACTGCCCGGTTTTTGCCAGAAAAACAAAACATATCCAACACAGGAAAGCATTAATAAATATAATATTTGAACGCCCACTCTCTGCGATATTACTTTTAACTGCTTTTTTTGATCATACAAATGAAATACATCGGCACGCTTACTTTTTACTTCCATCAAATATGTGTCACTACAAAAAATAATTGTTAAAAATGCTATTGGCGACTGAATCGCTGAACCGATTTCTTCATAGTATATAATCGGATGAATAGCACACAATATCAGTATAAATGCACATGAATAAAAAATCTTATATAACGACAGGCAGTTTTTTAGTTCCGTTTTCAATGAACCCTCCTCCTTTTCCAGATTGTAACAGAAATACATACTAATATAACTGATGAAATTACAAGAATAATCTGATTTATGTTTGACATTTTGGCTACATGTGTTTCAAAAAATCTGCCAGGGAATCGCACCATAATAGAGAACGGTCTCATATAATAAATATCATTCTTCATGGTCAGCATATTTGAATATATAATGTGTAAAAACAAGATTGGTGCTGCCGGAAGCGGATTTTTAAATATTACTGCTGTAATTGTATAGACACAACATATCATCAAAAGATTCGGAATAATATAGATCAGAGAATTCACGCAAAAATCAATTGGTGTTACTGGAAAGCCCGATTCTAAAGACGTTTTCAAACACAGCATAAAGAATATAACATTCAAAATCACTAATACTCCCAGCATACTAATGAATCCGCTTATTACTTTCCCACATATATATTGGACTGCCGTAACAGGCTTTGTATGTAATAATTCATAGGTACTTTTTCGTGTATCCTGAATAAATAAAAATGATAGCAAGACTGTTGCAAAAAAAGCCATATGCAATCCTGCAAAATCCGTAAATTTTTTGGCAAAGTACCAGGAAAAAGAATGTTCGGATAATTTCCGCTCGATATAATGATTGATTTCTTCTGCTGTCCCCTTATGAATTTCAAGGTCATCATAAGCATATATTGCATTATAATAGCCATATTGGGATTCCAAAAACTCAGAAGCAGTCTTTACATCCATATTCTGAATTTCTTTCATTACATGATCTGCTTCCTGCCTGCTAAATCCAAAACCATTTTTGGAGGTGTCCATTAACGTCTCTTTGATCGTATCTTCCCACTCCCTTCTTCTTTCTTTATCATCAGATGTGGGAATGTACCCATCCATGACATCAGCATCTTCCAATGCTACGTCATTTTGTGTGATCTTTTCATTCGGTTTGATATAATGAATTTGCAAATACGATGACAGACATTGATACATACTGGCAACTATAATAATCAAGCCAATCCACAAAACAGGGTTCTTTAAATAATCAAGTATACTTCTTTTTATGATTGTTTTCATTGTATCTCTTCCTTTCTTTATTTCTTTAACAACATCATACAAATCAATTCTCAATAAATTCACAACAAAAAAGACTAAAACCACTTTATTTGTGATTTCAGCCTTATAAAGTATTTTTATTCAGCTTTGAAAAGAGCTTCTACATGAGCACCGCCTTGTCTGGCATTATATATTTTCAAATTTCCTCCATGCTTTTCACAGAAAATACGAGAAATATACATACCAAGGCCAAAATGCTTTAAATCATCTTGTGGATTCTTATGATAAAATGGTTCTGTTACTTTTTCCTCAGTATCCACAAACCCTATTCCATCATCTTCAACAGAAATTATAAGAAAACCATCCTTTTTCTTTATCTGCAAAGCAATACTTTTTTGTGCATATCGAACCGCATTTTCCAGTAAGTTGTCTGTCACTTCCATGACAAGTTCCTCATCCACTTTCACAATGTTTTGTTCCTGCACTCTTTCTACCTTACATAATTTACTTTCCTTCTTGGACAGCATGGCAGCTTCTGCCTCAATCTTTTTTGCCAGTTCCGATAATTCTATCTCTGAGCATTGCAGTTCCCTCTGTTCTAAATGGGACATTTTTCTCATGTTTTCCGTGAAATGCTCTATACGGTCAATCTGATACATGCCTGTTTGTAAGATATCAATAACATCCTCTGTTTTTATACTCTCAGAAGAAACAAACTCTAAGAGCATTTCCTGATACCCTCGCAATATGGAAAGTGGAGAACGTATATCATGTGCAATTGCATTCCGCAAAGCCTTCTCGTCATCAATCATTCGCCACATCTTTCTGTTGTTATCTGCTAAAGCACTTCGCATCATTTCAAATTCTTTACACAAAGTTCCCATCTCATCTTTATTTTCATAGGACACATGAAAATCCAGTTCATTATCTGCAATCATTTGTGAGGCATCTTTTAGTTCCTGTAGAGGTGTCTTTAACTTATTTTTATAAAAAAAGAATACCGCAACAACACTCCCAACAATCGAAAAAATCAGTACCGAATATGTTTCCATAAAGTCACACATTTCCGAAAGATGATAGTCCAAACGATTCATCTGCGATTGATTAGGTCTTGATATCTCAATCTCGTATTTCTTTCCATATTGCTGAAACACGTCCGTATAATCTGCATAATCAATATATTTTTCCCATATTTTATTCTGCATATTTCCTGCAAAATGAACTGTAAATCCAGATAACAGAAATGCTGCCGTTAAGCTGATCACAAAATAAAGCAGAATTGTTTTTTTCAGTGACAAGTTTCTTATTTTTTCCATCGGTATCCAATCCCCCATACAGTTTCTATGTATTCTTTTTCTGAATAATCCGCTATTTTTTTCCTTATACGCCGTACTAATTCCGTTATCGTTCTACTGTCCCCTTCCGCATCATATCCACAGACTTGTGCATATATACGTTCTTTATCAAACACCTGCCCTGGATGCATGGATAAGAATTCAATAATCTGATATTCAATTTTTGTGAACTCCATCCTGTGTCCAGCTATAGCTACTATTTTTTCAGAATAATCAATCAGCATTTCATCCATGAAACGGTATTCCGTTTTTTGTTGATGCCTTTCTTCTCTCTTTATGTTTGTGACAATCCTTGCTTCCAACTCCCGAAGACTAAATGGTTTCGTAATATAATCATCCCCACCTGAAAGCAACCCATTAATTTTATCATCTTCGTCAACTCTTGCTGTCAGAAATAAAATTGGACATAACACTTTACTGCGTATCAGACGACATACTTCAATCCCATCCATGCGTGGCATATTGATATCCAACAAAATAATATCCGGTTTCATTTTTATTTTATTTAATGCTTCCATTCCATCTGTAGCCGTAATGGTTTCATATTGTTTCATATTAAAATAACTACAAAGCATTTTCACCAATTCTTTATCATCATCGACAACTAAAATCTTGTATTTCATCCAAACCACCTCCAGTATCCATATTATACGATAAAAAACAATGAAATCACAACAAGAGTACATGAAGAACGTAAGCACAATATATCTTTTTTCTCAATTCCTGCTCAATTTCCCCTCAATGCCTTTTTCCTCCGATTTTCGTATGCTTATCCCACAGCAGAGCAGTACCACACCGGTACGACCTGCTGAATCAATCAATACGAAAACGGAGGTATTTTTTATGCGAGAACTCAGAAACACCAAAATCATTGCTGTAGATCATGGCTACGGCAATATGAAAACAGCAAACACCGTCACCCCAACCGGCATCAAAGCCTATGAAACTGAACCAATCTTCACCGGGAATATTCTGGAATACAACGGCATTTACTACCGGATCGGCGAAGGACACAAAGAATTTATCCCGGATAAAGCTATGGACGAAGAATATTATCTTCTGACGCTAATGGCTATTGCAAGGGAACTGAATGTCTTTTCCATCCGTGAAGCAGATGTTCATCTGGCTGCCGGACTTCCTCTGACATGGATCAGAAATCAAAGAGAAGCTTTTCGTTCCTATCTGCTCCAGAATCCAGAAGTCCATTACCGTTTCAACGGCAAAGAATATCATCTCCGCTTTGTGGGATGTAGCCTTTACCCACAGGGATATCCGGCTATTGTAAACCACCTTGGAAATTTCAAGGGAACTAATCTCCTTGCAGATATCGGAAACGGAACCATGAACATTCTGTATATCAACAATAAGAAAGCACAAGAAAGCCGATGCTGGACAGAAAAACTTGGTGTAAACCAATGCATGATTGCTGCAAAGAACGCTGTTCTGGACAAATTTGGAGTGAAGATTGAAGAATCTACAGTAGAACAGATTCTGCGGTTTGGAACAGCTGACATTTCAGCACCATATATGGATTGTATCAGTTCTATTGCCAGACAGTATGTGGCAGAACTTTTTTCCACACTCCGCAAATATGAATACAATCCTGACCTAATGCGCCTGTATGTAGTTGGCGGCGGTGGATGTCTGATCCGTAACTTCGGAACGTATGACAAATTACGAGTCACCATCATTGATGACATCTGCGCCACCGCCAAAGGTTACGAATCTCTGGCTTATATGAGCCTGAAAAGGAGGGGATAAACCATGCAGAACAATATCCGCAACACAAACCTGCGCTTTAATCTGGACAAAGAACAGCAACGGAGAGCCTGGGAATATTTACAGACGATGGACAGGCAGGATTTTAAATCTTACAGTCAGGTAATCTCTCTTGCACTGGTAGATTATTTTGACCGCTACTACCGCACACAGGCTGATCCTTATCTGGAAACAAGAGAACGGGAAGAACTTTTTGTGAAACAGATTGTAGATGCAGTGGAAAACAGTCTGAAACAGGCATTGCCACTTTTTCTTTCCGGACTGACTGCAGGCATGGCGCAAAGGGAGCCCCAAATCAGGGCATCCTTTCCAGCACCTGAAAATTCACAGCCAGATAGTGATGTAGACTGGGATTTTCTTGGGGAATAAACCCTTTTGATTGGAGGTGAACACATGACTGACTTTCTGACAGCAGACACCAACCTGCCATCTTATATGATGTTTCCCCGTTTCCTTCTGGACATGGAAATAAACGAAACTGCCAAAATGCTTTATATTATCCTGCTCGACCGGGCAAGGCTTTCCCAGAAAAATGAGGGGTGGTCAGATACAGACGGTCATGTGTTCATTTACTTTACGATTGAAGCACTGGCAGAAGTTCTCCACAAAAGCCAGATGACGGTTAAAACTGCTCTGGCAGTACTGGAAAAACAGGAGCTTATCTTCCGAAAACGGCAGGGTCCCGGACAGCCCAATCGGATTTATGTAAAACTCCCAAAAGAAACCATCCACTATACAGACAGATTTCTTTCCCTAAGACAGACAAAAAACTGTCCTATTGACAGACAGGATTCTTTCCCTGATACAGACAGAAAACTGTCTGGTAATAAGAAAGAGATAAAAAAGAACAATTTAGCAATAAGAGGGAGTAAGGAGCCACTCTCACCCTATGGAAAATTTCAAAATGTTTTTCTGTCAGAAAAAGAGCTTGAAGATATCCGGCAGACAATCCCTGACTGGAAGGATTATATTGAACGCTTATCCGGTTATATGGCTTCTACCGGAAAGCAATATCAGAACCACGCAGCTACCATCATCAGTTGGGCAAGACAGGATCATCCTGCTTCCCGACAACGAAATTACGAAAGTGAGGAATACGAAACATTATGACAAAATTTATAGAAAAACCAACAGCTATAACCCCAAACAGAGAGCTTCAGTCTGATGAATATTTTAACGAAACAGACCACCTGATCTACTGTTCCAAATGCAATACGCCAAGGCAATGCAGGCATGAATTACAGGGAAAGGTTCTTATTCCTTCCATCCGCTGTAAATGCCAGCAGGAAATCTTTGAGCAGGAAGAAGCCCAGAGAAAACTTCATGAAAAACAAATGGAAATAGAGCATCTTAAAACCAGCGGCTTACAGGACAAAGCACTCTATGACTACACTTTTGCCAGGGATAACGGCATCAATCCGGAAATAAAACTGGCACACAATTATGTAAGCAACTGGGAAGAGATGAGAGCAAATGCTTCCGGACTTCTCATCTGGGGTGATGTCGGTACTGGAAAATCTTTTTTTGCAGGCTGCATTGCCAATGCCCTTCTGGAAAAAGGCGTTCCTGTACTGATGACCAACTTTTCCCGAATTCTAAATACCCTTACCGGAATGCATTTTGAAGACAGAAACCAGTTCATCAACAGCTTAAACCGCTACAGTCTTCTGATTATTGATGATCTCGGAATTGAGCGGAACTCTGACTTTGCACTGGAACAGGTATTCAATGTGATCGACAGTCGTTACCGCAGTAAAAAGCCCCTGATCATAACGACCAATCTCACTTTATCAGAGCTGAATAACGCCGCTGATATCGCACACAAACGAATTTATGACCGTATTCTGGAGAGATGTATTCCTGTCCGTATCAATAACCGGAATATTCGTCAGGACAATGCAACAGCTAATTTAAAACAGGCAAAAAGAATTCTGTTAAACAATCATGCTCCGAACCAGAACTGAAGCAAAGAAGCATAACACGATAATTATTCTTCACTGACAGTGGTACTACTTTCTTTCCTTATTTATCACCAGAAACATGCCACTGTCAGTTATCCGAAACTATAGTACCAAACCATAAGATTTTAAAACCAATACTGCCCGGATACGGGCATAAAAAGGAGGTGCCAGATATGGCAGATAAAAAAATCATGACACCGGAAGAAAAAGCACTTTTACAGGCAAGACACCGCCAAGAAGAAGCCGAAGCAAGAAATCGCAAAAAAGAACGTGATGCCAGAACACACCGATTAGTCCAGGAAGGAGCCATTTTGGAAAGTATTGTTCCCCATATTAAAGAAATGGATTTGGATTCCCTGAAACGGGAGCTGATAATCCGGCTACGAGGAATGTAAACGCACAAGTTCTACTCCCGAAGGGCGCACTTACTCACCACCCGATAAATCGGGCGGTGGTATCCCCTACGGGGCTCGTGCGCTCTGCCGAGGGCTTTTCCGCTGTTGCAGGCAACATCGAAAGGAGGTGCCAGATATGGCAATTTATCATATGCAAGCCAAAGTTGTCAGCCGTGGTTCCGGACGTTCCGCTGTCGCAGCTTCTGCTTATATGAGCTGCAGCCGGATGTACAATGATTACGATGG
This sequence comes from Clostridium sp. AM49-4BH, assembly GCF_003478335.1. Taxonomy (GTDB): domain Bacteria; phylum Bacillota; class Clostridia; order Lachnospirales; family Lachnospiraceae; genus Butyribacter. The sequence continues at coordinate 14,296 of NZ_QUFB01000036.1, forward strand.
CATCCAGCATGATTACACCAGAAAGCATGGACTCATTTATCAGGAAGTATTGCTTCCACCGATGGCTTCACCAGAATGGAAAGACCGTGAACAACTCTGGAATGCTGTGGAAGCTGCAGAAAAAACAAAAGACAGCCGACTGGCAAGGGAATTTGTTGTCGCACTTCCCGTTGAATTAGATAAGGACAGTAATATTTCTCTTCTAAAAGATTTTATTCAAAAGAACTTTGTAGATATGGGCATGTGCGCTGACTTTGCTATTCACGATACGGATGGACACAATCCTCATGCACACATTCTGCTTACCGTCCGTCCACTGAACGAAAACGGAACATGGCAGTATAAAACAGAAAAAGAATATCTCTGCATAAAAAATGGAGAAGAAAAAGGATTTACAGCTACTGAATTCAAAGCTGCTCAAAAAGATGGCTGGGAAAAGCAATACAGATATAAAGTTGGGAAAAAGAAAGTTTATATGACCGCATCTGTCGCACAGGAAAAAGGCTATGACCGCATCGACAAGCATCCAAAAAGCAGCCGCTATGGCAGACAGAATCCCATTTCTGAACAATGGAACAGTGATGAGCAACTCTGTATCTGGAGAGCAAACTGGGCAGATACTGTAAATGAAATGCTTGCCCACAATCAGATAAATGCATCCATTGATCACCGCAGCTTTGCAGATCAGGGAATCACCGAACAGCCGACCATCCACGAAGGCTATATTGCTCAAAACATGGAAAAGAAAGGAATGATAGCTGACCGCTGTGAAATCAACCGCCAGATTCGTGCAGATAACCAAATGCTCCGGGAATTAAAAGCTCAGGTAGAGAAACTGGCTCAAGCTGTCAAAAATTCTATTCCTGTAATTGCAGAAACAATGGAAACTATCCGAAATCATATGATCTTTACACAATATCATTTACTTCATAATGAGATGCAAAAAGAAGTAATTCATGATTGGATGAATCATTTTAATCCAATACTGAATAAATACAACACCGTTAAAAAGAAACTCAAAGCTAAAGTTACAGAACGGAAAGAGCTGAATGTAGAAAAAGAGAAAACCAGTATTTTGAATCCCATCCAGCATATAAAATTGAATCAGCAGCTTACAACTGTTACCGAAGAAATTGAAGAACTGAAATCAAGGAAAGAGCAGCTAATCTTCCAGGCACAATGCTCTACTGATAAAGATATGATGAATCTATCCAAGAAATATGACCAGATGAATAACAATCTTGATATTCTTGATTCTCAGGACATCTCCCTTAAAAAACAGCTTGAAAAAGACGCCGTTGCTTTCCGGGAAGAAAAATTTCGTCCTGATCCAGAACAATACACAGAATTGCTGGACACCAGAATCCAGATACGTCCTGATTTTCGGGATAAGCTGATCGAACAGCTTAAAGGTACTTTCGGTAAATATTATGACTATCACCGTCATGATATTGCAGCCAATGAGGTGGATTATCTCAATGTGGAAGATCCTGATGTCTTCTCCCATCGTGCATGGGAACTGAAATATCAGAGGAAACGGGAAATACGGCGAAATCAGCTGCTCAATCTAAGAAAAAATCACATGATATGGAATTGTAACCGTCTTTGAATAGATAATATGTTCTTACAAATCTCTTGTTCAAAAATGAGTTTTTTTCAAAAAAGCGTATGGATTTAAAACTTCCATACGCCTTTTTATATTCCGTTCTTCAAATTGTCTAAAAGTTGACTAAAAATATATCACCGTTCATATGATGCAATAATTTCTTTGCTATCTGCTGTTTTATAATCAATTGTTCCCAAATTACCAATCAAGTCAAATGTCATATCTGCATTAACCTGCAATTGATCTTCAAGTTTGACTGCCGACGGCTCATCTTTTAGAAAAACTGTTAATCCATAAGGCTCTGTTTCAGACTGTATCTCTATACTGTCATATGAGTATCCCTCTGGATACTCTTGACCGCTTACAATATTTATAACATTTGAAGAATCTCCTACATATCTGTCTTATACTGCGATAAATCAGGAATTTCGTACAATTTTTCTTTTTTTCCGCACGCTGAAATCAACATGATTGACATGGCGACTAACATAATTGCAAGTACTTTTTTCTTCATAGAAACACCTCCCGAAAGCTTTATTCAACACTTTTCGATTTGAGTAAAAGGCCAAGGGACTTTAATGTCCCTTATGCTTTTCTCTTTTCTTTCGCTGTTTCAGTTCAAACATTCGCTGCTCTTCTGCCTCTTTTTTCTTGCGTCTTTTCTCTTTGCGTTCCTGCTTGTTCTGTTCCTGCTGTAATTTCAACGCCTGTTGCGATTTTGTACCAATGCCTATTTCCAGCATCTGCTTCTTTACTTCCCGCTGCATCCGTTTCGGATTTCTTTTGATATCCTTTACAACAGTTTCAACAACCGAACTGAATTTCAAACTGAAATAGCACTTTTGAATATATTCCTGTACTTCATAATCTTTTGGCTCTGCACCAAATGTTACCTTTGCCACAGATAGTTTACCATCTTCGATGCGTTCAAAGATTCCCACCCAAAACGGCTCTTCAAAAAATACTGTCAGCTTTCCATTTACTTTGTCCATAAGAATCCCTCCTAAAATTGATTGAACAAAGAATGGACAACCCGGAGGGGCAGGTTACTTACCCTATTTATATAGGACGGCCGGGCTACCTACCGGCTCTGGCACATCAAAGATGTACGTTGCGTTTTTATCTTTGCGTTTATAATCAAGCCATATGGCACGATTAACTTAATTCTATAACTTCTAAGTTACATTCCTCAAAAATCTTCTTGCTTCCTAAGATTCTATCTTCTGTTCAAATCATACCATATGATTAATGCATTTTCTATATACTTTCTTGATACCCAGCAAAAACCAGAAAAAAGCTCCCGAAGGAGCTTTCCACGTTCTAAATGTATGCTAATTCGCTTAACACAATCTCTTCTGCATCATTTCTTATTTCCCATGAAGAATGTTGTAAATTAGTAATATCCACAACGATAACAGGTAATTTAATTATTCGTATTTTTTCCCGATAATGTAAATCGAAACTACCATACCACCTAATATCATAATTAAGAAAATTTTACTTAAAATATCCCATAAAGCTATATTGAGACAATTGATTATTATAATACCTGCAAGAGGATATAGAACAACCGTTGCAAGTGTCCAAATTTTTAAAGTTGTACAGATGTACATCCAATTTCCGTTGTTAAAGGATAAACCAACTAGATGTATTCTAAAAATTCCTTGTGAAACATAATTTATCTTGTTTGCATCATAATATGTTGGTAATATGTCTTTGGCAAAGAAACAAAACCATGCACCAAATAAAAGCATTAACCCTGTAACCAGCAATATATCATCTTTCATCTCAGCTATTGAATTCCCAGATACGACTAACATAATAATTTCTGTAATAGATATTAAAAAGCATAGCAAATATGCTAATATCCAGTTTTTTCTATGCTGATGAATAGAATTCCTAACAGCCATATCGAGAGAGCCTACTACCAATTCCTCGACTTCTTTTGTATCAATATTTTTCTGTGTATCTATTTTTTCTCCACGTAACAATTCTGTAACGGTAACATCTAATATATCAGCTATTGGTATGAGTAATACGACATTAGGCATACTAAGACCACGTTCCCATTTGCTGACCGTTTTATCTGATACATATAATTTTTCAGCCAAATCCTTTTGAGTTAAATTCTTTTTCTTTCTTAATTCGGTTACAAATAAACCGAATTTTTCATTACTAATTTGATACATACATCCACCTCCTGCACACATATTATAATGGGAGTACGCATAAATCAATCGACTAGCAGTAGAATTGCAGAATATTAGCACAAATATATCAAATAATCTCCCCATTATAATTATTTCTGTGAAGTTATATTCGGATATTTTTTAAGCCATACTATGAAGTAATTAAATCTGTGTAACTTATAACCATGGCAGAAAAAAACAACCTTCCGGAACTTAGAAATGGTCACCTGATATGGAATTGTAATTTGATTCTTCTTTGAACCCTTACAAATGCAGAAGCTGAACAAATAGGAGTTTTCTTCCTACCTGTTCAGCTCTTTATTTACCTGTAAATCAATTCTTTTAACACAATCTCTTCTGCCATATTACGAATACCATTTACCGCCCTAACCCATTCCATCTGGTCACGAGCTTTCATTTCTTCCGTAATGCCCTGCCTCTCCATCATCTGATGCACCAGAACTTCCATTCTCTCCTGCGCTTCATCATCCACAAGATTCAGATGTTCCACCAGTCTGTCTTCCAACATATACAGTGAATACATTGCCGGACAATGCTCTTTCAGATACGTTTTCCGCATTATTCCATATTTTCCATAATGCGGTTCTTCATCTGTACTGACAAGATTCGGATAGTAAATTCCGTCTGCTCCCAGTGTGTAGGTTCCACCCATTTTTTCAAATGTGCTTTTCATGTGTTATTCCTCCTTGAAATCAGCGATATCCTTAAATCATCGCAAAATATTTCAGGGCAGCCTTGATAGCATCTTCTTTCTCTTTCGGACACTGTGGCACTTTTGGATTTTCTGTCTTTGGCAGATTATAGTTCTCTCCTACTTCAATTCCACATTTCCTTTTGATTTGAGAAATATATAAATTTGAAACCTTCAAGCCAAATTCTTTCAGCACATAATCTTTGATTTCCTGATAGGTCGCTTTCGTCTCTGCACTGGTTGCATCCAGCTCATCTAAGTCTAAGTCGATCTCTATCGTGTCATCTGGTTTTTGTTGGGACAAAAGAACAACCGTCTCTACATGCACAGTCTCAGGGAATAAATCCACATTACTGACCCTCTTCAACTCATACCCGCGCTCCTGGAACACCGCCAGATCCCTTGCAAAGCTTGTTGGCTTACAGGAAATATACACGATGTTTTTCACGCCATAGTCAATGATCTTTTGCAATGCCTTTGGATGGATGCCGTCGCGTGGTGGATCGAGGATGATGTAGTCTGGTTTTTCCTCGATATCATCAATGACTTTGAGGACATCTCCGGCTATGAATTCACAGTTATCCAGACCGTTGAGGGCTGCGTTTTCTTTTGCCGCCTCGACAGCCTCTTCTACGATCTCGACACCGATGACTTTGCGGGCAACAGGTGCTATGAGCTGTGCGATCGTTCCTGTTCCGCTATACAGGTCAAATACGACTTTGTCGTGCAAATCTACCGCATGTGTTTCTGTGGCATTGCCACTGATGCTTTTCCGTTAAGCGCATCACTGCCCGGTGTATTTTCTTCGTCCGGTGCATTTTCTTCGCCTGGTATATTTTCTGTCATATTTCCGTTGCTGGTTTCTCCTGCATTTCCCATATTAATCTCACCTAACACATACTCGCGTGCACGCTGATAGAGCACTTCTGCCCCGCTTGTATTGGTCTGGAAGAAGGAGAATGGGGAGATTTTGAAGGTGAGTCCTAAGACTTTCTCTTCAAACCAATCTTTGCCATATAAGATCTTTGTCTCGTCGCTTTGTACGACATCGCCCAGACTGTCGTTACAGATCTGCAGAATACCTGTGATCTGTCCCTCAAGAGGGAGGGCAAGCAGGCGGCTGACAAGCTCGCTATAATCGATTTCCTGCTGTGTGGAGGTGACGAGTGCTACGAGCATATCACCGGACACTTCGGCACGGCGAACGAGCAGATGACGAAGTACGCCCTGATGATCGCGTTTATGGTAATATGGAATGTTGTTTTCTTTGGCGTATTCTCGCACGCAGGCAAGGACTGCGGAGTAATCGGGATGTACGATCTGACAGCCCTCCGCATCGACGATATCATGAAAGCTTCCTTTTTTGTGCAGACCGAGCGTCAATGGACCGTCTTTGACGGCATCTCCAAAGGAAAATTCCATTTTGTTACGGTATCCCCACTCTCTGTACTGTCCATCTTTTCGTACTGATAAGATTCCATCGTACTGATAACCATCTCCTTCGTAGACGGCATCGATCAAGCGAAGCACTTGTTCTTTTTTGAGGGCGAGCTGCTGTTCATACGGAATTTCCTGATAGTTGCAGCCACCACATGTACCAAAATTTGGACACTTCGCCTCTCGCGTTTCTAACTGTCCCTTTTTTAGGACAGTGCGCAATCGTCCTTCACATTTATTTTTGCGTGCTTTCTTGACGGAGAACTCTACTGTCTGTCCGGGAAGCGCACCTTTTACGATAGCATATTCGGTTGCCACGCTTTCGTCAGGCTGTGGCACCTGCGCCTTTACAACTGCTTTATTCGGAAAGTCAACACGTTCTACCACGCCTGTTAAAATCTGTTTCTTTTTCATGTCTATCCTCATTTCTGTAACTGCAGATTTTATATTTATCTATTTCTGCATCAATAATTTTCATGCTCATTCATTTCTGCATCAATAATTTTCATGCTCATTCATTTCTGCATCAACAATTTTCATGCTCATTCATTTCTGCATCAACAGTTTTATTGCTCGTTCATTTCTGCATCAACAATTTTTATGTTTATCTAAATCTGCATCAACAGTTTTATTATTCATTTATTTCTGCACCGGCAGATTTTCCATTATTCTCTTGGCTTGTCCGCAAAGTTACCCATGATCTTTAAGTTGCTGGCATATTCTTCGATCGACGCCATCGCATTTTCCACACCGGAGTCCTGCAGATTTCCGGTAAAGTCAACGAAGAAACGATATTCCCAACTGCCTTTGTGCATTGGTCGGGACTCGATCTTAGTTAAGTTCAGATCGTTATAATAAAAGTTTGCCAACATATGATACAGGGTACCAGCCTCATGTTTTATTTCAAATGCAATGCTGACTTTATTGGCATTTTTTACATATATTTTTTGATTTGAAATAATGATGAAACGAGTATAGTTTTGGTTGTGCTGATTGATCTTTGGCTGCAGCACGGTAAGACCGAACTCCTCAGCTGCGCGCACACTGGCGATCGCTCCCTGTGATCTGTCACCCTCTTCTGCAATTTTCTTAGCAGCACCTGCTGTGCTGTCATATTCCACACCACGAATGGCAGGATGTTCCTCTAAGAAATCCGAGCACTGCATCAATCCCTGCGGATGCGAATACACAACTTTCAGATCATCGATGGAGGCACCCGGAAGTCCCAGTAATGCCTGATCGACCTTGATAACATGCTCTGCCACGATGGTCACATCGTGATCGACCATCAGATCATAGATGTCTGCAATGCTTCCGGTGGAAGTGTTTTCGATCGGCACAACGCCATACAGTGCCTCTCCATTTGCAACAGTCTCCATCACTTCTTTAAAAGTTGTTTTGTTAAAAGAGGTGATCTTATCCCCAAAATATTCCAACATCGCCTGCTCGGTAAAGGCACCTTTTTCCCCAAAATAGACAACTCTGGTGTCTTCGTTGACATCCAGTTTCTCTACTTCACGAAATGGAATATGGTTTACTCCGGGACCAAGTTTTTGATACTGATATTTACGGCTGATGGACATGATCTGGCGAAACAGATCCTCAACTGCTGTCTCGTTAAATTCATTATTTGCCATCTTACGCATTGCTGCGATCTTTTCGTTCTCACGCTGTGGATCATATACCTTCTTTCCGGTACTGCGCTTATACGCTGCAACGTCGTTGGCAACGTCCATTCTTTCCTGAAAGAGACGAATGATCTCTTTGTCAATTTCATCAATTTTTCTGCGGCTTTCTGCTAAATCTATTACCATATTTTTATTCACTGATCTGTCAACCAGCTTATCCTTTCTCTCGGTTTCTTCCGAGCTTTCTTTATCCGGCATATTATGTGATAACCCCACCGCTATTAGAATACCATATTCCTTACCCTCTGCACAAGGAACGAAAAAAAACATCCGGTGATCAAATCACCGGATGCCCGTTCATTCACTCTACTGAAAACCTTTCAAGAAAGATGCTTTCGAATCTCCCTTATTTTTTCTTCCGCCTCGCTCTGCCTGCTGCATTCTATGAAGCTCTTCATCATCGTACTTGGACTCTTTGAAGTTGTCCTCCTCCAACAATGCTTTCAGATCAACTTTCTTTGCTTTTCTAGGCTTAGAAGGCTTCTTCGGATCCGGATGCACTCTTTTGCTCTTTGCGACAGGTGCCTCCTTCTGCTCTGCCTCGGCAGGCTCGTCAGCTTCCTGTGTGTCCTCCTCTGCCGTCTCTGCAGAAGTATCCTCTGCTGAGTCCGTGGCAGCTGCCTCTTCTTCCGCCTCTTCCGTTACTGCAACTTCTGCTTCTTCCGAAGTCTCTTCCACTGCCGGAGCTTCTTCCTGTACAGTCTCTTCCTGTACAGTCTCTTCTTCTGCGATCTGCTCCTCTTCCTGTGGTGCTGCCTGCTCTTCTACAGGCTGTGCCTCAGGCTCCTGCTTCGTCTCCACGTTCTTTGCGGTATCAGCATCCTCTTTGGACCCAGCGCTCTGTACCGTCTCATTCTTTTTCTTTACCGCTGAATCCTTATGTAGGTCCGACGCCTCTTCTCCTTCTAAGTTGAACTCCGTAGCGTCATCACCAATAAAGATGTCTTTACTGATCGTAATATGTGCAACCAGTGCTGAACCAAAGTATTCGTTCAGAACCGGAACCTGCTCGATTGCTTTTACCGGATCGTCGGACTTGATCATTGTCAAAAATACAGCGAACGGTCTAATATAAACCAAGCACTGTTCCAATGGATATTTTTCCACTTTGATCGTAACCACTTTATCCTTAAATGCCTGTAACTTCTCTTCCACATCGGCATCCTCTGTGTGCAAGCTAAGGAAACTCTTCTTGACTGCCTCAAGATATTCTAATTTACGTGCTTCATTCATACGCTTCTCGATCTGATCGCGCATGATATGCATTTTCTTTGGAGCTGCATCACCAAGATTTGCCTGCTTATAAAGCTTTAAGCACTCTTTCTGTTTAGTATTTAACTCCATGATGCACTGCATCATTTCTGTATTTGCTTTTTCAGGCACAAACTCCTGCATCGTGATGCTTGCCATCACTTCCTTCACTAACGTACTGAACCGGATCATTTCCTCCTCAAGTTCATTGTACGAAGCAAGTAACTGCTGTATCTCGTTCATCCCTACCTGTCTCCCTTCACGTTAAAATAATCCTTCAAAATAAGTATAATACATTTTGTGAAAAATGCACATAGTTTTTTTACTTTTTTTTAACTTTTTTTACATTTTTTTAACTTCCAAGGATCATTCTGCAATATACTCATTCGTAAATCCTGTATTTTCCGGAATTTCCTGATCATATAAATGCTGCTCATTGACCCATTGATAAAACATATTCCAACGGTCTGCATCAAAAACTCCGAACTGCGCCGCATCATCGATGTAGCAATCCTTTAGATATTCCTGACTGCCTTTTATCAGACGTTCATCAAGATCCGGCACGCTGCTGCATAATATTTCTGCTGCCTTCTCCGGTTTTTTGATGGCATACTCATAGCCTTTTTTGACAGCTTTCAAAAATTTTCTGGCGACATCCGGATGCTTTGTCAGGAATTTATTGTTCGCAATGATAACCGGACTGTAGTAATCAAACCGTTCGTCTAACTGTCGAAACGGCAAGAATGTCGTAACCAGTCCGGCCTGTTCACATTGAATGCCACCCCACTCATAATTGATCCACGCACATTGAATGTCCGAACGGAGTGCCGATACCACATCGTCAATATAACTGGATAATAATGTCACACGCCCAAAATCACCGCCGTCCGATTCCACTAAGGTCTGTATGACTTTTTGGCGAAACAGCGTATCATTGGTCGCCAGCGTGTGATCCTGCAATTTGCCCGGAGAATCGATTCCCTGATCGGTCGATGAGATCAATCCTGCCGTATTGTGCTGCAAAATTGCCGCTACAGCCGTCACATTAATATTTTGATCTCCGGCAAACTCTTCCGCCAGATTGTCCTGCGCATCAATGCCAAATTCAGCATTACCGGATACTACCATGTCGGTTGCACCGTCATCCGGCGGCAGTACGATCTCCACTTCCAGCCCTTCGTCCGCAAAATATCCCTTTTGCTCGGCAACATACAGCCCGGTATGATTCGTATTCGGCGTCCAATCCAGTACCATCGTAAGCTGTGTTTTTGTATCCTTTTTGTTCGTCTGTTTCTTCGTTTGACAAGCGCAAAGATTCACTGACATACTTGCCACCAGGCATAACGCAAGCAAACGCATTCTAAATGTTTTTTTCATACTGATCACTCATGCCTTTCCGCACCTGTTGCTTTAAGTGAGCTTTCGCATTTTGCCACAGGCACAGATTCAGCACCACAAATTGTATTCGCTTTATTCCGCTTTCAAAAATGCTGCATAACATTTCTTTGCCTCATACACATCGGCTTTGCTGGTAATCTCCCAAGGTGCATGCATATTTAACACCGCAACACCGCTGTCGATAACCTGCATGCCATACAGGGACAAAATATATGCGATCGTTCCACCACCGCCAATATCTACTTTACCAAGTTCTGCTGTCTGATAAGCAACATTTGCATTATCCATAATATTGCGAAGTTCGGCCAAATATTCTGCGTTCGCATCGTTGGAACCGGACTTGCCGCGGCTTCCGGTAAATTTACTAAATACAACGCCTCTGCCAAGATAAGATGCATTTTTCTTTTCAAATGCATCGGCAAATAATGGGTCGTAAGCTGCATTTACATCTGAAGAAAGCATGCGGCAGTTTGCCAGACAACGTTTCAAGGTAAGCTCTGAATAAGTGCCCTCGAGATTGATCAGCTCTGCCACTACATTTTCAAAGAAATGTGACTGCATTCCTGTTGCTCCAACACTGCCGATCTCCTCTTTATCAACCAGCAGGCAGCAAGCTGTCTTAACCAGATCTTTGGCCTCTAACATAGCTGCCAAAGAAGTATAAGCACATACTCTGTCATCTTGTCCATAAGACATGATCATGCTTCTGTCTACACCGAGTTCTCTTGCCGCACCTGCCGGTACGATCTCTAATTCTGCAGAGATAAAATCTTCTTCTTCCATGCCATACTGATCTTGCAGCAATTTCAGCACATTCGCTTTGACGGCATCTTTTTCTTCGTCTTTCAAAGGCATACTTCCGATCAAAAGATCTAATTTCTCTCCCTCGATAACTTTAGCTGCCTTTTTCTCCATCTGCGTTCCGGCCAAGTGGATCAACAGATCTGTTACACAAAATACCGGATCATCCTCTTTCTCACCGATGCAGATATCCACCGTCTCGCCATTTTTCTTTACAACCACACCGTGGATCGCTAACGGAAGCGTCACCCACTGATATTTCTTGATCCCACCATAATAATGTGTATCCAAATAAGCCATGTCGCTGTCTTCATACAATGGATTCTGCTTTACATCCAAACGCGGTGAATCGATATGCGCTCCTAAAATATTCATGCCCTGTTCCAATGGCTGCTCACCGATCTGAAACATTGCAACACTTTTGTTCATGCATACTGCATAAATTTTATCACCTTTTTGCAGAGCACGTCCCTGTTCCATAAAGGACTGCAGAGACTGATAACCTGTCGCTTCTGCCTGTTTGATAATCTCTTTCACACATTCTCGTTCGGTCTTGCCCACCGTCAAAAACTCTCGATAGGATTTATTCACTTCTTCTAATTCTGTAATCTGCTCATCACTATACGCTTTCCATGCATTCTTTCTTTCCATCTAAACTCTCCTGCCTTTCCATTTTTTTACCCTGCTAACCTCTATAGCAGCCAAACATACACCCTTTAGTATACAACATTTTCCGCAAAATACAAATTTAGAATCTCAAACTGATTATCTCACAAATTCGCAACGCAAGGGAGCTTGTTCACTTGCGCAGAATTTGTGAACGACAAAATCATAAAGCGCAATGCGCGGCAGATGCGAAGCATCTGGATTTTGGAGTCATTATCTCATAATAATTGCGCATGATTTCTAAATTTTGTTGTCTCTGATGATTGATTTACATGCCTTACGTAAACTTAACCGTCCCGGAAGCAAGGAAATCATCATTTTTGAAAGGGACTTTGCGCTCGTCGTTACTTATGTCTCGTATTGCAGAGACATTAAGTGACGTGACGTAGCGCATCGTAGCGAAAGCGTCCCGTCCAAAAATGGATGATACCTTGCTAAACCGGGACATCTCAGACATTCCTTCAGGCATGTATTCATCAGAGACTTAACAAAATAGCTTTGGATGTGCGAAGTTTGAGTTCAGAATGATAGGTGAGTGCTGCAGAGCCAGTATAGAATTCCTGCAATGATGCCTTGGCGTATTTTGGCGATAACATATTTGCCGGTGGAAAGATCCGTTTCGGAGATCACACTGGCCGTTTGTGCAACACTGGATAAGCCCCCGAAAGCGCAAAATGCAACAAGAAGCACCTGCCCAGATATCCCGGGGATCGTACTGCTAAGCAGCACGGCGCCGGTGGTGATCTCCAGCGCACTGACGATCCCGGCTTTATATTCCGGTGCAAACGGACACATTTGCTGTACGATGCCTGCCAAAATAGAAAACAAAATGATATAACCGCCTACTTTCGTCAGTATCACAAACGAATGTAAGATGCTCTCATCCAGAACGTTAATGACATTTCCGGCATATGGTTTTTCCTGATTCCGGCCGGCAAACTCTGCTGACCAACTGTTTTCCAGCCCCAAACTGCGCATAATATGGCGCCCTCCCCGATCGATCACGCTCCCGATCCACCCTGCAATATAGACCAATATCAATACGATAAGAGGTTTGTGCAGCCCCATGCAGGACACACCGATAAATTCTGTCAAAAACATCGGGCTGGCGTTGTTACAAAACATTAAAATATATTGTGCTTCTTCTTTGCAAATGCGTTGTCCCCGGTACAATTCTGCCGTAGTCGCTGCACCTAACGGATATCCGGATAACATACCTACAACGACCGCATAACAACCGGATCTTGTAATGCCAAATACCCTTTGTAAAACCGGGGCAACAACACCTGTGATCCGCTCTGTCAGTCCCAATCCCATGATCACAGAAGAAACAATAGAAAAAGGCAACAGTGACGGAAGTACGATCTGAAACCACATGAGCAATCCTTCTTTGGCAGAATCGCTGACAGCCTGTGGAAACAGCAAAAAAACTATAATTATACTTCCGATCACCATCGCCATGATTGTTTGTTTCACGAACACTACCACTCCGTTTTCTAAGAACCACATTCCGTACATGATATGCGTCCGTTTTGGTATCTATTCTCGGTACTCCGATTCCTGTATGTAGCCTTGCTCCAGAGAATGACACTCCGATTTCCGTATCTAGCCTTGATACTCTGGGCGCCGCAGCTCTTTCCATCCCAAAGTGATCGCCACAATGGCCGCCATCAGATCAGCCACCGGACCCGCATACATGATACCATCAATCCCTACAAATAACGGAAAGATAATAATAAGCGGCAGTAAAAACAAAATCTGTCTGGTCAAAGATAATATCATACCTCTCGTTGGCTTGCCGATCGCCGTAAAGAAATTGGATGAGATCGGCTGCAAAAAATTCAAAAACGTAAAAAACAAAAAGATATGAAAATAGTTTTGTGCAAATTGAAAATACTCCGGTGATCCCTTTCCAAACAGTGCAATGATCTGATGTGGTAATAACTGAAATAACAGGAATGCAACCACTGCCAATGTGCCTCCGTAGGAAAGTGCCCGCATATACGCTGCTTTCACACGACGATATAATCCTGCACCATAATTGAAGCTGACGATCGGCTGCAATCCCTGCGAGATTCCAATCACAAACGCCATAAACACTTGATTGACTTTCGTAATAATTCCTACGCAGGCAATCGGGATCGACTCTCCATACACAGAAAGCGAACCATAATATTTCAACGATTTATTCATAACGATCTGTACGATCATCATCGCTAATTGATTACTGCACGGAGCAGCTCCAAGCGCCGTGATCCGCCCTATATATTTTGCATGCGGTTTCAAGTGGCTAAGACATAATGTAACCGTACGGCAATGGCACAAAAAATAAACCGCCAGACCGCCGGAGATCATCTGTCCAATGACCGTTGCCCATGCTGCTCCGGCCATGCCCCATTGAAAACCAAATACAAATAATGCATCTAATGCCGTATTGATCACTGCGCCAACCAGATTGCACAGCATTGTAAGCTTTGGTCGGCCATCTGCCCGCAGCAAATGTCCCCCTCCGGTTGCAACGATGACAAACGGAAAACCAATAGAGACAATTCTTGTATATACACTGGCATAACCTAACACTTCCCGCGAGGATCCAAAGAATACCATTAACTGTTGCAAAAACAGTTGCGTCACTGCCAACAACACAGTCCCGCAAAACACCATCATAAACAAGGCGTTTCCCATAAAATAAACTGCTTTTTTCTTTTCCTCTGCTATCGTCTGTCCCAATCCCATAGAAATATTAAAGGCAGATGAACCGCCAATCCCAAATAACAGTGCAATCGCAACACAGGAAATAGAAAGCGGAAATGAAATATTGGTTGCCGCATTGCCAAGTTCTCCTACGCTGTGTCCAATAAAAAACTGATCCACGATATTATACAAAGAACTGACTAACATCGCCACAATGCTGGGCAGTGCAAAGCGATGCAGCAAAGAACTGACTTTCTGCGTTCCAAGCGGATTATCTATCTGTATTCCCATACAAATCACTCTCGCCTTTCTTAAACAATGTACAAACTAAGATTCTACCGTCAAAAACTTGTCCCATCCGGCAATCTCATGATCTGCCGCGATTTCTAACCGAAACGAATGATCTTCCCCTTCTACTACGATAGAATACATTCCATCTGCCTTGTTGATCTCATACACAGTCAGCCCGCTTAATTCACGCAGTCCCTCCTGTATCTCCTGCTCGCTCATAGCACGATCTTCGTAAGTTTGACGAAGGTTGCCATCTGCGTCATATACTTTATAGCCTTCTTCCACAAGTTGTGCCAAAGATCCTTCTACAAAGGTAATCTCCATCTGATTCGCCCGCATCGTACGGATATCACGATTCATGCTGTTATCCGGCAGGATCTTTACGTTATCTATCATCACCTTGACACGGCCGCACGCACACTCAACCTCTTCTAACACCGCATCCTCAAAGTCAAAATGTTCTAGCTCGTCTTTCGTTTGAAACCGTCGTTCCATATCCAAATTCCTCCTCTACTACTGTGGTCCATTAATGTGTCTATCCAGCTTTTCGATCAACGCATCCACATCACACTGATGCACCTGACATGCCTGTTCCAATGTTTCTCTTGGGGACATATGACAGGATACACAATGCATTCCCATTTCCTGAAAACATTCCTGTGCTGTAGGATACGACTGTAGAATTGCCCCGATCAATGAATATTTTGTAATAACCATTCTTTTCCTCCTCTATTGACATCTGCTGACAAAGTAGTATAACATATTTTTCTAGTGACCGCAAAACAGCTGAAGTGCTACGTATTCAAACTTCCCATACCGGAAGTTATTGCAAAACCACATATTGCTTATTATGTCGGCAATAAATAAAATATTTTGCAGCCAATACAGTAAATTGTTCTGTCATCAGAGAACTAAGATAATTGCCGCAGAACGCAACGTTTTTTACGTGATTTCTTATTTTGTTAAGTCTCTGATGAATACATGCCCGAAGGATTGTCTGAGATGTCCCGGTTTAGCAAGGTATCATCCATTTTTGGACGGGACGCTTTCGCTAC
>NZ_QUFB01000037.1 GCF_003478335.1 Clostridium sp. AM49-4BH
GAGAACTGATACTCCGAGGCTCTTTCTGGGTGCCTTCAGCAACAATTAAATAAAGTTTGTGGTGATTTCTGTTAATTTGTACTTGACAAGAGGTCATTACATATCAGTTTGAGTTATTTAATAAGAAGGAAACTGCTGTTGTGTAGGAAAATGTTGTGGTGACAGCTAAATTGCGGTATCATAATATAGATAATAATGCTGATGCATGAAAATTAATTTGGAGGCTAAACAATGATTTTTGATACACATGCGCATTATACAGATGCGCGGTTTGATGAAGATAGAGAGGAACTATTGGCGGGGATGAAAGCGCGTGGTGTCGGTGAGATCGTAGAAGTAGGGGCAAGTATTCAGTCTACGAAGGATGCGGTCAATCTGGCAGAAAGTCACGACAATATTTATGCAGCGGTGGGCGTACACCCGGAGGACATCGAGAGACTGACACCGGAAGATATGCAATGGCTGGCAGACTTGACGCACAGGGATAAAGTGGTTGCCATTGGCGAAATCGGTCTTGACTATTATTACGATGAACCAGGGAGAGATTTGCAGAAAAAGTGGTTTACACGCCAGCTTCAGGTGGCTGCAGAAACACAGATGCCGGTCATCATTCATAGCAGGGATGCTGCAAAGGACACATTAGACATTATGAATGAACATTGCGCTTGGCAAAATGGTGGGGTGATCCATTGCTTTTCCTACAGTCCCGAAATTGCCAAAATATATTTGGATAAGGGGTTTTATCTGGGAATTGGTGGCGTGGTCACCTTTAAGAATAGTAAGAAATTAAAGGAAGTCGTTGAAATGATGCCACTATCGCAAATGGTGTTAGAAACGGATTCGCCGTATTTGACACCGGTACCGCATCGCGGCAAACGAAATGATTCAGGATATTTGACACACGTTGTTGATGAGATTGCGGCATTGAAGTCGTGCGACCGCGAGGAAATTATCCGCATAACAAGGGAAAATGCGCATAAGTTGTATCGCATTGGTCAGTAAAACGGGAGACTGCACATTAATAGAAGGCTGTACTGTATTGGTTAATAAAGCAGGGCACTGCATATCAATAGAAAGAAGAGGATATTGGGATGGCAACATTAGGAATACCACAAAATACAATAGACATATTAAAGAAATATGACTTTCATTTTCAGAAAAAGTTTGGACAAAACTTTTTGATCGACACGCATGTTTTGGAAAAGATCATTGACTCGGCCGGCGTGACAAAGGATGATTTTGTGTTGGAAATCGGTCCGGGAATTGGGACAATGACACAATATCTTTGCGAAAGAGCCAGAGAGGTTATGGCGGTGGAGATTGATGATAAATTAATCCCAATCTTAGCAGATACGCTGTCAGCGTATGATAATGTGACGGTTGTGAATGAAGACATTCTTAAATTGGATATTGATCAGATCGCTAGGGAACATAACGCCGGAAAGCCGATTAAAGTAGTGGCAAATTTGCCATATTATATAACAACCCCGATCATTATGGGATTGTTTGAAAGTCATGTGCCGCTTGAGAGTGTGACTGTTATGGTGCAAAAAGAAGTAGCAGATCGTATGCAGCAGGGCCGGGAACGAAAGACTATGGGGCATTGTCGCTCGCCGTACAATATTATTCAGAGGCGGAAATCGTAGCGAATGTTCCTCCGAATTGTTTTATGCCAAGACCCAATGTGGGGTCTGCCGTGATTCGTTTGACTTGCCATAAGGACTGCCCGGTGAAAGTAACGGATGAGAAGTGGATGTTTCGCATTATCCGTGCATCGTTTAATCAGCGCAGAAAGACATTGCAGAATGGATTGGGAAATGATGCATCACTTCCGGTGACAAAGGAGCAGGCCAAGGCGGTAATCGAGAGTATGGGGTTATCTGCTACGATCCGTGGAGAAGCATTGTCGTTAGCGCAATTTGCGGAGCTTGCAAACCGCTTGAAGGAGGCCTGATGAGAGATGAAAGTGTGGGAACGTATAGAAAGCCTGCGTAAACGCATGCGCGAGGAAGACATTGATGTGTATTATATTCCGACCAATGATTTTCATGGTTCTGAATATGTCAGCGGATATTTTCAGACAAGAGAATATATTTCTGGTTTTACCGGATCTGCAGGTGTTGTGATCGTGACGTTAGAAGATGCCGGGTTATGGACCGATGGACGATATTTTATTCAAGCAGAAAAACAGTTGCAGGGTAGCGGCATTACATTATACCGCATGGGACTTGATGGCGTTCCGACGGTGAACACTTATCTCGACAATGTACTAAAAGATGGACAAGTGCTTGGCTGCGATGGCCGTATGGTGACAACCACATGGCTTATGGCAATGAAACGCAGATACAAGGTTAAAAGTAACGTTGATCTGGTAGGAGACATTTGGGAAGATCGCCCAGATCGTCCAAAACAGCCAATATGGGAATTGGCGCTAAAGTATGCAGGGGTCAGCAGAGAAGAGAAGCTGTCTCGTTTGTGGGACTGGATGAAGCAAAAGAGTTTGGATTATTTTATACTGACATCTTTGGATGATATTGCGTGGTTGTTTAATTTACGTGGAAATGATATTCCATGCTGTCCGGTATTTTTATCTTATGCGGTGTTTACGCAAGAGAGTGGCGTATTGTTCTGCGAGAAAAATTGTGCGAACGGGTCGATACAGACTGCCTTAATGAAGGCGGGAATTGAAACGAGACCGTATGAAGAGGTGGAACAATATATCCGCAAAATGGGACAGGGAAAGCGCGTTGCAATGGATATGCGTGTGGTCAATGCGCATTTGGCGGCACAGGTACCAAACGAAAATACATTAGTGGATGTTGTGAATCCAACCGGAATGTGGAAGGCGGTCAAGAATGAAACGGAAGTGAAAAATGAACGTATTGCACATCTGAAAGATGGTATTGCCATCACCAAAATGTTGTATTGGCTGCGTCATACGGATAAAAAGCAGGAATCTGAAATCTCCGTTTCGGATAAATTGGAGGAGTTTCGAAGATTAGATGAGGATTATTTGGGGCCTAGCTTTGACACAATATCCGGGTATGCAGAGCATGGTGCGATCGTGCATTATAGTGCGACACCGGAAACCAACCATATATTAGAGGAAGAGAATTTCTTGCTGTTAGATATGGGTGGACATTATTATCAGGGAACAACAGACATTACACGAACGGTTATGCTGGGCAGAGAAGCAACCGATGAGCAGAAAAAATACTATACAACAGTGCTTCGTGGTAATTTGGCGCTTGGTGCAGCGAAGTTTCATAGTGGAATTACCGGAGTGAATCTGGATGTGCTGGCAAGACAGCCATTGTGGGAAATAGGCTGTGATTTTTTGCATGGAACAGGGCACGGCGTAGGATATTTGTTGAATGTGCATGAGGGACCAAATGCAATACGGTATGTGGCTTCTAAACAGCCGGGAGGCGATCCGGCGCTGGAACCGGGCATGATCACGTCCAATGAGCCGGGTGTTTATTTGGAAAATAAATTTGGTATTCGACTGGAGAATCTGATCCTATGCTGCGAAGCAGAGCATACGGATTTTGGTCGTTTTTTGGAATTTGAAACATTGACATTAGTGCCGTTTGATCGGAGAGCGATTGATGTAAAAGGACTCAGTGACAAAGAACTTGGCCTGCTGAATGCATATCATCAACGGGTCTATGAAGAGATTGGCCCGCATTTAGCACCGGAAGAAAGAGATTGGCTGCAGGAAGAATGCAGTCCAATTTTGTGATAAATTCTTAAGAATTATTAAGATTGCGTTGATATTGTTGACACGGTAACAGATCTATGGTGTACTAAAGATGTAACTAACGGAAGTTCTGTATAGAGTGAATTATTTTTTGTATCTAAAGTATCTATTTATACATGTGAGAAGTGACATGGGTAAGGAGGAGCAAATGAAAAAGAGACGAGTAAGAGCATAACGGAGATCATGAACAGTGATTCTGCCAAAGGTGCAGTCATTGATCATACTTAGGATACAGAAATAAAATCAGTTATTATAATGCACAGAGTGACTGTGCAGGAAAGGATGGGTGATCACCATGAAAATCAGATATTGTGTGAGTTTGTTGTTGCTGTGTGCCGCAACAATATTTTCGAAGTCGACAACAGTAAAAGCAGAGGATAAGTATTATAAGTTTTTGGAAAAATATTTTACCATTGAAGAGAAGTATAAATCAAAATGGGGACAACAGGATGGATTTACGTATCTTTGTGAAAAAAAAGATAATACCGTCACCATTGTTGGAATACCTATGGATAAAAAGAAGGTAGTTGTACCCGCCAAAATCAATGGGAAAAAGGTGGTAAAGATTTCTATTATGCCGGCGTTTGATTGGGCAGCGAATGAGGAATACCGCAATGAATTTTACGGAGAACATGAGGATGTCCCGATCCCAAAGGTGGAATACTTGAGTATTCCAAAGACAGTTAAGGTTATAGACTGTTATGAAGGGGGATGGCTGAACGAGGGGTATTGTAAGGGAATGCAGTCATTTCTACAGAATCTGAAGAAATTTAATGTGGCATCCGGTAACAAGTGGTATAGGTCATACAAGGGAGTATTGTATACTAAAAATGGAAAGAAATTAATTACTGTACCAAGAAAGTATACGGCAAAAACGGTCAAAGTAAAAAAGGGAACAACAAAGATAGCAGATTCCGCGTTTTCCTTCTGCACCAACATTAAAAAGGTGATCCTGCCGGATACGGTAAAGGTGATTGAACAGAATGCGTTTGTGTGCTGTTCGTTGAATTACATTAGGATGCCTAGAAGACTGAAAGAATTGGGCGGGAGTGCATTTCATGAATCTGCTTTAAAGAAGATAACAGTATACGGAAAAGTGGAATTGAATGGAACATTTAAATATTGCAAAAAGTTAAAGACAGTGGTGCTAAAGAAAGGTGTTAAGAAACTTGGAGAATATGTGTTTATTGATTGCCCGAAACTGAGAAGTGTGACGGTTCCTAAAGGCATAAAAAATCTTTGGTTGTACATTGACAGCATATTTTATTATCGGGGATTAAAGTGCAACCTTTCCAACATTACCATAAAAACACCAAAGAACTCAGAAATGTATAAGGAACGTAAATTCTTAAAGAAACGATACAAGATAAAAGTGAAAGTCATCAAGTAGCATTTGCTATATTGCTTGAAACATGAGTTGACAAAGTAAAAAGGTATAATAACCAGCGGGGGATGTGTGTTTTACATCCCCTGCTGGTTATTTATTTTGTTGTCCGTTTGCGGAACAATATATTTGTGATCCAAGAGACAATCATAAATAATACGATCGCAGCAGCAACGTCCAAGAAGGAATGCTGTTTCAAAAATAGCGTAGACATACAGATCAAGAGGCACAGTACAAAAGAGCCGTTGCGCCAGATCTTTTGCTTATGGATCGTCGCATAGCGGCAAAGTCCGGCGTGGATGGCAAGTGAGTTAAACACATGAATACTTGGCAGCACATTGGTATCGGTATCCGTTGCATACAGCATGGAAATGACCTGTGTAAAAATATTGTCATGAGTAAATTGTGTCGGTCGCATGTTCTGTGCATTTGGAAACAAAGTATAGATTAACAGACTGGCTGTCATGCCAATGATCAATGTGGCAATTGTCTGATAATAGTTTTCTAAATGCTTCAGATCGAAAAATAAGAGTGCTAATGTTGCAAATACATACACAAACCATAATAAATATGGAATAATAAAATATTCGCAAAAAGGAATATAGTCGTCTATAGCGCAATGAATGTAGGTGAAAGGTACGTCATCACGTGCCTCCAGCCACACAAACCAAACCATATACACCGGAAAATAGAGTGCGACAAATATATGTTTATAGCGGTAAATAAATTGTTTCCAGTTCATAAAAATCCTTTCTAGGATCAGAGTGCCGAAGTCTATTTTGCCGTCACCCTGATCTGTGGTCGTAAATTATGCTGACAGTGGTTTAATGCCAGCGGGAATGCTTAAGATCCAGTTCGTTGCGAATATAAGCGAAAGTTTTATCTTCGCCCTCTTCGGCGAGCATATGCAAAAGCCGTTCTAGCAGCTCTGCAGTCTCTGGATGCATGGTGTAGCGCGATTTGCCACGTTCGTAATATTCCAAAGGCAGTCGGTCGTTGTAATTTTCTAAATTGTAATTACGGCTTGCTGCCATGCGGTCGCAAAACATTTCAACGACGTAACGTGGTGCCATAGGCATTCCCTGTAACCCCTTGGAGTAGTCAGAGGAAAGATCAATCCAGTATTCATAGTGATGGCGGTTGCGTCCTTTGTGGTGAAGCCATGCGGCAGAGTAGCCGATGGTTTCGCGCTCATAAGCGTTCGGGCTTCGTTTGCCCTCTTGATAATAGCGAACACCGGTCCAAAATTCAATTGGATGATATTTCGACCAGTCATGGCAGATTCCCTGCCAGTAAATGCCGGCGCGAAAGCAATTGCGGCGCACCAGTCGTTTGTGGCGTAGAATTGTTCGCAAATGCCCCCAAAAATTATGCCATAATCGCATGATGACATCTCCATTTCTTAAAAGTATTGATCAGATTCCAGAATTTAATTCGGAACTATACTCCCGCATCCATTGTCTTGGCGTACAGCCTTCCATTTGCGGAAAGTACGGATTAAATGACTGCAATCCGAAAAACCGGTCTCCTGACTGATATAGGTCAGATCCAGTTTCGTGAATAAAAGCAGATCCGTCACCCTGTTAATACGCACAAATTCGATATATTCCTTGCAGGATTGATGGTAATTTCTGCGGAATAATTTAGCAAAGTAAGAATAACTCATTCCGCACCGTTCTGCAAGGTCATGAATCCGTAAAGGTTCATTATAATGCGATTTGATATATTCTGCAATATGTTCAAACTCATGATTGTCACTTTGCCGGGACAATAAAATTTCTTCCATATTAAGTCCGCGCATCAGCCAAACGCGCGTCATCGCTGTGATCAAGATCGCAAGTTTGGAGCAGGCAATCGTGTCGTAGCCAAAATGGCGCAGCCGCACTTCCTCGATACAGTCGACAAAGAGCTGCTCGAGTGGAATACCTGTCATGTCGCCGTTGGCAAAGAAAATATTGGAAGGATCTTCCTCATAGGCAAGAGAGATGATCCGGCTGAATTGATTTTTCATGTTATCCGTTGCCTGCAAAAAGCCAAGGTCAAACTTCAAAACATGATAGCGAATGTTTAGCGGGGAAGCCGCTTTGCAGTCAGATGCCGCCACAGTCGTTATAGAGGGAGATTTCTCCGATACATTTGCAGCTGAATGTGGTATTGACACCGGATGAATGCTGTCGTGTTCCTGATCCGGTAAAGGTTCCTGCGGAGATGCCAGAAGAGGGCAGGCAGACAGCGGAAAGTTAGGCAGATAACCATGCAACGACGGATTCTTTAAGAAATCTTGCGATTTCAGCGTAATAGCAGGATCTTGCGATGGTTTCTCAGCCTGGCTTTGCTCAAAATCCGTCGGAAAGACATCGATAGTATGTAAAGTCTTTGGCGGAAAAAAAATAAAATCTCCCGGTTGCAGGAGTATACATTCTCATCACAGGTGACAAGCAGATTGCCGGCTGTAAGATATATACATTCTATAAAATAATGCCAGTGTGGCAAAATAGGAAAGTTGTAATCGTACGTGATATGTGTAAAAGCTTCGATTGGTGTATTTAAGCGGTCTGTATATTCGTAATAGCGATCCATAAGTATTAGTCAGCCTTTCTGTAAATTCTTTAAAATCTGCGCAAAAAAAATTGCAAAAAGATAGATTTATACAATTTTTGTGCAGATTTATTATAGCACACCATCTATTGCTATGCTATACTTTCGTAGCAGATTTACAGAAAGGAGAAAAAAACTATGACTCCAATGAAATGGTTTTATTCATTTTTGAAGAAATATTGGCTGCGCATGGTGTCGGGTCTGATACTTGTAACGATACTTGCTGCGACAGCTTTGGCATCGCCATACATCTCCAAATTGATCGTGGATGATGTCATTAAAAAGCAAAATACCGGGTTATTACCGAAGCTGATCATTCTGCTTCTTGCGATGGTTGTGATCAAGGGTGTATGCCGATTTTTTTCGCAAGTATTGTTTGAGACAAGTTCGCAGGGTGTGTTGTATACCATGCGCGACAAAGTATACCGCAAACTATTGTTAGAAGATTTTGCGTTTTATAATAAAAATAGAACGGGAGATCTGATGGGACGTCAAACCGGAGATATGGATGCGATCCGTCATTTTGTGGCGTATGTGATCTATACGGTATACGAAAATATTTTGTATTTTGTGTTATCCATCGTTTTGATCTTTATGGTCAATGTAAAGCTTGCTGTATGCATGATGCTTGTGCTCCCACTGACGGCAGCTACTACCTATATGCAGGCTAAAAAAGTCAAACCTGCTTTCAAAAACTGTCGAGATGCTTTTTCAAGTCTGAATACATATGTGCAGGAGAACATTAGTGGAAACCGCATGGTAAAGGCGTTTGCGAAAGAAGACTTCGAAATGGAGAAGTTTGGCGTGGAGAATGACCGTTACCGCGATGCAGAGCTTGGTGCAGCTGCTATTTGGAAGAAATATGTGCCGATCTTTGAGTTGTTGTCCAATCTGTTGACATTGGTACTTATGCTTGTTGGCGGTGTTATGGTGGTGCGCGGAGAGATGACATTAGGTGATCTTGTTGCAGTAAACGGATATTTATGGATGCTCACAACACCGCTTCGCATGGCGGGATGGTGGATCAATGATATTCAAAGATTTACTACATCAGTAGAAAAGATTTATGGGACTTATACTGCGGAACCGGATGTGAAACATCCCGGCCATCCGGTACAGCATCAAAAGTATGAGGGGAATATCTCGTTCCGCAATGTGTCGTATCGGGCAGATGATGAGGACATCATTCGTGATGTATCTTTCGAGGTAAAGAAAGGTGAGACGGTCGGCATTTTGGGAACGACCGGAGCCGGAAAGTCAACGATCATTAATCTGCTTTGCCGTTTCTTTGATGTGACAGACGGTGAAGTGCTGGTAGATGGCATTAATGTGAAGGATCTGGATCTGTATGAACTGCGCGAGAACATTGGTATCGCCATGCAGGATGTGTTCCTTTTTTCGGATACGATCGAAGGAAATATTGCATATGGCCGTCCAGATTGTTCGTTTGAACGAGTAAAAGAAGTGGCCAAAATGGCAGACGCCAATTTGTTTATTAAAAATCTTCCGGATGGATACGATACGATCGTAGGTGAGCGCGGAGTCGGATTGTCGGGCGGACAAAAGCAGCGAATTTCTTTGGCGCGTGCCTTACTTAAAGATCCGGCGATCTTAGTGCTTGATGATACGACATCGGCGGTAGATATGGAAACAGAGAGTTACATTCAGCGCCAGTTGGAAAATATTGGACACAGTTGTACGACATTTATCATTGCATATCGAATCTCTTCTTTGCGTGATGCCGACAAGATCTTGGTTATGGATCAGGGTCGCGTTATTGAGCAGGGAACCCATGAGGAATTGATTGCAAAAGGTGGATATTATGCAACCGTTTATTATCACCAGTATCCTATGGCTGTACCGAAAAACGGACAGGAGGTGAATCACATTGGCTAGAAATACTTATGAAAATGATGAGATATTAGAAGATAAGTTTGACGCCAAGCAGTTAAAACGACTGGGTGGTTATATCCGTCCTTATACCGGCAAGATGCTGCTCGTGTTGTTTTTGATGTTGTCATCTTCCGGACTTACCATGTTTATTCCAAAGTTTTTGCAGATAGAGATGGATACGTACATCCCGAATGGCGATATACATGGTATTGTGATCTTGACGTTGATCGCAGCAGTGATCGTAGTGTATGCAGTAGTCAGTCTGCGTATAAAGGTAACACTTACGACGCAGGTTGGACAGGATATCATTCATCAGATACGAGAGGATCTCTTTGCTCATTTGCAGGAACTGCCCTTTAGTTATTATGATGACCGTCCACATGGGAAGATTCAGGTACGTGTGGTTAATTATGTCAACAATCTAAGTGACCTGTTGTCAAATGGTATTTTGAATACGATCACAGATTTGTGCAACCTGATCTTTATTTTGATCTTTATGCTTTCTATGAGCGTAAAGTTGACACTGGTATGTATGTGTGGCTTGCCGGTGCTGATCCTGTATATTGTCTTTCTCAAAAAGAAGCAGCGTTATGCTTGGCAGGTACAGAGCAATAAGCAGTCTAACTTGAATGCCTATATTTCCGAAAGCATTAACGGCATACGTGTGACGCAGGCGTTTGTGCGGGAGGAAGAAAACACCAATATATTTAATCGTTTGAGTATGAGTTATCGCAAGGCGTGGATGCGTGCCGTGATCTATAACTTTGCAATGGGACCGATGGTCGATCTGATCTCCACGATCACAACGGCATTTATATATGTGATCGGTATTAACTGCATTATAAATGGAGGATTGGATGGCGTGACAACCGGTAAGTTGATCGCGTTTACAGCATATATCAGCCGCTTCTGGCAGCCGATCAATACGATCGCAAACTTTTATAATAGTGTGCTCACGGCAGTTTCTTATTTGGAACGTATCTTTGAGACGATTGACGAACCGGTGGCAGTAAAAGATGCACCGGATGCCGTTCAAATGCCGCAGATCAAAGGAGATGTTGCGTTTGACCATGTCACCTTCAGCTATGAAGACGGTATTCCGATCTTGCATGATGTGAGTTTTAAGGTACAGCAGGGTGAAACAATAGCCATTGTAGGTCCGACCGGAGCCGGCAAGACAACGATTGTAAATTTATTGAGCCGTTTTTATAATGTAGACCGTGGAACGGTCAAAATAGATGGAATTGATATTTCCAAAGTAACGCTTCGTTCCTTGCGTGAACAGATGGGCGTTATGATGCAGGACAGCTTTATCTTTTCCGGAACGATCATGGATAATATTCGTTATGGCAACAAGAAGGCTTCGGATGAAGATGTGATCCGTGCCGCAAAGACGGTGTGTGCGCATGACTTTATCGTACAGATGGAAGATGGCTATAACACACAGGTTAATGAGCGAGGAAGTCGTTTGTCTGTTGGACAGAGACAGTTGATCTCGTTTGCCAGAGCGTTGTTGGCAGATCCGGCGATCCTGATCTTAGATGAGGCAACGTCAAGTATTGATACGGAGACGGAAATCGTGCTGCAAGAGGGCTTGAGCCACTTGTTAGAGGGACGTACCTCGTTTATTATTGCACATCGTTTGTCGACAATTAAAAATGCGAACCGCATTATGTATGTTGCAGATGGTAAGATTTTGGAAAGTGGTTCTCATGAAGAACTGCTTCAGATGCACGGTAAATATTATGAATTGTTTATGTCGCAGTATAAGGCATAATAAGAGTAAAAAAGCAAAGCCAGCGCTCAATGTCATTAAGTTAAGATGACCAATCAAGATCTTAGCATCAGAAATGATGCTAGGGTCTTTTTATTTTGTAATAAATGCTTGACATATGATTCGAAATGTGCGGCCGCTTTCGCTATTGAATGATAATGAGGTAGCGAAAGCGGCCCTTGTAATTAAGAACATCTTGATTGCAAGGAGGTAACGCATATGAGCAATTATATTAATCAAGTTTCAGATTCTCTAAAGAATCATATTTAGGAATTAGCTAACAATCCATGTTTATTTCTTCGAAACCCCAATGTCGATTTCTCTCGAAAACGGAAAATTGATTTCAAAACTTTTATAGGAATCATGATGAATTCGGGTGGAGCTACTATGAGTAAAGAACTACTTGATTTCTTTGATTTTGACAAAAATACTCCGTCTGTGTCAGCATTTACGCAACAACGTTCAAAAGTACTTCCAGAGGCTTTTGAATATTTGTTTAAATCTTTTACGGATGACAACCTTCCAACTACTAATAATTATCATGGTTATCGTTTAATTGCATGTGATGGAAGTAACTTGACCATTGCAACCAATCAAAAGGATCCAGAAACTTTTTGGGAACGTAATCAGCATGGTTCAATTGTTAATAAACTACATCTGAATGCCTTTTATGATGTTTTGAATCGTATATACACCGATGTTTTAGTGCAAACAGTAGCGGATTACAACGAGTTTAGAGCATGTGCAACAATGATTGACAGATCGAAACTAGAGAATGTTATTCTTGTTGCTGATAGAGGATATGAAAACTATAACATTTTTGCACATACAATTGAAAAAGGATGGAAATTCGCTATACGTGTCAAAGATAAAAATAGTAATGGAATTGCATCTGGGTTAAATCTTCCTTCAAATGATGAGCTTGATATAGATATCACTCAGATTTTTTCAAGGAAAAATACAAAGACCACAAAAAATGCAGGCTATAAGTGGATGCCTGTAAATCAAGTGTTTGATTATCTTCCACGAAAAAGTGATAAAACATACGAATTATCATTTCGTATTATTAGATTTCCTATAGGGTCTAATTCTTATGAAATAATAATTACAAATCTTGATAGAAATATTTTTGATGTAAAAAAATAAAGGAAATCTATCATTTGAGATGGGGAATAGAAACTTCATTCAGAGAATTAAAATATGCCATAGGATTAACAAGTTCCATGCACGAAAACCAGATTTTATTAAACAAGAAATATATGCGCGATTACTTTTGTATAACTATTGTGAATTAATAACAACACATGTAATAAAACGAATGAAAAACAATGCTTGCCTCATTATCTATCTGCTCCTGATTCAATGAAATAATTGTTTTACTTGCAACTTCACCATCGGGAGTACAGTGTCCCTGCTCAATAAATCTTTTCGGATCATTAGATTTGTTCCTTGTAAGTTTTGAAGGTGATTTCACAAACTTCTTGGCTCTTTCAATCTGGCGTTCTCTGATAATTACAATATTTGATGGAATAGGTAACGATAAGATGCTGTTCGAGATTGTTCTCATTAATCCATTTGTCTTTATAAAAAACCTTCCCATAATCAGCTCCTTCATCTAATTCACTTAGTTTATATTTTTTGTTACTGCCGGGAAGATGCCATCCATCATCTTCGAGACAGAAATGCCGTAAGAATCCTTTTAACTTTTTAATAGACTGTGTTGTAACAAATCTTCTGCCTTGGATACTGTTGAATTTTCTGTTGGCAGTCGAAGAAAGACCGGCATCCGTACATACGATAAAGTCAGAGGTTTCGAAGTCTTTAATAATCTTTTGCTCCAGAGGAGACATAGAAGGCTGCTCGTTTTGATTGCCATCAAAAACAGAGAATGCAAGTGGAATGCTATCCGCATCCATAAACATACCCATCTGAACAATAGGGTTAGGTCTGTGTTCTTTGGAAACACCATATTTTCTAAAATCATCTTCGTCTTCAACCTCAAAGTAGTAGTTGGTGCAGTCGTAATAAAGGACTTCTTTTTTTTGTTAATTACATTCTGGGAACTTTTGTAAAGTTCGGACTGGAAGAAGTCGTTTTCATTTGCAATAACCTCAAGAGCCCGGTACACCTGATGTAATTCGCATTTAGGCTGCTCAAGAAATCTTTGGGCACTTTCTAAAGAAGATAGATTGGAGCCGGGAGCAATGATTCTTGAGTGAAATAGCATTGAAAGAATGTCATTCAGGTCATAATCGAATTTATTTTTTTGAAATAGAGGTGCATATCTTATCAAGTCCAAGTGGATAATAAATATCCTGCAAGAAAAGATAGCCTGCATTGCATGAGTTACGGACATTTTTGTCAATAAGCATCGAAGAAGACAGCTTAAGAAGTATGCCCTTCTTAGCTTCTTTTTCTGCGATAGTAAGTTTTTTGCGTATTCCTTTGCCCATTCAATAGGATCTTGATCTCCACATCTCGCTTTGATTTCTTCAATATTACCTAAGCGTTCAACAGTTTTTGTTGTGGTTTTATTTCCTATGCGGATAGTTTTTTGGATATAGTAAGTTGGCGATTTTTTTGTTCCTGCACAAGTAAGTTTCATAAGCAACACCTCCATGTACTTATTACAACATAAATACGCACAAATAACCACAAGAAAAATGAATAAAATTTGACAAAAAAAATACAGGTTTTTCAAGGCCTGCAAAAAATCTCTCTTATTCAATTGTCAAATTACCGAGTGTTTAGCTTGACATTGCTTGTGCGTTATGATATATTATATGCATATTCTTTTTAGTTGTTTTGATTTTGTCCCTCTGAGAATGAGAAATGTAATGAAATTTTTTTGTATTCTTTTGGGGTGTTTCAGTTGTTGGATGATTTTCAATGTAATGGAAAATAGGATTAAAACATTAAAATTAATAGTGAACATGTGAAAAGAGGTATAGCTAAGGAGGAAGAGATGAAACTAGGAAAGAAGACAGTAGTAACCATAGGAGTATTATTATCTGCATTGTTATGTGTAAATATGATATTGTATACACCAGCATCAGCCGATGGGAATACGAAATTAAAGACATCAAAAAATGATATTAGTAGTGAAACGGTAAATATGCATCAAGGTGTTTCAATGTCATATGCACAGATTGTTCAAACATATTCTGATGAATATTCGGTATCTTTATATAGTGATAAGTGGAAGAAATTTAAATCACATGCGGAGATGGTTAAAAACTGTCAACTTGAAGATGAGAAAATACAGAGGATGTCAACAAATGAATTGTTTAATGTGGTAATGGCTTATCCGTTGTTAATAGATGTTTTTTTATATGATGATATTGATCAAGGGATTAAAAGTGTGTCGCAACAATATAATGGATTGCGTGAACTGTTAAAACGAGACGATTTGCAAGATGTATTATATCATAAATATTTGACCTATAGTAAAACAGAAGATGTAATTGATTATAATATATATACTGCTAATAGCATACAGAAGGCAATAACAGATAATCATATAAGCAAAAGAAATATATATATAGATTTCTTGAATGATAAAATACCACAGATAGAAAAAAGTATGTTAGATAATTACAAATATACGGATAAAGAAAGGCAGAAGATTATCAATAAGCAGGAATTATTGAATGATCAACAAAATGCTATAACTTTTGCTGCTGCACGTGCTGACGAGACTGTTATAGTCAAGACTCCTAAAGGGTCTAAAATTAAATGTAAAAGAAAAGCGTCTAATAAAAAAAATAGTACAAAAGATGTGGCCCAGCAAAAACTTGCATACCCACGTGCAACGTATGTTTCTACAGGGTATTCTAAGAATAATTGTCATGCATATGCATGGACAGGAAGACAAGACATATGGATGCAATCTCCAGTGCTGTATGTGTCAGATGGCAGTTATAAAGCCATTAAGGGACGCCCAAAGTCTAATGGACAAATAGCAGTATGGGGATCTTATACACACTCTGCCATTGTTACAAATTATGGAACACAGGATCCAACTGTGACATCAAAGTGGGGTGGTGGTCATATTTGGCGTTGTGGAGCAAGTTATTGTCCATATAATGGACCAATTTGCTATTATGGAAGATAAAGTATCACTTGAAATTACATATTATGTGTCTTATTAATAGGATTAAAGTATTAAAAAGTCCATTTTCATTATATATTTGTTTCGAGATTTGAACTATAATAGCTTGAAAAGTATGCACATCGCTGATAGATATTGTGGTTAAAGATTTCGAAAAATGATTTGTCAGATCATTTCAGACTATTTGATACTTTAATCTTAATAGGAATATAATGGAGTTTAGATGGTAAATTAGAAATAAATTAAGGAAGGGGCTAATATGAAACGAAGTCTTTTTGTAATGATTACAGTAGCAGCAATATGCTGTTTCGCAGGTTGTGCTCAAAAAGCCGAACACAAAACCGTCAAAGAGGAGAAGGCGGCATCAACTACTAGTGACACAACACAGTACAAATCGGAACCGAAGGGTGACATTGATGTATTAAAGAAAAGTTATCCGGACTGGATTAAAAATGGTGAGGTAAACTATCCATATACCTTGAAATCCCAAGAACTAAAAGAAGCAAAATCCTATAACGAACGGACGAAACTTGTAAATGTACCGCAGGAGATAACAGAGAGCTGCAGTACAGCAGAATTATTGCATTTGATTGAGGAATATCCTTTATTAGATTTGAGTTTGTATGATACGATGGACATTGCGGTGGAAAATTATCGGAACGTGAATACAGCGTTTGATGAATTTTTCCAGAGGGAAAATGGACCGAAGGAGGCCTTGAACGCATTGCAGCAGAATGCAAAAAATCTTTCTGCTATTAAAGACCCGGAAGTATATAAACGTACACTGGATGGAATGCAATTAGAGCTATATGTGGTGCTTTCTGCGCATGGCTATGAAAGTCTCGGAGCAAAGCAGGCAGCTAATGTGAAACAAATAGTTACACAGATGAAAGATGCGATAGAACAGGATCAAGCGAACGCATCCACTACAAAAATTGACATTGATAAGTTAATTACCGACAAAAGGTGGACAAAGGAATTATCATAAATGCCGAATGGACCGTTATGTCCCATTGATTTCTACGGCTACTCATGCTATGATTATTGATACTGGTGCAACGGAACGTAGTATTCGCTGTACGAGCCGGATGGACAAAGCGTGTCTGTCCAAATAGATTTGGAAAAGAGGTTGCATATGTACTACATACTGAATCAGATCATGAATCCGAATCAGATCGCAATGATCGGAGTATTGGTAGCGTTTATTTTGACATTTTTGGGATTGAAATTCCCATTTTCTTTTTTGCCGGTGGATCATGGACGTGAATTTGCCGTTAATGGTGCGTTATCTAAGGGAAAGACCCGTGGCGTTGGTTTGACCTTTGTATGCAGTTTTATTATTAGCTGTGTTTTGTTTATGCCGATGGACAAAGAGTATATTATTTATTGCATTCTTTTGTTTGCAATGATGCTCAGTGGTTATTTGGATGATGCGGCTAAGACACCTTGGAGTGACTATAAGAAAGGCGCGATAGATCTCGTGCTTTCGATCATGACCGTAGTGACGTTCCTTAATTTTAACCCATCGGTATTGCATATTGGTTCTGCGAAGTTTGCACTGCCAATGCCGGTATACTTCATTTTGGCGATTATTTTGCTGTGGGTGTCCATTAATGTGACGAACTGTTCTGATGGAGTGGACGGGCTGTGTGGTAGCTTGTGCTGTGTTGTTATCGCAGCATTTGCCGTACTTTTCCCGCAGGCACTTGGAAACTATGTGATCGCTGCCCTGCTTTTTGCAGCAACACTTTTAGCGTACCTTTGCTTTAATTCAAAGCCGAGTACAATGTTAATGGGAGATGCCGGTTCAAGAGCACTCGGATTCTTCATTGCCGTGCTTGCGATGAAGAGTGGTCATCCGTTGATCTACATTTTGTTGGCGTTAGTGCTCATTATTGATGGCGGTCTTGGTTTGGTCAAAATCTTTTTGCTTCGTTTCTTAAAGATTCATGTGTTAAAAAACACACTGACACCAATTCATGATCATGTCCGCAAAAATAAAGATTGGTCAGATACACAGGTTGTATTCCGCTTTGTGATCATGCAGGTTATGTGCGTTGTGGCAGCATATGTGTTGCTGACGTTACTTGGTTAATAAATGCGCTCGGATGCGAGTTCGATGATAGGATACCGTTTTGTTTCGCCATGCTTGTTCTCGGCTTTGATATAGCCGCGTTCCAAGTCTTCCGGCAGATAAAACGGTATTATTTTTTCGGAAAAGGATAGCTCCAGTTCTTTGCAGACAGAGCGGTATCTTTCCTTTTCCAAAGTAAGTAATGCGGTATCGGGATCCAGCCAAAATACAAATTCCTGATTTTGTAAACGTGAGGAGATGAGGTCGTGCAGCAGAGTGATGATCTCTTCTCCCTTTTTAGTGCCATATTTTTTACAATAAACGCGGTAGGACTTGTGCTTCGCAAAGTGCATTATGACAACGCGGTATTCCTTGGGGAGATCGACGGGAGTTGTTCTTTTTTCTTTCTTGCTCATAAATATTACCTAACCTTTCTGTGCTTTCTGTTATTAATAGTATAGACAACTGAGAACATACACAATCAAGCCTAATAGAAATCACTGTAAAAGGTTTGTAAAACTTGCTATTATTCTCTATTTGGGCTAAAATTAGCCTTATGCGACCATGGTTTGAAAGCTGGGAGGAAATAAATGTTGTACATTTTTATGGCGTTATATGCCGAGGCAGTACCGTTCATTGCACAGATGAAATTGAAACGTGTGAATGACAGTGGAAAATTTGTGCTTTATCAGGATGAAGCCGGGGAGGCGATATTGGCGGTTACAGGCCCGGGCAAAGTAGAAGCGGCGGTGGCGGTAAGTTATGTGTGTGCTAAATATGGGACAGACGAATCGACATTTATATTGAATATAGGAAGTGCGGCGGGAGCGCCAAACTGTTCTGATGAGCATGTGCAATCGGCCGAGCGATCAGAGCTGATCGGGCAATGGTTTATTGGAAATCAATTGGTGGATGGCGATACAAAACGTACATACTATCCGGATATTTTATATCGTCACCCATTTGCAGAAGAGGGAATTGAAACGGTCAGCATAGTGCGTAGACTCGACGAAATGAAGCAAATGATTCGTATGGATGCGTCTGTGAATGGTGGACAGAAGAGAGGATCCTCATTAAAAATCAGGTTGTGTGATATGGAGGCAGTTGGCGTATATCAGGCCGCTGTCCGGTTTGTGGGACAGCACCAGATGGCTTTCTTAAAAGTAGTATCAGATGCCGGTGTTGATAAGCGTATGACGGCAGAGGATTTACAGCACTTCTTTGCGGACAGTGCAGAGAAAATATGTACGTGGATAGAAGATGTGCGTACACTTAGCCGTTCTTGGAAAGTGGAAAAGGTTGGCGCGAAAGAGCAGGAAATTTTGCAATTGCTATGTGATCAGACATATGCTTCCGTGACGATGCGTTTACAGATGGAACAATTGCTGCGATATTGTACACTGGCAAATATTCCGTACGAGAAAATGATCCGTGGCGATCTGGCAGAGCAAACGCTTTGCTGTCGTGACCGCAAAGAAGGGAAGGCGTATTTTGAACAGCTCAAAGAACGATTGTTATATCAATAACATGCAGTCGATACCTGCATGTGAGCCGACAGGGCACAATCATGATCCGATTGTCAGGGAAACGGGACAGTCGACCATGTTTTCACATATTTACGTAGAAGCCGCAGTTAGAAATCATCCGCGCACACAGAGGATATTACAACAGTTTTTGAAGGCGCAGGTGATTTCCATCACACATTATAAAGATGTATTTTGCCGCAAAGGGCAGCAGGTGCATTTACAGCATGGGTCCAAAGCGCTGATCATTGCTCGCAAAGATGGACAGTTATTGTATGAGGGTGCGGAGGTGTGTCAGAGTTTTGGTAACGAATATTTTTATTATACGTCCTGCGTGATGAACTGTATTTATGATTGCGAATACTGCTATTTGAAAGGAATGTATCCAAGCGGTAATTTGGTGATATTTATAAATATTGAGGATATTTTCGCGGAATTGGAAACGTTGCTTGCTAAGCATCCGGTGTATTTATGTGTTTCGTACGATACGGATTTGCTGGCACTTGAGAATATTGCCGGTTTTGTGAAAAAATGGGCAGAGTTTACGGTGGAGCATCCGAAGCTTCGGATTGAAATTCGTACAAAGTGTGCACGGACAGATTTGTGGAAGGAGCTGCCGGTCTGTGATCGAGTGATCTATGCGTTTACGTTATCACCGGAAGAAATCACCGCTTGTTATGAGCACGGCACGCCGACGTTAGCTGCACGTGTTGCAAGTGTAAAATTGGCGGGAAAAATGGGTCATCCGGTGCGGTTGTGCTTTGATCCGATGATCTATTATCCACATTATAAAGAAGTGTATCGCAGGATGCTTGGTGAAGTATTTGCGCAAATAGATACAGATCATATTGTAGATGTCAGTATGGGATCGTTTCGTATCTCCAAAGATTATCTTAAAAATATGCGACGTCATGATGTGCTTTCGCCGGTGGTACAGTTTCCTTATGAAAATATAGACGGTGTGTACCAATATCCAGACAAGCTTCGACAGGAAATGGAAGGATTTTTGCATAAAGAGTTGTGTAAATACGTGGAAGAAGAGCATATTTTTTGCTGGGATCAGATATAAACGGAAAGGATGAAAAGATATGTATACATTTGACAGCAGAGTTCGTTATAGCGAGACGGATGAGAACGGAAATTTGTCGTTGGAAAGCTTGATTGATTATATGCAGGATTGTACCAATTTTCAGTCGGAAGATTTGGGAGTTGGCTTAGAGTACCATCGACAAAAGAATATAATGTGGGTGCTTAATTTTTGGCAGATCGTGATCGATGAATATCCGGCGATGGGTGAGAATATTACGGTGGGGACGCAGGCTTTTGGCTTTGAAAAGATGTTTGGCCATCGTAATTTTTTGGTAACGCATCAGGGGGAGCCGGAGCATCGTATCGCAATTGCCAATTCTTTGTGGGTGCTGATGGATCTGAAAAAGGGGCGCCCGATGATCGTAACGCCGGAAATTGGGGATGTATATGGTATACATGAACCACTCCCGATGGATTATGCATCACGTAAGATTAAAGTGCCAAAAGATGGTGGAAAAGAGTGTGACCCGTTTTTGGTACAGGAGTATCATTTAGATACGAATCACCATATGAACAATGGGCAGTATGTGCGTATGGCACGTGCGGCTTTGGAACGGGAGATCACGGTGCGAGAGCTGCGTGTCGAATACCGCAAACAGGCGATGCTTGGAGATCAGATCACGCCGGTGATCTATGAGACAGAGGAATACTGTATGGTGTCATTGAATGGCGAGGACGGGAAACCTTATGCAGTTGTGCAGCTTTTTGAACGGTAAAAAGATAAAGCGCAGTGATGAGAAAAATGATAAGTCGCATCGATGAAAAGATAGATGGAGGCGTACGAATGAAGGAATGGAAATGTGGTATTCGGGATGGAATCCCGATTGCTTTAGGATATGTGTCGGTGAGTTTTACCTTTGGACTGATGGCAGTACAGGCAGGACTTAGCTGGTGGCAGGCAGTATTGATCTCGCTGTTGAATGTAACGTCGGCGGGACAGTTTATGGGATTAGATATTATGGTAGCAGGGGGTGCTTATGTAGAAATGGCATTGGCACAGCTTGTCATCAATTTGCGTTATGCATTAATGTCCATTTCGCTATCCCAAAAGGTGGACAGCAATTTTAAGACGGGAAGTAGATTGTTTTATGGATTTTTTATGACCGACGAAATATTTGGTGTGGCAGCAAGCAGAAAAGGTGAAGTACACCGCAGCTATTTCGGTGGACTCGTCACATTGCCGGTGATCGGCTGGGTGTTTGGAACGTTTGCCGGGGCAGTGTTAGGTGGCGTGCTGCCTCCTCTATTGCAGTCGGCGATGGGAATTGCTATTTACGGAATGTTTTGGCGATCATCATCCCACAGGCGAGAGATGATCTGCGTTATTTGCGAGTTATTGTGATCGCGGTAGTGCTTAGCTGCTGTTTCCGATATATGCCAGTGTTTGATCAGGTGTCTTCCGGATTTGCAATTATAATTTGTGCTGTAGTGGCATCTGCAATAGGTGCTGTTTTGTATCCGATTGATGAGGAAGGAGGCGAGGAAGCATGAGAGATATTCCAATGCATTATTTTTGGATGTCATTGCTCGTGATGGCAGGAGTTACTTATTTGATCCGTGCAGTTCCATTTACGTTGTGCCGTAAAAAAGTAGAGAATCGTTTTGTGAAGTCTTTCCTCGCATACGTTCCTTATGCGGTGCTGGGGGCAATGACATTTCCGGCTATTATTTATTCAGCGGATAAGATTGCAGCCGGTGTGGCAGGTACGGTTGTGGCGCTAATCATGGCGTATCGGCGCAGAAGTCTGCTTACCGTGGCGCTGGCGGCGTGTGCGGCGGCGTTCTTGGTGCTGCTCATTGTGTGATATGAAAAAAGCAGTCGATCATAAATGAAAGACTGCTTTAAATCATATCCTTTATTGCTTTGTGTGAAGATTTAACTGATTGTCTATGTCCCGTCCGGCATACATTACTCTAAGTATTGTTACAACCTTTTTATCGCTATCTGGAATATAAAGTACCACATAATTGTCTACTGGTAATACACGAAGTCCACGACTTTTCCACGGTTCGTTTTCATATTTTCGATAACGCTCTGGCATCGTATCCAGATTTAATATCTGTTCCTCAAGACGGTCAAGTTGTCCGCTTGCATTTTCTGGCGATTGTAATTCAAAAGCAATATATTCAAAAATTCCTCTCAAATCACTGTCAGCCTGTTTGGATACTTCTACTTCATATATCATAAGCCATAATCCTTGCGAATGTCAGCAAAGGCTTTCTTCGCATTTTTTGTCCGTCCAGCCTGCATATCCGCATATCCTTTTTCCAATTCTTCATTTAACTCTGCTTCTGATAATGTGCTGATGTCAACAGGTTTGGCAGATGGTATTTTTACCTCAAACGGAAGTCCTCTCTGTAAGATAATCTGTTTATAAAACATATTGATAGCACTGGAAGCAGGGATGCCAAGTGTAGACAGGATACTTTCTGCTTTTTCTTTGACATCTGGTTCAATCCTTGCATATAAATTTGCTGATTTCGTAGCCATATAAAACATCTCCTTTCGTGAGTAGTATTTCCATCTATCTTTATTATATGCAAATGTCCGCACAATAGCAATACTAATCATCACTTAAAAGCATTATGATGAAAGAACCTGTGCCGGAATACAGCAATTAGTACGATGATGCCTATTAAGATTCCTGCTGCAATGACATAAAGGAGAGTATAGGATTTTCGGTAGGGAAGGGCTATACTCCCAACGGCATTAGGATCAGAATTTTTGACACTGCTTTCATCAAACATTGTGTTCATGATCTTTATAAATTTATCAACTCGGTAGCACTTACCGGTTTCTATTTTATATTTACCAGCATCAGCATTTAGTGCCTCGGGATTTTCTGGATACGGAATGATGTAGCTGGTATTATTGCATTTGATATATACCATGTCTAAAGCATATAAAATATTATTCAAAAAACTTACTAAATTTCTGATTATCTTTTCATAAGTTGGTAAATGCCGATATATCCCGTATTTTAGGGCTTTATCGGTATTTTCTTTTTGGAAGATACC
The DNA here is from genome assembly GCF_003478335.1 of Clostridium sp. AM49-4BH. Classification (GTDB taxonomy): domain Bacteria; phylum Bacillota; class Clostridia; order Lachnospirales; family Lachnospiraceae; genus Butyribacter. The sequence continues at coordinate 23,225 of NZ_QUFB01000037.1, forward strand.
TTGCATAAGCTGGCATTTACCAGCATGAAAATGCAACCAAAAGTAGTAAATGAGTAGTAAATATAAGCTCCGATATTAACAAGCCAGTCTTTCCAGTTCTGCTTTTGCAGATTGAAATGTACCGTGTGCATAATAGCCAAGTGTCATGGTTATGTTAGCGTGTCCCATAAGATATTGCAGGGTGTTTGGGTTCATTCCTCTGTTTGCCATATTCGTACAGTAAGTATGTCGGAATGAATGTGGTGTGATGTTCGGTAACTTGTCCGTGTGATACTTGTTATACTTCTTAATTAGTCCTCGCACCATGCCCTCATAGTTTCCTGCAACTTTAGGTAAGCCCTCACGGTTCAAGAATAGGAAATTGCTATAACCACCTACAATCAACGGTTGTGCCTTTCCTCTGTTCTTTAGTATTCTTTGGATTGCTTGATAAGCCCGTTCTGTCAATGGAAGTTCTCGTTTTCCGTTTTTGGTCTTTGGCGTTTCAATATAGTAGCCGATTTCGCTGTCTTTCAATAACTGGTGGTCTATATTGAGTATTCTGTTCTGCATATCAATATGCGTCGTTAGTCCGCAAAATTCAGAAATACGAAGTCCCGTTTCCAGCAGAAGCACAACCTCATCATAATACTTGCTGTAAATCTTATCCTTTTCCATAAAGGCAAGCAGGCGTTCTTCCTGCTCTGGTGTAAGGATAACTTTCTGCTCCGTATCATCTTCCAGAACATCACTTAGCTTAAATTCAAACGGGTTCTTTCTGATACAGTCGTCTTGTATCGCCATGTAAAATGACGCTTTCAAGGAACGCTTGTAGTTATCAATCGTTTTATAGGCGTATCCTTTTTCGCTCATTCTGATAGCCCATTCTTTAGCGTCCGACTGCTTAACAGTATCAATCGCCCTCATACCCAATGGGTCATTTTTCAGAGCGTTCATAAGATACTGTCGTCCTTTTTCAGTAGCCCTCTTGATGTTCTTTCTTTGGCTGTTCTTCTTGTCGTAGAGCTGGCAGACTGTCATTTTACCGCCTGCTGTATCGATACCGTCGTTAAGGTCTTTTTTAATCTGTGTTTCTTTTTCCCTCAACGATATATCATCACGCTTTCCAGCAGGTGTCTTGTCTGTCGGTACAAGTTTCCAAGAATAGATAAATTGTGGCTTTCCGTATATATCGGTATATTTATAAACGTATCTTCCGTCTTTTCGCTGGCTCTCTCCATTACGCAAATTGCGATTTTTACTGTCTTTTCGTTTTACATTAGACATAGTGTAAAGCTCCTTTCCGTCATGGAACGAGCCGTGATACGCTATATTTATTATACCATATCTACGGCTCAATGACATTAGATTTCGTCCAATGTATCTATGATTTTTTCAAATTGTTTTCGCTTAATCTGAATACGGTTGCCGTTCACGATAACCCAGCCAGCGTCAAGATTTTCTTCGGCTAATTTACGCAATTTCTTTTCGCCAATGCGGAAGTATTTGGACGCTTCTTCAACCGTCAGCGTATATTTTTCCCAAATAGGCACATCAGTATTGTTCATAATCTATGCACCCCCCTTTACTGTGTGTCGTTTTTTACAAGCAGGCAGACGGCTTTGGAAAGCTCCATTAGTATCTCAACTATTCCCATTCTTGTGGGCAGAACCGCACCATGCGGACGTATCATTATTCTGTGAGGATAGGTCGTGGCAAAACAACTTTTCCAACAGTCGCTCTCGGATCACTGCGTGGGTCGCTCGCTTTCTTTTGAAAAGGTCGTGGCGTACAGTCCCCGTGGCTCGCCATCTCACAAACGTATCTGTCTGCTTTATTCAGTTGTCAAAGAGCTGTGGTGAAAGCGTGTTGCTTTCATATAAAAGCAGGTGGCAGAGCAGGAAAGAGGGGGATATTAAATCATGCTCCGCTAAAAACTGCTTATTCTTCTGGTTCTAAGTCCATATCTTCAATATCAAAACCTAAAATCATTTTGATAAGTGCTTCTCTGATACGTCCTTTTAATTCCATATCTACAACGATATAAACATTGCCGTATTCATCATAAAGTGAACGCAAACAGCACTTTGATATGTAAGGGTCATAAAATGCCAGTAATTTTTCAATCGCTTTTTCGTTTCAATCCATAGCTGATGAAATCAAGTAATAAGACGGTTTCTTAAATAACTGTTTCATTTTCTAATGTTCCTCCTTGAGTATTTTTTTCATAGTTTCCAAAGCGTGATGTCGGTTTCTAAATACACCGCTTTGCGTGATTTTCTGCAAGTTGGCAATTTCACTTTCTGTCATTTCCAAGAAGTAATACATCAACAGAGTATTGCGTTTTCTTTCTGGAAGTTTCTTCAAGGCTTCTGCCAATTCATCATCAAGGACACGAATATCAATGCCACATACTGAAAAGATTGTATAATCTGTTTCGTAGTCGTCCCAAACAGCCATTTTATCAACAAGGACATCTGGCAATTCGCTGAAAGATATTTCTTTATTCTTACGACGGTTTAATTCCTTGTAATAATCTTTCACGACACTACGGACAACTTTCTTTAAACAACTTTCAAAACGACATTGAACTGTTTTCTGGAAGTCAGACGGTTTCATCAATCTCACCTCCTTTCCTTTATGATTTGAAAAGTGTTTATCCCTCTTTCCGCACCATATAAGGACAGCTAGGTGTGATTTAATGACCTCTTTTGAAAAATTTTTTAAATTTTTTCGGGTATGAAAAAAGCCCGCACAAAACATATAGTCTGTACGAGCCTTTAAAGCTAAAACATAGTAATATTGTATCATTAAGAATCACAAATCACAAGTGATTTGTGATTAATCACTTGTGATTTGTGATAAGTGATTTGTGATTAATATATAAAAGCCCTCTTTAAAGGGCTTTTATGTTTATTTTGAAAAAGAGATAAAATCAATATATCCCTTTTCCCCAATTTTTACAACGGCATTGTAGGGCTTTTTCTCTTTGTTTTTGATTCCTTTTACCAGGGTTTCTTTTCCCTCCAGTAATTCTTTTACATTCGTTTTGGTTAGTTTTTTCTTTCTAAAATGTTCAGCTAAAGTAAACTTACATTCAGGATAATTTGAACAACCATAAAACGATTTTTTTAATACAATATTGTTGCCACACTTAGGACATTTTCCTACAAGGGGTCCCGAGCGCTTAGTGGGAATTTGTACCCCTTATCGATACAAATTCCCCGTAGGCGCTAGGGACCTCTTTAGCTTCTTGGAAGCTGTCAGTAGTATATCTAATAATTTATCTCCATTCCCTTTAGTAACGTGTAACTTTCCAAATTTAAAAAAGCGACTCATAGAATTATTTCCTCCCGTTAAATAATAGATAACTATTAAAAATAGACAATACTTGCTCATAAGTAATGGTACTTAAATTGTTTACTTTGGCGTGTTCCATTGCTTGATGAAACTGATTTTTAGTAAACAGTTGACGATATTCTCGATTGACCCATTTTGAAACAAAGTACGTATATAGCTTCCAATATTTATCTGGAACATCTGTGGTATGGCGGGTAAGTTTTATTAAGACACTGTTTACTTTTGGTTTAGGATGAAAGCATTCCGCTGGCAGCTTAAGCAATTGCTGAATCGAGACTTGAGTGTGCAAGAGCAACCCTAGTGTTCGGTGAATATCCAAGGTACGCTTGTAGAATCCTTCTTCAACAATCAGATAGATGTCAGACGCACGGCTTTCAAAAACCACTTTTTTAATAATTTGTGTGCTTAAATGGTAAGGAATATTCCCAACAATTTTATACCTCTGTTTGTTAGGGAATTGAAACTGTAGAATATCTTGGTGAATTAAAGTGACACGAGTATTCAGTTTTAATTTTTCTGACGATAAGTTGAATAGATGACTGTCTAATTCAATAGACGTTACCTGTTTACTTATTTTAGCCAGTTTCGTCGTTAAATGCCCTTTACCTGTTCCAATTTCGTAAACGGTATCGGTTTCTTTTAAATTCAATTGTTTTATTATTTGGTTGAGTACTTTTTCACTCGTTAAAAAGTTTTGAGAATATTTTATATTTTTGTTCATGTAATCACTCCTGAAGTGATTACATCTGTAAATAAATACAGAAGTTAAACGATTTGTTTGTAATTTTAGTTATCTGTTTAAAAAGTCATAAGATTAGTCACTGGTAGGAATTAATCTAACGTATTTATTTATCTGCGTAATCACTGTTTTTAGTCTGTTTCAAAACAGTAGATGTTTTATCTACATTACGCATTTGGAATACCAACATGACGAATCCCTCCTTCTTAATTACAAATTTTTAGCATCTAATTTAACTTCAATTCCTATTATACAAAATTTTAAGATAACAGTCAAGAACATATCTGCACAAGTTGTAGATATACCATAAATGCTGATAATCAACATGATTACGCTTACCATCAAATAAGTAAGTGTTTCTTGCTTATTAAAATTATCCATAGTACAACGTGAATTCCAGAGAAAAAGAGAAATCGCACCAAGAATAATACTTAAAACAAAAATGACATTTCTTTTTTTACTGTCACGGAACATTTTCTTTTCATTTTGTTTGTCAAAATAAAGAAAATCACGTATCGTCATTTTACTTATTCTTCTTAATAGATTAAGCAAAACCAAAACATAAATAGTTAAAAAATAAATTATCAATAGTCCAATAGAAACGAAATTCAAAGAAATAAAGAGAGTTTTTGGAATACCCAGTAAGTTTACAATTACTAACGACACAAACTGGCTGAATAAAAAGCCAATAGGAATAGCTAATACAAATGCTAAAATTCCCAACAGTATATTTTCAATTACAACTAAGTGGGCAATTTCTTTTTTCTTAATGCCAAGAAGCATATATGTTCCTAATTCTTTACTTCTTTTTTCAAACATAAATTTCGTTGTATAGTTGATCAAAAAGCATATCACAAAAATAATAAGAATATTTACAGCGAACAATGAATTCTTAAATGCATCCATACTGGAACATAACTTTACAATTTCATCAGAATTTGCCACCAAATTAAAAGCAAATATAAGAGAAAAGGATGCAGTAACGGTTATCAGATAAATCAAATAATCTTTAATATTTCTTTTTGTATTTCTATACGCTAACTTACCTAACATTTCCCACTTCACCTCCGAGCAAGGTTAATATATCCAGTATTTCATTGAAGAAATCTTTTCTGCTTTTTTCCCCTCTGAAAATTTCATTGAATATTTTACCGTCTTTCAAGAACAAAATACGTTCACAGAAAGACGCACTAAACGGGTCATGTGTTACCATTAAAATAGTAGCCTGCATTTTCTTGTTGATTTCAGACATTGTTTCCAGTAATAATCTGGAAGCTTTTGAGTCCAAAGCTCCCGTCGGTTCATCAGCTAAAATCAGTTTCGGTTCATTGATTAAGGCTCTAGCACAAGCACAACGCTGTTTTTGTCCGCCAGAAACTTCATAAGGAAATTTCGATAAAATATCACGAATACCCAATTTATCGGCGATAGCATGAACTCTTTTCTCAATATCAGTAGGGTTCTGTTTGTTGATAACCAATGATAAAGAAATGTTTTCTCCAATCGTTAAAGTATCTAAAAGGTTGAAATCTTGAAAAATGAACCCTAAATTTTCACGTCTGAAATCAGCAAAATCTTTATCCTTGATTTTGGTAATATCTTGATTATTGACTGTAATGTGTCCGCTGGTTACAGTATCAATCGTAGAGATACAGTTTAATAGGGTAGTCTTTCCAGAACCACTAGCTCCCATGATTGCGACAAATTCGCCCTTATCTACATACATAGAAATACCGTCTACTGCCTTTGTGATATTTCCAGAGTTACCCCCGTAGTATTTTTTTACTTGCTCTAAATTTAAAATGTGTTCCATTAAAAATCGCTCCTTTCTTCCTGCCACATTTATTTGTTTTGGAATACAATTAAATTATAGCAAGGGCAGTATTCAATTACACTTACAGTTTTGAAAGTAAACAGAGAGTAAAAGAGCCGTGATAATGCAGATCACAATTTTGTGAAGCATTTCCACGACCCTTTTATTATAATTTTGCCTTTGTCTTTTTCGTAATGATATAAATATATTCTTCTGGTGTAGGGCGTTTATTCCCAAAATACTTTTTGAAATTTGCCTGCACCTCTGGGTCGGTGCTATTCATAGCTTCATCAATCGTAGCTTCAATATCCGCCCGAACATCAGCCAATGATACACCGCCAGCTTTTGCACCAGCTTTCAATGCCTTTTTTATATCTCTTTTGTTCAGTCCTATCATATTCATACCTCAATTCTACTTTTTAAAGCTAATAAGTTTTCCATTGTATTTTACAATGATGATATGATATAAACACTCCTACAACAATCAAAATAAGACCTATGTAATAGCCTAATTCAGAATGAGAGATTAAATTGATAATCGGCATAACAAGAATACCAATACTAACCAGTA
>NZ_QUFB01000038.1 GCF_003478335.1 Clostridium sp. AM49-4BH
CTCTGTTCAATAAGATTTTTACTAACCGCCAAGTCAGTAGTCTTATTGTACTCTGAGGTATTTTCAATTTTCAACATCCACATTTTTTATTATACAGGAAGCTCCTTTATCAACATTATATATTCATTTAACCGATCGATATGTGCTTGTGTTAAATTCTTATTTTTTTTATTGCCCTTAATTGACCGATTGGTTGCATTGATATGACGAACAATTACCTTTCTATCACCATCTACCATGTCTAGAATGCTTTTTTCTGCATTCATGGACATAAGAGAAAGTTTTTGTTTCATTTGTTCGATTGTATAATCTGTTATTATTATGCTTAATTCATCAATCACGGCAGACAGCTCCACCAAAACCAATTCCTTATGCTTGGTTAATGGATTCGAAAAAAAGGCTTTTACCTTTTTTATAAGTCCACAAGTGTCACTCATAATGGTATATTTTGCAAAATTAATTCTTTCTTGAAGCATTGATTCACATTCCCCTATAAACTCTTCCTCGTAAAAATCATCTGCATCAACAGTAATACTTTTTGCCCTGCAAGTTACTCCACATCGTTCATACTCCCTTTTAAAGTTTTCCGATAACTCATATAGCTTTTTATTGAACCCATCAAGCAATTCGGTCAATAACCTAGCAATTTCAAAATTAATATTATAAAATACATCATTTAAATTGACTTCCAAGTATTCAAAAAGTTCGTACGAAGTATTGCTTCCATCAACCACTCTTTCTATTTCTGAACGAAACGCTGCTAAAGATATGTTTACAAAGCCTATATCCCCAGCAATCTGTTGCTGATATCTATCTCCAATTTTTGCAACATCCTCCAAAGCTTTGTCCCGAAACACTTCTGGCGTTCTTACTTTTTGACTTTTAAGTTGTCTATTCTGTTCTTCATAGTTATTTATAATATTGGATAAATTTAGGCTTAGTTTTTCTCCTACACGCTCACATATATTAATCACCTTATTGTTTATGTATTCTATCCTTTTCACTGATAACATTTCATTAATTACAGCTATACCCTCTTCATAGATCCGAATCAGCTCTGCTCTGTCTGCTTCTGATATGTTATCTAGAAAAGTCGTTTGCATTTCATGATCCACTATCTTCAGATAAATTAATGTGGGCATCGGAATAACCTGGATATTTTCCATTCCCAGTCCATTCTCTAATCTCTTTTTTATTACTCTTATAAGCCGAGGCATTTCCTCTTTGTCACCAAGCAATTCAACTTTTGTCACAACAAAAATGCAATTCTTTTTCTGATGTTCTAAATTAATATTTATATAATTTAGAAGTTCCTCCGAAACAGGTTCATCATAAGGTATAACCACCACAATTGCGTCACATATATTATCAATGGCATTCTTAGTCACAGTATTATGCCTTTTATTAAGGGATCCTGTCCCAGGGGTATCAACCATAGCAATGTTATACGGAATATTATCATTCTGATAAAACAATGTCACATATTGTATATCCTTAGCCATATCTTCGGTTGCAATTATTCTCTTAAATAATTCAATCCGTTCATTGGTATTTGGATATGTTTCCCCTTTTGAAGTGTTGACTCCAAACAAGCTCTTTATCCAACTGATAAATCTATCCCATATGGTCGACCGTTCTACCTCATCATATTCCGCAAATGATTCTCGAATATGATATTTCTCAAGCAACTCACTTGCGCATTGTGAATATCGCTTAACTGTTCCATCTATATATGTTATTTCAAGGTCATCGTGATCTGCTCTTCTCAATATACTAGATGCTACTGTGGTTCCCTGAACTGCATCTGTTGGAAGTAGATTCTTATGAATCACTGAATTGATAAATGTAGATTTACCACTGGAAAAAGAACCAACTACTCCAAGATATAAAGTTTCATCCCTCAATTTATCCTCAAGTACAGATATATCCTTTTTTATATCTGAATATTTATGATCAGCTTTGCTTTCATAATACGAAAGGATATCGTGAATATACTCTATAAATTCCTCATACAATGCTTTCTCTACCATATTTATCCTCGTTTCTTTTATGTTTGCCAAATTCTCATCATCTACATTGAGTCAAAATTTTTCTCAGTATCTTCACCAACATCACAAGTCAAGTTACCGTCTACTAATAAAACTATTTTAGACCGAGCTTCGCCACCCACAGTCTACAACCCAGCATCCTGCAGTTAATTCTTCGCTCACTCGCTCTTTCTGTCCATCGCCTCACAAAACGCGACACTCGTCATTTTGCTTGTACGACTTCATAACAACATCTTAATTTCATCTCTCCGGAACATCACTTTTGTCATATTGTTAAAAAGCTTTAGTTCCACTGTCCATTCATCTCGCTCGGTGTCTGCATACAAAAAATGTCCTGTCATGTCCTTGAACACTCCTTTAACAACTTCCACACGATTTTGATCATCACCAAGTTGTTCTTGCTGTGCGATATTATCAGCAATCATTTCCTTAAATTCCTGTTTGCTGACTCTGACAATCGCTCCAAAACCAATTTCAACCGGTGTCCTACGCCCAAATATAGGAATTTCCATTTTGGCAACACGCCGATGTCTATCTACTGACTTGATCCATCCTTTACAGTTTCTAATAGGACCAGAGGTAACTAACACCTCATCTCCGATCAAGAATCCTTCGGAATACTGAACTATATGCTGACGATCCATCATCTTCTCCAAATAATTCTGTTCTTCCTTGGTGATTGGTGAAACAATCTCTCCGTTTTGTAATACTTTCGTATATTGATAAAGATGTTTCAATCCAAGCTGTATTGGCTGAATATCTTTTGTATCAATGAAAAAATAACCAGGGAATAATGGCTGTTCAACATCATGCCATTCTTTTCTAAAGTGTTTTTTTGCCATGTATAATGGAATAAACATTTCACTGTAATCAGCTTGATCGACATACCGTTGACATTGCTGCATACATTTCTGCTCCAACCCTGCCATTGTGTGAACTACGTACCACATGTTACATCTCCTGTTTGCTGTTAATAATTGCTATTCCCCGCCACCCCGAAACATACAAATACCCATAATAGTTCCAACACATGCCAGAACAATGCACAATATCACTTTAAGTGCAATGGGTATATGTCCAGATTGTGTAATAACTACCAGCAAAATTATTATAATCGGATCAATTAACAATGCCATAATTCATTTCCCCTAGTATATAATTATTTGCCACCATAAACCTGTACTCTAAATTCTTACCTCGAACTTCGGGCAAGTCATTTGCGACTGCATTTCCCGATTGTTTCTCAGCAAGCACGGTTTTTTAACACCTCTTTCATACTCCCACACATCCTTCATCCCTCTTTTGGGGGCGATCACCTCGAAGGTTGGATCAAAATAGTGTTTACAAAAAGCACATTTTTTCATTCCAGTAGAGCCTTTCCGAGCTGTTAACCATGTCATTTTCCGCCTCCATTCTAAGATTTCCTTTGTATATGTATTTCTCTAAAAATACATATCATTAGTCTTTTCGTTTTTTTAATATAGATATATTATCACCGTATGTTCACTTCGTTTCTTAAAAATTTTCACATTAAAACAAAACCTGCGCATTGCTTTTATAAGATTAGGGTGTCAAAAGTCCATTTTCATGACGGAGATATTTTTTTGAAGATTTGCGCTACAATATCTTGAGGCGATGCGACGCATCGCCTCAAGATATTGTAGTCAAAGATTTGAGAAAATAGCCCGTCAGGGAAATTCAGACCTTTTGACCCCCTAATCTTTATAACAAAAAAAGGATGTCAAAAGGTCTGAATTCCTCTGACATCCTAATCTGATCAACTATTATTTACTTTTCCTTACTTCCCACTCTCAGCACTTGCGGTCGGTGTCGCACTCGGCGCCGCCTGCAGGGAATCCCCGCCCACGATCGTCTGATCCAGCGGCTCCGGAGTCGGTGTCATCGTTGGCGCCGCATCGGACTGTTGATAGAACGGATCGCCGCCATGCCATATGAAGCAGTAATTTCCGATCATGCATACTGCCCCGACAATTACTGCCAGTATGATGATGTTACGTCCTCTGCCATGCATCCAGTCACGAAACTGATGACACGTCTCACTCAATTTATGTTTCACAATATCTCATGTTCCTTTCCGTTGTTTCACCTGATCACGACAGGTTTCCAATATCTTTGACTAACACTGCCGTCTCTGGTGGGCAGTCTAAGATCAATTTGCCGGACTGTACCTGGTACACCTTTGTCTCTATGGAAAATCCGCCGGCATCGGTAAGGATCACACGTGCCATTCTGGTTGGCTGTGTCACACCCAAGCGCCATACCGGGATCTCCATATGTCTTGTATCCTGGCTGATATTAATTGCTACCACAATATGCTCATTGTCGTCAAAACGACCATAACTAATGCACTGATATTCCCCAAACAAAAATAGAATAGAGCCGGTTCGCAGTACCTGGTGTTCTTTGTGGATACGGATCAATTCTTTGTGATACTGGATCAGCTCTTCGTCTTCGTGTCCCCAAGGATACGCACGTCGGCTGTCCGGATCTGTCCATCCGCAAAGTCCTGCCTCATCGCCATAATAAATGGTCGGCGCACCCGGCCACGTCATCTGCATTAATACGGCCATTCGAAACAGGTTCTTATTAACGCCTTCATTCGCAGCATCTGCTCCACGCGAAGAGATACGGCCAACTTGATGGTTGGTTCGTGTCAGGAAACGGGAGTGGTCATGATTGGACAATTCATTCATCGCCACCTGCAAAGACTGCGTATTAAATCTCGTCATATAATGCCGCATGGAGCCAAAGAAAGCATCTGCATTCCCGATAAGATCTCCTCGGTATTCATCGCTGTGTTTCTCCACACCGGTCAAAAACCAGGTGAGCGGTTCCATAAATGCATCGTAGTTCATCACGGTATCCCACTGATCACCCTTTAACCATTCTGTCGGATCACCATAGTGCTCTGCCAGCACGATCGCATTCGGATTGGCTTCTTTTACATTACGGCGGAATTCGTGCCAGAAATGATGGTTGTACTCTGCGGTCTGCCCCAAATCTGCTGCCACGTCCAAACGCCATCCATCAACATTATAAGGTGGTGAAACCCATTTGCGTGCGATCCGCATAATATATTCGTACAACTTTGGGGATTCCTCATAATTGAGCTTTGGCAGTGTATCGTGTCCCCACCAGCCGTCATAATTAACATTGTACGGCCACGTATCCTCGCGGAACTTAAAGAATGTGCGATATGGGCTGTCTTTTGATACGAAAGCACCTTTTTCGTAACCAGGCGCATCTTCGTAAATACATTCACGGTCGAGCCATTTATTAAAGGATCCACAATGGTTAAATACGCCATCGAGTATGACCTTCATTCCGCGGCGATGTACTTCCTCTACAAATTCAATAAAAAGCTGATTACTTGCTTCCAGATTTTCTTTATCCGTCACTCGGCAAATATAGCGTGTAGCATCTTTATTCGGATGCTCCGGATCGTGAATGATCAGATTGCCATTTTCGTCACGCTGTAGATTTTCGCCGTCATTTTTGACAATACGTCCAAAATGCGGGTCAATATAATCATAGTCTTGAATATCATATTTGTGGTTTGATGGAGAGACAAAGATCGGATTGAGGTAGATCGCCTCAACACCAAGATCCTGTAAATAATCTAATTTCTGCATAACGCCGGCGATATCACCACCGTAAAATTCACGCACATCCATCTCGCGAGGATATTTCATCCAATCCGAATTTTTGTGCGTTCCCTCTCCGATGTAAAAATATTCGTCCGTCTCCACGTCGTTACTGCGATCTCCATTGTAAAAACGATCGACAAATATCTGATAAATAATGGCGCCTTTCGCCCAATCAGGGGTCTGAAACGATGGTGTAATGGAAAAGTTATAATAATTTTCTACGCTGCTGCACACACCAACGCTGTTGAAATAACATACCATATGTCCACTATGTACTTCGAAGTAGTATTCTACTCTGCTGTCTCCAAGTTTTACCGTATATTCGTAATAGTCAAACATTTTGTCGTTGGCTACTTTCTGCATTGTGTAGCGCTGCTCGTCAAATACTAAAATGACCTCGTCAACGTTTTCCCGCCCTGTCCGAAAACGGAGATGTACCTCTTCGAAGCAATCCGGCTCAGACGGATTACGGTAAAACGCAGTTCCATCGCTGAATAATGCCTGTGGGTTAAAGATCACCGTCAGGTTATCCATGTATAGCTGCGTTTTCTGCGCCTTAGACATTTTATAAAATGGAATATTGATATCCATAAATGCTCCCCTTTTCTATTATATCAATTTACACACTTCACTCTATTTTATCAGAATATGCCGCTTTTGCCAATGATAAAAGTGTCTCGCGGTCATTTTGTTCCGGCTGATCAAGCACCTGTTCCAGCAAGTACTGTAACAGCTCTCCGATCTGCGGGCCCGGTTTAACCCCCAATTCCGTCATGATATCACGCCCCGTGACGGCAAGCTCTTTGATGGTAAGCGCCGGATGGGACTGTTCCATCTCCATAAATAGTCGATATACCGCTGTCACCCGCTGCAGTTTTTCTCCCGCTTTGTCTGGATTTTGCGCCAAAATATCCGCATACTGTACTAACGTTACAAGTGGCATGAATTCCCTGCCAATCCGCGCAGCCGCACGTCGGATCTGCCGTTTTTGCGGCTGCACACGCTCATCATGATGCTTGATCAGCGTCTTGACCCGATTCACCGTATCATTATCAAACGTCAGTCTACGCAAGATCTGTCCTGCCAACTTTGCTCCACTGTCCGGATGTCCATGGAAATGTCGTATTCCCTGCTCATCTTCCGTGGCGCAGTCCGGCTTGGCTACATCATGCAGAAGCATTGTGAGACAAAGCACCTGATGTGTCTTTTTGTCACACGCCGGAACGATCTCACGAATCACCTGTTCCATGTCATTCCAAGTGCCGTCGTCAATCTGATCATCTATGATCCCTAAGCGTTCCTGCAATGAATCATGCCCTACTCTGTCTGTCGTTTCAGTCAGACTTTCCACCGCTTCGGCGTTTTTCTGACGTAAAAAACAATTCATGATCTCTACACTAACTATACTATGCTCACCCACGGTATAAATATGGTGCGGATTTTTCTGTTCAAAGGTCATCATGCGGTCTAATTCCGGCAAAAAATATGCTGTCATTCCTGTATCAACTGCTTCCCGAAGCTGTCCGGAGTCTTTTGAGATCAATAACTTCGTCATTTCCACACGTATACGCTCCGCGCTGATATTTTGCAAATGCTCTGCCCGCTCTACGATCGCCTGTCTTGTTTTTTCCTCAATCGTAAACTGAAGCTGTCCCGAAAATCGTACAGCACGCAGCATACGCAGTGCATCCTCATCAAAACGCTTATCGGGATCTCCCACACAGCGAATGATTCGTCGTTTTAGGTCGCTGGTACCATCAAACGCATCGACCAGTCCGGTCTTCGGATTGTATGCCATCGCATTGATCGTAAAATCCCGCCGCTCCAGATCATCCACGAGATTACCGGTAAAAGAAACCTGCTTTGGATGTCTATTATCTTCATATTCTCCATCAATACGGTATGTCGTCACCTCGTAGCCAACATGATTTTTCATAACAGTAACGGTACCGTGCTCGATGCCCGTATCAATCGTCCTGTCAAACGCCTTTTTGACGGCTTCCGGTTTTGCCGAAGTCGTGATATCCCAATCCTCCGGCTCTCTTCCCAACAATGTGTCACGAACACATCCGCCCACTGCATACGCTTCATATCCCAGACTTTCCAATCGGTCGATGATCTCGACAACAGACCGTGGTAATCGCATTTCCATGAACTGCTCCTTTCTGTCAATGCATCTTTCACAGATTCTCTTCGAAAACTATTCCCGTTTTTTATTGGAAAAGACCCTCAAATCTTGATCGACAAAATTTGAAGGTCTTATTTCTAATGAATGTTTTCTGCAATCCTTTTGCAGATACTATCATCAAAATCCTGCATCATCTCTTTTTCTGACAAGACCATCCCTTGATCACTGCATCGCGCCCAGCAGTAAACTGGTAAGATCCAACCCGCAATTCTGCTTTAAGGTTGTAAGGAATGTAATCAGATCAATATTCTCGGCATACTCATTGATCGCATTCTCATCTGCAAAATCATATATTTTAGCATCGGCTGCCGGTGCGCTGACCTTCGGATCTTCACCATCCTCCGAAGCAATGTTTAACGTAACCATTGCACTGCTGCCGCTAAGTACCTTGATCTCTGATCTCGCTTTCTTCGTATCGCCTTCAAACGTCCAGTCTAAGGAATACAGCGCAAATGCCGGCATTTTGTTTTCATCGGCTTTGATGATGATCTCACCTTTGCAACTGCCTTTTTCCAACGCCTGAACATCCATATTCTTTACTTCGATAGAAAGGAATTTCTCACCGTCTGTAATATATTCCTTGCTGACATCCTCAAGCAAAGAGGCATCCACGCTCGCATATAATTTTGCATTGACTTTGCCGGACTTCATCTCACCCTTGCCGGATAATTTAGCATATTCTGTCTTATCAACAACGAAACTCAACTCATAACCGAACTTGTTGCCTTTCTTCGGCAAAAAGCTTCTGATCTCAATCGTATTTCCATCTTCTGTCTTGGCAGAATACGTTCTTCCGACAACTTCACCGCTCTTATCCACATACAAAGCAGCTTCTAAATTAATGTTTTCCTTGGAAGCATCTTCCGCAGCCAGCTCTTTTTCAAACTCGCTTACACCGTCCTTAAACTGTGTATAGGCAGATTTGTCCGCTTTTTCAATGATTGCCTTGATATCTTTATCTTTCTTTAACTGTTTTGCCATCTTCGCAGCAATATCACATACCTTTTTGCTGTCGGCTTTGGCAGTCAGTACAGTACACTCTTTACTGATTCCTTCTACCTTGACGGTCTGATTCTTCTTAGTCACACCGGTAAGATTATCATAAACAATATCGGAATATGTTGTTAATACATTTTCTAATGTATCTCCATCCGGTACTTTGTCCATGACAGCACCGGCTGCTTTGACATAATTAACCTGTCCGTCTACATCTCCCAAGTTGCTGTAATCCAAATAAGCATCCGAAAGCTCCGGTATCTGCATATACACTTTGCCATCTTTGTAGTCTGCATAAAGATTGTAGCTCATCGCATCTTTTCCGTTTACCTTGAGGACAGACTTCGACGTTGCAACTTTATCCTTTACTTTTGCATTCGTCTCTATTTCCATAGACTCCAGCCCAACCGAAGAAAGCATTGGCTTTAACGCATCACCAGCCTCTACTTTGATCGTTGATTTCTTCTGCTGATCATTTAGCTTGATCGACTTTGTCATTGCATTGTAAGACTTTACTACCTTATCTACTGCTTTATCACGATCTTTCTTGGCAATATAGCGATAGTAACTTTCCGGACTGCCTTTGCTTCGAATAAAATTGGACAATGTATCGTAGTTTGCAGCGGCTGCTCCTACTGCAACCAATAATACTGCGATCACTGCAGCAATAATATACTTTTTCTTGCTCTTTTTGGTCGGTGTTCCTACTACCCCCTGCTCTGCTGACGCTACTGCAGCCGCATCTTTCTGCTCTGTCGCAGTTTCAACGGTCACATCATCTGTCTTTTGCTCTAATCCGTCATTAACAGTTTCTTTTTCCATACTCATATTCTGTTTCCTCTCCTTCAAACCTTCATTAACAATGCCAAGTCATTAATATACCGTAACCGCACCAAAAAGTCAAAAATTCCCTGCTATTCGTTGTGGTAGCATATCTCGAAATCCACACTTTCATCATCCGCCACCGTCATGATCGCATACGATTTTTTGCCATCCTCCTGTCTCGGAAGTGAAATACTGCCCGGATTTAATACTGTAACTCCAAAAACCTTTTTCAGATATGGCACATGGGTGTGGCCATACATTACAATGTCTGCTCCATTTTCCTTGGCGATGTCTGTCATAAGCGGCACGGAAGGTCTTGCTCCGTAAATGTGTCCATGCGTTATAAATACTTTATGGCCGCCCAGTGCGATCAGAGCTGCTGCCGGAAGCTTACTCATACCATCACAATTACCACGCACCATATAAACCGGGCAGGTAAAGCTGTCACGGATCTCTTGTTCTGTCTCGGCATTCTGACAGTCACCCAATTGAACAACACCGTCAAAATCGGTGCCGATCTGATCAAGCACTTCTTTTAGATATATATTAATTCCATGGTTGTCACTAAAGATCAGAAAACGTTTCATAATATTCTACTATTCCTTTCTTCTACAAACAGTTTTCACGTTTTAATTCTTCATACATTGCCGTCAATGCTTTTCCTCTATGGCTCACTTTATTTTTGTCTTCTGAAGACAACTCAGCAGTTGTGCATCCAAATTCCGGCACATAAAAGATCGGATCATAACCAAAGCCATTTTCACCCTTTTGCTCATAGCCAATACGTCCCTCGATCACACCACGAACCGTGATCGTCCGCCCATCCGGGAAAGCACAAGCTATGACGCAGACAAATCGAGCTGTACGCTGATCATCCGGTACGCCGGCTAACAGATCAATAATATGATTATTTTTAATATCATAAGAAGTATCCTCTCCTAAATAACGTGCAGAATATATTCCCGGCTCTCCATGCAGATAATCTACTTCCAGTCCGGAATCATCTGCCAGTACCATCTGTCCCGTCAAGTCTGAGATAGTTCTCGCCTTGATGATCGCATTTTCCTCAAAGGTGCTTCCATTCTCAATAATCTCTACATCCTGCAAATTTTCGTCTTTTAAGGAAACAAATTGGATATTCTCTCCTTGTAAGATCTGGCGGATCTCATCCATCTTGCCTTCATTTCCTGTTGCTACTATTATTTTTTTCATGATCTATTGATTCCTTTCTAAGATTAAGGACACAAACGTCCCATTTCTGCTTAATCTTTCTAATATTTCTCTAATGTCTCCATCACTGCCTGATAGATTCCCCAGGCGGTCTGCCTTATTCCTTTTTCCTGCCGCATATATAAACAGTCGGAAGGGTTGGTCAGATACCCTGTTTCTACAATAACTGCCGGGACTTTTGCATGATGCATCAAATACAGATCTTCTCTGCGGATCACACCACGTGCAGGCAACCCGGTCGCTGCGACAGTCTTTTTGAGCAGCTTCGCCGCAAGTTGTTTATTGGTATATCCGGCTCCATTATCCCGCTTGGAATACAGCACTTCTATGCCACGCACAGAATGCTTTCTTGCATCCGATGCGTTGCAATGTACACTCACTAACATGTCTGCCTGCCGTTTATTGGCAAGCCGTACCCTCGCCTTTTTGGAAACTGTACGATCCGTTGTTCGCGTACAATATACCTTAACACCACTTTGTTCAAGCAGCCTGGCAATTTCCTTTACCACCGCCAGATTATACTCTTTTTCCTCCAGTTTTCCATCATCGCTGACAGCACCCTCATCTTTGCCTCCATGTCCCGCATCCAAGACGATCACATACTGTGATTTCTTTGATGCATCGTCCTGTTTCGGACCGGACAACTTCTGTGCTCTCGTCCGTGTACTTTCTGATAGCACAGACTCTTTTGCCTCCTGCGCCTGCACTTTGGAAATGGAATCTATCGGCATTTCCCTCGAAAAGATCACACAAAAGACAAGCAGCAGCAATAGTACACATATGCTTTGTCCTGTCAGCATTCTCCATTGCTTTATCTCCATGTCCACCTCAAATCTAACGTTGTTCTCCGTCTGTATCCTGCCACAAATATTATCTTGTGTCTGTTCTAAACATATCCTCAAATATGCTATTCTCTGTGCCTCATTATATAAGAAATCGTTCTCTATTGCAATGTGCATTGACGTATAAGCAATGATTGTAATTTATCCTACATTTCGTTATAATAAAATGAGTTGCTCAAACTTCCCATACCGGAAGTTATTGCTCAACCACATACTACTTATTATGTCAGCAATAAATAAACTATTTTGCAGCCAATACAGTAAATTGTTCTGTCATCAGAGATAACAAAATCTAGAAATCACGAAAAACGTAAATGCGGCAAGGCAATTACTATAGTACTCTGATGGCAGAAATCGCTCTTTGGTGGCTGCAAAATGCTATATAGTCATTGACATAATAAGTAATATGTGGTTGTGGAGGATTTGAGGTGTGGGAAGTTTGAGCGAGTTATAAATGTGGATCTGACGAGGGATGAGTAAATGTTGGATCTTGTAGTACAAAATTGATAGAATGGAGTTTAAGTATGATCAAGAGAATGGATTTATCCGGCGATTGGGCATTTGCCTTGGATGCGGACAAAACAGGGATCGAGCAGGGAATTTTCCGTAGTCTGCCTACAGATACGATTACACTTCCCGGTACGACTTCGATCGCCAAAAGGGGAACTCCTTCTGACAAGAAAGAAATCGGTTTTCTGACTGATCCATACTTGTTTGAAGGTTACGCATGGTATGCAAAAGAAATTACCTTGGACAAAGATTCCAAAAACAAAAATATTTATTTACATTTGGAACGTACACGCCTGACTCGTGTTTGGGTTAATGATGTAGAGGTCGGATGCAGAGACAGCCTTACTACTCCACATCATTACGATCTGACTCCTTATATTAAGGACAACACGTTTCGTCTGACTATTTTAGTTTCTAATGTGGATTACCCGACCAAAGGTGGTCATCTGACCTCTCCGGATACCCAGACGAATTGGAATGGCATTATCGGCGAGATATCGCTTCACATATGTGATGAGATCATGATCGAACATATCAAAACCTACCCGGATACAGAGCACAAATCTGTCCGTGTAGAGATTACCACCAACAATACAACGCAGACGCAACGCAATCTGTCTGTCTGTGCCAAAGCTGAATTAATGGACATTTCCGGCAAGACAGGCGTACAAGTACCTGCTGCATATTTTCAGGACATTTTCTTCCCGGTCGGCAAAGGAACGGCCGAATTTACTTATGAACTGGGAGAAGATGCTGTACTTTGGAGCGAATACAGTCCGGTCATCTACGAACTGCACTTGACAATTCCGGGTACCGACGAGGAGAGCGTGACAACATTCGGTCTGCGCGACTTTTCCACATCAGAGACTGAATTTTTGATCAATGGAACACCGACATTCCTGCGTGGCAAACACGATGGTTTGATCTTTCCAATGACCGGAGCGGTTCCTACTTCCGTAGAAGAATGGATCCGCGTTATGAGCATTTCCAAATCTTACGGTATCAATCATTACCGTTATCACACCTGCTGCCCTCCGGACGCTGCATTTGTAGCGGCTGATCTGTTGGGTATTTACATGGAACCTCAGCTTCCTTTCTGGGGAACCTTGACCGCACCGGGTGATGAAGGGCACAATGCCGAAGAGCAGGATTATCTGATCGAAGAAGGTTATCGCATGATGGCTGAATTTGGTAACCATGCTTCTTATTGTATGATGTCTCTTGGAAATGAGCTTTGGGGCAGCAAAGAGCGCATGGCAGAGATCATTACAAATTATCGCAATGTGGATGATCGTCATCTGTATACACAGGGTTCCAACAACTTCCAGCACACCCCGGTACTATTACCGGAAGACGATTTCTTTGTCGGAGTCCGTTTTAGTAAAAACCGTTTATTCCGTGGTTCCTATGGTATGTGTGATGCTCCTTTGGGACATATTCAGTGGGATGAACCTTCTGCTGATCATAACTACGACGAAGTGATCCATCCTACAAATGCAGCCGCCGATGCCGGCAACGATGCGGAAGAGATTGAAATCCAATATGGAACCGGTGTTAAGAAAGTAAAAGCTGCCGATAATGGGGGTGTTTTGATCCCACATATTCCGGTTGTCTCCCATGAGATCGGACAATTTGCGGTTTATCCAAACTTCCGTGAGATTGATAAATATACCGGCGTTCTCAAAGCAAGAAACTTCGAAGTATTCAGAGACCGTTTGAAAGAAAAGGGCATGTTAGATCAAGCCGATGACTTTTTCTACACCAGTGGTAAGCTGTCTGTTCAATGCTACAAGGAAGAACTGGAGCTGCTGCTCGTACGAAACTGCTCGCCGGATATCAAATATTGGATATTCAAGACTTTTCCGGTCAGGGTACCGCTCTCGTTGGTATTTTGGATGCCTTTATGGACAGCAAAGGACATGTTACACCGGAGGAATGGGCAGGATACTGTTCCGATCACATTCTGTTAGCACAGTTTCCAAAATATGTCTATCAGGCAAGAGAAACCTTCCGTGCTAAGATGGCGATCCGCTACTACAATCCGGAGAAGTTGGAGAATAAAATTCTTCACTGGGAATAAAACAGCAGAAAAAGATCATTCGAGAGGGATCCGTTGTGATTCCGGATGGTGCTTTTGACCTGGTAGAATTAGACGAGATAACCTTTGATTTTCCAGAGATCACGGAAGCTGCTACTTATCATTTAGATCTTAGTGTACCGGAAACCAATATGGCAAACACCTATGAGCTATACTGCTTCCCAACACTGTCAACGGAAATTCCGCCTCCGGCATGACGATCGGTGAAGGTGCCAATGAAGTCCATGTGACGGCTGATTACGCAGAAGCCTGCGCATTGCTTCAAAATGGTCAAAAAGTATTGTATCTGCCAACCGAACTTGCCGACAAGATCGAAGGCTTTTATTGTACGGATTTTTGGTGTTATCCAATGTTCCGCGATATTTGCGAATGGATGAAGAAGCCGGTTGCTGTCGGTACAATGGGGCTGTTGATCCAAAAGGATCATCCGGCTTTAGCTTCTTTCCCGACTCACAAATATTCCACACCACAGTGGTATAAGATCGTATCGCACTGTGACTGTGCTATCTTAGATGACGTGACCGATAAGAGATACCGCCCGATCGTGCAGATGGTTGACAACTTTGAACGTAACCACAAACTGGGTATTTTGTTTGAAGGTAAAGTTGGCGAGGGTACCTTGATGGTATGTACCAGCCGTTTAAGTGAGGTTGCCGAATATCCTGAGATCAAATGCTTTGCAAGATCAATACTGGATTATGTGACCTCGGATGCTTTCGCACCTGAGCAGACATTGGATATGGAACTTCTTAAGCGTGTATTTTGCAAGGAGGACTAACCGTCACATCCGAATAAAACAATAAAAGATATAAACAAAAGCAAAGCCAGCGCTTGCTTTTGTCACGCTACACAACAGCAGTTCCTATAAAGAAAAAAAGCCACCAAGACTTGATGAGTACCCTGTCACGACAGGACATATCAAATCTTGGTGGCTTTCAATTTTGATACTCTTATATGTGCTTTCAACCTAATGTGAAAGAACATACCTCATTATTGCAAACTCTAATTCTAAAGTGATAGGATAAACCGCATGAATGCATTCATACCTTCGTCTGTGTTTTTATAAACACCGGCATGTTCTAATACTTTCTTAAAAACAATACCAATCTCCGTCTGAAGAATTTCATCTACATTATCTTCTGTGATTGCATCGTATTTTGGTAAAAACTCGTCCACCCAGTCTGCATGTTTTGCAAGTTCCTCATCGGCTCGAATATCTTTTCCTGATATAATGTATTCGCCCAAACGCTGCATTTCTCCCTTTAATCTTGCCGGAAGGACTGCCAGACCCATAACTTCGATCAAGCCGATATTTTCTTTCTTAATATGGTGCAGTTCCTGATGTGGATGGTACACACCTAACGGATACTCCGGCGTTGTAATGTTATTGCGAAGTACCAGATCCAGTTCAAACTCCCCGTCCCGCATTCGCGCGATCGGTGTGATCGTATTGTGTGGTTCTCCATCCGTCTGCGCATAGATAAAAGCATCTTCATCCGTATATGCTCTCCATGCCGTCAAAATATGTGCAGCAAGCTTTACCAGGCGCTCAGCCTCTTTATGACGAATACGTACAACCGACATTGGCCAATTTACGATCCCAGCCTGTACATCCTCAAAGCCCGGAATCGTCAACGTTTGCTTGATGTCCGCTCTTTCCATCGCAAATTCATAATGACCACCCTGGAAATGCTCATGTGCCAATATTGAGCCGCCTACAATTGGCAGATCGGCATTTGAACCTACAAAATAATGTGGGAACTGACGCACAAAATCCAACAGTTTACGAAAGGCAGATTCATCAATCTTCATCGGTGTATGATCACTATTAAATAGGATACAGTGCTCATTGTAATATACGTAAGGAGAATACTGCAATCCCCACTGACCGCCATCAATGGTTACCGGAATAACACGGTGATTCTGTCTTGCCGGATGATTCACTCTACCTGCATACCCCTCGTTTTCTTTACACAGCAAACATTTCGGATAAGCACTCTGTGGTGCATTTTTGGCAGCGGCGATCGCCTTAGGATCTTTCTCCGGCTTAGATAAATTGATCGTAATGTCTAATGTCCCATACTCTGTATCTGCGGTCCACTTTACATCACGCTTGATTCGATCACGGCGGATATAATTGGTATCACAACTTAATTTATAATAATAGTTTGTTGCCGCTTTGGGTGATTCTTCATACAACTCGCGAAACTTGCGGATCACGGTACTTGGCGCCGGAACAAGTGCTCCCATCAGTTTCGTATCAAATAAATCCTGATAAACAACGCTGTTCTCTGTCATAACACCACGGGAATACGCATTTTCCATAAGGTCCGCTAAAATCTCATGAACCGGTCGTACCGGCGTCTCCTGCTCTGGTGTCTGATATTCATCCAACTGCAAAATCTCCAACAAACGATTGATCACATACACACGATCTTCCGCTGCGACCAAACCATTTTTCTCCCCATAACGAACCAACTCATCAATCAACACACTGTTATCTGCCATGCTATTACCGTACCTTTCTATATGTAGTTGAGGGGCCCGCTAAGACCCCTCCCAATAAATAATATGAAATCTTTGATAGGCTTAGTGTACTTTTTCGCCCTTAATCTCGATCATGTGATTTACTGCATGCTCTAACGCATCAATGGAAGCACGAATAATATCTTCATCACTGCTTACGCCCCAATATAACTGCTTCTCATCCTGCGTAATTCCAACATAAGCCATCGCCTTAGAAGAAGATGTCTTCGACAATGCGTGCTCCTCATATACATCCAATACATAGCTGATACCTAAGAAATCCTTGATCGCATTGTTGACTGCATTCAAACGTCCATTTCCCTTTGCCTCGACAACTTCTTTTTTGCCATCCTGCTCAAAAGTAACCTGCGTTGTAATACCATCTTTCTGCTGGAAGTGTACTTCTGTAATAGCAAAACTGCGCTTTGGCTGGCTGTATGTCTCTTCGAATACGCGCAGCATATCTTCCGGACTGAGCTCTGCATGTGCATGATCGGAAACACCCTTCATCAGGTAACCGACTTCCTCACGCATACGGTCTGGAATCTCTAATCCGTAATTCTGTTTTAATACATACGCTACACCGCCCTTACCGGACTGGCTGTTGATACGGATAACATCCGAATCATATGTTCTTCCAACATCTTTCGGATCGATCGGCAGATATGGAACCGTCCAAAGATTTTCGTTACGCTCCTCGCGAAATGCCATACCTTTGGAGATAGCATCCTGATGAGAACCGGAAAATGCGGTAAATACAAGCTCACCTGCATATGGCTGACGCTTGGATACCTGCATTGCTGTCAAACGCTCATACGTATCTGCGATCTCCTGCATATTGTGGAAATCTAACTTGGAATCCACACCATGAGAATGCAGATTCATAGCAACAGTTACTAAGTCTAAATTACCGGTACGTTCACCGTTACCAAATAAAGTGCCTTCCAAACGGTCTGCTCCTGCCAATACACCAAGCTCCGCAGTTGCCACGCCGGTACCACGGTCATTGTGTGGATGCAGAGAAAGAACAACATTATCACGGTATTTCAGATGTTTACTGACATATTCAATCTGGCTTGCAAAAACATGCGGCATTGCATTCTCGACAGTGGCAGGGATATTAATGATCGCCGGTGCATCTGCCTGTGGCTGCCATACATCCAAAACGGCATTACATACTTCTACTGCATAATCTACTTCTGTTCCATGGAAACTCTCCGGGCTGTATTCAAAGCGGAAGTTACCATGTGCCTCTGCAGCAAGCTCTTTTAACAGTTTTGCTCCGTTTACTGCAATCTCCTTGATCTCTTCCTTGGATTTACGGAACACCTGCTCTCTTTGTGCTACAGATGTAGAATTATATACATGAACGATTGCATTTGGTGCACCATCCACTGCTTCAAATGTCTTGCGGATAATATGTTCTCTTGCCTGTGTAAGTACCTGAACCGTTACATCATCCGGAATGAGATGCTGATCGATCAGTGCTCTCAAAAAAGTAAACTCTGTCTCGGATGCTGCCGGAAAACCGACCTCGATCTCCTTAAATCCAATCTTAACCAGCATCTTAAAAAACTCTATTTTCTCGTCCAGGCTCATTGGCTCGATCAAAGCCTGATTGCCATCACGTAAATCAACACTGCACCAAACCGGCGGTTTATCAATTGCATCTTTCTTTACCCATTCATAGCAATCCTCCGGTGGCATAAAATAACTCTTCTGATACTTTTCAAATCCTTTCATAAATAACCTCACTTTCCAGACTCCCCTTTGAGTCCTTGTAATGCGTTGCGCATCTGTGTGCATTCTGTCAGAGTTTGTATAAGGATCAACGTGAAATTCTTTCGTAATGTAAAAAACGTCTCTATATAATATAGAGACGGATCATCCGCGTTACCACTCTTATTCATGAAAATCATGCGCTCACAGGTACATCAACAACTTGTCAATACCTTTCCCCTCTAACGGTGGGAATCCGTCCTGATCTACTAAAGTTCAACCGGCTGCTCCGAGACGAGTTCGCCATATCACTTCCACTGCTTCGCATCAACCAACAGCTTTCTGCATTCCATTCTATGGTTACTACTTCTCTTCTTCGCATTTCATCAAACATCATACCACATACATTCTAATTTGAAAACCCCCAATTTTTATCATTATATCTTCCAAGTATGGAATTTTTTTAAGGGCAGATTTCAAAGAAACTCCCAGACTGCATTTTTGATAACATAGCGTATTTTTGGTATTGGCATAATGTGGATTATGGGGATTGTGTTGTAAATAGAAATGTGCTAGTATAAATCCCGTCGAACAAAACACAATATATAGTGTCACAATGACATTTTTCGAACATTATATAGTACTTCTAAAAATCCGAGAAAGTATGCATATCCACGCAGTCTGTGTGCTTTCCTCGATTAGGAAGCAAGTCTGAATGGAGGAGGTTGCATTCATGAAAATCATGAAAAGAAGTGGCATTGAAGCCGATTTTGATGTCACCAAAATATCAGCAGCGATCAAAAAAGCAAACTGCGAGGTTGCCGCTGTTGATCAATTATCAGAAGAACAGATCGAGGAGATTTCTACTAATGTAGAGAAGATGTGTTCTGACATCGGTCGAACTCTCGGCGTCGAAGAAATTCAGGATCTTGTCGAGGATCAGATCATGAACAAACGTGCATTTGTGTTGGCACGCAAATACATTACTTACCGTTATACTCGCGCCTTAATCCGCAAATCCAACTCAACCGATAAGCAGATCTTAAGCCTGTTGGAATGTAATAATGAAGAGGCAAAGCAGGAAAATTCCAATAAGAATCCTACCGTAAATAGTGTACAACGCGATTACATGGCCGGTGAAGTCAGCAAAGACATTACTAAGCGTTTTTTGCTCCCAGAGGATATCGTAGCTGCACACGAACAAGGAATTATACATTTTCACGATTCCGATTATTTTGCACAGCATATGCACAACTGCTGTCTTGTCAATTTGGAGGATATGCTGCAAAACGGTACTGTGATCAGTGAAACCATGATCGAACGACCAAAGAGTTTTTCAACTGCCTGCAATATAGCAACGCAGAGCATTGCACAGATTGCCAGTTCCCAGTACGGTGGACAGAGCATTTCTTTGGCACACCTCGCCCCATTTGTGGATGTCAGCAGACAAAAATTCCGACTGCAGGTGCGTGATGAGTTCGAAAAAGCGAATATCGCTGCTTCCGAAGAACAGATCAATGATGTGGCGGAACAGCGTGTGCGCGACGAGATCAAGCGTGGCGTACAGATGATCCAGTATCAGGTGATCACCTTGATGACAACTAATGGACAAGCACCATTTGTTACGGTATTTATGTATTTGGACGAAGTTCCGGAAGGACGTCTGCGTGATGATCTTGCACTCGTAACGGAAGAGATCCTTCGCCAGCGTATTCAGGGCGTTAAGAATGAAAAAGGTGTATATATTACTCCTGCTTTTCCAAAGCTGATCTATGTATTGGAAGAAGATAATATTACCGAAGACAGTAAATATTGGGAACTAACTAAACTGGCAGCAAAATGTACGGCAAAACGAATGGTTCCTGACTATATTTCTGAAAAGATCATGCGTAAATTAAAAGATGGCAACTGCTATCCTTGCATGGGCTGCCGTTCCTTCCTGACTGTTTATCATGACGAAAACGATAAGCCAAAGTTTTACGGCCGCTTTAATCAGGGCGTTGTCACGATCAACTTAGTGGATGTTGCCTGCTCTTCCGGCAAGGATATGGATAAATTCTGGCAGATTTTTGATGAACGTCTGGACTTGTGTTATCGTGCACTGATGTGCCGCCACAAGCGTTTATTAGATACGCCTTCCGACGTTGCTCCAATCCTTTGGCAGTACGGTGCTCTCGCTCGTCTGAAGAAAGGTGAGACGATCAATAAACTGCTATATAACGGATATTCTACGATTTCTTTGGGATACGCCGGATTATGCGAATGCACCAGATATATGACCGGACACAGTCATACTGATCCGGAATCCACTCCATTTGCATTGCAAGTCATGCAGCATATGAACGATGCCTGTGCAAAATGGCGCGAAGAAACCAACATCGACTTTAGCTTATATGGTACTCCGCTAGAGTCCACCACCTACAAATTTGCCAAATGTCTGCAAAAACGCTTTGGCATTATCGAAGGTGTGACCGACCGTGGCTATATCACCAACAGTTATCACGTACATGTAACTGAGAAGATCAATGCCTTTGATAAATTGAAATTTGAGGCGCAATTTCAAGAATTATCTCCTGGTGGTGCGATCAGTTATGTGGAAGTACCGAATATGGAAAATAATATCGAAGCCGTATTAAATGTTATGAAATATATTTATGATAATATTATGTATGCAGAATTAAATACCAAGAGTGATTATTGTCAATGCTGCGGTTATACCGGTCAGATTCAGATCGTCACTGACGAACATGGTAAGCTGATCTGGGAATGCCCAAATTGCGGCAACACCGACCAGAACAAAATGAACGTTGCAAGACGTACCTGTGGGTATATTGGGACGCAATTTTGGAATCAGGGACGTACCCAGGAGATCAAAGAACGCGTGCTGCATTTATAATATTTAAGATTCCGGGCGGGACTCCAGATCGCGGCTTAAAGCATCCAAATAATGAATGAATATTTGGTTTGATGTGCGTATCTGGTAATCCTGATCCAGTTCGTGACGCAAAAAGCTTTTGCGTCCCCCTTCTGCTGCACGATCCCAAAAGCGTTTTACATCGCGAAACGGTACATAATAATAGGCACCGGCTTCCTTAAAATAGACGATCAAAAACGCAATGCCATCTTGCCGCTCAAAGTCCTGCATATACTCCATCTGATGCTCATGGATATTTTGCAGGGCAAAACGCTCTCCGGCGCATTCTTTGGCATCAAAACAAATTGGCACCCCCTGCACATTCCCGATATAATCTACGGTACTTTTTTGTTCAAAATATGCTAAGGTGATATGCCGATGCTCTTTGTCGATATTGATCGGCGTAATGGGCGTCGGTATTTTTTGTACTAATGCCAAATGCTCTTTGCGATATTGTTCATTTGTCATATTAAGGGCTTCCTCTAACATAGAGCCTCGAAGTCCTCTTGAATTCCAAGATGGCATAATTCTCTCAACTCCTTATGAATAGTGCAATATGATCATTTAATCTCCATTCCTAGTCTGCGCAATACCTGTGCAAAATTGTCTGGGAGTTCCGCTTTCCAAACATATTCTTTTCCATGTGCCGTAAATATAAGCTGCCAAGCATGCAGCAATTGCACTCGCTGATGTAACTGCTCTCGATCGAAGGCAGACGCTCGTTTCGTACTGTATTTAACGTCCCCCACCAATGGATGACCAATGCTTGCCAAATGAGCACGAATTTGATGAGATTTACCTGTGATCAGATGCACCTGCAACAGGGTAAAAGATTCCCCTTGATACATCCCCTGTTGAAGCGGCAGGTACTCCGTTGCAATCGGTACACTGTTAGGGCCGGGCTGTTGTCTTACTGTCACTTTATTGGTTCGACTATCCTTCTCTAGGTAGCCTTTCAAATACTGCTTTTTTGACACACTTCCATGAACAACACATAAATAATATTTGCAGATTGTACGTTCCTTGAACCGCTTATTCATGTCCTGTAGCGCACGTACCGTCTTTCCTGCTACGATCAGGCCGGAAGTATTTCGGTCCAAACGATTGCAGATTCCCGGACGAAACGTGTCATCAGCAGCATTATCTGCCAAATAATCTGTAATCTGTTCAACGATCGACCTGTCATTTCTGTCCGCTTTTTGGGACAGCACTCCAACCGGCTTATTAACCACCAAAAACTGAGCATCCTCATAGACAATTTGCAACGGCGGCAAGTTTCTGTCATAGTGCCCCTGCTGCAACTCTATTTTTCCTTGACGTGCACCCTTTTCCAGCCTCTTTGCCTGTGGCATCTGTCGTGCACCATTAGTCGGCCTCTTTGCCTGTGACAGGTGTTGTGCGCCATTAGTCGGCCTCTTTGCCTGTGACAGGTGTTGTGCGCCCAAATCAACTTCTCGAGCTTTCTTCCCTGACCGAAAACCCTCAATTGTTTCATCCGCAAGAAACAATTTTATCTGATCGCCAGTCTGAATCCGCTCCGACCCAGACACTTTTTTCCCGTTTAACACAATGTTTTTCTTGCGCATCATCTTATAAAAAAAGCTTTTCGGAGCATCCGGCATATATTTTTCCAAATAGCGATCCAAACGCTGTCCTTCCTCGCGTTCAGAAATTATTACTTCTCGCATAATAGCTCTCTG
Source organism: Clostridium sp. AM49-4BH (assembly GCF_003478335.1). Lineage (GTDB taxonomy): Bacteria > Bacillota > Clostridia > Lachnospirales > Lachnospiraceae > Butyribacter. Next base: position 23,265 of record NZ_QUFB01000038.1, read on the forward strand.
CCCTTTCTCTCGGTTATACGATCAAAGATCGCAGGTAAGATTTCACATGTTCCAACTCTTCTTCCTGATCCTCCGTACATTCCGGAATGGAATCAATTCTTGCTAACTCCTGTAAAAACATCGCCTGCTTCTCCACGATCTGCACTTTATACTGCGTTCCCCAGTTAGCAACGCCCTTGGACAAATACTCTCTAACATAGGATAATTCCTGTTTTCCATTGCCCAATACGCCAATCACTCGTCCATTACCTACTGCCAAAAAATCTAAATGCATAATTTTTTCGGAAGAAGTGATCACCAGATCTGTCATCAGTTCCATCCTCTCCGGCAAAGCTTTTTGCACCTTTTGGTATTGTTCCTCGGTTACAGAATGATACGGAAATACCACAACAAAACCAACAATCTGTTTCACGATCGGCAGTACCCCTAACACTGCGATCACCGTAAATAAATTCTGTCTGGACATATGATTCAGCACCAATCCCAATACATAAATTCCAATAGAAATAGCACTATAAATAATTGCTATCGTAAGGGTTCTTTTCTTTCTATTGTTTATATAACCGAAATCTCCACGTTTCGCTTTCATCCGTTCCTCCAATCATATCTTGTAATTACTGCATGCGCCATCCTGCGTAATATTTGTTTTTTAGCATTCCATTCTGCATATATTTTCCCCAGCCTAATGCAAAACCATTTACACATACTAACACATAATTTTCCGTCTGCTTTAACATCCCCTCATTCAAAACAGTCACATCCTGCAGTGTCTCTCCTTTCAGGTAACGGATCACATCCTGTTCTTCGGAAGATAAATTCACATACGGAAGCTTGTCCTTATCGCAAATAGAAAGTGCAAGCTGTATGGACGGCTCAAATCGTTTCTCGGCGCTACCTACGATCAATCCTGTCTGAATACAGCGAAGCCCTTTCCACGATACGGATCCTTCCATTTCTAACGTAAACTGTTTCTTGCCGGAAACCAAACGATACCTCTCTGCCCCGGGAGCCGAAAGACATCCTGTCCACCAAGCCGCCTTAGCCATAAGATTGTTATCTCCATCCTTCATTCCGCAGTCTTTTTTTCCAGAGAGACGTTGTTGTCTCGTACCGGCATATTTTGATTTTCGTTCTGCTCCGAAACTTTGATGCTTTTTCTCTGCCATACGAAAGCTATGGTCATGTGCTCGCTCGGCAAGGGTGTTTTCCTGCTCTACAAAAGAATCTGTCTGCTCTGCAGCCGACGGATCCCCTTTCTGCAAAAGAACAGCGAAATGTCCCTCTCCTACTGCTTTATGCGGAAAAATTCGAACACAGCGGGATAACTGCTGCCGTTCCGTTTCTGTCAATGCAGCATCCGTGATTCCGCTGCAAAAGCCCTCTTTACGTGGGACTTCACAAACGTGCATATCCGGAAATTGCCGCAAAAACCACAATATATTTTTTTCATCTTCTTCCGGCGAAAAAGTACATGTGGAATAGACCAAATATCCACCTTCCCGAAGCATTTGATAAGCCGCCTTCAAAATATCCCGTTGAATCGGAGCATAATATTGCGGTCCTTTTTCTTCCCAATCCTGTACCATATGGGGATCTCTGCGAAACATCCCCTCTCCGGAGCATGGTGCATCAATCAAAATACCATCAAAATACTGTAAAAAGGACTCTTGCAATCGTTCCGGCTTTTCCGCTGTAACGACTGCATTGACCGCACCGGCAATCTGCAAATTCTTCGCAAGTGCCATCGCCCTGGAAACACTAATATCATTTGCAACCAATTGACCGGTTCCCCGCAGCTTTGCAACCAGCTCTGTCGCCTTGCCCCCCGGTGCTGCACAAACATCTAAGATTCGATCTCCTTCATGCACAGGCAGGATCGATGCCGGTATCATCGCACTGGGTTCTTGAATATAATACAAGCCCGCATAATAATAAGGATGTTTGGCAGGATTACATTGCTCATCGGTTGTCAAAAAGCCTTTCTCCGTCCACGGTACCGGCTTTGTCTTAAATGGACAGATTTCCGCCCATTGTTCCAAAGAAATCTTAGCCGTATTGATTCGTATGGCAGTCTGTGATCTCTGCTGCATACTTTCTATATATGCGGAATATTCCTCTCCAAGCAAGTCCTGCATGGCTTGTTGATATTTCTTTGGTAACGTCATTGTAACCGTATCCTTCCTTTCTACCGATACTGTAATCCCCGCATGACAACACCTGACTATCAGGCATTACAAGCTGGATTTTCCTTTCCAGCAACACTGCAATCTCTTATAACAGCATTGTAAATATTCACTGTGCCAAATACCATAGTATAGGATATGGATCCATACTTTGCTCTCTGCCATCCTTTGCAATATAGATTCCAAAGTGCAGATGTACCGCGAATTGTCCACTGGTCCCTTCCGGTCCATACCCGGTATTACCCATTAACCCCAAATAATCGCCCGCTTTTACTTTGCTGCCTTTGCGCAGATCAGGTGCATATTGCTGTAAATGTGCATAATACACATAATATCCCTGTTTGGAACGAATACCTATACGGTATCCTCCCAATTTCAGCCAGCCAATTTGTTCGATCACACCATCACACACAGATTGAATCTGTAAGCACCCCGGCTGATCTTTGGAAGCATGATATCTACACCCTCGTGACTTCTTTTGCCACCAAACGTTCTCGGTGCTCCATAGCCATCCTCAAATTCCCAAGATACTTTACCTCGGCGATCCTTTCGCACCGGAAAGCGTTCCATATCACGAAGCAACGCTCTGCTATGCGAAGATATATGGTTATGCTGCATTAACGTCTGATACTTCAGCAAGTTGTTCTGCCTGCTTTGCCAAGTCGCAATATACAGCCCCATATAGCCGATCAATAGAACATACACTGCAAAAACAAGCCATATCTTTCGTATACGGATCTTATTTTTGTTCATAGAAAATTATATGCTTTCTATGTCCGCATATGCTTTCCGGCTACACGATTATTCAAATGATTCCTTACATATTGCGGTTCTTCTCAGCGCAAGCATGCATTGCGTCCATGACGATTCCACGAAGCCCGCCTTCCTCTAACACACGTACCGCATCAATGGTTGTTCCCGCCGGTGAACATACCATATCCTTAAGCTCACCCGGATGCTTTCCGGTTTCTAATACCATTTTAGCACTGCCAAGTACAGACTGTGCAGCGAACTGATAAGCCTGCGCACGAGGCATTCCCTCCGCTACAGCAGCATCTGCCATGGCTTCAATGAATAAGAAAACATATGCAGGAGAACTTCCACTAACCGCAATAACAGCATCCATAATCTTTTCGCTGATCACTTCTGCCTTTCCAAAGCTCTCCAAAATATCGCATACCTGTTTTAAATCCTCTTCTCCAACATTTGCATTTGGACATACCGCCGTAATTCCCTCACCAACTAACGCCGGTGTATTTGGCATCGTCCTAACAATCTTATGAGATCCACCAAATGCCTCTTCTACCCAGGCAACGGATTTGCCTGCTGCAATCGTAACAATAATCTGCTCCGAAGACACAACATCTTTGATCTCTGCAATTACCTCCGCATAATAAACCGGTTTCACTGCAAGCACGATAATATCTGCTTTTGCAGCCTCTTTGTTATCTAAAGTGACATTCACTCCATACTGTGCTGCTACCGTGTCAATCGTCTTTTGTGTCGCTGCCGTTGCAATGATTTCATTCTTAGGCAATAAACCTTTGCGCAGCACACCACCGATCATCGCCTGTGCCATATTTCCAGCTCCGATAAATGCTAATTTCATGTCTCATTCCTTCTTTCTGTCCAAGCCATTTTCGTGCATCTAAAACCTCTATAAGGCTCACTACATAGTAGCACAAATCCCCTATGACAGGCAAGCATCCCACAGTGCAGCTGCAATATCAATGCCATGGCGCAATCGCTATATTTATGCCACAGTGCAGCCGCAATATCAATGCCATGGCGCAATCGCAGCATCAACGCCATGGCGCAATTTCCATAGAATCCATATATACCTGTGTAAATTTTGCCTGCTCTGCCAGTTCAATATGATGTATGTCTGCGATATGCTCCTGCAGCATATCTATAAATTTCGGGTCACATAACGCTTCGCCTGCTCCTTTTCCCGCTGCGTTCCCAACAAAAATGATTTTCTTATCATCAATAGAAGGTAAGAGTCCCATCTGTTTTGCACTGCCCGGATTGACAAATCCTCCAAAGACACCAGCAACGTACAGCTCCTGTATGTCCTCCACTGACACCACTGCCTGCTCTAATAACAACATCATGCCGCTCTGTATCGCTGCTTTCGCTAACTGCACAGAACGAATATCCTGCTGCGTCAATACAATATCGTCATACAGAACAAATTGTCTTTCTCCCTTAACATCCGTAGTCAGACAGTCCGCAAATGGTCTGGCACTGTTTATCTGCATCGCTTCTTCACCAGAAAGCAGGCAACCATCCGATGTCATCACTTGATGGCGACGCAGAGCCGCAAGAAGATCTACCAATCCGGAACCACAGATCCCTATCGGCTTCTGATCATTTTGTTCTCGAGCAGGCACCAAGGTAAGCTCGATATTGCCCGCACCACGAAACAGTTTCACCGCATTAATAACCCCTGCTCTCGCTCTCCTGCCATGCGAAATCCCTCTTCCCTCAAATGCCGGACCTGCGGCAGTAGAACACGCATACAGTGTTCCTCTGTTATTTAACAGAATCTCTGCGTTCGTTCCCAGATCAACCGCTAATTGGATTTTATCCGCATCCCACATCCGCAAATTCCCAAGCATTGCCGCAGCATCTGCGCCAACATGTGCCGCTATGCCAGGCAATACTGTAATGGCTAACGTATTCCAGTCCTTCCAGCCAACATCTTTCCCCAATAACGTATAGCAGCCTTCATAAGCTGCCGAAAATGGAGCTCCCATCAGACCGGTAACGTCTTTTGCAAAAGAAGATGACACATGACCGTGTTTCCTACCACCGCCATTTGAACCGGTACAGTCTGCGCAAAAAGTGACTTCCATTTACAGATCAGTTTGCTGCCCATTTGGAAGATCTGCTCGCGTATACGCTGTACCAAAAGGTCGCCTCTTCCCTCTTTGACATGCATAAGCCGCATCATAACATCACTGCCATAGGTTCCCTGTGCATTGTCTTCTGCTAACGTTGCTACCAGCTCACCATAAGAAGTATATAGATCAACCACCACCGTTGTCGTTCCAATGTCTACTGCCATCCATGGATCTCCTCCCGTTTGAAACTGCGTATCTATCGCTTGTCCTATTTTAGCGCTTTCGCGTGTAGAATTCTTTAAGATCACCATCTCCTGTCACCTTCTTTCTATTGTTTTCTACCGAGAGAAAAAGTAATATTTCAAACTTCGCACATCCGAAGTTGCCATCTAGTCACATATTGCTTACTATGTCAGTAAAACAATAGCTATTTTGCAGCTAATAAAGTAACTTATTCTGCCATCAAGAAACTAAGACAATTGCCGCAGAACGCAGAGTATTTACGTGATTTCTTATTTTGTTAAGTCTCTGATGAATACATGCCTGAAGGATTGTCTGAGATGTCCCGGTTTAGCAAGGTATCATCCATTTTTGGACGGGACGCTTTCGCTACGATGCGCTACGT
>NZ_QUFB01000039.1 GCF_003478335.1 Clostridium sp. AM49-4BH
TATGTCTCGTATTTCAGAGACATTAAGTAACGTGACGTAGCGCATCGTAGCGAAAGCGTCCCGTCCAAAAATGGATGATACCTTGCTAAACCGGGACATCTCAGACAATTCTTCAGGCATGTATTCATCAGAGACTTAACAAAATAAGAAATCACGCAAAAACTCTGCGTTCTGCGGCAATTGTCTTAGTTTCTTGATGGCAGAATAATTTACTTTATTGGCTGCAAAATAGCTATTATCTTACTTACATAATAAGCAATATGTGACAACATGGTAATTTTTGATGTGCGAAGTTTGAGACAGTAATATAAGATCCATTGCCGAAAGGTGATGGGTCTTTTTTCCGTGCGAACCTGTTATCAATAATTGCATAAGCAATTCAATCTATGCTATAATAATTTGCAAAAGGAACCGGTGAAAATTAAAAAACGGGAGCAAAATATGGGAGATTTTTTGATCGTATCGCTTGCTGAAGAATTGCAGGCGTATGAGGATTTGGCGCAGGAGTATCAGGTTGGTTTTGAAATCAATGATTTTTATGATCCGCTTGTGTTTGAAGATAAGAAACGAAGAGAAGATATTATACAGAAATATCAGAAGGCCGGGATTCCGGCAGGAAGCACGATGCATGGGGCGTTCTATGATGTGTCGGTGTTTAGTTACGACCCACAGATCCGCGAGATCTCAAAACTTCGTATGCGACAGAGCATGGAGATTGCCCAAGAACTTTCGGTGAAAGGGGTTGTATTCCACACAAATTGGAATCCGATGCTTTCTAATATTGTATATGATGATCAGGTGGTTGACGGCACCTGTACATTCGTCCGGGAACTGTTAGAAGCATATCCGGAGATACAAATTTACATGGAAAATATGTTTGACAGCGATCCGGTTATTTTACAGAAAATATCCGAGCAGTTATGCGTATATTCTAATTTCGGAGTATGTTTGGACTATGCACATGCGCATTTATCGGATACGCCGATCGAGGAATGGATCAAAGCACTGCGGCAATATATTCGACATATCCATATAAACGATAACGATCTGCGAAGGGATCTGCATCTTGCTGTTGGGGATGGCAGGATCGACTGGGAATTGTTTTGCAGATATTATCAAACATATTTTGAAGAATGCAGTGTACTGATCGAGACGACAAAACCGGATAACCAGCGGCGGTCGTTGGAGTATTTACGAAAGAAACTATAGAACACTGTTTTTGCTAAATGACATAGAAATGGGGAATCACAATGGAACAGCAAATAACATATAGTGCAGAGCAGATGCTCGAAGACATATTTTTATATATGAGTCAGTTGGTCGATGAAAAAGATTTTTCCAAGGTCGTTTCACTACTGACGGATCTTGGCCGTGTGCTGGCGCATTCTGAGCGCGCATCATTTTGGTACTGGGATGCGAAACATAAGCAGTACTGGACGTTAGCTGCGGTGGGAAGTGACAAGATTACAGTACCCGAGGGGAGCGGGATCATAGATGCATCCATCCAAAATAAAGAAACGATCGTGATCAATGATCCGTATCAGGATGAACGGTTCAATCCGGCAGTGGATAAGCAGACAGGATTTGTGACAAAGTCTATTTTGTGCATGCCGGTAACGAATGCCAAGGGTAAAGTGATCGGGGCGTATCAAGCGATCAACAAGCTGAATGCAGACGGAACGGCGGGGACGTTTGATGAGAAAGATAAGAAACATCTCACATTAGCGGCTGTTTATTGTGGCAAAACATTGGAGTCCTATTTGTTGGACACGGAGATTCGTATAGATCCGTTGACAGGGCTGACCAATCGCCGCGGCTTTTATGAGTTTTATGAGGAAACGGTGTCAGATCCACAAAACGGAACGGCGTCCATTATTATGTGTGATATTGATTTTTTCAAGAAAGTAAACGATACCTATGGACACAACGCAGGTGATGCCGTATTACAAAGAATAGCAGCGGTGCTGCAAGAGCATGTTGCATCTGAAGATGAGGCGGTGCGATGGGGTGGTGAAGAATTTATCCTGATGTGTATGGATTGTCCGCTTGTCAAAGCACAGGAGATTGCAGAACATATTCGAGAGATCGTCGAGCATATGTCGATCGAATTTGAGGAGCATCATATTGCGGTAACGATGTCTTTTGGAGTATATCAGCTAGACGGTGATCAGACGATGGATCAAAACGTAAAGCAGGCAGATGAACGTTTGTATCAGGCAAAAACTACCGGACGAAACCGGGTTGTTGTTTGATTGGAAAGGTGTGGATACAAAAATGGCAGAAATAAAATCTGTTTTTATTAGTTATAGTTCCAAAAATAAAGAGTTGGTTCATAAGATCGTCCGCGTGCTAGAACATATTGGAGTATCCTATTGGAAAGCACCGGATATGATCCCGGTGGGCTCAAATTATGCTAGAGAGATTCCGCGTGCGATCAGAGAATGTGATCTGTTTTTGCTAATCTTATCTAAGGAATCGCAGGAATCGGTATGGGTAGAAAAAGAGGTTGACAGTGCGATCTGTTGTAAAAAAAATATTGTTCCGTTTAAGATTGACGATACGCCAATGAACGATACATTTAGTTTCTATTTGAATAACGTACAGATGATCCCATATTATTTGGGAGAGGTAGCTGCGGTAAAGAGCTTGTGTGAACAGCTGCAGCCATATACGACAGGAGGGACATCCGGCGAAGGCATCCAAGCATTTATGGATCAGACAAAAAGTGTCGAGGCAGCCGCAGGAAAACAGTCGCAGACTGCGGACAGTGGCCGGACAAATGACAGGATGGTATCGTCTAAGCCAAAATTTCGCCCGCTTAAAAATAACACCGGACAGTTTGGATCTTTGGCGCGCTATTCGGAGGAAGATGTTCCTGGAGAAATCTATACCGTTGGTACACGGATGAGTGCTGAGGGGTTATCGCTAAATAGAATACCAATGGATTGTAAATATTGCGGTGAAGGTGTAGAAAAGATTGCACGAGGCGTTTATCGTTGTAAGGTATGCGGCAGGGAAAATTACGATTATTTTCAGACGGTACGCTTGTATTTGGAGCGCTTCGGAGCAACTCCGGCGTTGATCATAGAACGCGAAACAGGGGTGCCTCGCAAAGCGATCGAACAGTTCTTGCGGCAGGAATATTTAGAGATACCAAGGCAGTCGCCGATCCGTATGTCCTGCGAAAACTGTGGTGCGCCAATTCGAACCGGTTATTTGTGCGATCAGTGTAAAAAGCTGAAAGGATTTTCGGTCAACTACGGTCAAAGCGGCAACTGGCGTTCTTCACGGTAGATATCGGGTATTTGGCAAGAGGATGTATAATGCTGAGTACTGAGTAAGTGCAAGTGTAGGGCGAGGAAAACAGTGTGTCGGGGAAGGAGTTCTGCTTATGGAGAAAATTATTTGGGTGATTGGGGATGATCGTCTCGAAATGATCGAGGCGCAGAGACGGATCAATGCGGCAGGATCAATGCGTGCGCTTTGTCTGCTTTCCTTTGAGGCGGTTCAGAAAGCCGCACTGGCACAGGAGGAGGGGGAGCGGTCGAGAATCAGCACGCCTTCTCTTATTATCTTTGACTATCAAATGGCAAAGAAAGAGGATTTTGCCAGTGTTCTTTTTCTGCGCAGGCAGCAGTCACTAGGCGGTGTTCCTTTGTTTTTTATGACCGAAAAACGCAGCGAAGAACTGGATGAGGAATGTTACGAAAAGGGTGCCACAGTCGTTGTACATAAGCCGTTTTCGCGAGCGGGTATCATGCGTATCGAGCGAACGGCGTGGCAGCACGAGGCAACGAAAAACTACGAGATCATGTTGCAAAAACAGGCAGGAGATCTGCAGGAGGCAAAAGAGATCATTCGGCTTAATAAACAGCTCCAGTCAAGAAATCAATTGCTGCATCAGATTTTTGGACGTTATTTCTCAGATAATGTCGTTGACAGCATTTTGGAAGATCCCAAAGGTGCGGTTATTGGAGGTGAGAAGCGAAAGCTTACGGTGATGATGGCTGATCTGCGGGGATTCACCGCAATGTCAGAAAGCATGACGCCAGAGGCGGTAACGGATATTCTTAATTGTTTCTTTGATGAAATGCTGCAGTGCATTACCAAATATTACGGTGTGGTGATCGAGTTTTTGGGAGATGCCATTCTTGCTGTGTTTGGAGCATCTCCAGATTCTAAGGCACAGATTGAAGAAGGAATTACAGCCGGTATAAAGATGCAGAAAGCGATGGCAAAGGTCAACGACTATATTATTTCCAAAGGGCTGGTGCCGCTAGAGATGGGAATTGGCATACATCGCGGAGAAGTATTTATCGGAAATTTCGGATCAGAAACGATGATGCGATATAACGTCATCGGTCAGGCCGTTAATGAATGTTCGAGAATAGAGGGCGCGAGTGTCGGTGGTCAGGTACTCGTATCATATGATACCGTACAAAACGCAAATGCGGCGATCAAGACGGACGGGAAATTTACGATACAGGTTAAAGGTATTTCCACACCGTTAAAAGTATATAGTGTAACAGGAATCGGAACACCCTATAGCTGCAATCTGGCTCACCATAAACTGGCCGGCTTTTTTTGGCGTGGTCGGCTTCAATGCACGATTCAGTGCATTGAAGATGAGCTGGTGACCAATCAGACCTTGCGCGGAAAGATTGTTTTACTGACGTTCGATCGCAATCTTCGAATCGAATTGGAAGATAAGATAGAACCGGATATTCCGTTGTATTCGGATATGGAAATCTATTTGGAGACAAACAGGAATACCGATACAGATACGGGTGACGGGAAGAAGCCGGGAAATGATGTTCAGGCTACAGGCTGTGACAGGATATATGCTAAGATCTTGAAAAGGTCACAAGGTGTGATCGAGGTACATATCACCTATGGGTTTGAAGTGATCAAGAAATATACCTATCCCATGTATCCGTATATGAATACGTATCCATGGATTATATATTGATCTGACAAAAAGGAGACGCAAATGGAGAATGCAATGTTTGAACGGTTAGAACTTCAGAGTGACGATATCCTGCAGGCATATTATATGCGCAGCCAGTCTTTGCTGTTGTTAGAATATGCAGGGACGCTGGAAGAAACTTTGGGATTTTCGGACAGTACAGATAAGCCGCAGGCAGTACTTGCACAGATGGCGGCTGCAGAGTCACCGACAAATGGCGAAAAGCTGCAGCAGGCAGAATATTTTCTGGCATTTACGGAAAAAAACGGAGAAGTGTGGCTGTATTTTTGCAGCAGGACGAATGCCGTTCGCGCAGTCGATCTGCTTGACAGTATTGTTGAGGAAATGGGACTTGTTAAAGGAAATGCTGTTTCCGCAAGTGGGCGCGTTCCGGCAGCTCTTTTCAAGGCACATATGACAGGGATGGATGCTGCAGATTATATGGAATTTGTGCAGGGAAAAGTAGCAGAATATTTCGAGGAAGACACGTGCATCGATGCGCTGCAGTATGCGAAAATGCATGAGAAAGAGATATTGGAGATGGATCGTTATCGCAAGAAGAGGATCAGCTGGGCGTTTGTGCCGACCGATCGGATTGCGGCCGCAGGAACGAAACTGGCGGTTAAATCCTTGGAAAATGAAACAGGTATTACGATCGTTGCAGATCCGGATATATACATTATGATCGGCAGACGCGGGGAAGTATACCACATCCGAAAAGATAAATTTTTGGCGACATATGAACCGACGGAAGAACCGCTGGACATTTTTACGCAAATGCTGGATTTTATTCCGGTGGTAGAGACCGTTTCGGATGGAGGATATATCAGTATTGATGAAATGGCAAGGTTATGTTATCCAAAAACACAGGCAGTGATATGTTGCCAGGAGCTTAAGAAACGCACCAGAGTTTTTCGAAAAATAGTGAACAAGAGTATTTTTTGGGGAGACCGGGCGATTATCTGGCGGTGAGATTAGATGACATTACCGATATTTATGTGATACAGCGTGATATATTTGCGGAAACCTATGAAAAGGTTCAAATATAGAAACGGGGGCACAAAACGCAAGACATAATGCGGGAGGACAAAAGTATGTTAGAAACCTTGGAGCAGTGGGGCTGCGAGACTGAAAAAACAATGGAACGGTTCTTAGATGACAAAGAGTTTTACCAGGAATGTTACGATCTTTTCATTGGCGGAGAAGGATTGGAGCAATTGAAATGCGAACTTGACGAAGGGCGGATCACAGATGCATTTGTGAATGCGCACGGAATGAAAGGAACAGCGTCCAATTTGGGACTGGTTCCTATTGCGAATATATTGAGCAAGATTGTAGAGCCGCTTCGCGCCGGCAAAACAGATGGTGTAATGGAGCAATATGATCAACTGTGTGAAATATGGAAAAAGTATGCGACATTGTGCAAAAATAATTAAATATCTTTCTACATGTGTAGAATGAAATGAAAATATGTGAAAAATGCCTGTTTTTCGGACAGAATTCGTGAAAAACCTTGACAAATGCTTGTATAAAGGGTATAACTAGACTTGTAAGTTTTTACGGAAATATTAATTTTTGAGGAGGATTAAATCCATGAACAAGACAGAATTGGTAGCAGCTATGGCTGAGAGTGCTGACCTTTCTAAGAAAGATGCAGAGAAGGCTTTGAAGGCTTTTATTGAGGTTGTAACAGATGAGTTAAAGAAAGATGAGAAAGTACAGTTAGTTGGCTTTGGAACTTTCGAAGTAGCTCAGAGAGCAGCTCGTGAGGGTAGAAACCCACTTACAGGCGAGAAGATGCAGATCAAGGCATCTAAGGCTCCTAAATTCAAAGCTGGTAAGGCATTAAAGGATGCTGTAAACTAAGATTTTTGGATTTGTAATCACTGGAGAGCTGCAGAAATGCAGCTCTTTTTTTCTTTATGGAGAACTTGCCGTTTCTTATAAAGGAAAAAAGAGTAATGGAAATTGCTGCCAAGCAGCGTGACATCATCGCAAAGCGCTGGTTTTGCGATTTTAATGTAAGAGGAGAGAGTGAACATATGAGACTGGACAAATATTTAAAAGTTTCCCGTTTGATCAAACGCCGCCCGGTAGCCAATGAGGCTTGTGATGCCGGACGTATTCAGGTTAATGGCAAAGTTGCCAAAGCATCGCTGAATGTAAAAGTAGGCGATATTATTGAGATCACTTTTGGTGATAAAGTCGTTAAGGTTGAAGTATTGAGTATCGAAGAAACCTACAAAAAGGATGAGGCAAGAGAGTTATATAAGGTATTGTGATCTTAAATCAATTCCCTGCATAACATGTTTCCAAATATCATATCGTATTGTATTAATTTCATAGGTTACATTTGCTGCATATCGGTCTTAGCATAAATAAAGCCATGTCCTCATACATTATAAAGAGTGGTTGGTAAACCGGCTGCAAAGTGCGAAATCACAGCAAAGTTTGCGGACTGAGAAAGGAATGAAACCTATTATGGAAGAAAGACGAATGGAAGATAAGACCAGAATGATACATAAAGTATATTTGAATGCACGCAAGTCTGCGGTATTATCCGGAGTTCGGGATGTGTTGTCTTTTGACGCCAAGGAAGTGTATTTGGAGACGGAACAGGGCGTTCTGCTGATCCAAGGAGATGAGCTGCATGTCAATCGCCTTTCTTTGGAGAAGGGAGAAATCGATATTGATGGGCGGATCGACAGTTTTGCTTATTCTGACAGGGAGGAAACTCAGAAAAAAGCAGCTTCTTTTCTGAGCAGAATGTTTCAATGACGGAAGTGATACTGGGACAACTGCGATTCATTTTGTGGATGATGTGCGGGGGAATGGCAATCTTGGCCGGATATGATGTTTTGCGTTTGTTTCGTTGGCTGGTGCCACATGGCGCCGTGTGGATCGCTGTGGAAGATCTGTTTTTTTGGGGCGCTGCCAGTGTTCCGGCATTTATTTTATTCTTAAAAATGCACGATGGACAGATCAGATGGTATGGTGTGGTTGCGCTGCTTAGTGGGATCGTGTTGTATGAGGTCGGCATTAGCAGGCCGGTCCGCCGTGTGCTTTGTCGGATCTTCGCACCGATACGAACAAAATTGCGGCGTCGTTGTGCTGCAATATTTCGCAAACGGAAGAGAATCTGGCCTGTATTATATTTAAAATTGCGCAGTACCGTTGCGTTCTCTCGGCAGAAATCCTCGAAAAACAGGAGAAAATTCTAGTAAATCATCACAAAAATTCTATGAAATTACTATATTTTTTGTGCAAATTATGTTATAATGAACCCTGCGGAGTTCGACAAAGTGCGGACGAAGCAGGGTTTTTGAATTGCAGAAAAAAGAGGAGGAATGATTATGCGGAACAGGTTTATGAGAAGAGCAGTTGTGTGTATCCTTGCACTGGCAATGATGTTATCTTTTGACGGCGTGTCTACGATCGCATCTGCGGCAAAGGCAAAGGCGAAAGCACCAAAGATTAGCAGCAAGTCTATTGTTGTTAAGGTAGGTTCTTCTAAGAAAGTAACCATCAAAAACAAACCAAAGAAGGCAAAAGTAACATGGAAATCTAAGAACAAAAAGATTGCAAAGGTAAGTAAGTCCGGTAAGATTAAGGGCATGAAAGCCGGCAAGACAACAGTAACGGCAACTGTTAAGTACAAAAAAGGCAAAAAGACAGTCAAAAAAGTATTGAAGGCTAAAGTTACCGTTAAGAAGAAAGCGGCTGCAAAAGCAACCAAGAAACCGACTACGACGAAGGCACCGGCAACCACGAAGGCACCGGCAAGCACGAAGGCACCGGCAACCACGAAGAAGCCGGTTGCAACCAAGGCACCAACGGTAACGAAGACACCGGTTCCGGCACGTACACCGGAGGCTGATCCGAAGCCGGCTAATGTTGTGGCTGACGGTGAAGTATCTGACAGCAACTTGACAACAGAGCACAAATCACGTTATGGAGCAGTTACAAAAGATAACGGAATGATGCGTACCAACCTGTCTGCGCAGGATATTACCCCGGCAATGGGAATGGGTTGGAACATCGGTAACTCTTTGGAGCAGACCGGAGCAGGAAGCATCGAGACTATGACAGATGCAGAGAAAGCAGCTTTGACAGATGCAGATTGGGTAAAGGGCTATGAGACAAATGCCGGCAACCCGGTATCTACGCAGAAGTTATTTTCCGGCTTGAAACGCTATGGCATCAATACGATCCGTATCCCGATCGCCTGGTCCAATATGATGGTTCAGGAGAAACAGAGCGATGGAAGTACATATTATCGTATTAATGAAGCATATTTTGACCGCGTTGAAGAAGTTATCAATTACTGCTTGAACGAGGAAATGTATGTTATCATCAACGACCATTGGGATGGTCAGTGGTGGGGCATGTTCGGTGATGCGGACTTGTCTGTAAGAGCACAGGCTTGGAAGAAATATGAAGATATGTGGACACAGATCGCTAATCGTTATATTGATTATTCTGACCGTTTGATCTTCGAGGGAGCCAACGAGGAATTGGGTGAGCGCTTAAATGACAACTGGAAAGGTACCGGCGGTACCAAGGGCGTTTTAACGCGCAAGGAAACGTATGCATTAACAAATGAGATCAATCAGAAGTTTGTTGATATTATTCGTAAATCCGGTATTAATGCGGATGGAACAAAGAACAACAACTATTATCGTATGCTTTTGATCCCGGGTTATGATACGAACCTTCATCAGACCTGTGGTGATAAGTATTCCAACAAGGCCGGTGACAAATATACCAACAACCCGACGGAACCAAACGACGATTACACGTATACCATGCCTACCGATGTAAGCGAAAATGGTATCTCCAAGTTGTTTGTATCCATTCATTATTACGATCCGCTTGGATGGGGTATTGCCAAGACATCTGCAACCTATGAAACCCCAAAGGGAACTTCTACTTTTAAGGATACTTGGGGCAGCGAAGAAGATTATGCAGCGATGGCGGAAGACTTTGAGTCGATCAAAGAAGCCTATACAAGCAAAGGCTACGGTGTGATCTTTGGCGAATTTGGCTGTGTATCTGTGAATAAGGACGGCATCCCAGAGTACTTCAAGGAGTTCTTCCAGAGCTGCCAGAAGTACGGTGCAGTTCCGGTAATGTGGGACGAAGGTGGTATTGTAGACCGTAAGGGAACCGGCAATGCAGCATATGCATACTTTGTATATGATGATATTGGACAGGTATTCTGTGATGTTATGGGCAAAACAGTTACCCTGAAAGAAGCTGCATCGAAGCTTACTACAATGACCGGTAAGCCGGAAGATCCGGTAGCAGAAAATCAGGATCCGCTTGTTGTGGCAACCTGGAATGGTAACTTTATGCGTAACACCAATGGTTCCGGTTCTGTCAACTACGATGAGCTGCAGAAAGTATTTGGTAAAAACAGTGTTATGACAATGGCCGGAAATACGACCGGTGCTATGTTTGAAACATTAAGTACAACGACCAACAGCAATTATCCGGGCCTTAAGTTGGAGCTTCCAGTGATACATATCGCTGGCACGCCCATTACAACTTAGTCAATGGCAAAGGTGAGAGTGACTGGTCACAGATCAAAGAGCCTGGTATTCGTATTACCATGCATGACGACATGATCAGTAAATCTGCACAGCTGCAGCTTGTATACACGAACGGAATGTGGCAGGGAGACGATACGTTTGAGTGGAAGTATGAGTCTACGTATGAGCAGGTAGAGTCAGTATCCGGTAGCGAGTATACGAAAGAGCAGATTGCAGCTTTGCCATCCACAGTGAATTACTTTAGCAAGGAAGGTGAGGCATTTAGCGATTCTTTACCAAAACTGGATGAGAACAACCAGCCAATCCTTGCAAAGACGGCATGGCAGGGTAAGGCACTTCATTTGAATCCGAAGTATCTTGCAAACGATCCGATCATCCTGCTTACATCTAACACGTATTTAGGTGTAGATTTTGTTAAGGTTGAGATCGTAGATCTTGCTTATACATCAGATGGTAAAGATTATGTGAAAGCAGAACAATAAAAAGCAGTATTTCACAGCGTTATGCGGTGACGTGCACAGTAGGCAGGCCCTTCAGAAATGAAGGGTCTGTCTTATTTGCAAAAAATGGTGATCTATTCACGAAAAAGGGTTGCGAAAACCGCATAAAAGAGTTATAATATTACTACAAAGTAAGAAGTGAGCAGCTTCTTAAAATGTACGGTTTTGCAGACGATTGCGAGTCTGTATTTTTGTCAAAAGGGATATACAATATATGGTATGTCAGCGAAGAGCTGTACACAGAATATAGTTCGGTAATGTATATGCTGTTTGATGGGGTAGTTATTTATAATGATTCCCTGCGGTGATAAGTATGTGGAGGTGGTTGTAAGATGTCAGCGAGTCGTGGCAAGCGACGAAGGAAAAAGAAATTGAGTCCGTTCACGTTAGCGGGCGTCATTGTACTTTGCCTTGTACTGTGCGGTACAGTTACATATAAGACCGCTACACTGAAATCACAAAGTAAGTCTTATCAGAAGCAGATTGAACAGCTTAAAGAGCAAAAGTCCGAACTTAAAGATGAGCAAGCTGAGATTAAAGAGTTTAAGAAGCATGCTAAGACAGATGATTACGTGGAGGAGATTGCAAGAGAGAAATTAGGGCTTGTACATAAAGGGGAGATTGTATTTAAGCCTGAGAAGTAAAAACAAGATCATGTATAGGGTTTACTGATTAGAAAGCAATGATCTTGAATGATTTCGAATTCTACGCCTTCATTTATATTAACCGATTTTCGTGAAGCATTTGCAAAAGGGGTGTTTTGTAAATGCAGATCGGAATAGGATCCAAAACAGGGAAAGCCGGTTCTGCGTGAGCCGGCTTTTTCTGTTGCCCTTATCTTAGAAAATGAGGCAGCGTCGTTTCGAAGGGCGCGGTGTCGATTTCTTTTTTTTCGTGGTACTGAGATTTGACAAAATTTGCAACTATTGTTTCCTATACTTTGTCTCACGCTGTTCGGGACAGGCAGTCTGATCCCGAAAAATCAGGCAAGATAAGGAGTAGTGTGCAATGAAAACAATTCAGAAAAAAATGTTAGTGCAGGTGTTGCTCGGCTTTTTGCTGGGAAGAGTGTCTATTTACGGAATGAATCCGGTGGCGCCTGCCTTTTTTGCGGCAGGGTTTGCAGAGGGTGGAGCCGTATTACCGGTTGCCATTACCATATTACTGGGGATGAGTACCGTATTTGCATTGGACACGGTGTTGGCGTATGGGGCCGGAATGTTAGCGCTGTGGCTGGCTGCAGACTTTTTGAAAAGGCGGAGGATAACGGTAAAGATGGGACATGCCGCCTTTTTGTTGGCAGCGGCAACATGGGTCATGTCGGGAACAAGGTATTTGCTTGTTCCGTATAGTGGAACAAGTATTTTTTTGGCAACGCTTGAAGCAGTATTGATGCTTGCTGTCACAAGAATTTTTCATGGCGGTATTGTGTATTTGCTGCATGGGACCAGAGAATCGCGACCGGGCAAAGAGGAGGTCATCAGTTTGGGGGTCCTTGCAGGGGCCGCATTATGGGGATTTCCGCGGGAGTCGTTTACAAAGCTATCTTTGACGGAGATTATGATCTGGATACTGCTTGCATTTACAGGGTATTTAGTGGGATTGTATCTGCATCCGATGGAAAGTGGCAATGAATGGAAAGAGCTTATGAAGCACAGACTCCATGAATTTTCAGATTCGTTTCAAAAATTATCCAAAGCATTAGCCAATCAGTCAGATAAGCAGTTTCGTATGACGAGGCATGAGATGCGTGAGTTTATGGATGGCATTTCTGAACAGGTCTGTGATCGGTGTGAAAATCGCGAAAATTGTATGGGACAGTTGGAGCTTGCAAGCTCAGAGATGTTTGGAACCTTGCTGTTAGCACAGGAACAGGGGATATTAGTGCCCGAACAAATGCCGGCACGTTTTCTGCGGGAGTGCATACATTTAGAGCGTTTTGTTTCGGAGACAAATCAAAATCTGCAGATGGCACGTATGATGATGGGCGTACAAAATAAAATGTCGGAGAATAGACAGGTCATTGCAGGACAGATGGAGGAAGTTGGCAAATTGGTAGGCGGATTGGCAGAAGAGATGGAACGTACAAGAGATCTTCCGGCAGATGCTGCAGGAAAGGTAGGCAAGAAACTGCAGGCAAAACGGGTAAAAGCGCTGGGGATCATGTTTTACGAGAAAAGGGATGGAAGGCTGGAAATACATATGCGCGCGCGTACTGTGCGTGGCCGGCTGGTTACTGCCAAAGAGGTTGCTGCCGTATTGCAGGAAGTGCTCCAAAAACCGATTCGTGTAGGAGAGCAGTCCAGGCAGATCGTCAGCCGTGATATGACATATTTTGTGTTTGAAGAGGATACGCCGTTGGTGGCGGAAGCGGGTGTTTCCAGAAGAGTCAAGGATGGTGAAGAAGTATCCGGAGATGTATTTACCTGTTTGCCTTTACCAAGCGGGGAGATGCTTATTGCATTATCTGATGGGATGGGGAGTGGGCAGGATGCTTTTTCGGAGAGCAGTCTGGTGATCGAGTTATTGGAGCAGATGGCGGAGGCGGGATTTTCGCAGACTTCTGCACTTAAACTGATCAATTCCGTGTATTTATCCTGTGAGGAAACAGAGTGCTATGTGACGGCAGATATTTTGGTGCTGAACCTATATAAAAAGCATTGTCAGTTGTTAAAAAATGGTGCAACAGCTACTTATCTGTATCATGAGGGGGAGATTACATGTGTCGAAGGCCAGGCGCTGCCGATCGGAGCCGGAAAGGATGTAATCCCGTATACAAGAAAAATGGACATATCTGCAGGGGATTATGTTATAATGATGACAGATGGCGTAGCAGATATGCTGCCCGGTATGGAACATGGGCTGGCCGGATTTATGGAACAGTGGCAGGGACGCCACCCGGAAGAAATCGCAGATGCATTATTAGAAGAAGCAATCTGTGAGTGTGGCGGCAGTGTGCCGGACGATATGAGTGTGATCGTTACGGAAATCAGTGATAATTTGCGGACACAGAAATAGAGAGGATAGAGCAAAACGTGAAGAAAGTATACGATACGATAAATCAATATTGCGTAGAACATGAGCTGTTAACGAACGGAGACGGCATTGTGATCGGTTTATCCGGTGGGATGGATTCGGTATGCCTGCTGCAGGTATTAGCGGCACTAAGAAATGAGTGGCAGCTTCGGCTTGTCTGCGTACACGTACATCATGGGATCCGAGGAACGGCAGCAGATGAAGATGCGGCTTTTGCACAGAGACTGGCAGCTAAATATAACATTTCTTTTCGACTATATGAAATGGATATTCCACAGCTTGCCAAAGAACAGGGATTATCGGAGGAAGAGGCGGGCCGTAATTACCGTTATCGGTGTTTTGAAGAAGTGCGAAAAGAACTGAATTTTGACAAAATTGCAGTAGCGCATCATCGAGATGATCAGGCTGAGACTGTTCTATGGCAGATCTTGCGGGGGAGTGGTTTGCGGGGCGTGTGCGGAATGCGCGCCGGGCGCGCTAATATTATTCGACCGTTATTGTGTCTGGATCGACAGCAGATTGAGCAGATAGTCCGGGGAAACGGGGACGGTTGGAGAGAGGATGCCACCAATCGAGAAGAAAAATACACGCGTAATAAGATCCGTAACCGGGTATTTCCTTATATAGAGCAGGAAATACAGCCGATGGCGCGCAGACATTTGGTGGAACTGGCAGAAGATTGTCAAAGAGCGTGGGATTATATAGAGCGTCAAATGTTGGAACAATATGAACGCTTGGTATATCGTGATGGAGATACCTTTTGTTTTTCCGTGGATGAGTGGAAAAAGGTCGATCCCTATTTGCAGGGACAACTATTGATGCATATAATGGAACAGGTCTGTGGAAGCCGAAAGGATATCGGCAGAGTGCATGTTGATGCACTGCTTCGGCTGGCAGAAGGCGCGACCGGCAAACGGCTGGATCTTCCATATCACATGCGAGCAGGCAAAGATTATGACAAGATATGGATCCGGGTTGACATGCAGTCAAATGTGCATCGCAATACGCTGATTCCGCTACGGTTCGATGAGCGGACCGTGTTACAGGATTCGAACGGACAGGAGATGGTAATTACGTTACGGCTGACACAGCGAGATGATTTGCCACAAAATGTTCCGAAAAATGACTGTACGAAATGGTTTGATTGTGATAGAATGTATGCTGATGTTTTGGCTGATCCGACAGAGAAAGAGGCGGATCGCGGACATTTTGATAGAGACAACGGACCGGTTTGGCGGTTCCCGCAAGAAGGAGATTACTTGCAGTTGACAGGCGCAGGCGGGACGAAGACACTGGCGCGTATCTTTATCGATGCTAAAATCTCGGTTGACAAAAGAGGCAGTATACCGGTACTTGCAATGGGAAAACATATTATCTGGATTCCGGAGCTTGGACGTGTAAGTGCTGCTTTTTACGTGACAGAGGCAACAAAACACATTATTACAGCGCAGTTAGCGCACAATATCCAGACGAAGGAGAAAGGTGGAGTATCATGAAAGAAGTTATTCATGAAATGTATAGTAAGGAACAAATTGATCAGATGGTAACGGAGATCGCAACACGCATCAATAAGGATTATGAGGGAAAGCAGATCCATATGATCTGTATTTTGCGTGGCAGTGTCTTTTTTTGCGCAGATCTTGCTAAGAAAATTACCGTGCCGGTTTCTATGGATTTTATGGCAGCATCCAGCTATGGAAATGAGGTCAAAAGTTCCGGACAATTGATGATCACGAAAGACCTTGACGATGATATTGATGGTCGTCACTGCCTGATCGTGGAAGATATTATCGATTCAGGAAACACACTATCTAAAATTTGTGGACTGCTTGCAGCACGCAATCCTGCCAGCCTGAAGATTGCCACATTGTTGGATAAACCGGATCGTAGAGAAGTAGATGTAGAGGTAGATTACACTGGTTTTGTCGTTCCAGACAAATTCATCGTAGGCTATGGACTCGATTATGCACAGAAATATCGTAATCTTCCTTATCTGGGTGAGGTGGAATTTGTAGACGAATAAAAGGAGATGTTCATGAACAGACAGATGAGATCAGGTGGAGCTGGTTTTTATGTGCTCGTACTCGCGATCATTGGAATTGCGATGTATATTTCGAGTATTATGACTAGCAGCACCGGCGGTCAGTATAATGTGGAAGACTTCAAGCAGGATGTGAAAGCGGGTAAGGTCACTTCCGTGGAGATCACGCCGAATGAGGAAACACCGACAGGTGTTGTGCGTGCAAATTATGAGAACAAGCGAAGCAAACATTTTAATTGTACTGACATAAAAGATGTAGAAGAGATTATAAAAACAGACAGCAAACTTGCACAAAATTATGTTATCAACGACGTGGATAAACCGTCTTGGATCATTACCGTATTGCTGCCGTGTGGATTTGGATTAGTAGCGTTGTTTTTGCTGTTTACCTTTTTGTCCGCACAGACAGGTGGAGGAGCCGGAGCAAGTGGCTCGAAGATGATGGATTTCGGTAAGAGCCGGGCAACCAGGATCGATCCGGATTCTCCAAATGCAAAGAAGTTTATTGATGTTGCCGGCCTTAAAGAAGAGAAAGAGGAATTAGAAGAGATTGTAGATTTCTTGGATAAACCGGCAAAATATACCGATGTAGGAGCAAGAATCCCAAAAGGAATCCTGATGGTAGGCCCTCCGGGAACCGGTAAAACGCTGCTTGCCAAAGCAGTGGCAGGAGAGGCAGGAGTACCATTCTTTAGTTTGTCGGGTTCTGATTTTGTGGAAATGTTTGTTGGTGTCGGCGCGTCCCGTGTGCGTGACTTATTTGCAGAAGCGAAGAAGAATGCACCGTGTATCATCTTTATTGATGAGATTGATGCTGTAGCCCGCAAGCGTGGTTCCGGCTTAGGCGGTGGACACGATGAGCGTGAGCAGACCTTGAACCAGATGTTGGTTGAGATGGATGGTTTTGGCGTCAATGAGGGGATCATTGTAATGGCGGCAACGAACCGTGTGGATATTTTGGATCCTGCGATTTTGCGACCGGGACGTTTTGACCGTCAGGTAACGGTTGGCAGACCGGATGTGCGTGGGCGTGAGGAAATATTACGTGTACATGCGCGTGGCAAGACACTTGGCGACGATGTTGATCTGAGCAAGATCGCACACACGACGATCGGCTTTACCGGAGCAGATCTGGAGAACTTGTTAAACGAGGCTGCGATCGCCTGTGCCAAAGATGGACGCAGTTTCATTTCGCAGGAAGATGTAGATAAATCCTTTATCAAGCTTGGTATTGGTAAAGAGAAGAAGAGCCGTATCGTATCCGAACACGATCGTAAGATCACAGCATACCATGAGGCGGGGCATGCAATCCTGTTCCATGTATTGCCGGATGTGGGACCGGTTCACATTGTATCGATCATCCCAACAGGAAGTGGTGCCGGCGGTTATACAATGCCGATTTCCGAGAAGGACGATATGTATTTGACCAAGGGCAAGATGCTGCAGGATATTACGGTCAGTCTCGGTGGCCGGATCGCAGAGTCACTTGTGTTGGATGACATTACGACGGGAGCTTCACAGGATATTAAGCAGGCAACCGAGCAGGCTAAGGCAATGGTTACCAAATACGGATTTACGAAAAATGTCGGCATGATCAATTATGCGGGCGAGGACGAAGTATTTGTTGGCCGAGAGATTGGTCAGTCGAGCCGCGGATATAGCGAGGATGTTGCGAAGAAGATTGACGAGGAAGTGAAGTCGATCATTGATAGCTGCTATGAGCGTGCAGAGGAAATCCTCAAAGAAAATATGGAAGTTTTGCATAAATGTGCCGCTCTGTTGCTTGAAAAAGAACGCATTGATCGTGAAGAATTTGAAAAATTATTTGCGGGCGAAGAGCAGACAGTACCGGAGAATTGATGAAAAGTTACAAAAACAGGTTGGTTTCCCCATAGATTTTGGGGAAATTGACCTGTTTTTTATTGCTTGCTCTCAAAATGCACAAAAACTTTTTCAAATTTCTGTCAAGTTTGTGCACACTTAACTGCGATCCACTGCTATACTAACCATCGTAAACCCCAATACATTATATAGTTTTTGCTACACCCCATAAGTAACAAAAATACCTTCTCCAAAAAGGATAGTCGTGCGTTGACTGTCCTTTTTATTTGTATTGCAATATCGAGTATTATCTTGTAAAGTATAGATGGCATGGAATTAAGAAGAGCAGGAGGGACAGAACATGCGACCAGTAAATTTATACAATACATTAACTAAAAAAATTGATGAATTTCATCCGAACGTTCCGGGTAAAATAAACATGTATACATGCGGACCAACCGTGTATCATTTTGCGCACATTGGAAATCTTCGCAGTTATATTATGGAAGATGTTTTGGAAAAGTATCTGCGTTATGCCGGATATGATGTAAAGCGTGTTATGAATATTACCGATGTCGGTCATTTGACAAGTGATGCAGACAGCGGGGAAGATAAGATGTTAAAAGGTGCTAAGCGCGAGCACAAAACAGTGATGGAGATTGCTGAGTTTTACCGCAAGGCATTCTTTGAGGACTGCGCTAAGTTAAATATCAAGACTCCGGACGTCGTTGAGCCGGCAACAAACTGTATTCCGGAGTTTATTCATATGATCGAGAAGCTGCTTGACGATGGTTATGCTTATGTAGCAGGCGGCAATGTATATTTTGACACATCGAAGCTGAAAGAATATTATGTCTTATCCAATCAGAAAGAGGAAGAGCTGATGGTTGGTGCCAGAGATGATGTGGAAGAGGATGAAAACAAACGAAGCAAAACAGATTTCGTATTGTGGTTCACCAAGTCAAAATTTGACGATCAGGAGTTGAAATGGGACAGCCCTTGGGGAGTCGGTTATCCGGGCTGGCATATTGAGTGTTCCTGCATCAGCATGAAGCATTTGGGTGAATATTTGGATATCCATTGTGGCGGCGTTGATAATATTTTTCCGCATCATACAAATGAAATTGCGCAGAGTGAAGCTTATACCGGGCATAAATGGTGTAACTACTGGTTTCATGTACAGCACCTGAACGACAAGCGCGGTAAGATGAGTAAATCGGCAGGTGGCTTTTTGACCGTGTCATCTCTGGAAGAGCAAGGTTACAACCCGCTGGTTTACCGCATGTTCTGTCTACAGTCACATTATCGCAAACCGCTGGTATTTAGTTACGAAGTATTGGATAATGTGAAAATCGCATACGAAAAGTTACAAAAACGGATCGCGGCTTTGTCCAAAGAAGGTGAAGTGGATCAGGACGTTTTTGCAGCATATCAGGATAAATTTGCAGAAGCCATGGGAAGCGATATTAATACTTCTCAGGCACTTACCGTATTGTATGATGTACTCAAGGCAGATACCAATGATGCAACCAAACGTGCGCTGATCGAGGATTTTGATCAGGTATTGTCTTTGGGACTGCTTGCGGAAGAAGAGGGAGAGACTGGCGCAGATCCGGAGCTTGTTGCTTGGATCGAGGAAAAGATCGCAGAGCGTAAAGCAGCTAAGAAGGAAAAAGATTTTGCGAAAGCAGATGCAATCCGTCAGGAGCTTTTGGACAAGGGAATCGAAGTAAAGGACACAAGGGAAGGAACCGTTTGGACATGTCTATAACTAAAAAATGGCTTGCCTTTTGCCTGGCGGTCTGCATGATCATGCCACTTGTGGCGGGGTGTGGTGAGATCGCAACGAAAAAGGAAGATGGGAAACTGCACATTGTCACTACGGTATTTCCGTATTATGATTTTGCAAAGCAGATTGGTGGCGACCGTGTGTCGGTAGATCTGATCGTTCCTGCCGGAATGGATACACACTCATTTGAACCGACTGCCAAAGATATGGTGACGATCGGTGAAGCGGATGTATTTATCTACAATGGTGGAACAATGGAAAGCTGGGTGCCAAAGGTATTAGAAGCGGCAGAAGGCAAAAATATAACAACGCTGCGAATGATGGATCATGTCAAGGTTGTTGACGAGGAAATAGTGGAAGGCATGCAGGAAGAAGAACATGAGCATGAGCATGCAGATGGTGATCACGACGATG
This sequence comes from Clostridium sp. AM49-4BH, assembly GCF_003478335.1. Lineage (GTDB taxonomy): Bacteria > Bacillota > Clostridia > Lachnospirales > Lachnospiraceae > Butyribacter. The sequence goes on from NZ_QUFB01000039.1 coordinate 20,120, forward strand.
CGGAGGAGACGGAGCAGGATGAGCATATATGGACTGCACCGCTTAACTGTGTCAAGCTTGTCGATGAGATCGCAGCTGCTTTTGCAAAGGCAGATCCGGATCATTCACAGGAATACCTGAACCGCGCAGAGCAATATACTGCACAGTTAAAGGATTTGGACATGCAGATCCGTCAGATCGTCGCAGGAGCAAAACACAAAGAGATGGTCTTTGGAGACCGCTTTCCGCTGCGATATTTTACAGACGCCTATGGACTGACATACCGTGCCGCATTCCCGGGATGCAGCAGCGATATGGAGCCAAGTGCGGATACGATCGCTTATTTGATCGATCGTATCAAACAGCAGCATATTTCGGTTGTGCTGCAGGTAGAGATGAGCAGTTCCAAAGTTGCTGATACGATCGCGGAGGCGACCGGGGCAAAAGTGGAAACCTATCAGTCTTGTCATACCGTATCCAAGAAACAATTTGATGCGGGAGTAACGTATTTGTCATTAATGCAGGAGAATCTGCAAGTATTAAAAGACTGCCTCAATTAAGGCAGTCTTTTTGCATTGCAAATTTTGAAATGGGTGGCGGTTTTTGGAAAGAACATGGTAATATGATTGTGTAACCGGATAGAACATAGCTATTTGCGTATTACAAGATGAATGGCAGACTTAGGGGGAATCATGGAACAGATACAGGAGGAAACGATCCTTGCGCTGTTAATAGACAAACCGGCAGAGGGAATTCGTATACTGACCGCACAATATGGTGGTTTGGTGTATTCGATCACGTGGCGCCGTTTGCAGGGATGTCTTCGTAAAGAGGATATTGAAGAATGTGTCAGTGATATTTTTTTTGAATTATATCGCTGCAGAGACAAGATCGATCTGTCGAAAGGTTCGCTAAAGACTTTTTTGTTGACGATCGCCGAGAGGCAGGCAATTAAGTATTACGAGCGCAAGACAGACAAATTTGATAAAATTTCGCTGCAAGAACAGTTGGAAAAAGGGGAAGAACCCTTGTCGGATCACAATGTGGAACAGCAAACGATACAGAAAGAGGAGAGCCGCCTTTTGATCGAGGCGATAAAGGGCTTGGGGGAGCCGACGGCGAGCATTGTGATCCAGAAGTATTATTATGGAATGACAGCAAAAGAAATCGGGCAGCGGGCAGGATTATCCAAAAATGCAGTAGAGAAACGATTGAAACGTGGATTAGAAAAGTTAAAGACGGTGCTGCAGAGTGAACATGATCAGTTGACATAGCAACAACTGCAGATGGACATAAGAATGGAGGAGATCATTATGAAGATTCATACAAAGCGTAGAAAAGCTAACAACAATGAGCCATGGATCGGAGAATTACTGGATGAAGTAAGTGAGGATAAATTGTTGGAAATGAGTGCGATCCCGACGGATATTCCGTTACCGCTTCCAAATCAGGAAAAGTTAGCCCGAACGGTTATCGATAAAGCAGATGTTTTTGATGAGCAAGAGAGAGAACGCCGCAAACAATATGAAAAGGCATACTGCCGCAAACAGTTCTTGCGGGCAACACTGATCGTCGGCGTTATCGTGTGCGCATTTATTGCGTTGTATTTGGGTGGCGTATTCGACAATGTTTTGCTGGATCACTACAATTATCGGTTAGAATCGATGGTCGTGCAAAATTGTGAGAGTGAGGAGCAGGGTGCACAGGTTGATGTCGATAAGTTGATCCAAGCAGGATTTTTTGGCGATGCGGGAGTGACTGGAAAACAAACGAAAGACCTGGCGGATGAGGACAAATTAGAGAACACAGCGTATAAAGTCGCAGAAGATTATTGCAAACGCATGAGCAATGACTATGCCATTGATGACTGCAAGGTAGTCAGATTATTTGACTACAAGGATACATCGGATCCTGCCGTGACGAAAGAGGGAGGCAGTGTGAAAATGTGCGAAATTGTAGCAACTTTTATGAAAATAGACAGAACCGGCAAATTGGCTGAGCAGGCAAGCCAGCCATTAACGCCATTGAAATATGGGAAGTCGAATCCGTGGTCATTATCGGATTATTTGACGAAAGATCTCGAACAGGTGATACCAAGTGACCGATTGACGAAAAAGCAAGCAAGTGTCGTCTTTTTGATCGCCCTTGACGATTAGCCGGCCGAAAGGTTGGGCGGATTCTTCATCTTGACAGAATGTGGGAAACATGACAAAATATATATTTAACATGTTTCAACATGTTGCGAGTAAAATGTCAGCGGCATAGTTGACGTTTGGATCGTGCAAAGCAAGAATGGAGGATTGACAATGAGGGTAAAGAAAAGCAGCAATTGGAAGTACGTGGTAATGATGATGCTTGCTATGGTGTTATCGTGTAGTGCTATGACAGCAGTAACACAGGCAGCAACCACACACACAGCAAGTGCTACAACAGACAGAAAAGACGGGGTATGTACGTATACGGTAAAGGGTCTTGATCCATCCAGAGAATCTGAATTTACGATGGAATTAAGAAGATCAGACAATAAACAGACGATGATCAAGAAGCAGATTAGGATCAGCGAGGATAATTGCGTGAATGGAACCTATGAAGGAAATATCACACTCGCAGATGCAAAATACATTTGCACCAGCTATTCTGTTCATATTTTGGTAGGAACAGAAGATATTAAAGCAGGTGTATGTGATTTTTCCATTCATCGCAGCAGAATGCGTATGCTGATCACCGGCAAGTCAACAGACAGTGCAAGAACTTTTCAGCTTGTGTCAACAGAGCCGGAAGGCGGTGTACTCGCACCCGGCAGTGGCAACAAAGTGAAAGTGTATGCTTGGCAGAAAAATAAATCCGAAAGCACGGCGAAGGAAATCGGTGGAGCTAAGAATTTAGCCGGCTCTTCCCTGAAGTGGACGGAGAAGATTTCTAAGGCAGGCAGTGCTTATGGAACGTGGTGTGCCAAGATCGTGCTGGAAAATGAAAATTGGTCGCAGGGCATTACGGTAGCACAGTCTGAATACAAGGTAGAACCGTTGTCAGGTACATTGACAGTGCAAAAGGGTGCTTCTTTGGAGAAGAAAAAATCTTTTAAGATCGTTTTGAGTGGTTTTCAAAGCGTATCGGATGTGAAACAGATTTCTTTCCCAATTTATAATAGCGCTGGAAAGAAAGTATATACAGCTAAGGCAAGCAAATCCGGCAAGAAATATGTTGCCACGGTTAAATTAAAGAAGTTAAAAAATAAACTGGGTCTCTATACAGTAAAAGCAGTTTACAAAAATACAGGCAATGTGTCCAGGATGCTGACTTGTACTGCATTGGCAGACGAACGTGCCAAGGGTGGTAAATTCAAGATCAAAGTTCGCAAGGATGCATCTTCAAAATTTACATTATCCGGAGCATATTTGCCGGGTAATATTAAGAAAGTGACATTTGTAGTATACAAAAATGGCAAGAAGAAACAGGACACCTACAAGGCAGTTCTTGCTTCTAAGAAATACAGTGCGGTAGTCAAGAGCAAGAGCACTGGAAAATATGTTGCCTATGCCTATGGCTATACTGCTTGGGGCAAAAAAATACTGTTAAACAAGAAGTCCTATAGCATTGGCAAGAAACATATGGGAAAACAGGGATGGCGTTATGAAAAATATAACGGAAAGACGTATAAATTTTACTATATTAACAATGAACGCCAGACAAATCTGACCAAGATCTTGAAACTGAAAAAAGGAAGCGGTCGTTATACGATCGAATTAAATCGTGCGGCTGGAGTTGTGACGGTATATATGTACGATACCAAAACGAAATCTTATGATATTCCTGTGCAGGCATTTTCGGTATCCGTTGGTAGAGATGTCTCAACGAATGCAGGACCGGGAGCACTGGCGTTACATTCTTCGTATACACCGTTAGGAAACTTTAGCGTGTGCAGTAATGGGCAGGCGGTGCGTTACACCTTAAAGCCGATGCATGAGCCGGACGGAAGTACTGTATATGCAAGATGGGCAGTACACATTGTTGGAAATGTTTATTTTCATGCAATCGCAGTGGGAGGACAGTCCCATTATTCCTTAAATCCAAACACATACAACCGCCTTGGATCACCGGCGTCTGCAGGATGTATCCGTATGACAGTTGCCGATGCAAAATGGCTGTATGACTATGTGCCGACCGGAACACCGATCAAGATCAAGCAGGGGAACAGCAAGAAGCCTGGACCGCTTGGTAAGCCGGCAACGATCAAAGTGACAGGAAGTATTCACTATGATCCAACCGACCCGGAAGTGCCAAATTCCCGCAAAAAAGCGGATTACAAGGCAAATAGGATCAGCGGTTATATGACAAAGAGCGGCAAAAAGGTAGGCTATTAATGTGAGGGTGCAAGGACTTAGAACAGATCACAGCTTAGTGATCTGTGGCATCTTTGAAACATAGGATTCAGAAAGGAAACATACCATGAAGACAAAACAAATGGTTGGTATTTTGGTGACAGGTGCAGTGATCATTGCTGTAGGTGTGACCGGTGTAGTTTCAAATATTGTGAAGAGCAAGTTTACACAAAGTAAGAAGAGTGATGTGTCAAGCGTGGTGAACAATCTGATGGGAGAAGCTTCGGTGTCTTTGCCAACGGAAGATTTCATCGGTGTGATCAATATTGAGGGCGAGATTGGGCCGACAGAGACAAATGCTTGGAAGGCAAGCACAGGTTACAATCATGATCTGTACATGAAATACATTGACAAAATGATTAAGAGCAGCAGCAACAAAGGGATCATGCTTTATGTAGATAGTCCGGGAGGAACGGTATACGAGAGTGATGAGTTGTATTTGAAGCTGGAAGAATATAAGGAGAAAACAAAGCGGCCGATCTGGGCATATTTTGCGCAGGAGGCGTGCTCCGGTGGATATTATATTTCCATGGCAGCAGATACGATTTATGCAAACCGCAATTGCTGGACCGGATCGATCGGTGTCATTGTATCACTGACGAATTACAAAGGTCTTTATGATAAGTTGGGGATCAAGGAAATTGACATTACCAGTGGACCTAATAAAGCAATGGGATCCGGTGGATTGGATATGACGAACGAGCAGAAACAGATCATGCAGGGATTAGTGGATGAAGCGTATGATCAGTTCGTAAGCATTGTCAGTGAAGGTCGTGGCATAAACGATGCTGATGTGCGCAAGATTGCGGATGGACGCATTTACACTGCGAAACAGGCGAAGGAAAATGGTCTGGTCGACGAGGTTGGTTCTTATGAAGAGGAGAAGCAGGATTTTATTCAGACGAATGATTTCGACAAGAACATTACGTTTTATGAGCCGGATAACGATATGAATTCGTTGGTAAGCAGTCTGTTCCAGGCAGCCGAAGACGTAACACCAAAGTCTGATGCACAGATCGTGAAAGACATGATCGACACAAAAGGAAAAGGAGTGCTGAAATATTATGCAGAATAATACGGAGAATCAGGTATATGCCGGATTTTTCGTACGTCTGGCAGCTTATATCATTGATTGGATCATCGTAGGATGCGTATTGCTCGTCGTTAAGTTCCCGTTATGGATCGCGACAGTAGCAAGTCCGGACAATTTTATCGTGAAAGATTTTATTTTTTCATATTCGGTCAAGGATATTGTACTATATCTGCTCGGTGTGTTGTATTTTATCCTGCTCACCTATTTCACAGGAGCAACATTGGGAAAACGTGCAATGCGTTTGCGGGTTGTCAGCAGTGAGCAGCGCAAGATGACATTATTCGAGGTGGCTTATCGGGAGACGGTTGGAAGATTTCTGTCTAAGATCATTATCTTTATCGGGTATTTTATGATCGGACCGGATCGCGAAAAACGTGCACTGCATGATCGGCTGGCGGATACGAGAGTCGTATATTACCATGTTCGTGAGGTCGAGATCCCGCCAACGGTTGTTTATCGCGAAAGCGCACCGATCTACTCCAATGGTCCGATGCAGGGTCAGATGGTCAATGAGCAAAAATCTGATTTTTGAAATTAAAAATTGAGTTAATAACAGAAAGAAGCTATCGCTCATTTGCGATAGCTTCTTTCGTATATTTTCCTGCATATTGGCAACACTAGCAATAGAAAGTCAAAGTTGCACAACCTGCGATAGTGACTATTCCCATAATACTTTATTATGTGTCATGATAAGCAAATGTTTTGTAGCCAATACACTAACTTGTTCTGCTGCAAGAGAACTAAGACAATTGCTGCAGTTGCAAGTTTTTGCTGTGATTTCTTGTTTTGTAATGTCTCTGATGAATACATGCCTGTAGGAGTGTTTGAGATGTCCCGTTTTAGCAAGGTATCATCCATTTTTGGACGGGACGCTTTCGCTACGATGCGCTACGTCACGTTACTTAATGTCTCTGAAATACGAGACATAAGTAACGACGAGCGCAAAGTCCCTTTCTAAAATGATGATTACCTTGCTTGCGGGACTTCGAGTTCTCTGCAAGGCATGTAAATCATACATCAGAGACGACAAAACTTAGAAATCACTGTAAAAACAAATTGCACCAAGCAATTGCTATAGTTCTCTTACAGCAGAATTCGCAGCACAAAGGCTGCAAAACAATACATTAAAATACGCACATAATAAAGTATTATGGGAATGCGCAGATTTCGGTTGTGGAAGTTTGGAAAATAAAGCGGCAAAGACTACAGAGAGGTGCTGTAGTTACAAGTCAGAATGGAGGAAAAGATGTTTGAAGAGAAGGAATCCATGTGGAAGAAAAAAGGATTTTATGTATCGGTGTGTACTGCGTTAGTGTGCCTGTTGGCGATCGGAACAACATACTATCGAATGAATAATGATCCGCAGGGTGGCGGCTTTATGAAAGCAGAGGTAGAGTCCTCAGAGGCGCCGGAAGACAGTATGCAGCCTGTGGGAAATTCTAAGGATCAGTCGATTGCAGACAAAAATAAGGCAACAATAGCACCGTCGATCCCAAGTGATACGCCACAGCCAAAGGCGACGAAAAAACCGCAGAAAAACAATACCGCAAACAACGAAAAGACTGCAGCAAAGTCTGGTAGATCAAGAAAAGCAGCTGCTAAGGATACAACGGTAGCCTCCCAAAAAGACAAGAAGCACTTTGCCTTTAATGAAGAAAAGGGATTGAGCTGGCCGGTCAAAGGTAAGGTATTGATGAAGTTTAGCATGACAGATGCCGTATATTTTAAGACATTAGCACAGTATCGATGTAATCCGGCATTGATCATCGGCGGCAAAGTCGGACAGCACGTTAAAACCGCAGCGGCCGGTGAAGTCTTGTCGGTTAGTAAGAACGATGAAACAGGCAAAACCGTGACAATGAACATTGGCAATGGATACACGCTCACATATGGGCAGCTAAAGGCAGTATCCGTCAAAGAAGGCGATGAATTAAAAGCGGGAGAAACCATTGGAAAACTTGCGGCACCAAGTACAGCGTATACGGAAGAAGGGTGTAATCTGTATTTTAAGGTAGAGCAGAATGGAACAGCGGTTAATCCTCTTCTTCTATTAGATTAATACAAAACTCCATCATGCCTGTAAAGCATGGTGGATACATAATAATAAACTCAAACTTCCCATACCTCAAATCCTTCACAACCGCATATTGCTTATTATGTCAAGTCTCTGATGAATACATGCCCAAAGGATTGTCTGAGATGTCCCGGTTTAGCAAAGTATCATCCATTTTTGGACGGGACGCTTTCGCTACGATGCGCTACGTCACGTTACTTAATGTCTCTGAAATACGAGACATAAGTAACGACGAGCGCAAAGTCCCTTTCA